>NZ_JAAEEB010000001.1 GCF_013346935.1 Lactobacillus melliventris
TATTCGCGTTCTAGTTTAGCTAAAGAGGTTTGGTGGGATAAGTATTTACTGCAAATTTCCATTTTCAAAGTAGTTGAATATTTAGTCATGAAAAAAGTGCTCCTAATAGTCAGATTAATGTCTAACTATTATGGAGCACTTCAAATCTAGAGGGTTAACTTCAAAGGCAGTGCTTTTTTGTGCTTCTTTTTTAATATAAAAAGAGCATAAAATGGTCAATTGTTGATTATGCTCCATTTACTTGTTAGGATTAAATTAAGGAAATATTGAAAAGGAGGAAAATTTATGGGAGAAAAAATACCAATGGTTGAGTTCAAAGATGTATCCAAGATATATCCTAAAATGAAAAATCCGGCTGTTAACCATATCAGTTTTGAAATAGATAAAGGTGATTTTTGCTGCCTAATTGGCACCTCCGGTTCAGGAAAGACTACTTTGATGCGGATGATTAATCGCATGAACAGCGTAACTAAAGGCGAGGTGCTGGTTAACGGCAAAAACGTTAAAAGTTTTAATCCCGTCAACTTGAGACGTCATATTGGGTATGTTATTCAAAATAATGGTTTGATGCCTCATATGACCATTAGGGAAAATATCATTTTAGTACCTAAGTTATTAAAATGGCCTAAGGAAAAATTGGCTGGTGAAGCGCAAAAGTTAATTCAAATGGCTGAATTGCCGGAATCATATTTAGACAGATATCCGACTGAGCTATCTGGTGGTCAACAACAAAGAATTGGAGTTGTACGCGCACTGGCAGCAAACCAAAATCTCATATTAATGGATGAGCCTTTTGGTGCATTAGATCCGATAACTCGTGAAAGTTTACAGAATTTGGTACAAAACTTACAAGTGCGATTAGGCAAAACAATTGTTTTTGTCACTCATGACATGGATGAGGCATTAAAGCTTGCAACTAAAGTAGTTGTTTTGCATGATGGGCAGTTGATTCAAGTAGGAACGCCTGAGGAAATTTTACATCATCCTGCAAATGACTATGTTAAAAGTTTGATCGGTGAAGAGCGCCTGTCCGAAGCAAAATATGAAACCGTAAAAGTTAAAAACGTGATGCTAACTAATCCGATTAAGATTGACTTGGGTGCTTCTTTATCCGATGCCTTAACCATGATGAAGGAAAACCGTGTTGATACCCTTTTAGTGGTTGATAACAGCGATCACCTGAAAGGCTATATTTCAATTGATGATTTGCAACGAAATTATTCTAAGGCAAGCAGCGTTAGTGATATCTTGATTACTAAAGTAAGCACAGTTGGTCCGGATGAATATTTGCGTGATAACTTTAGTCGTATTATGAGCCGTAACAAGAGTTATATTCCGGTAATTGATTCGGATAATAAATTAGTCGGTATAGTTACTCGTGCAAGTTTGGTTAATGTCGTTTATCAAAAAATATGGGGCGATAAGGGCCACATGCAAAATAATACGGGAAAAGAGGCGAACTGAAATGTCAGCCTTTTTTGCACAACATGGCTCAGAATTATTGGTAAAAACTTGGCAACAAATATATATTTCAGCTATTTCACTGGGCGTGGGAATTGCTGTAGCAGTTCCATTAAGTATCATATTAATGAAATTTCCGCGCGTGGCAAAAGTCGTGATTGCTATTGCCAGTATGTTACAGACCATACCTGCTTTGGCATTGCTTGCGATCATGATTCCATTTTTTGGTGTTGGTAAGCTGCCCGCAATTATTGCACTTTTTCTCTATAGTTTAATGCCCATTTTGCGTAACACATATGTGGGTCTGATGGGGGTAAACCCGGACACTATTGATTCTGCACGTGGCTTAGGTATGACTAATCTGCAATTAATTTTGAAAGTTGATATTCCTTTAGCAATGCCTGTAATCATGGCGGGAATAAGACTTTCTGCTATTTATGTTATTGCGTGGGCGACTCTAGCTTCTTATATAGGTGCTGGGGGCCTTGGCGACTTTATCTTTAATGGCCTTAGTTTATATCAGACTGATCTAATTTTTGGTGGTACCATTCCTGTTATCATATTGGCACTTCTAACTGATTATCTCTTGGGTAAGCTTGAACGTAAATTAACACCAAAAGGAATATAAGGAGGTATTCATCATGAAAAAGTATTTTAAAAAGATATTCCTGATGATAACAGCCTTGTTTATTATGTTAACTACTAGTGCTTGTGGCTTGCCTGGACTTTCTGATAGTCAAGGCAGTCAGGAAAATATTAGAATTACGGCACTAACAACTACTGAATCACAAATTATGGCTAATATTGTTGCCCAATTGATTGAACATGAAACTTCATACAAAACTTCAATTGTTAATAATTTGGGTTCTGCTCCTATGCAGCATCAGGCTCTAATTCGTCATGACGCCGATATTCAAGCTGCTGCTTATGATGGTGGTGAATTAACTGCAAATCTTTTATTGCCAGCTATTAAGGATTCCAAAAAGGCAAATGATACGGTCAGACGTGAAGTAAAAAAGAGATGGGATCAAACTTATTTGCATACATATGGCTTCGTTAATAATTATGCTTTTATGGTGAGAGCAAAAGACCAAAAGAAGTACCATCTGTATCAGATTTCTGATTTAAAGAAAGTTAAAGATAAATTTTCTTTCGGTGTAGCATCCGAATGGGTAAATGCTCCAGGAGTCGGTTATCCTGCTTTTCAAACAGCTTACGGATTAACCTTTTCTAAAGCACACCCAATGAATATCGGCTTAGTATATTCAGCACTGAAAAGTGGTAAGATGGATGTTATTCTAGGCTATTCTACTGATGGCCGAATTGATAGCTACAATTTGCACCTGTTGAAGGATGATAAGCATTTCTTTCCGCCATATAATTGTGGCATGCTAATTAATAACTATTTATTAAGAGAGCATCCTGAACTAAAGGCAATTCTGGAAAGATTAGTGGGTAATGTGAGTGTTCATGATATCCGTAAAATGAACTTCCAAGTAGATGACAAGCTACTTGAACCCGCTACGGTTGCACGGCAGTTTTTAGAAAAACATAATTACTTTAGGGGGGAGAAATAATGTCTCATTTATCTTTATGGCAGCAATTTATTTACTATTATGTCCATAATGGTAGTTATGTATTAGCACAATTTAATCGTACTTTCCTCATTTCAATCTATGGCGTTTTATTTGCAGCTATTATTGGTATACCGGTTGGAATTTTTATTTCGCGCAATGGACATTTAGGAGATTTTGTTGTAGAAATTGCGAACTTTATTCAAACGATTCCTTCGCTTGCCCTTTTGTCTATTGTAATGATTGGTTTGGGTCTAGGCGTTATGACCGTTATTGTCACCGTTACGCTTTATTCACTTTTGCCAATTATTAAGAATACATATACTGGTATGAGGAACGTTAATAAGAATGTCATTGATTCAGGAAAAGGAATGGGAATGACAAAGCTGCAACTGCTTTATATGGTGAGATTACCGCTCTCAATGTCTGTTATTATAGCCGGCTTGAAAAACGCTTTGGTAATAGCAATTGGTATCACTTCAATTGGTTCGTTCGTTGGAGCAGGTGGCTTAGGAGACATAATTATTCGCGGCACCAATGCTACTAATGGCAGTGCGATTATACTAGCTGGTGCCCTTCCTACAGCATTGATGGCAATCTTGGCAGATGTGATTTTGAATTTCTTGCAAAAAGTTTTGGAACCCAAAGGCCTTAAAAAATAAATTAAAAGTTTTTTGCATTTTTTTCGTATTTAATAATGTGAATAAAAATAATAAACATTTGTTCGCCTTTTTTCTTGCAAATATACACTAAAGCAAAGTATAATTATTACGTACTAAATTAAAGAAATTTTGATAGAGGAGGACAAGAGTCTTGGCCAAGGATGAAAAACAAGCTGCACTGGAAAATGCGCTTAAGAAAATTGAAAAGAATTTTGGTAAAGGCGCTGTTATGCGTATGGGTGATAAAGCTGACACCAAAATCTCGACCGTTCCCTCAGGTTCGCTTGCTCTTGATGCAGCCCTGGGAGTTGGTGGCTATCCCCGGGGTAGAATAGTAGAAATTTACGGACCAGAATCTTCTGGTAAAACAACGGTTGCATTACATGCAGTAGCTGAAGTGCAAAAAAGAGGTGGTACAGCCGCTTATATCGATGCCGAAAATGCTATGGATCCGGCTTATGCGGAGGCATTAGGTGTTGATGTTGATTCACTTATTTTGTCTCAGCCAAATACTGGTGAAGAAGGTTTACAAATTGCTGATACGTTGATTACAAGTGGTGCAATTGATATTTTAGTTGTTGACTCTGTTGCAGCACTTGTGCCTCAAGCTGAAATTGACGGAGAAATGGGTGACAGTCATGTTGGTCTGCAAGCTCGTTTAATGAGTCAAGCTCTGCGTAAGCTTTCGGGTAATATTAATAAGACCAAAACTATTGCAATTTTTATCAATCAAATTCGTGAAAAAGTTGGAATTATGTTTGGTAATCCTGAAACTACTCCTGGTGGTCGGGCACTGAAGTTTTATGCCACTATTCGTTTGGAAATCAGAAGAGCGGAAAAGATCAAGCAAACCGGTGGAGAAATTACTGGTAACCGTGTAAAAATCAAGGTAGTTAAAAACAAAGTTGCACCGCCTTTTAAAGTTGCTGAAGTTGACATGATGTATGGCAAGGGTATTTCACAGAGTGGTGAACTGTTGGATATGGCGGCCGACAAAGACATTATAGCCAAGGCCGGCTCCTGGTATTCATATCACGATGAACGAATTGGTCAGGGCCGAGAAAATGCTAAGAAGTACCTTGAGGATCACCCTGATGTCTATGACGATGTTCAAAAGCAGGTTCGTCAAGCTTTCGGTATTGATGAAGAATCAGTTGCTGAAAGAGAAGATCCTGAAAAAATAAAAGCTAAGAGAGCCCAAAAGGCTGCTGATACAGAAAAGGAAGCTTCTGCTAAAAAAGAAGCAGACAGCAAAAGCTAATTACGAGGAAATAAACCTTGACCTGTGAAAATGGGTTAAGGTTTTTTCATGTCGTTTGACATAAGTCCCATCGTTCTTTATTATTAATATTGTGTGAATAATCTAAAAAAATAAAAAAGGCGATAGAAATCATGATAAGTAAATTTTTGATTCCCGTCGCGATAGCTATAATTTCAATTATTGTTGGCGTTGTTGTAGGATACTTTATTCGTAAAAGGATCTGGGAGAAAAGGGCTCAGAACGCTCAAAACGATGCCGACCATATTTTAACCGAAGCAAAAGCACGAGTTGACGCTGCTAAAGCTGAAGTCAATGCACAAAAGCAAGCGGCTGATGCTATTAAACAAAGTGCGCAAAACACTAAAAAAGAAAAAATTCTTGAAGCTCAAGAACAAATTCAAGACTATCGACAAAAAGTTGAAGATGAATTAAACGACAAACGTGACAAAATTGCACGCGATCAAAATCGCTTAACCCAACGAGAGGATACTCTTGATCATAAAAACTCTTTGCTAAAAGAAAAAGAGGATGATTTAACTAAAAAAGATGAACAGCTAGAGCAAAAGCAAACAGAATTAGCTGCTAAATTGCAAAAAGCTGATGCATTAGTTGAACAGACTACGCAGAAGCTTTACGAAGTGGCTCATTTAGACAAAGAGCAGGCAAAAAAGCTTGTTTTAGATCAATTAGCAGATGAATTAGTTAAAGAACGGGCAGAGTTGATTAGTAATAGTAATCAAGAAGTAAAAGCTAAAGCTGACCATTATGCGCGCAAAATAATTATTGATGCAATTCAAAGTAGCTCGGCAGATACAGTAGCTGAAACAACAGTATCTGTAGTTGATTTGCCTAATGAGGAAATGAAGGGTCGAATTATTGGTCGTGAAGGACGTAATATTAGATCTTTTGAAGCTCTTACTGGAGTTGATCTTATAATTGATGACACTCCAAAAGTTGTAACTTTAAGTGGTTTTGATGCCATCAGGCGTGAAATTGCGAAAAGGGCAATGGAACGTTTGATTAAGGATGGACGCATTCATCCGGCTCGAATAGAGGAAACAGTTGATAAAGCTCGTAAAGAAGTAAACGATGATATTTACGAAGCTGGAGAAAGCGCTCTAATGGAGCTGGGAATTCATAAAATGAATCCAGAACTGGTTAAAATATTGGGTAGACTCAAATACCGGACATCTTATGGTCAAAATGTTTTGGGTCATTCAATTGAAGTTGCAAAATTAGCTGGTACAATGGCTGCGGAGCTTGGATTAAATGAAAAATTAGCCGTTCGCGCGGGATTATTACACGATATTGGAAAAGCAGTCGACCATGACATTGAAGGTTCACACGTAGAAATTGGTGTAGAACTGACAAGGAAGTATCATGAGCCGGATGTGGTTGTTAATGCAATTGCAGCACACCATGGGGATGTGCCTAAGTTATCATTTATTGCTGAATTGGTAGTTGCAGCGGATACCATTTCTTCTGCAAGACCTGGTGCTAGAAGCGAAAGTTTGGAAAATTATATCAGAAGACTTACCGACCTCGAGCAAATAGCAAATAGGTATGATGGAGTCAAACAAGCGTATGCTATTCAAGCTGGTCGAGAAGTCCGCGTGATGGTTGAACCTGACAAGATTTCAGATGATCGTATTACAGTTTTAGCACGCGACATTCGCAATCAAATTGAAAAAGAACTTGATTACCCGGGTAATATTAAAATAACAGTTATTCGTGAAAAACGTGCTGTATCAATTGCAAAGTAAATAAAAGGATTGAATGCAAAATTCAATCCTTTTTTGTTTTGTAATATATCTTCAAAATATGGCGTAAATTAACATAAAAAAGCGCAAAAAAGCACATTTTGGTAAAATGAAAGGGTATACAATACGGATTGAATGGAGGAACCTGCTATGAATCTAAAAATAACAACTGAATTAAAAGATTTCCTACTAGAATTAGGTTACCCATTTAATTCAATTTCTGGTTTACTTGATTCTAGCGTAATGGACAAATATCTGAATGCAAAGTGGATTAAAAATTCTCATGTATTTGAAATGTTAGACAAAGAAGCAAATGATAAACAGCTGTTGAAGTGTAGTGATGTTCGTAATTTTTACCAATTTGTTCCCCCATATTTTGCAGCTTTGTCAAGCAAAAATGGCTTACAGGCAATTTCCCGCCTAGCAGCTTACCAGCAGCTTATAGGTCCAATTGAAATGGGAACTTTTGAGGAAGGTGAAAAATTAAGAATTCATATTAAATATTTGGACAAATATCGTAAATTTTCACGTTTTAGCCTATTAGTAGATCAAATTTCTTTAGTAAGTCTGATTAGAGCAGGTACAAATAAATGTGTTATACCCGTATCTATTGGGAGCAAATATGAGTATGGATCAAGAATAAATAAATATTTAGGTATTGAAGCTCAAAATAGCTTAGACAATTATTTGGTGTTTAGAAAGTATGATTTGGAGCAGTCATTTGTAACCAAAAATGATGTAATGTGGAATTTCATGGAGCCTGGTTTGAAAAAGTACATAAAAGAATTAAATATAAATCCTCCAATTTCTGCAGTGGTACAAAACACTCTGTTTAAATTGATAGCCGGAGGTAATTTTCAGGTAAAAGACGTAGCAAATAAACTGGGTATTTCATCAAGAACATTACAAAGATGGCTGCAAAATGAAGGCACAACTTTTAAAAAACAGTTAAGTATTGTGCAGAAAATTTTGGCTCAAAATCTACTTCAAGACAGAACTTTAAATACTGTAGAAGTAAGTTTTCTAGTTGGCTTTAATAGTGTTTCTTCGTTCTATAAAGCCTTTAAGAAATGGACAGGAGTGACTGTTAAAGAATATAGGCTTCAAGCAATATTAAAAACTAATAGTATAAATGCGGTAATTTAATTAGGAGGAAACAAAATGTTTTTAAAAGATAACGAATCATGGAATGCAACTTATGATGTTGTGGTAATCGGTTTTGGTGGAGCAGGTGCTACAGCAGCACGTTTCGCTGCAGATAAAGGAGCAAAAGTCCTTTTAGTAGATAGTGCACCAGAGGGACATGAAGGTGGTAATACCAGATATTGTGGACAGATTGTTGAAGCAGGTTATGATTATGAAAAGCTAAAAAAGTATTATCAAAAAATGACTGCTCCACTTGATTTAGATGAGCAGGTGCTAGAAACTTTTGTAAAAGGGATGGTCAATTTACCAGATTACTTCGAAAAGTATCTCGGTGGTAAAGCATTCAGCGTTAAAAATAACCCAGGTAACAAAAATGTTGCTATGTTGGCATACATGAGTGCTGAATATCCCGAATTTGAAGGTGCAGATACAAACGACGACTTGTTAGTGCATGATCAAATATTCGATGCTGCTCTTTGGAAGAAATTGCGCCAGAATGTTTTAGATCGCAGCGACAAGATTGATGTGCTTTATTCAACGCCAGCAAAGCATTTAATTCAGGATACTGATAAGACAATAATAGGTGTACAGATTAAAAATAAAGGCAAGTTGTTCAACGTCCATGCAAAAAATGGTGTAGTTTTAGCACTTGGTGGATTTGAAAATAACGAACAAATGGTGCAGGATTATTTAGGTGAAACTAATTTATTACCATACGGTACGCTTTATAACAATGGCGATGGCATCAAAATGGCTATAGAAGTTGGTGCAGATTTGTGGCACATGAATAATTATGAACCAGGTGGAACTGTTAATTTAGCTGCTCCCAAAGGCCAAAGAGCTCATAACATTATGGCCTGGAAAGCATTATTTGCCGGTTCACTGATCACAGTTGGCGATGATGGTACACGTTATGTAGCAGAAGACGATCCAACCCGTCATGGTCATCGCTATAATCATGGTATTTGGAGAATCCCTTTAGCCCAAGTGCATCCTCATATGATTTTTGATCAGAATAAATACGATGAACTATTCTCAGCTGAGAATGATGAATTTCAAAAGGAAGCTTTAACTAAAGTGGTTAAGTCAGAAACTATCGCTGACTTAGCTCAAGAAATAAAAGTTGATCCGGCAGTTTTAGAAAATACTTTGAACACGTATAATTTCTTCGTTGATCGAGGAGTTGATTACCAATGTGGACGTAAGCCAGAGTCAATGACCAAAATTTCACTTACGGGTCCATTTTATTCGTTAGCTCAACAACACACCATGTTAAACACCCAGGGTGGCCCACGCCGAAATAAAAATGCTGAAGTATTAGATACAGATCAGAAAATTTTGCCACACTTATATGCTGCTGGTGAACTGGGTCATATAGGTGCAAATCAATATAATGGCGGGGGTGACATGGCTGACTGCTTAATATTTGGTAAGATAGCTGGAGAAAATGCCGCCAAAATTAAAGATGATCAAGTTGTTTCAGGTGCCAGTGTTAGTGAAAATAATGCTGATACTGCATTTCCTGAATCAGATGTTAAAGAAGAAAGCTATTCAACTGCTGAAAATCAATACATTGGTAAATCTTCAAGTGGCATGGGCAATGAAATCGTAGTGCGAGTAACAGTTGACAGTGATAAGCGTCCAAGCAATATTGAAGTTTTAAAAGAAAGCGAATCACCTGACTACGGTGAAAAAGCAATTAAGGAAATGAAAACAGAAATGCTAGCTAAGAAAACAGCTAACGTAGATGCTGTTTCTGGAGCTTCTGCATCAAGTCGCGCATTTAAAGAAGCTGTAGTATCTGCTTTGAAGCAGGCATAGATTTTAACGAAAGGATAAGAAATGGCAAATTTAAAAGATGGTATTTATCAGGGAAAAGGCTCTGGTAATCGTGGTGAAGTCAAGGTTTCGGTAAAAGTCAAAGACAATAAAATTACGGATATAACAATTGATCAACAAGATGAAACTTCTGGCATAAGCACTGCTGCTTTAAAAAAAGCACCGAAGCTAATTGTTGAGCATCAGTCATATAATATTGACGCAGTCACCGGAGCAACTATTAGTTTTCAAGCTGTACAAAAAGCAGTCAAAGTTGCTGTTTCAAAAGCTGGCGATCCCAGTGGTCTTGATAAAAGAGTTGATCTTAGAAATACAGTGAAAAAGGATGATGGTAAGGACTACCGTAACGTCAATCCAGATGATTTGCAATTTGAAGATCATGCTGACGTGTTGGTAATTGGTGCTGGAGCTGCTGGACTTGCAGCTTCCATTACAGCAAGGCAAAAAAGTGCTTCCGTAATATGTTTGGAATATACATCAAGCTATATGCTATCTGATATGACTCTGTCTGGAGGTTATTACAATGCTGGTGGTGGTACTAGCTTGCAAAAAGCGCAAGGTATTAAAGACTCTAAAGACAATTGGAATAATTATTTGAAAGCAGTCGGTCAAGGATACGAAGATGCGGATATGCGTGAAATAATAGTAGAACATGCTGCTGAAGATTATGAATGGCTTGCTGGAGAAGTTGGGGTCAATTTCCAAGAAGTACAAGAAATTGGCAATGAAGAAGCAATGAAAGAATATGCGACTCCGGCAGCAAGGTCTCATTTAACTGTCGAAAAAAGTGGCTATGGTCTTTCAAAGCCACTTTACAATAAGGCAAAAGCAGTTGGCACAAAATTTATTTTTAATATTACAGCTGAGAACTTAATTACTGATGAGAAAAATAATGTAGTTGGTGTACATACTAATAAAGGTAACTACAAAGCTCAAAGCGTTGTTATTGCAACTGCAGGTTTTTCACGCAATAAAGAAATGCTTAAAAGCTTTGCACCAGATTTTGCTGTAGGAGAATCATATGGTTCTATTAGGCAAATGGGTGATGGTATCACAATGGGTGCAGAAATTGGCGCCAAGTTAAAAGATATGTGGATGCCAATAGCAAATTCTATTGGAACTCAATCAGGCGATAATGTTTGTATTGGGCCTTTGTGCACAGCTTGGACAAAACCTTATATTTGGGTTGGAACAGATGCTAAAAGACACTTTAGAGAAGATATGTATTTCGAATACGCTTCTAAGAAAATTGCTGATCTAGATCATGGTTTCGTGTGGCTGATTTTCGATGAAGGAATGGCAAATGAAATGCCAGCTGCCTTTTCTGCCCCAGCTCCTTCACCGCATTTAAAACGCGAAGTAGAAGATGGCTACTTTAAAAAAGCAGATACTATCGCGGAATTAGCAGAGCAAATTAATTTAAACCCTAATGTGTTAGAGAAAACAATTGCTAAATGGAATAATGATGTAAACAATGGTCAAGATACGGAATTTGGTCGCCAAAAAGATTTAACTGCTTTTAAGGCTCCATACTATGCCGCTAAACTTGCGCCATCAACACCGGATATGGCTGGAGGATTGTGCATCAATACTAAAGCAGAAGTTTTGGATAATTTTGATAGAAAAATTAGTAATCTCTTTGCTGCTGGTAGTACGACAGGCGGATGGCGAGGAATGACCTATCCAGGTTGCGGAATGGGTATTACAAACGCTATTGTTTTTGGCAGAATTGCCGGTGAAAGTGCTGCAAAGAATGCTCAAGTAAAAACTGATACTAATTCTGGTGCTTCACAGAATTAGTTTTTGGAGTTAAATATAATTAAAACTGGATACATTTGCATCCAGTTTTTTATTTGGAAATATTTATGATAATCAACCTAATTTGTGCATTTTTGCTCTACCCTGTATAATTAAGACAACTTTAAATGAAAGTAGCCGACTATGTTTAAAATTATTGTTGAATTATTCTTTTTAGTGATTATACAGGCTGCGATCACACCTTTTATTAGGCGATTAGCTTTCGTATTAGGTGCTGTCGACATTCCCAATAAAAGAAGAGTAAATAAAAAACCGATGCCAACCCTAGGGGGATTGGGTATTTTTGTCACCTTCAATATAGGAGCTTTTATTCTCCTGCGCGATCAGTTTCCAACTCATGAAGCATTTAGCATACTTTTAGGCTCAAGTGTAATTGTCTTGACTGGCATAATCGATGATATTATGGAGCTGAAGCCAAGACAAAAAATGCTGGGTATTTTTATTGGCGCTTTAGTAATTTATTTTCTTGCCGGTATTAAAATGAATGTTCTCAACCTGCCATTTTTGAATAAACAAATAAATCTGGGATGGTGGAGTCTGCCAATTACCATTTTTTGGATCTTAGCTTTAACTAATGCTGTTGACTTAATTGATGGACTTGACGGATTGGCTGATGGTGTCTCTATGATTTCACTCATAACGATGGGAATTGTCGGCTATTTCTTTTTGCACACCGGCCAACTCTATATTCCGATCGGCTGTTTTATGCTGGCAGCTTGTTTACTGGGCTTTTTACCATATAATTTTCACCCGGCTAAAATATTTTTAGGCGATACCGGTGCTTTATACATCGGATTTATGATTGCCGTATTTTCTCTAAAAGGCTTGAAGAACGTAACTTTCATTTCGCTGCTTGTGCCGGTTACTATTCTAGGCGTGCCGATTACCGATACGCTTTATGCTATGATTCGGCGCAAACTTAATAATCGACCCGTTTCCCAAGCTGATAAGCACCATTTGCATCATCAACTAATGAGAATGGGCTTAACCCACAGACAAACGGTTTTAAGTATTTATGCAATATCACTGGTCTTTTCTTTTATTTCCCTGTTATTTTTATTGTCACCAATGTGGGGCATGTGGGTCTTAATTGCTGGTCTGGCAGTTGCACTTGAATTTTTCGTAGAGTCCATTGGGCTTTTAGGTGAAAAATATAAGCCTCTGCTGAATTTAACCCAAAAATTAATTAATTCACGCAGTAAAAAAGATCCAACAGTTGAGGTATGGCATTTGGGACAAGATAAACCTGAGCAATTAAAAAAGAAGAAAAAAGAATAAATTTTAAACTTGACTCACATTTCACATGTGAGTCTTTTTTACTGCTCATGGTAGTTGTGTTGAGTGACAGGTACTTCGTTATATCTTTGGGGAAGAAGCTCAAATTCTACTTTGCCCGCCAAAATATTGATTAAGTCATTTTCAAGCTGCTTTAACTTATCTTCATCAATAAAAATGGAAATTGTGACTTTCGCTCCATAATCTATATTATCAATGAAAATCTTTTTTTGATTAAGATAATGCTGAGTTTCGTCAAATTTTTTATAATCGACTTGAAATTTCAAGCCCTGTTGCTGCACGCGCTTAACCACTCCAATAGCTTCAACAGCCTTAGTGACACTGTTGGAATAAGCACGGATTAAACCGCCAGCTCCCAGTTTTATCCCACCAAAATAGCGCGTTACTACCACGGTAACGTTTTTAAGATTCATTAATTGAAGTGCCTTTAACTCCGGGACACCTGCGGTTCCAGATGGTTCACCATTATCGCTTGCTTTAACATGCTCGTCGTTTAATCCAATAGTGTAAGCAAAAGTGTTATGGGTAGCATCACGGTATTTTTGGGTAACAGCATTAATTGCTTTTTCGGCCTCTTTAACGGTTAAAGTTCTTATAACAGTGGCAATAAAGCGACTTTTTTTAATTATTAATTCGTGGTCACCGTTTTCCTTAATGGTTAAATAATCTTCTTTTTCGTTTTCGTTCAAAAAAATCAGCCCTTTTTTGCGTATTTATCATTGGAGGACAAAATGGAAAATATTTCTCATCTTGCTGGTCGTCAATGGCTTAGTAGTCAACTGGATTTTAGCACAAAGAAAGGTATAACAAAAATCAAGTCTGTTATCAACGATCGGTGTTCACGCTGCAATGCTAAAGTTTGGGCTAAATTGCCGAATGGCAAAAGATATTGTCGCGAATGTATCGGTTTAGGAAGAGTGGTTGAAGGCGATTATCTTATTCGTAATGAAGAGAAAGTAAACTTTCCCCGCACAAAAAACGGTGGCTTAACTTGGAGTGGTAAATTAACAGCTCAACAAGAAAAAATTGCTCAGGATTTGGTTAAGAACTATATGAATAAGCAAAATACTTTAGTTCATGCAGTAACCGGTGCTGGTAAAACTGAAATGATGTTTCCTTTGATTGCTCACTGTTTAGCAGAAGGTAAGCGGTGCTGCATAGCCGCACCAAGAATCGATGTAGTTAATGAATTATTTCCCCGCTTGCAAGTGGCATTCACTGAAATCAAAATTGGTAAATATCATGGGCATGAATACCAAGAGCCAGGCTTAGAGCAATTAACCATCTGTACCACCCATCAATTATTAAAATTTTTCTGTGCTTTTGACCTATTGATCATTGATGAAGCTGATTCTTTTCCATATGTGCAGAACCCTGAGCTTAATTTTGCTTCGAAAAATGCGCTTAAGAATAATGGCCAGATGGTCTATCTGACAGCAACACCTACAAAAGATTTATTAAAACTGGTTAAAAAGGGCCAAATTCAGCAATTAAAGTTAAATAGACGTTTTCATGGCTATTCCTTGCCTGTACCAAAAGAAAAACTGTTTTTACGTCCATTTTTAGAAGGTAAACGAATTAATCCAAAACTTGTGCAAGAAATTAGCAAAGTAATTAAGTCTAAGCATCCACTACTTTTATTTTTGCCCAGAATTGATTTGATTAAGCCATATGTTAGCGCACTTAGAAATGAGCCTGAATTTAAGCAAATAACAATAGAGGGTGTACATGCTAATGATGTACAGAGAATTGCAAAAGTTGATAATTTCAGGCGTGGACAAATACAATTGCTTGTTACCACTACTATTTTGGAACGTGGTGTAACCTTTAATCATGTTTGGGTGATTGTAGTTCAAGCAGATGATAAAATTTATAATACTTCTAGTTTAGTCCAAATTGCTGGTAGAGTTGGTCGCGCTAAGACTGATCCAACGGGTTTAATATTATTTTGCTACCAAAAATATACTTCAAGTCTGCGTAATGCTATGAAACAAATTCGTGAGATGAATAAATGAAAAAATGCCTATTATGTGGACAATATTTTATTTCAAAAATGTCATTTTTAAATTTATTTTCCTTGCACCGAAAGGATCGAAAAAGTATTTGTGACCACTGTTTAAAAAAGTTCATTCATGTACCTGAAAAGCATTGTCCAATATGCTCAGGCAGTTCGAAGCAAAATCAGATTTGTTCAGACTGTGTGAATTGGCAAAAAATATACGGCGAAAAGTTGTTAATTAATCACTCTGTGTATTTATATAACAGAGCATTTCATGATTTAATGGTTAACTATAAGCGCTATGGTGACTACATTTTATACGCTGCACTGCAAGAATTGTGTGTTAAAGAACTATCTGAATTTAAAGCTGATGTTTATGTTCCAGTTCCAACTTCTCCTGAGCACATCGCTAAAAGACAATTCGATACAATCACTGCACTGTACGGTAGTCTTGTTCCTTTAACAAACATGCTGGGTAAGAAAGCAGGACTAGGAGCCCAAGGAGAGAAGAATCGGGCCGAAAGATTAACTAGTGAGCAAAGTTTTTTTGTTAAGGAAAACTTTACGATTAATTTTCAAAAATGCACTGTCCTCTTGCTGGATGACATATACACTACTGGCAGAACGCTTTATCATGCTCGAGATGCGCTGGCAAAAATTTTCCCTAATGCGAAAATCAGTAGTTTTACCTTATGTAGATAAAACAAAATTGTTCAGCGCTTTCATGTTTTGTTATAATTTTGCTATAATATAGATAACATAAGACTGCCTCTAGCAGTTGAAAGGAGAATCTCATATGTTAAAGTATAATGTTCGTGGTGAAAATATCGAGGTAACGGATGCTTTAAGAAGTTACGTAGAAAAGCGCCTTAAAAAATTAGAAAAATATTTCGATTTAAATCAAGATATGATTGCTCATGTTAATTTAAAGGTGTATCGTGATCACAAGGCTAAAGTCGAGGTAACTATACCACTACCATACTTAGTATTGAGAGCTGAAGAAACAACTGACGATATGTATCGCAGTATTGATTTTGTTTCTGAAAAATTGGAAAGACAAATTAGAAAATATAAGACACGTGTAAATCGTAAGAGCCGTGAAAAAGGAATTAATGATTTCTTCGTTGAAAGTGCGGAGGAAGATTCGAAAGACAAAGAAAGTAATGAATTTACAATTGTTCGTAATAAACAAATTGGGTTGAAACCAATGAGTCCTGAAGAAGCAATCTTGCAAATGAATATGCTAGAGCATGATTTCTTTGTTTTTCAAGATGGTGAAACCAGCGGTACAAGTGTGGTCTATCGCAGAAATGACGGCCGTTATGGTTTGATTGAGACCAAATAGTAATAATATTATTAAGTAAGGGCCCCACATTTAGTGTGAGGTCTTTGTTTTGTTTATTTTTCATTTAGCGCTAATCATGGTAAAATTATAATGTGTTTTTATACTTTAACTACATATAAGGATCGATTAAATGGTAAACATTTTAAAGAAACTATACAATAACGATAAAAGAGAACTGAAAAAATTTGAAAAAATTGCAGATAAAGTTGAAAGTCATGCAGACGAATACAGTCGGCTTTCAGACGAAGAATTACAGGCAAAAACACCTGAATTTCGTGATAGATTGAAAAATGGTGAAAGCTTAGATTCGCTCTTGCCGGAAGCTTTTGCAGTTTCTCGTGAAGGAGCTAAAAGAGTTTTAGGCCTATACCCATTTCATGTTCAAGTATTAGGTGGTATTGCGCTGCACTACGGTAACATTGCCGAAATGATGACTGGTGAAGGTAAGACCTTAACTGCGACTATGCCTGTTTATCTGAATGCACTAACAGGAAAAGGCGTTCACGTTGTTACCGTTAACGAATACCTGTCCAGTCGTGATGCCGAAGAAATGGGCCAGTTGTACAAATGGTTAGGCTTAACCGTTGGTCTTAATTTGAATGCTATGTCTCCTGATGAAAAGCGTGAAGCATATAATTGTGATGTTACTTATTCCACTAACTCAGAACTAGGCTTTGATTATCTGCGTGATAATATGGTCGTTTACAAGGAGCAAATGGTTCAACGTGAACTTAACTATGCTATTATCGATGAGGTTGACTCAATTTTAATTGATGAGGCCAGAACTCCATTAATTATTTCTGGCGAAGCAGAACAAGCTAATGGTGACTATATTCGTGCTGACCGCTTTGTTAAAACTCTTAAAGAAGACAAAAGTGATGATGATGCGGATGATGATAAGGACTATGGTGATTACAAAATTGACTGGCCAACTAAGACTATTTCTTTAACTAGAACTGGTATTCAAAAAGCTTGTGATCATTTTGGCCTTAAAAACTTGTATGACGTTGAAAATCAGAAATTAGTGCATCACCTTGATCAGGCTTTAAGAGCAAATTACATTATGCTTAAAGACATCGATTATGTTGTGCAAAACGGTGAAGTCCTGATTGTTGATTCTTTCACTGGTCGTGTTATGCAGGGACGGCGCTATTCTGATGGCCTACACCAGGCTATTGAAGCTAAAGAAGGCGTTAAGATTCAAGAAGAATCCAAGACGCAGGCGACAATTACTTACCAGAACTTCTTTAGAATGTATAAAAAACTTGCCGGTATGACAGGTACTGCTAAAACTGAAGAAGAAGAATTCCGTGAAATTTACAACATGCAGGTAATTACTATCCCGACTAACCGTCCTTTGATCAGGATAGATAATCCGGATATTCTTTATCCTACTTTGTCATCCAAGTTTGCGGCAGTAGTTAATGAAATTAAAAAGCGGCACTCAAAAGGTCAACCGGTATTAGTTGGTACCGTTGCGGTTGAAAGTTCTGAAAGACTGAGTAAGTTACTTGACAAAGAAGGAATTCCTCACGCCGTTTTGAATGCTAAAAACCATGCTAAGGAAGCTCAGATTATCATGAACGCCGGTCAACGCGGTGCGGTCACTATTGCGACCAACATGGCTGGCCGTGGTACCGACATTAAATTAGGGCCAGGTGTGAAAGAACTAGGTGGACTTTCTGTTATAGGTACTGAACGTCATGAGTCTCGTAGAATTGATAACCAGCTCCGTGGACGTTCAGGTCGTCAAGGTGACCCTGGTGTTACTCGTTTCTATCTCTCACTTGAAGATGATTTGATGAAACGCTTTGGTGGCGATAGAGTCAAAGACTTCCTTGACCGTTTGTCTGACAATGATGATGACAAGGTAATTGAGAGTCGCTTGATCACTAGACAAGTTGAGTCTGCTCAAAAACGTGTTGAAGGTAATAACTATGATACCCGTAAGCAAACATTGCAGTATGATGATGTTATGCGTATTCAACGTGAGATTATTTATGGTGAACGGATGCAGGTTATTGGTGAAGAAAAGTCACTTAAGGATGTTTTAATCCCAATGATTCGCCGTACTATTAATAGTCAAGTTGATATGTTTACACAGGGTGATCGTAGTAAATGGCGGCTTGATTCACTGCGTGACTTCATTTCTTCAAGTTTGACGAACGAAGAAGAAACTGATGCAATTGACTTCAAGACAATTACGGTTCCTGACTTAAAGCAAAAGCTGTATGATATCGTTGAAGCCAACTATGAAGAAAAAGAAGCGATTTTGGCTGATCCTTCAGAAATGCTTGAATTTGAAAAAGTAGTTATCTTGCGGGTAGTTGACGATCGCTGGACTGATCATATAGATGCTATGGACCAATTACGGCAATCAATCAGTTTACGTGGCTACGGTCAACTTAATCCGCTGGTAGAATACCAGGATTCTGGCTACAACATGTTTGAAGAAATGGTATCAAATATTGAATTTGACGTGACTCGTTTATTTATGAAAGCTGAAATTAGACAAAATCTTAGTCGTTAATAGTTAAGATGGGAGGAGAAAGCAGCTGCTTTCTCTTTTTTACTGAAATTTTATTAAAAATAAAGGAGCTATTGTAAAATATGGAAATAAGTGACATTCAAAATGAATTGGATAGTTTGAAAAAGCGGTTAGACCACTTTAGGGGGTCTCTTTGACTTAGATTCAATAAACGAAAGTATCATTGTTAATGAAAATAAGATGCAAGATCCGACTTTTTGGGATGATCAGGAAAAAGCACAAGGTTTGATTAGTGAGACAAATGTGTTGAAAGAAAAACGTGATTCTTTTGTCAAGTTGGAAAAGGATTATCAAAATGAAATAACAGCACTAGAATTACTGCGTGAAGAAGCAGATCAAGATTTACAAAAAGAAGTTGAAACCGATCTGCAAAAACTGCAAACTGAGTTTCATGATTATGAGTTAGATTTACTCTTATCTGGCAAATATGATGATCACAATGCGCTGATTGAAATTCATCCGGGAGCAGGTGGCACTGAGGCGATGGACTGGGGCCAAATGCTCTTGCGGATGTACCAGAGATATGCCGATATTTGCGGCTTTAAATTTGAAATTAGTAATTATGAACCTGGAGAAGAAGCTGGTCTTAAAAGCGTTAGTGCCAAGATTACTGGTAAAAATGCCTACGGCCTGATGAAATCGGAAAATGGTGTTCACCGTTTGGTGAGAATTTCTCCCTTCGATTCGGCCAAGAGGAGACATACATCTTTTGCTTCGGTTGAAGTTATTCCGGAAATTGATGAGAGTATTAAGGTGGATATCGATCCTAAAGATCTCCGTGTTGACGTTTACCGGTCGAGTGGTGCAGGCGGTCAGCATATTAATAAAACATCAAGCGCTGTCAGAATCACTCATTTACCGACAGGAATCGTAACTACGTCTCAGGCGCAGCGTTCACAGTTGCAGAATCGGGAAACCGCAATGAATGAACTGCGAGCAAAATTATTTCACCTGGAAGAAGAAAAGAAACGTAAGCACAAGCAGGAGCTTAAAGGTGACCAAAAAGAAATTGGTTGGGGCTCACAAATTAGATCTTATGTTTTTCATCCTTATAATTTGGTTAAAGATCTGCGCACAGGCTATGAAACTTCCGATACAAGTGGTGTAATGGATGGCAAGCTGCAACCGTTTGTTTATGCATATTTACAATGGCTTTTGAGCCAGGAAAATCCAGAGTAGGTGATTAGATGAGTTTTTGGGGAATTGTTGGTTTAGTATTATTGGCAGTTGTTATTTTAAGTATTATTTTTGCCATATTTCACATCTTTTTCATGATATTACCGGCAGCCTTAGTAATTATTGGTATTATCTGGTTAATCAATCATTTTACCAAAAATGATGATAATAATGCTGGACACTCTGATCTTAATTCTGGTTCTTATAGCTGGGACAATTGGAATGAAAATAATCAAACTAAACCAAAACGGAAAAAAGTACGCGATGCTAAAACCAAAGATGTCGACAAATAATAAAGGGGCATTTTGAAATGACAAACGCTGTTAAATTAAGAAATTTAATTCGTGATAATAAAATTGTTCATGTTGTGCAGGGAAAACAATATATCAATAATAAGGAGATTGTTGTATCTGATATTTATAGACCAGGACTGGAGTTAACAGGCTACTTTGACTTTTACCCCCGCCAGCGTATTCAGTTACTTGGGCGTACAGAAATTTCTTATGCCGCTAGACTAGACCACGATAGTTTAGTGCAGGTTTTTAAAAAACTTTGTACTCCTGATACGCCCTGCTTTTTTGTATCGCGTTCTCTGCGAATACCACCGGAACTAGCTCAAGCTGCTGATGAGGCAGAGATTCCTATTCTTTCTTCACCAGAGTCAACTACCTATGTTTCCAGTATTTTGACGGAATATTTAAGAGAGCGACTAGCTGTCCGTGATACGATTCACGGCGTCTTAGTTGAAGTTAAAGGTATGGGCGTGTTACTGACTGGTGATTCAGGTGTTGGGAAATCTGAAACTGCTTTAGGCTTAATTCATCGTGGTCACCGTTTAATAGCTGATGATCGAGTTGATGTTTATCAAAAAGATGTGGAAACCGTGATGGGTGAAGCTCCGGAAATATTAAAACACCTAATGGAAATTCGTGGTATTGGTATCATTGATGTTATGGATTTATTCGGTGTTGGAGCTGTTAAAAACCGTGAAAGCATCCAGCTGGTTATCAAACTTGTCAATTGGGATAAGAAAGCTAATTATGATCGTTTAGGTTTTGAGGAAAGCAAACGAGATATTTGTAATGTTGAAGTTCCCCAAATCACTATTCCTGTTAAAGTCGGTCGTAACATGGAAGATATTATTGAAATTGCAACTATGAATTTCCGCGCCAAGAGAAGCGGCTATAATGCTACCAAAACTTTTGACAGTAATTTAACGAAATTAATTAAGAAAAACTCTCAAGCAGACACAGCAAAGGATAAGAATAAATGATATTGACCATCAATCCTGTAGCATTTAAATTAGGAAACCTAAGTGTCAAGTGGTATGGCATTATTATGGCTGTCGCAATTATTTTAGCTGTCTCAATGGCAATTTTTGAAGGGCGTAAACGTCAAATTGAAAGTGATGACTTCATGGATTTGCTGTTATGGGCTGTTCCTCTTGGATATGTGGGTGCACGCATTTACTATGTTATTTTTGAATGGCATTATTATTCTCAGCATCTTGACGAGATAATTGCTATTTGGAATGGTGGCATAGCTATCTATGGCGGCTTACTGGCCGGATTGGCAGTTTTACTGGTATTTTGTTATAAGAGAATGTTGCCACCATTTCTGATGCTGGACATCATTACGCCAGGAGTAATGGCTGCTCAAATATTAGGCCGCTGGGGTAATTTTATTAATCAAGAAGCTCATGGTGGGCCCACAACCTTGGCGTTTTTACAAAGCTTACACTTACCTGATTTTATTATTAATCAGATGAAAATCGGTGGAGTATACTATCAGCCAACTTTTCTATATGAATCTTTTTTTAATTTGATTGGTTTACTGATAATATTGTTATTAAGACACAGAAAGCATCTGTTTAAACAAGGCGAAATATTTATGCTCTATTTGGCATGGTATTCTGTCGTACGTTTTTTCGTAGAAGGCATGCGGACAGATAGTCTTTACCTTTGGGGATCGATTCGGGTTTCGCAAATGCTTAGTGTAATATTGCTGATAGTGGTTATAGTATTATTTATTTATCGCAGGCGAATTGTTAAACCCAAATGGTATTTAGACGGCAGTGGCTTGAAATACCCTTATAGTCGAGATTAATAATTATTTTAGTGAAAGAGAGTAAAAAATGACAAAAATTGCAGTTTTAGGAGCAGGTTCATGGGGTACGGTTTTAGGATCAATGCTTGCTGATAAAGGATATAATATCGTTCTGTATGGTAATAACGAAAAA
This sequence comes from Lactobacillus melliventris, assembly GCF_013346935.1. Classification (GTDB taxonomy): domain Bacteria; phylum Bacillota; class Bacilli; order Lactobacillales; family Lactobacillaceae; genus Lactobacillus. The sequence continues at coordinate 22,125 of NZ_JAAEEB010000001.1, forward strand.
GTTAATGACGAAATTAACCAGAATCATACCAATGAGCACTACATGAAAAACTGGCAGGTAAATAAAACGGCTGTTGCGACAGGTGACTTAAATGAAGCTTTAACGGAAGCCGAAATTGTATTATTTGTTTTACCTACTCAAGCTATTCGCAGTGTTGCTCAGAATGTAAGTAAAATTTTAAGACAAACTAATTCAAAGCCGCTTATAGTCACTGCTACCAAAGGTATTGAACCGGGTTCCAAAAAACTGATATCGGAAATTTTAACTGAAGAAATCTATCCGGATGATGAGGATAAAATTGTAGCTATTTCAGGACCTAGCCATGCTGAAAGTGTTGCTCAAAAAGATTTGACTGCCATTTCATGTGCTTCAAGCAGCATGGAAAATGCACAAAAAGTGCAGCGGTTATTTTCAAATGACTATTTCCGTTTATATACCAATAGCGACTTGATTGGTGTCGAAGTAGCTGGTGCGGTTAAAAATGTTATTGCAATCGCGGCTGGGATTTTAGTTGGTAAGCACTATGGTGACGATGCTAAGGCGGCTTTAATGACCCGAGGTTTAGCAGAGATTACACGCCTAGGAGTTAATTATTTTGGTGCCGACCCAATGACTTTTAGTGGTCTTGCAGGAATAGGTGATTTAATTGTTACTTGTACATCAGTCAATTCTCGTAATTGGCGCTGTGGTAAGCAATTAGGTGAGGGCAAGAGTCTTGACTATGTCTTGCAAAATATGGGTCAGGTTGTTGAAGGTGCTACAACAGTAAAGGCTGTGCACGAATTATGCGCAGAAAAGCATATTGATATGCCGATTAGTGAAGCTATCTACCGCGTTTTATACCAAAATTCTAATGTAGATGATGAAATTACCCAGATGATGGGTAGAAGTCCTAAACAGGAGATTAGACTTTAACATGCAAATCGTTGTAATATTTACTTACGAAAAATAAGAAAGTACTGGGGGTAAAACTATGACGGAAAAATATGACGTAATCATTATCGGAGCAGGACCTGGTGGCTTAACTGCTGCTCTTTATGCTTCTCGTGCAAACCTTTCAGTGTTAATGCTTGATCGTGGTTTGTATGGTGGGCAAATGAATAACACCGATGCAATTGATAACTATCCCGGCTTTAGTGAAATTAAAGGACCAGAGTTGGGCGAAAAAATGTACAATTCTGTTATGAAGTTTGGTGCCAAATTTGAATATGGCGACGTTCAATCTGTAACCACTGATGGTGACCTAAAAATAGTTAAAACAGATACTGGCGAGTACAGTGCACCTGCCTTAATTATTGCTACCGGAGCGGATCATCGTCATTTAGGTGTTCCTGGTGAAGATGAATATTCCGGTAAGGGTGTTTCTTATTGCGCTGTTTGTGATGCTGCCTTTTTTAAAGATGAAGATATTGCGGTTATAGGTGGCGGCGATTCAGCTATTGAAGAAGGAATTTACTTGGCTCAAAGTGCTAAGTCAGTTACGGTTATTCACCGGCGTGATCAACTACGCGCTCAACCAACTCTGCAAAAACGTGCTTTTGCCAATCCTAAAATGCATTTCATTTGGAATGGCTTAACTCAATCTATTGATGGTGACGGCAATAAGGTGACTGGCGTTACCTATAAAGATAAAGAGACCGGTGAAGAAAAACACTTAAAGACTCGCGGTGTTTTTATCTACGTTGGCGTTATTCCTCAAACTGCTCCTTTTAAAGATTTGGGCGTAACTGATGAGAATGGTTGGATTCCAACAGATGAGCATATGAGAACTAAGGTTGATGGTATTTTTGCCCTGGGTGATGTAAGGGCAAAAGACTTGCGCCAAATTGCTAATGCAGTTGGTGACGGCAGTATTGCTGGCCAACAGGCATACAATTATTTGCAAGATTTAAATGATCGGAAAATATAAGGATTACAAAAAGAATTCAGCTTAAATGAATTCTTTTTTTATTTTTACAGATAGCAATAGTGATAAATGCTAGAATATAATTTATGAAAACGAATTAAAAGCTAGAAAAAGAGGAACTTTACTGAAATGAAAGCAAGAGAAACATTTCAAAAATGGCAACAGACACAAAATTTGCCCGATTATTTAAAAGATCAACTGTCTAAACTTGGTCAAGATTCAAATTGGATTGAAGATGCGTTTGGGCAAGATATTAATTTCGGTACTGCCGGTATGAGAGGCAGACTGGAGCCGGGGACTAATCGCATCAATTTATACACTGTTGGCCGTGTAACAGAAGGTTTAGCTCGGTTAATAGATGAAAAGGGTGAGCAAGCTCAAAATAATGGGGTAGTAATTTCTTTTGATTCACGTTATCACTCACGTGAATTTGCGGATCATGCGGCCAGAATTCTAGGAAGCCATAATATCCATGTTTATCTGTTTGATGATTTAAGACCGACACCTGAATTATCATTTGCTGTTAGGTACTTACACGCTGCAGCCGGAATTAATATTACTGCTTCTCATAATGCCAAACAATATAATGGATACAAGGTCTATGGTGCTGATGGCGCCCAAATGGGTCCTGAAGATGCAGAGCGAGTTTTTGAGTATTCTCAAAGAGTAACAGATATTTTTAACGTTAAAGCAGCGCCAGTAGGGCAACTCCGTGCACGAAAAACTTTACAGCTGATTGGTGAAGACATTGATGAAGCATATTTAGCAGCATTGAAAACGGTAAATGTTAACACCGACCTTATCCGGCAAAATGCCGACAAATTAACCATTATTTATACCCCATTGCATGGTACAGGTAAAATGATTTATGATCGCGCATTCAGGCAAGGAGGTTTTACTAATGTAATTCCGGTTCCCAGCCAGACAATCATTGATCCGGAATTTCCAACAACTAAAAAACCAAATCCGGAATACCGTGATGTTTTTGATCCGGGAATAAAGTTAGCAAATGAAAAACAGGCAGACTTAATCATTGCCACCGATCCTGATGCTGATCGAATGGGTGCATGCGTGCGTACTAAAAACGGTGATTTTCAGGTACTAACTGGTAACCAAATTGCCACGCTGATGATTTATTATTTGCTGGTTAATTTAAAAAATAATGGTCAATTAGCCAGCGATTATGAATTAATTACCTCGGTAGTTTCCAGTAGCATGCCGTTTAAAATTGCCCAAGATTTTGGTATTAAAACCAAATATGTTTTGACCGGTTTCAAGTTTATTGGCGAAGAAATCGATCGCATGAGTAAGATGCATGATGGTAAATTCTTGATGGGCTTTGAAGAAAGCTATGGCTATCTTTTTAAGCCTTTTGCGCGAGATAAAGACGCTATGCAGGGTGCACTAATGTTTGCTGAAGTAGCTTCTTATTATGCTTCACGCAACATGACCGTGCTAGATGGTCTCAATGAAATTTGGCAAAAATACGGTACTTCATACGAAATTACTAAAGCTATTGAAATGCCGGGTATTGGTGGACAAAAGAAAATGGCGCTTTTGATGTCAAAATTACGTTCAGAGCATTTAGAAGAAATAAATGGGGTTAAGGTTAACAAAATCCAAGACTTTTTAAAGCAGCAAGAAATTACCGAGAATGGTGGTAAACCGCTAGCAGGGCTACCTAAATCCAATGTATTAAAATATTATTTGGCAGATGAAACTTGGCTGGCCTTAAGACCATCTGGTACAGAACCAGTAATTAAAGCCTACGTCGGAGTTAATAAGCCCGATATTGCAACTGCTCATGAGGCGGCTGAAAGTTATCAAAAGGCAATGGCAAAACTGTTAAAATAAGACAAAAAGGATGCGAAAATACGTTCGAGAGAGTAAAATATAATAAGTCAAATAAGAGTTGGGCAATTTTGTCCAACTTTTTCTACGAGGAGTCTTTCGATGATTAAACGACAAGAAGAACGTAAATTTGAACTCGTTTCTAAATTTAATCCAGCAGGCGATCAGCAACAAGCCATTGATAAATTGGCTGCTGGCTTTAAAAAAGGGTATAAAGAACAGATTTTGGAAGGTGCTACCGGTACTGGTAAAACTTTCACTATGGCCAATATTATTGCTAAGTTAAATAAACCCACTTTAGTCATTTCTCATAATAAGACTTTGGTGGGACAGCTATATGGAGAATTTAAAGAGTTTTTCCCACATAATGCCGTTGACTATTTCGTGTCATACTATGATTATTACCAACCTGAAGCATATGTGCCGCAATCAGACACATATATTGAAAAGGACTCAGCAATTAATGATGAAATTGACCAGTTGCGTCACCAAGCTACCAGCGACTTAATGGAACGTAACGATGTTATTGTCGTAGCGTCAGTTTCATGCATTTACGGCTTAGGTGACCCGAAAGAATATGCTGCGAGTGTGATTACGGTTCATGAAGGTGAAGAATATAACAGGAATACTTTGCTGCGTGATTTAGTTAATATTCAATATGATCGCAATGATATTGACTTTCAACGTGGTCGTTTTCGCGTTCGTGGAGATGTTGTAGAAGTTTTTCCTGCAGGCAACTCTAACCACGCTTATCGGATTGAATTTTTCGGTGATGAAATTGACAGAATTGTAGAAGTTGATGCCTTAACTGGTGAAGTTATTGGTGAAAGAGAGAGTATTTCACTTTTCCCAGCAACGCACTTCATGACCAATGAAGAGCAAATGAGACGGGCTCTTAAGGCCATTTCACAAGAAATGAAAATTCAAGTGAAAAAGTTTGAAGGCGAGGGAAAGTTGCTGGAAGCTGAACGTATTAAGCAACGGACCACTTTTGATATGGAAATGATGGGTGAAGTTGGCTATACCAACGGTATTGAAAACTATTCTCGTCATATGGAAGGAAGAAAAGAAGGAGAACCCCCTTATACTTTACTTGACTTTTTCCCCGATGATTTTCTCATTCTAATTGATGAGTCTCACGCAACTATGCCGGAAATTAGGGCAATGTACAACGGAGACCGCAACCGTAAAAAGACTTTGATTGATTACGGCTTTCGTTTACCTTCTGCGCTTGATAACAGGCCCTTGAAGCTGGCTGAATTTGAAAAACACGTTAACCAAATATTATATGTTTCAGCAACCCCGGGAGATTATGAACTAGAGCGTACTGATCACAAAGTTGAGCAAATCATCAGACCAACTGGTTTGCTTGATCCTAAAATTGAGGTTAAACCGGTTGAGGGTCAAATTGATGATCTAGTTGCTGAAATTAACAAGCGGATTGAAAAGAATGAACGTGTTTTCGTTACTACATTAACGAAAAAAATGGCTGAGGACTTAACAGATTATTTGAAAGATCTCGGGATTAAAGTGCAATATTTACACTCTGACGTGAAGACACTGGAACGGATGCAAATATTACGTGATTTACGTACTGGCAAGTATGATGTTCTAATTGGTATTAACTTATTGCGTGAGGGTATTGATGTACCGGAAGTTTCACTGGTCGCAATTCTTGATGCTGATAAAGAAGGCTTTCTACGTGCATACCGGCCACTAGTGCAAACAATGGGGCGTGCTTCCAGAAACGCAGATGGGGCTGTAATTATGTATGCCGATACAATCACAGACTCAATGCGGGAAGCTATTGATGCAACGCAGAGAAGACGTAAATTACAGATTAAGTTTAATGAAGAACATGGTATGAAACCAAAAACTATCGTTAAACCGATCAGGGATGTTATTTCTGCTACAAAAGTGGCGGATGAAGATACGCAAACTGATAGTTTTGCTGATTTGAACTTTGACGAATTAACCGTTAAACAAAAGAGAACCATGATTAAAGACTTGCGTAAGCAAATGCAGGAAGCTGCTAAGAAACTTGATTTCGAAGGTGCTGCAACCTTGCGGGATGCTATCATGGAACTGGAAAGTTCAACTAGAAGTCCAATTAAGAAAAAAGGGAAAGCATTAAATGGTAAATGATAAAATTGTTATTCGGGGTGCGCGTGAACACAATTTAAAAGACATTAACCTGTCTATACCTAAGGATAAATTAGTTGTTATTACCGGCCTGTCGGGTTCTGGCAAAAGTTCTTTGGCTTTTGATACTTTGTATGCCGAAGGGCGCAGAAGATATGTTCAATCACTGTCAAGCTATGCGCGCCAATTTTTAGGACAAATGGATAAGCCGGATGTTGATTCAATTGATGGCTTAAATCCTGCAATCTCAATTGACCAAAAAACGACATCGCATAACCCCAGATCAACCGTGGGCACGGTTACTGAAATAAATGACTATCTCAGATTATTATGGGCTCGAGTTGGGCACCCAGTTTGTCCTAACGATGGTACTTTAATTGAAAGACAGTCGGTTGAGCAAATGGTTAATCGCATTTTGGCTTTGCCTGAACGTAGCCGTATTCAAATTTTGGCACCAGTAATTAGAGCTAAAAGAGGAGCACATAAAGAAGTCTTTAAACGGGTACAAAGAGCAGGCTATGTTCGTGTAATCGTTGATGGCGCTATGCATGAAATCGGTGAAAAATTTGATTTAGAAAAAAATAAGCGCCATTCAATTGATATCGTGGTTGACCGTTTGATTGTTAAAGAAGGCATTCGCTCACGGCTTTTTGATTCGGTAGAGGCAGCTCTGCGCCTATCAGACGGCTATATGAATGTCGATGTTATCGGCGCAGAAACGATCAACTTTTCAGAATACTATGCTTGTCCTAAATGCGGCTTTACTGTAGGAGAAATGGAACCACGGCTTTTCTCTTTTAATGCGCCGTTTGGCGCTTGTCCTGATTGTGACGGCTTAGGCGTTAAGTTAGCAGTTGATGAGGACTTGGTTGTTCCGGATCAAAGCAAAACTTTAGCCGAAGGGGCAGTTGCACCTTGGAAAAATTCTAAGTACTACGGGGAAATGCTTGAACAGGCATGTACGGCTTTGAAAATTCCGCTTGATAAACCATTTTCTAAGTTGACGAAGAAGCAACAAGAGACAATTTTACACGGCTCAACTAAAAAAATTAAGTTTCATGTTACCGGTGATTTCGGAGTTAATAATACGACAGCGCCTTTTGAAGGCGCTATGGAGAATGTTGAAAGACGTTATTATCATCCGATGTCCAAATTCATGCGTGATGTTATGGGCAAATATATGACAGAACTTACTTGCTCAACTTGTCATGGTAAAAGATTAAATCGTAAAGCATTAGCGGTTAAAGTTAATGGTAAGGATATCGCTGAAGCATCAGAATTGGCAATCAGTCATGCCCTTGAATTTTTCAATAATATCAAACTTGATGAGCAGGAATCTGTCATTGCTAAGCCAATACTAAAGGAGGTGCGCGACAGGCTTACTTTCTTAAATAGCGTGGGCCTGGACTATTTGACTTTGTCGCGTTCTGCTAATACTCTTTCTGGTGGGGAAGCTCAGAGAATCCGACTTGCGACCCAAATTGGTTCCAATCTTTCAGGAGTCATGTATGTTTTGGATGAACCATCAATCGGTTTACATCAGCGTGATAATGACCGGCTGATAGCTGCTTTAAAGCGCATGCGTGATTTAGGTAATTCCTTAATTGTAGTTGAACATGATGACGAGACTATGAGACAAGCCGATTACCTGATCGATATGGGTCCGGGTGCTGGGACTTATGGCGGTGAAGTCATGGCTGCCGGTACGCCTGAAGAAGTTGAACAGAATGAAAAATCTCTAACTGGACAATATATGGCAGGTAAAAAGTTTGTACCTGTTCCGTTAAAAAGGCGTAAAGGTAATGGTAAAAAAATTACGATTACCGGTGCAGCTGAAAATAATCTCAAAAATTTAAAGGTTGAATTTCCTTTAGGCAAATTAATTGTGGTTACTGGAGTTTCAGGTTCTGGTAAATCAACTTTGGTAAATATGATATTAAAACGTGCTTTAGCACAAAAATTGAATCGAAATCAAACTAAACCTGGCAAATATAAAACTATCAGTGGCTACCAAAACATTGAAAAAATCATTGATATTGATCAAAGTCCGATCGGTCGCACTCCTCGAAGTAATCCCGCTACTTATACCAGTGTTTTTGATGATATTAGAGCTTTATTTGCCCAAACAAATGAAGCCAAGCTTCGTGGTTACACTAAGGCGCGCTTTTCTTTTAATGTTAAAGGCGGTCGTTGTGAAGCCTGCCATGGCGATGGCATTATTAAAATAGAAATGAATTTTTTACCGGACGTCTATGTTCCGTGTGAAGTTTGTCATGGCAGTCGTTATAATTCTGAAACTCTTGAAGTAACCTATCGCAAGAAAAATATTGCACAGGTTTTAGATATGACAATTAGTGAGGCTTGCTTGTTCTTTAAAAATATTCCTAAAATTGCGCGCAAATTACAAACAATTGTGGATGTCGGTTTAGGTTATGTCAAACTAGGTCAGTCTGCTACTACCTTATCTGGTGGTGAAGCGCAAAGGATGAAGCTTGCTGCGGAGTTGCAGAAGTTATCAACAGGTAAGAACTTTTACATTTTAGATGAGCCGACAACTGGTTTGCATACAGATGATATCAAGCGTTTACTGGAAGTATTGCAAAGACTCGTTGATCAAGGCAATACAGTTTTGATAATCGAACACAATTTGGATGTGATTAAAAATGCTGATTGGTTAATTGATCTGGGTCCTGAAGGAGGAGAAGGTGGTGGCCAAATAGTTGCCACTGGCACACCAGAGCAGGTAGCACAAGTTAAGGAAAGTTATACCGGTCAGTATTTAAAGCCAGTTCTTATGCGTGACACGTCACTAACAAAAAAGGCTAGTGCAAAAAGTAATTAAATAGTATTAATTGTTTGTGATAAAGTGTAAAATATAGCGCAAGGAGGAATAAAAATGGATAATTTTTCTAGTTACGGACAAAATCGTGGTTTTAATTGGGCCGCATTTATTTCTGGTATTTTAATGGTAATTGCCGGGTTATTTCTATTGCGGCACCCTGGTAAAGCACTACACGCATTTGTCTTGCTGTTTGCTATTGTCTCTATTGTCCAGGGATTTGTTTGGCTGGTATTTTACAGCCGTTTTCGGTATTTTATCCCTTCTAGCTGGTGGTCAATTGTTTCAGGAGTATTGGACATTATCGTTGGAATTTTGTTTCTTTACTCATACGACGCTGCTGGATTAACAATTGCCTACCTTTTTGCTTTTTGGTTCTTATTTGATTCGATTACCGGTATAGTTTTTTCATGGCAGATGAGAAGAATTTCTAATTTCTTCTTTTGGCTAAACCTAATATTAAATATACTAGGATTATTGATAGCAATCAGCCTGATGTTTAATCCGGCATTGTCTGCTTTAACACTAATTTGGTTAGTGTCATTCTGGTTATTAATTTTTGGAATTAATCAAATTATTGCAGCTTTTGTTAATCGCTAATAAATAAAAAGTTCATTAGAACTTTTTTTTACTCAAAAAAGTTAGGAAAAACCTGGTATGGTATAATTTTATTAATAGGGGGGTAGTTTGAAAATGGCTGAGCACAAAAAGCAACTACTGATTATTACAGGAATGAGTGGAGCGGGCAAAACCGTGGCTTCTCATGCTTTGGAAGATATGGGCTATTTTATAGTTGATAATTTGCCTCCATCGCTTTTACCTAGTTTTTGGGAATTAATTGTCAGGTCGGATGATTTTACTAAAGTAGCAGTGGTAATTGATTTACGAGTTAGACGGTTTTATAAAGACTTAGATAACGAGATCAATTCGCTTGAAGATAATGGCAACGCTCAAACTAGAATTGTATTTCTGGATGCTTCCGATAACACTTTAGTAGCCCGTTACAAAGAGACAAGGCGTGTGCCACCATTGGCAAGCAATGGTCGTCTGCTTGACGGTATTTTAGAAGAAAGACGAATTTTAACAGGTATAAAGAATCGAGCTAATGACATTATAGATACCTCTAATTTGTCACCTAAGGAACTAAAGCAGGAGCTGATTAATAGATTTAGTAAACAGCATAAACAGCCATTTTCCATTGAAGTGTTATCTTTCGGCTTTAAATACGGTATGCCGATTGATGCAGATATTGTGATGGATGTCAGGTTTTTGCCTAACCCATTTTATATACCTGAATTAAGGCCATTTACGGGACTCGATAAACGGGTTTTTAATTATGTAATGGATAAAAAACAAACCCAAACTTTTTATCAAAAATTTTTGGATTTGTTAAAAGTCGCTTTGCCAGGGTACATTAATGAAGGCAAAAGCAAATTAACTATTGCAATTGGATGTACGGGTGGTCAGCATCGCAGCGTTGCAATTGCACAGCAATTGGCACATGATTTGGCTGAAGACTATACAGTTGATATTACGCACCGCGAAATTAGTCGTTACACTAGAAAAAGGTGATTTTCATGACATATGCTGAAAAAGTGATTCGTGTAACTAGAAGTAGAAGACCACAGATTGTGGTCATTGGTGGTGGAACTGGGTTGCCAGTTGTTTTGAATGCGCTTAAAGAACAAGAAGCTGAAATTACTGCCATTGTGACGGTATCAGATGATGGTGGTTCATCAGGATCAATTCGCAACTTTATTAATGTTGTTCCACCTGGTGATATTCGCAATGTTTTGGTTTCTTTAAGTGGAATTTCACAGGAAGAAAAAGATATTTTTCAATATCGCTTTGATTCCTCCGATTCATTTTTTTCAGGGCATGCTATCGGAAACTTAATCATTGCTGCTTTGAATGAGATGCATGGCAATATTTTTGATGCTGTCCAGTCTTTGTCTAAAATGATGCATGTAGATGGACACGTGTATCCTGCCTCTAACGAGCCCTTAACACTTAATGCTGAGTTTGTTGATGGGACCATTCAAGCAGGAGAAAAAGAAATCACTGATAAGGATAAGAGGATAAAACGAGTTTGGGTTACCAATACAAACTCAAATTCTGAACCAAAAGCCGTGTCTAAAGTGCTAAATGCTATTAAAAATGCTGATGCAGTAGTGTTAGGACCCGGAAGCTTGTTTACTTCAATCTTACCTAACCTGATGATACCTAATTTAGGCGAAGCTGTTAGGAAAACTAGTGCAGAAGTAATATATATTTGCAATATTATGACGCAGCTTGGTGAAACCGATCATTTTTCAGACTGTGATCACGTTAAAGTAATTAACGCACATCTTGGTGGTCATTATATTAATACTGCTTTAGTTAATGGTGCCAAAATTGACATGTCTAAGTTTAATCCTAGTGATTACGATGCCTATATTGAGCCGGTGAAAAGAGACTTTAACGGACTGCGCGAGCAGGGCTGTCGGGTGATTACCGATGATTTTATTGACCAGCGTAGCGGATTGGTTTTTCATGACGGTAAGAAAGTAGCAAAAGAGATCATCAACCTGGCATTTGCCGCAATGGCTCGCAGGAAGGAATAACAAATAATGGCCAGCTATGCTAGTAACGTAAAAAAAGAGTTGACTTCGCTGCCCATTCACCGTGAACATGCCAAAGCTGAATTGGCTGCTTTCCTGCGTATGAATGGCGTTTTGAATTTTCATGAACACAAATTTAGTCTTGATATCACTACTGAAAATCCTGCCATAGCTAGACGTATTTTTTCATTGATAAAAACTGCATATAAGGTTGAACCACAACTGATAGTTTCTCGCAAAATGAAGCTTAAAAAAAATAATCAATATTTGGTGAGATTACAAAATCACGTTAAAGAAATACTGAATAATTTGGAAATTTTGACCCCAAGCTTGAATTTAATTACTAGCATTCCTAAAAGAATAATTAATTCACGGGAAGGGTCGATGTCATATTTGCGTGGTGCTTTTTTAGCCAGTGGCAGTGTGAATAATCCTAATACGAGTCGGTATCATTTGGAAATTTATTCTATTTATAAAGACCATAATGACGATTTGCTTCATATTATGAATGACCGCTTTAATCTGAATGCTAAAAGTACACCAAGAAGGCGTGGCTATATTGTTTATTTAAAAGAAGCCGAAAAAATTGGTGACTTTTTACATATTGTCGGAGCATTAAATGCAATGTTGTCTTTTGAAGATTTGCGCATTATGCGGGATATGCGTAATTCTGTTAACAGGTTGGTCAATTGTGATACAGCTAATTTAAAAAAGACGGCTAATGCAGCAGCCAAGCAGGTTGAAGATATTGAGTTGATTGAACGTAAAATTGGGCTAGAAAACATTCCTGAAAAATTGCAGGGATTAGCACGATTGCGACTTGAAGAGCCTGAATTGTCTTTAAAAGAAATAGCGCAACAGGTGCCGGATGGTCCGATTTCAAAATCTGGCGTCAATCATCGTTTTAAAAAAATTCACGATATTGCTGCAAGCTTAGAGCAATAAAAAAAGAAGCTCATCAATTGATGGGTTTCTTTTTTATTGCAGTTTATTGATATTATTTCTTTTGATTGACCATAATTTCATCGATTAAACCATAGTCTTTAGCTTGCTGTGCGGTCATGTAATTGTCCCGTTCAGTGTCCTTTTGAATCTTTTCTAAAGGTTGACCAGTAGTTTCATGTAAGATCCGGTTAATTTTTTCACGGCTCTTTAAAATTTCATTGGCTGCAATTTGAATATCAGTTTGCTGACCCTGTGCACCACCTAAAGGTTGATGGATCAAAACAGTCGAATTAGGTAATGCAAAACGCTTACCTTTTGCTCCGCTAGTCAGTAAAATGGAAGCCATAGAAGCTGCCATGCCGATGGCAATAGTTGAAACATCTGATTTAATAAAGTTCATGGTATCCATAATTGCCAAACCAGAAGTAATCACACCACCCGGTGAATTAATGTAAAGTGAAATATCCTTGGTGTTGTCTTGAGCATCAAGAAATAGTAATTGTGCAATAATTGAATTGGCCATATCATCGTTAATTTCGCCGCTAAGCATGATGATTCTGTCTTTCAATAAACGTGAATATATATCATATGCGCGTTCGCCACGTGCAGTTTGTTCAATAACTGTAGGTACAAGCATCTTTCTACCTCCTAAATATAATTAGCACTCTATCAAGTACAGTGCTAATTAAATCACTTACATTACTTGCTGTCAATGAAAGTGTATTAATTTTGTATTCTTTTTAGTGAGAGTTTTATTATATAATTTAAAGGTAAACTAAATATTGGAGGATATATTTTGAAGCTTTATAAGAAAAAATTACCATATTTACTGACATTGGTTGTCGGATTACTAGTTTGTACCGGCTTGTCAACTACATCAGTTGCGGCAGATTCGAATAGCGCTCAACCGCCAGTTCAAGATGACAGCAACAAGTCATCAAGCAACTCAACTGATGTAAATAATGATAATAATGCCACTAATGATCAAACAGGTAAATCTGATCAAACTGGGACAGACGACACCAATACTAAAAAACCTAAGCCTAAGCAAATTGTTACTGGTTTTTCTATGATGACCAAAGTTGCGGGCAACAAAAATTATAAGGTCTGGAAAGAAGTAAATAACGGAAAAGTTAGCACCAAAGTAGCTGACGGCATTAACTTTCGTTACAGTCATATTCAATCAGACCAGTTGATTGAAACTAAAAAATACCGCTATTGGCGCATTTATGTTAATGGCAGACAAGTAGGGTATGTTAATGAACGTTACTTTGCCAGAAATCAAATTGCGGTTCCTAAGACTATATCTCTAGTGCGCAATGAGTTCTACAACTTCCCTACCAGAGATGCTATTTCTTATATAACTAACAGCATGGGTACAGTAATTGACAACAGTCAAGTAACTGTATCAAAAGATAGCATTAATTGCGGGACTCCTAAGACATATAAAGTTAAATATACTTATGGAGATGCAACTGCTACAGTTAAAATAACTGTTAGAAAGAGTAAAAAAGAAGGGGTGGTCGATGCGAATACCGTTGCCTCCTTCCCAGCGCAACCTGGTACAAATGATTATCAGGCTTGGAAAACTCATTACGGTTCATCATTAAATTATATTAGCCCTACAGAATACACGCCTGAAACCAATAAACATACTTTGACTAGTGGTGATTTGACCTTAAAGACACGGTTATATCAACCAGTCTTATTAAGTGTAGCTGATCCATCAGACGATAATATTAACCGTGTTGGTCACATTCCAGAAGGTGTTACCGTTTCTAATGGCTGGGCATATACCAGTCTTTTAAGTCACACAAATTTGGTATCTGGTCATATTGTTGGTTATGATTTGAAAACTTTAACTGATCCGTTTGATGCGCAACATTTACTTGATATGTCGCAAAAGAAGTTTAACAATTATGTTAAAAACATCAAGGTAAGTCCCTATATTCCAATTGGTCATGGTCAGGCATTGGGCGCAAGTGATAAGTATATTTATGTGTTAAATAATGATAATACGCTAAATGACACTAACGACTCTGAAGAATTACTTCAAATCCGTAAGAGTGATTTGCAAATTAACAAGATTTGGACAATCAAAACTTGGATTGATGATGGCAAGAGTAATCGCTATTTCCAAAATGGTGTAATTGTATCAGATAAGGATATGTACACTGTTTACCATGACACAGAAAATAATTGTTATGAATACTGGGAATTCACTCGTACTGGAGATAATTGGTATCCAAAATTAGTCGGTAAAACCGATGGCAACTTTGTAAACAATAATTCACCTGTTCAAGGTTTTACTTATGATACCAAGAATAAAAACTTTTACTTGGCATTCAATGACTTAATCTTTAAGATTGGCCGCGATGGCAAGTTAAAAGATACTTATTCTTTTGATACCGGTCGTGAAATTGAAGGTTTATCAGTTAGTGATAATAAATTGTATGTAAACCTTGCACAAAGAGCTGAATTATTGGTAAGCATGAATATTAAATAAAATAAATATTTTTAGATGAGAGCTGAAAAGCTCTTATTTTTTTGGTTTAGGAAATGTCGTAAAAAACCTGAAAGTTATCTATTTTAGGAATTTTGCCATATTGTGATTGAGATATTTATTAAGAAAGTAACATAAAAAGACTAACCTAAATCAAATATTGAAAGTTAGTCCATAATTCGAATCTGATTGCTGTCTGAATTTTAAGATTTTGCATCTTTCAGCTCTTTTTTTCTTTGCTTTGGCAGTCAGGACAAAGGCCATAGATTTCAACGTGGCTGGATGAAGTGACAAAACCAGTTTGCTTATCTGCTTCAGTTCTCATCTGTTCTTCAATTCTACCAAAGTCAGGATAATAAACATCGGCGATTTTACCGCACCTTTTACAAATAATATGAAAGTGTGGTTTTACAAAATAGTCATAGTGCAGAGAATCATCACCATTTTTTATTTCAGTTACGATCCCCGCGTCTACTAATTTGTTGAGATTGTTATAAACGGTTGCACGATAAGCTGGCTCGTCTCCACTAATTGCTGTAAAAATTGTGGAAGCGGTGGGATGATTATGATGTACCATTAAATATTCAAGTATTTTTAAACGCGGTTTAGTTACTTTTAAGTGATGGCTACGTAGCAGACTTCCTGCTTCATCAGAAAAATTAGGCATGATTCTCATCTCCTCAATTAATTATAGTGTAGCATTTTTTATGTAAAAAAACCGCCTATTGCTAGGCGGTTAAGTATTATTTAGCTTATTTTTCTTCTTGTTTTCGTCTGATTGTTGGCATAATTAAACCAAGTAGGAATAATACCACTGGAGTGGCAATATTTAAACAAAGTGTGAATGGATCATTTGAATACATTCCCATTAAACAACAAGCAACTGTAACGGCTAATCCCCAAATTCCGGCAGTATAGGCTAACCACTGATGCTTAGTCATTTGATAGTTATCAGTACCGTTATGGAATTTTTCATGTTGTTTACGCAAAGCTAAGTAGGCAATGAAAACCCATAAATAACGCATTGGCATCACTATCGAATTTAGTTTAACTAATTGTGCCATTACGGTTTGTGCATCAGGCATAACGGCTTGCAATGCAATGATACCGCCAGAAAGAATGACAATCATCCAGATACCGTTAATATAAGCTCCATGTTTATTGACTTTTAATAACTTTTTCGGGATAAAGTCTTTTGCTTCTTTGCCTCCTAAAAGCATTCTCAAAGGAGCATCAATACTAATAACCAGTGCGGAAAATTGTCCAATGACGTTGCACCAGGCATAAATATAGAGGAATAATCCGCCCACGCCATAATATTCACCTAATTTTTGAAAAGCAATGTACGGACCATTTGAAATGTATTCATTCAAATTACCATTAACTACTTTAGGATCAAACATTAATGCTAAAGCAATGGTACCTAAGATGGCAGAAATCATAACCATTCCCGCTAATCCTAGCATAGCTTTCGGGAAATTTTTTGCAGGCTTTTTCAACTTGTTAACATATGGCGAAATCTTTTCAGCTCCACCTATAGCAAATACCAAAATTGAAAGTGAAGTAAAGTACTTCGTATTAAAATCTGGCATAAAGTTTTGCCAATTCCAGTTTATGCTGTTAAAACTAGCATGCGGATTAATCATCGGTGCCGCAAACATCATGATAATAAAAAGAATTGACATGATAAACATTGAAGTTCCAGCAATTGTTGATAAAGTTTTAATTACTGGAATCCCCCGGCTGGCTACCCAGCAAAAGAACAAAAATACTGCCAGCGTAGCTAATTGCGTCCAAGCTGTTGGCAAACTATCATACCATTTAGTATTACCAAAAATGCCCCAAGCCATGCCTCTTAAGCCCGTTGTACCTTTACTGGAAATATAAACCACATGTACTGCCCAGAATGTCCAACCAGCATAATAGGCCCATTTAGGTCCGATAGTGGCGTTAATCCAAGAAGCAACGCCACCCTCTGAATCTTTAAAAACTGATCCGAGTTCACCGACCATCAAGGCGTAAGGAATAAAGAAAAGCAGGAAAATAATAATCCAGCTGAAAATTACCTTGGTACCATCAAAGTATATGAATCCGTTAACAACGTTGCCAAAGCTCCACACAATAGAGAAAGCCATAGTGGCCAGCGTTGTCCACATCATCTTTTTAGAATTGTTTGGTGTTTCACCCATGAAACTTCTCCCTTATATAAAAATAACAATTTTTTATTTTAACTTAAATGTTTTTAAAAATCTAATAATAAGTCACTTGAAATTAACAACAAAAATAATTATTGATATATGAATTAAAAAAGTGTAAAACTATTATTATATAATAGAAGAAGGGGGTTGTAAGTTTAATGAAAAGAAAATTTAAAAGCAAGCTGCTGGTTGCTGGGACAATAGCTGCACTTGGCTTATTTGTTGGGAGTAATAATTCTTATATTTCTGCAAAAACTTACCACAAGGCTGTTACTAAAATAGCCGGTAATGGTAATTATGCAGTTTATCATTATGCTTCAAAAATGGGACCATCTGGCAAGTTTACGTCGACTAAATATTTTAAGCACGCACAGATTCAATCTAAACAGTCAATTGCCACTAAGAAAGGCAAGTTTTGGAAGATAATTGTTGACGGGCGTACGGTCGGCTGGGTTAACCAGAACTTTTTTGCCAGAAACAAGATTTCTGTTGCGCAGAACGTAAGTTTAGTGCAAAACAATCAATATTCGTTTAATACTAAAGACGCCATTAACTATGTGACTAATAGTGCAGGTACTGCTGTAGATACCAGCAAGGTAACAGTTTCTAAGTCAAAAATTAGTTCGGGCACTCCAGGTAAGACCACGGTTGACTATAGTTATGGCAAGGCTAAGGCAACAGTCAATGTTACTGTTCGCTCAGATAAGAATGAGGGTATAGCAAGAGCTGATAAAAAGCCTATGAATGAACCAAAGGAAGTCTCAACTTGGAAAGGTAGTTCCAAGTCTTCTTCAAGAAACTGGAACGCAGCGCATCATTATACTTCCGAAACTAGATCTAATACATTTAAAGCTAACGGTTTAACTTTAAAAACAAAGCTGTTCCAACCTCGTTTTGTCAGTCTTGGTTACAATCAATCTGGTGATAAGATGGGACAAGTAGGTGTAATTCCTGAGGGCATTACCGTGAATGGTTCAAACTTTACAGTTGCATTATTTAATTCAAGTAGTGCACAAAAGGGTCACTTAGTTTCTTATAATTTAAAGCATATTAATAAATTTAAGGCGCAAAATTTACAAACATTGAGCTGGTCAACCTTCAAGAAATATGCTTCACATATTAAAGTTAGTCCTTATATCAAGTTGGGTCATGGTCAGGCTATCGGCTCATCAGCTAATTACATTTATGTAATTGCTAATAACAACACTTCCAGCAATTCAAATGCTTCTGAAGAAATTTTACAGATACGTAAATCAGATATGAAGATTAATCAAATCTGGACCTTTAGAATTTCTAACTATGGTAGTCCTAGATACATTCATAATGCCACCTTTGCCGGTGACAACACGATGTATTGCCTCTTCCATAACGGTGGAAACGGCTATTATGAATATTGGAAAGTAACTCGCAATGGTGATTCCTGGATTCCAGTTGAAGTAGGGGCTACTAAAGGCAACTTTGTAAGCAATGGTTCACCAGTACAAGGATTTACGTACGATCAAAATCATAACCAATTTTATATCGGTTTTAATGATTATATCTTTAAAGTTGGTGAAGACGGAACCTATAAGAGCACCCATCACCTTCACGTAAGGCGTGAGATTGAAGGCTTGTCTTCATCAGGTAATAAACTGTACGTTGAATTTGCCCAACGCGGAGAGTTAACAGCTGGTAACACAAATTAGAAAAATTATTTTAAGCATTTTGTTAATCATATAAGTGCTCGACAACTGGCAAAATCAGGATTGGCAATTAAATAAATTATGAAAGTCACTGAAATTTCTCAGTGGCTTTTTCATTTTAGTAAGACTTTTATTCCTAAAATATTTAAGACTTTCTATATTTGAATGTAATTGTTTTTCAAATAAACTTAGTTTCTGTATTATGGTAGGCGATAAGAAAAGTAAAGAATACAAAAAGGAGGATTTTTTGGTTAAAAAAGACTTTATTGATACTTGTACCTTTTCAAGAGACGAAATGCAATTTTTAGCTGATTTAGGTCTAAAAATTAAGGAGACTATCAACCATGGCTATTACCCTCAGCTTTTAAAAGGTAAAAGCTTAGGTATGATCTTTGATCAGGTATCTACTAGAACGCGCTGCTCTGCTGAAACAGCAATGACTGAATTAGGAGGACATGCTTTGTATTTAGCTCCAGGGCAGATACAACTAGGAGAAAATGGTCATGAGGGTTTGGCTGATACTAGTCATGCTTTAGGTGACTTAGTTGATATCATTGGAGTGCGAACGGCTAGTCAAGAAGATATTGTGGAAATTGCCCAAAATTCGCATGCACCTGTAGTTAACTTCATGAGCGATGATGACCATCCTACTCAGGCTTTAGGTGATTTGATTACAATTAAAGAATTTTTACCGCAAAGTAAAAAATTATCTGATATTAAGCTGGTCTTTGTAGGGGATACAACGCAAATTACTGTTTCTGCATTATTTTTATGCGCTCAAATGGGAATGCACTTTGTGCAATACGGTCCTAAAGAAAAGCAATTATCTCCAAAATTATTGCGCAAAGCAGAAAAAATAGCTCAGCAAAATGGCGCCACAATTACTCTATCTGATGATGAAAAAGTCTTAGAAAATGCTGATTTTATTTATACTGATGTTTGGTATGGTCTATATGATCAAGAGCTTGATCAAACAGAGTATATGAAAATATTTTATCCTAAGTATCAGGTTAACGCAGAGATGCTGGCTAAAACAAACAATTCTGCGGTTAAATTTATGCATTGTTTACCTGCAAACAGGGGTGAAGAAGTGACAGCTTCTGTGCTTGACGGTGAAAACTCGATTGTCTGGCAACAAGCAGCAAACAAAAAGACGGCAATGAGAGCAATATTTACTTATTTGCTTAAAGATAAATTAGCTAAAGAAGACTTTTCGAACCAGATTGATAATGAGTTTCAAAGAGATTTAAAAAACATGCTTGAAAATTAAAATAAAAGAGTAGCTACTGCTAGATTGCAACAGCTACTCTTTTTAAATTAATTCAATGGGTCCCCTGAGAGTCGAACTCAGATTTTAAGAACCGGAATCTTACGTGCGATCCATTACACTAAGGACCCGAATTTGCACAACAACAAGTATAACAGAAAAGAAACAAAAATTGAATTGTTTTTTATTGATATTGACAAAAGAGCTTCAGTTTTGCATGTTTTAGTATCAATATCGACTAATTTATTAAGACTTTCTAATTGCGGCAATTTAACTTGAATTATTTTTGGAGTGTTGCTATACTGTATTTGTCGATTGAGGAATGGCTAAATTGATTAATGTCAATTTACGTTTCTCATATATTTTTAGACAATCTGGGACACCTAATGACAACAATTGGGTCAATTTGGTCCCAGAAGAAGGAGAGAAATTAATGTACTCGGAATTTCCTGTGCTTGAAGCTCTCGTTCCTGACATCTTAAAAGTTTTTCGGCAAAGATATCTTGTTCTTGAGCAAATATCGCTTAATGCACCTGTAGGTCGCAGAAGCGTAGCTCAGTCTTTAGGACTATCTGAAAGAAACGTGCGAACAGAAACTGAGTATCTGCGTGATCGAGGTTTGATTGAGATTAAAAGCTTTGGCATGTTTATGACAGAGAAGGGCAAAAAGATATTGCAAGAGGCGGCACCTCTGATAGATCGGTTGTTTAACGCACGCAAAACAGAAATTGATTTAGCGCGTAAACTCGGTATCGAGCGCACAATTATTGTGCCAGGCGATAGTGATTTACAAGAACTGGTATATGAGAGAATGGGTGAAGAGCTTAATGCAGCTCTTGATTTACTGTTACCCCTGGGACATTCAATTATTACTGTTTTGGGTGGTGAAGCTCTTGCAAAATCGACTAGGAATTTGTCTAAAAGTTTAAGTAAAAATCGACAACTGGAATTTGTGCCAGGTCGTGGGGCTCTGGGTGAAAATGTTGCTATTCAAAGCAATACTATTGTTCAGAAAATGGCTGCTGAAACTGGTGGTAAATATAAAACATTGTATTTACCGGAGCAGATTTCTCAAGCAGCTTACAATTCTTTGATCCGGGAATCCACTTTTACTGACGTGCTGGAAGATATTTCTCAGACGGATGTAGTAATTCATGGAATTGGACTAGCTCACGACATGGCAAGACGCAGAGGATACGATTCAATTCGCTTATCTGAATTGCGTGAAAAAAAAGTAGTCACCGAATGTTTCGGGTGTTTCTTCGATGGCGAAGGGAAGATTGTCGACCGCGTACATCAGGTTGGTTTGCAGTTTGAGAATCTAAATAAAATACCTCACATATTTGCATTTGCTTGTGGTGGCCGCAAGGCTAAAGCAATCAAGGCTTATATGCCAAATGCTCCGCATCAAACCTGGTTAATTACTGATGAAGGAGCCTCAGAGAAGATTTTAAAGGAGAAGTAATTCTCATTTAAAATAAATTGATGTTTACAGTTCTTACATAGTTCTTAAGGAGGACTTTAGAATATGACAGTTAAAATTGGTATTAACGGCTTTGGCCGTATTGGTCGTTTGGCATTCCGTCGGATCATGGATTTAGGCGAAAAGTCAAAGGATATTGAAGTTGTTGCTATTAACGACTTGACTACCCCAGCACTTTTGGCACACTTGCTAAAATATGACTCAACTCATGGTACTTTTGACCACGAAGTTTCAGCTACTGAAGATTCAATCGTTGTAGATGGTAAGAAATACCGTGTATACGCAGAACCACAAGCTCAAAACATTCCTTGGGTTAAGAATGATGGTGTTGACTTTGTTCTTGAATGTACTGGTTTCTACACCAGCAAGGCAAAGTCACAAGCTCACCTTGACGCAGGTGCCAAGAGAGTCTTGATTTCAGCTCCTGCCGGCAATGACTTGAAGACTATTGTTTACTCAGTAAACGATGACACTTTAGATGCAAACGACAAGATCGTTTCAGCTGGTTCATGTACTACTAACTCATTAGCACCAATGGTTGACGCTTTGCAAAAAGAATTTGGCATCAAGGTAGCTACTATGACTACTATCCACGCTTACACTTCAACCCAAATGCTTTTGGATGGACCTGTTCGTGGTGGTAACATGCGTGCTGCTCGTGCTGCTGCAGTTAACATTATTCCTCACTCAACTGGTGCTGCTAAGGCTATTGGTCTTGTTGTTCCAGAATTGAACGGTAAAGTTAACGGTCACGCACAACGTGTTCCAGTTACTGATGGTTCATTAACTGAATTAGTTTCAATCCTTGACAAGAAAGTTACTGCTGACGAAGTTAACTCAGCATTGAAGAAGTACGAAAGCCCATCATTTGCTTACAACGATGACGAAATCGTTTCAAGTGATGTAGTTGGTATGACTGCTGGTTCAATCTTTGACCCAACTCAAACTATGGTAACTACTGCCGGTGACAATCAATTAGTTAAGACTGTTGCTTGGTATGACAATGAATACTCATTCACTTGCCAAATGGTTCGTACTTTGTTGAAATTTGCTACTCTTTAATCTGTAATATTTGATTACTGTTAAGTGGTGAAAGAGAAGGCGGAGGGAAATTCTTCCTTCCGCCTTTTTTTCAAAATAAAAATAATTAAGTTATCGGAGGATATAGATGGCTAAATTAATTGTTTCTGACCTTGATGTAAAAGACAAAAAGGTTTTAGTTCGTGTTGATTTTAACGTGCCAATTAAAGATGGTGTGATTGGCGATGACAACAGAATTGTTGCTGCACTTCCTACTATTAACTACATCATTGAAAATGGTGGTAAGGCAATTTTACTCAGTCACTTGGGACGTGTAAAGTCAGATGATGATAAGAAAGAATTGTCATTAAAACCAGTTGCTGACCGTTTGAGCGAGCTCTTAAAGAAGCCAGTTACCTTTGTTCCAGCTAACGAAGGTAAAGAAGTTGAAGATGCCGTTGCCAAGATGCAAGACGGTGACGTTGCTGTTCTTGAAAACACTCGTTTCCAAGATATTGACAATGACTTTGGCAAGCGTGAAAGCAAAAATGATCCTAAGTTAGGTGAATACTGGGCTTCATTAGGTGACATGTATGTTAACGATGCCTTTGGTACTGCTCACAGAAGTCACGCATCCAATGTTGGTATCGCTGAAGCTATGAAGAAAGATGGCAAGCCTGTTGCTGCTGGTTTCTTAATGGAAAAGGAAATCAAGTTTTTAGGTGATGCTGTTGCTAATCCTGTACACCCATTTGTTACCATCTTAGGTGGTGCTAAGGTTTCAGACAAGATTGATGTTATTACCAACCTAATTCCTAAATCAGACCACATTTTAATTGGTGGCGGTATGGCTTATACTTTCTTAGCTGCCCAAGGTCATGAAATCGGCAAATCATTGTTTGAACCAGATAAAGTTGACCTTGCTAAAAAATTGTTAAAAGACGCTGATGGCAAGATTGTATTACCTGTTGACAATGTTGCAGCAACAGAATTTTCAAACGATGCTGCCCGTAAAGTTGTGGGCGATGACATTCCAGAAAACATGATGGGTCTTGATATCGGTCCTAAGACTGTTGCCAAGTTCAAGGATGTTTTAAAAGATGCCAAGACTGTTGTTTGGAATGGACCAATGGGTGCCTTTGAAATGTCCAACTTTGCTGAAGGTACTCTAGAAGTTGGTAAGGCTCTTGCTGATTTAACTGATGCTACTACTATTATCGGTGGTGGTGACTCAACTGCAGCCGCTAAACAACTTGGTATCGCTCCAAAGATCACCCACATTTCAACTGGTGGTGGTGCTTCTTTGCAATATCTTGAGGGTAAAGAATTACCAGGAATTGCCTGCATTTCAGACAAGTAAACTTTAAGAAAGGACATTATTTACATGCGTACACCAATTATTGCTGGTAACTGGAAATTACATATGAATCCTAAGCAAACAACTGAATTTGTTGCTGCTGTAAAGGATAAATTGCCAGAAGCAAGTAAGGTTGAAGCACTAATTTGTGCTCCTGCCGTCGATCTTGAAAGTTTAGCGAACGCAGCAGCTGGCACAAACCTGCGCGTCGGTGCAGAAAATGCTTATTTTGAAGATGAAGGTGCCTTCACTGGTGAAACTTCACCTAAAGTTTTAAAAGAAATGGGCATGAACTATTGTATTATTGGTCACTCCGAACGCCGTGGCTATTTTCACGAAACAGATGATGACATTAACAAGAAAGCTAAGGCTTTATTTGCTAATGGCGTTACTCCAATTATTTGCTGTGGTGAATCACTTGAAACACGTGAAGCTAACAAGCAAGAAGATTGGGTAGTTAGTCAAATTAAGGCTGCACTTGCCGGTTTGTCAGCTGATCAAGTTTCAAGTTTAGTTATTGCTTATGAACCTATCTGGGCTATTGGTACCGGTAAGACTGCCAGTTCTGACCAAGCTGAAGAAATGTGCAAGACTATTCGTGATACTGTTAAAGATCTGTACAACGAAGAAACTGCTGAGAATGTTAGAATTCAATATGGTGGTTCAGTAAATCCAGGTAATGTTAAAGAATTAATGGCTAAACCTGATATTGATGGTGGTTTAGTCGGTGGAGCTTCACTTAAACCTGATTCATTCTTAGAATTAGTAAATTACCAAGATTAATTTTTAACTGTATACGATAAAATAAGTCTCTGATTTTTCAGAGACTTTTTTTGTTTAATATTTCCACTATCGCTTGCTTTTATCATAGTGCGTGTCCATAATAGGATGAAATAATTCCAATATGGGAGGTAAAGACTATGAAATTACGTAAAACAATTACTTGGTCAGTTATTGTGGCTGCCTTAGCTGCAGCAAGTGGAATTAGTGTTAATCAGACGAATTTGGTTCAGGCGGCAAGTACTTCAAAAAATGCCAAAATTACTACTAATAAAACAAAATATGGCTTTAAGAGAGACTTTAAGTTTCCTAAATCATGGCGTGGTAAATGGTTTAGTAACACACATGATAAGGTAAGCAAAATGACCATTAAAAAGAATGGTTTCAATACGCCTTGGATCGGAGAATATGTCGAATTGGTATCTGCAGGTAAAGTAAAAGGTACTAATAAATACTTGTGGCAAATGCCGCAAAGTTGGTTTACCAAGCATGATAAAATTTTTAAACATTTAGGTAGAGTAACCACTAATAAGATTAGCAACAAAAAATGGCTTGTCTTTAGTCCAATAGATGAAAACAATATTGAAATTGGCTTCGCTTTTAGATTAAGGAATGAAAAAGTTGCAGGTAAAACGCAACAAGTAATATTTGAAGCTAATCCTAAAACCGGTGAAATCGTTGACCAGTTCTTCCGTTCACCAAAATTAGCGCAAAAATATCAACACTATAATTTTAAGGGTGAAACTTATGCACCTTCATTTAACCAGTATTAAGTAAAGTAAATATGTGATTTTAAAACTAATTCTCAATTAAGGAATTAGTTTTTTAATAAATTGAATTACTTTATACAATCAACCAGTTTATAATTATTACTATAAATAAAAACACGATATTGTTTTACAGGAGAGAAAAATGGCTAAAAAAATTATTACTATATTTGCATTAGCAGGCTTAGCTATACCTATGACAGTGCCACTTGCAAGTGTTCAACCGAAAACAGTGCAAGCTAAGAAAACCAATAAAAACAAATATGGTTTTGCAAAACAATTTAAATTTCCCAAAACCTGGCGTGGCAAATGGTATAGTAATAACAATTTTACCCCCAATCCAATGATTATTCATGCGTCTGCGATCAATATGCCGTTAACTAATGATTATTTTAAAGTAATAAAAGTCGGAATGGTCAAAGGCACAAAGAAATATCCTTGGGAAATGCCTTCAGCTTGGCAAGAGGAAAATCAGAGCGTTTTAGGAAAATATTTACGAGCATCTAGTAAAAAAATGCATGGGAGTAAGTGGATCATACTAAGTCCGGTACAGGAAAAAGCAATTAAAAACGGAAATGCTTTCACAGTTAAGACTGAAAAAATAGCTGGTAAAAAACATAAAGTTTTATTTCAAAGTAATCCAGAAGATGGTTTAGTAACTAACCAATTTTTTAAAACAAAATCTATAACAAATAAGTATAGTGCATTTGAATTTAAAGATATGAAATATAGTAAAGTTAACCCACGTTAATTATTGAAACTGTAGTCGCAACTAATTGTGATTACAGTTTTTAGTTTTAAAAAGGAGAAAAAGTGAAACTATTATTAACAGGAGATAGCATTATTGCTCGCAAAGAAGGTTTAAAATTACCTCGTATTAACAATGCAATTAAAGCAAAAATACCTGATATTGAGATTGCCAATACTGCAGTTTCCGGAGTAAACTCGGGAGCTTTTTATGCATTATTGCCTGACTTGATCCTAAAAGTTGAATGCTGCGATGAGTTGGTATTGCTTTTGGGAACAAACGATATAGCAAAACACAAGCGGGTACCTATCGCTCAATTCAAGAGAAACATGGCTCTTATTATATCTAGCATAATTTGTTTATATTATCCTCAAAATGTAATTTTAATTTCCCCGCCTGCTGTTGATCAAAATAGGCAAAATAAGCGGACCAACCGTGAAATTGCTGTTTATACTGTTGAGCTGATTAAGTTAGCAGAAACCTACAATTTAAATTTTATTAATCTATTCCAAGCTATGATTGATCATGGCAATTTAACAACACTCTGTAAAGGGCAATTGGATGACGGCTTACATTTTGGAAAAGAAGGATATAACCTATTAGCAAATTTAATAGTTAAAAAACTGCAAGAATAGGAATCAAGCTCAGTATTAGAAAAATCCTTGCTATGGAGCTAACTCTAAGGTATACACTTTATTACAAATTAATAAAGGAGTACCAAAATGATAGAAACAACACTAAATAATGGTATATCAATTCCTACTCTAGGTATAGGCGTTTTTCAAATAACTGACCTGACTATGGCTGAAAATGTAGTTGTGGATGCAATCCGAATAGGATATCGTCTAATTGACACAGCTTCATCATATGGTAATGAAGAGGCTGTAGGAAAGGCCATTAAAAACAGTGGAGTTGATAGAACCGATTTGTTTATCACCACTAAATTGTGGGTATCTGATACAGGTTATGAGGCAACCAAACGGGCAATTACCAATTCTCTAAGAAAATTACAGCTTGATTATTTAGATCTGTATCTAATACACCAACCTTATGGTGATGTTTATGGTTCCTGGCGTGCAATGGAAGAAGCATATAAGGCCGGAATTATCAGAGCAATTGGAGTTTCTAATTTTTCACCAGACCGTGTTCTCGATTTAAGTTTGTATAATGATATCCGTCCTGTTGTTGACCAAATTGAAATTAATCCTTGGATGCAAGAAGCAAAAGAAGTTTCTTTCCTCCAAGAAAATAAAATTCAACCCGAAGCTTGGGCACCTTTCGCGGAAGGAAAGCATCATATGTTTACTAATTCACTAATTAGGCAAATAGCTGCAGATCATCATAAAACAACTGGTCAAGTTATCTTACGCTGGTTAGTTCAAAGAGGAATAGTAGTAATTCCAAAATCAATTCATCACGATCGCTTGGTAGAAAACAGTAAAATTTTTGATTTTGAATTAAATCCAGCTGAAATGGCACAAATAAAAAATCTGGATAAAAATGAAAGTCAGTTTTTTGATCATCGTGATCCAGCATCAGTGAAAAATATTCATGATTTAATTAGAAACGTAGATTAAAGGAAAACGAATTTTGACAATAAACGAAATCAGTAAAAAATTTAGCTTATCTAAAGATACCTTACGTTACTGGGAAAAAGAAAAGCTGATACCTACTGTTAAGAGGGACAAAAATGGCTATCGCGTGTATGACACAAAAGAACAAAACTGGGTTTTTTACATTATGGTTTTACGTAAAGCAGGTATGTCTATCAAAAAAATAAAGAAGTTTGTCAATTTATATATGAAAGACTATTCAACTGCAGAAATACGGAAACATTTGCTAATTGTGCAACGAAGCCAGCTGAATAAGGAAATTATAAATATTAAAAAAACAGTTAATTATCTTGATTATAAAATTGATCATTTTGATGATCAATTGTTAAGTTTTGAAAAAGAAAAACTGGCATATGAAAAACGCATTTAAGCCTTGCCACGATAAACGCTCTTAAAACTAATTAGTAATTTTAGGAGTGTTTTTGTTATTGGTTAGAAGTTAAATTTGGAACAATTACAATTATATCTTGTTTAGCATAATTTAATTTGTTAATATTACTAATACATTAAAAAATAATTAAATTATTTGCTGAAATTATTTTACTGCCATGTGAACTAATAAAGGAGGGCCAAAATGTATCATTATCTCAAAAAACATGCATTTGCAGTTATAACATCTTGTCTATTACTTTTAGTAAATTCTGTATTGCAAGTTTTGGCTGCTACCAAAATGGCCGTACTGGCAAATTATTTAATTGCCGGCAAAATTAGGCCTTTTGTTAGCATGTTGGTAGTGATCTTTTTACTTTGGTTTCTCACGTTTCTTATTTCTTTTCTAGAAAGTTATATTCAAGAAACAGTTATACAAGATATTCTTAGCAATATTCGCAATGACATTGTTACTAGTCTAATTAAACTTTCTCAAAATGAATTTAAACAAAATCCAGTGGATTATTATGAGTCTTACCTGCAAAATGATGTCAATTTAATTCAAAAAGAAGGTCTGAATACCTTTTTTCTAATAATACGTTTTAGTGGTAATGCAATTTTTGCGTTAATAGCTTTATACCTTTATAGCAATATTCTATTTCTTGCAGCTATTTTATTAGTTTTAGTGATTATATTAGTCCCGCGTTTCTGCAAAAGATTTCTGACAGCAGGGGTTACTAAAATTTCTCAGGCTAACGAAAATTTTTTAAAATTTACTAGTAGCGGTTTACACGGCTATGATACTCTATACGCTTTTAACGCTTTGGGTGAAATCAAGAAGTTAGTCGCGACGGGATCACAAAGTTTAAAGCAGGCAAATGTACATAACACTGTCAGACGTTCCGCTGTGGATATTATTACAGGTGTAATCAATATTGGTAGTCAACTTCTTATTCTAGGTATTACAGGACTTCTTCATTTTCAAGGAAAAATTAGTGCAGGTGCTATTTTGTCCACTGCTGAATTAGCTACTAAGGTTTTTGACTCTGCCGGAATTATTAATCGTTACTTTGCACAATTGCTTTCTACTTCCAGTATTTTTGCTAAATTTAATGAGCTGAAAGGACAAGAGGAAAGTGAAAATGAAAATTTTGTTAAAACTAATTTTTCAATGGAGTTTCAGTCACTGGAATTTAAAAATGTCACCTTTTCATATCCTAATGCAAAAGAAAAAATTCTGCATAATTTTTCTTATGTCTTTAAAAAAGGTGATTTTTATAAATTAAATGGGATCTCTGGCCGGGGTAAATCCACGTTACTTAAATTAGCAACGGGTCAACTTACTCCTACTAAAGGCGAAATTTTACTAAATGGGATCAATATTACTGTTATACCCCGTAACGTAATAAACTCAATAATTATCTATCTGCCCCAGACAGTGACAGTGTTTCCTCGCAGTATTAATTATAATATCTTGCTGGGACGAAACTATAATAAAGCAAGTCTAGATAGGGTAAAACAAGATTTTGAAGTTAATGAAAATTGGCATTATAATTCCTTATCTGGCGGTCAAACTCAACGTATTGCGTTAGCTAGACTAATCGATACTAAGGGTAAATTAATTTTACTGGATGAGAGCTTTTCCAGTATTGACCTGAAAACAGCACAAAATTTATTGCAAAAATTATTAAATAGGGTGGAAAGCGTAATTGTTGTTTCACATCGAAGTGCAGAAGTTGCTAACTTTTCCTTCAAAAATTTGCTATTAAAATAATATTTTGTAAACTAGCCTAAAAAAGCGTTACTAGCAGTTTAGCTAAGCTATCATGCAAGTAGCGCCTTTTTAATTAAAATTAACATTATATTTACGACCAACGGGTGGAAAAGTTGGCAGTCGTAACGGGGTGGTATGCCATTGAGTAAAAAGCGTGGCACACAATAGGATAAAGGGTACATCTTCAGGACGATCAATATCACAAATTAAAACGACACCCTCACTGCGAACAACAGTCCTAACTGTGGCAACTTTTTTGACACCAAAAAGAAATTTATAGCTTCCTTTTTTAATACTGCCAGTAACTATGTAGTTTAAGCGAGTAACATAGAAAAGGTTAGCTACCTTATTGTTTAACCTTTTAACTTTAACCAAAGAGTGATTAACCACATCAATGGTGTAAGAAGAGATAATGCCATTACCATCAGTGTACAGTCGTCCTATTTCTTTGCCGGTAAACCTTTTTAAGTACAGGGTGTGATTAGGATTATCTAAATTACCTTGAATAATATATTCAATTTGGTCTTCTTCATTTGCGACAGGTATTTGACCATATTCCTGTTTCTGAGTTAATTCCAATAAGTAGCGCATTTAAGCACCTCTATTCTTTTGCGTTATTTTTAATAAATTTCCTTAAAATATAAGCAACTCCATTATCATTGTTTGATTTAGTCCGGACTTGTGCTAATTTCTTAATAGCGGGTACTGCATTTGCCATAGCTACTCCAACACCTGCATCCCTAATCATACTGGCATCATTGAGATTATCCCCAATTGCGGCTACTTCCTCTGTTTTGATACCTTTTTTTCTGGCATAATCTAAAAGAGCAGGGCCTTTCTGTGCTTTAATATCGTTAATCTCAATGTTAGCTGCAGAGCTTGATGTCACAACAACACCGTCTACATCCTTGATTTCTTTTTTAACTTTAGTAAAAGCAGCAGGTCCGTGTGCATCAAAAGCAATTATTTTCATAATTTCGGTTTTGGGGTTAGTTAATAACTTATCAAAGTCTTTTTCCAATGTCATACTAAACATAGCGTTACTACCAGCCGCGGTTGCAACTGCTTTTTTAAAAGTTACTCCTGGATTCAGAGTCATTAGTGCACGAGCTAAGTTAACCACACGTTTACTGATATCACTTGAATATATTTGCTCGGCGGTAACTAATTCAAAATAAATATTGTTTTGTTCAAGAATATTTGCGATTACACGTGCCTTCTCATTAGGTAATTTATGCTTAATCTGCAAATTATCATTTTCATCATATACTAAGGCACCATTGATATTAATAAAACCCGTTTTTAAGCCATAATCTCTAATAGTTTTCCGTGATTGCCGTGGTGCACGCCCCGTAGCTACTAAAAATTCAATTCCATTTCTTTGTGCTGCTCGAATTGCAGACGCGTTTTCGTCTGAAATTCTCATATCGCTGTTAAAAAGGGTTCCGTCTAAATCACAAGCTACTAATTTAATCACAGATAATTAACTCCTCCTAGTTACAGATCATTTCTTTATCTACCATATTACCATATATGAAGAAATTCTTACTTTTATAATTTTAGATAATAAAAAGAGCTAAAATGTATTAAATTTCACCACATCGATAATTAATTTCATGATACCATAAAAGTTAGTGAAAGAGAGGCCTGTTGAAGTAATGAAAAAGTTTATTGGTAACGACTGGGATGAAATATTAGCTCCCGTTTTCGCAAGCAAAGAATATCAGCAATTACATGAATTTTTAAAAACAGAATATGCTACAAAGAAAATTTATCCTGATATGTATCATATTTTTACTGCTTTCAAACTAACCTCGTTTGCAAATACGAAAGTTGTGATTTTAGGACAAGATCCATATCACAATCCTGGTCAGGCAACTGGAATGAGTTTTTCGGTTAATCCGGGAGTGAAATTGCCTCCTTCCCTTCAAAATATTTATAAAGAATTATATGACGATGTTGGTTGCCGTCCAGTTAATCACGGCTACTTAAAAAAATGGGCAGATCAGGGAGTATTATTGTTAAATGCTGTTTTGACAGTTCCTTATGGTCATGCTAATGGTCATCAGGGAAAGGGCTGGGAAGCTGTGACCGATGCCGCAATTAAAGCTTTGAGCGATCGTGGTAAAGTAGTCTTTATTTTGTGGGGGCGCTTTGCTCAAAACAAAATCGTTTTAATTGACCAAGACAAAAATTTTGTGATTAAATCAGCTCATCCAAGTCCATATTCAGCTGACAGGGGATTTTTTGGTTCAAGACCATTTTCGCGTTGTAATGAAGCGCTGAAAAATTTTGACGAAACCCCAATCGATTGGCAATTACCCACAAAGGTTACACAAGCAGATTTAGCATAGGTAGGAGATAAATGAGCGTTTTTGATCTATTAAAAAATAAGGTGCAAAATTCGAAAAAAGTATATCAAATAGTTTTTCCGGAAGGAAATGACATACGTATTTTAAATGCAGCCAGTCAGTTATCCCTGGCAAATATTATCAAGCCTATTTTATTAGGTAATACTGAAAAAATAACCAATATAATCCGCAAAAACAATTTAGCTTTTAACGAATTAGCAATAGTTGATCCGATTCACTATAAAAGCAAAAAAGCGATGGTCCAGAGCTTTGTAAAGGCACGTAGAAAAAATGTCCCGCAGGCTGATATTGCTGAAATATTAAATGAGCCCAATTATTTTGGTACTATGTTGGTGAAAATGGGTCTGGCCGATGGCATGGTATCTGGAGCAACTCATTCAACCGCTGAAACGGTTAGACCTGCTCTACAATTGATTCATACCTCTGAAGGGATGAAACGCGTTTCTGGCAGTTTCATTATGGAACGCCAAGATGAGAAATATATTTTTGCAGATTGTGCTATCAATTTAGAGCCAGATAGTGAAACATTGGCGGAAATTGCATACCAATCAGTTCAAACCGCACAAATGATTGATATAAATCCTAAAGTTGCATTTTTGAGTTTTTCAACTAAAGGTTCAGCTAAAGGCGATATGGTTACCAAAGTTAAGAAAGCCGCTGCGCTTTTTCATAAAGAGCACCCTGAAATTCCAGCAGATGGCGAACTGCAATTCGATGCCGCTTTTGTGCCGGATGTGGCGGCTAAAAAGGCTCCTGCTTCCGCAATAAAGGGCCAAGCAAATATCTTCATATTTCCTGAACTGCAATCTGGTAATATTTCCTATAAAATTGCTCAGCGTTTGGGCAATTTTGCAGCTATTGGTCCTATTTTGCAGGGATTACAGAAACCTGTTAACGACCTGTCACGCGGTGCCAGTACACAGGACGTTTATAATATCGCAATTTTAACTGCTGCGCAGGCGTTATTAAGGGATGAAAACAATGAAGCTTAG
This sequence comes from Lactobacillus melliventris, assembly GCF_013346935.1. Lineage (GTDB taxonomy): Bacteria > Bacillota > Bacilli > Lactobacillales > Lactobacillaceae > Lactobacillus. Next base: position 55,333 of record NZ_JAAEEB010000001.1, read on the forward strand.
TATTGATTCTGCTCAGAAAATGCAGGAGCTTGGTGCAGCTATTGCTCAGACTGCCCAGGCACATGACTTATTGCTGTTAAATGGCGATCTCGGAGCTGGTAAAACGACTTTAACTCAGGGAATTGGCAGGGCACTGGGAATTAAACGCCCAGTAAAAAGTCCCACTTTTACTATTGTGAGGGAATATCCTGAAGCCAAACTGCCTCTATTTCATATGGATTTTTATCGCTTAGAAAATGATGATTTATCTTCCATCGATTTAACTAACTATTTGTCTGAACCGGGAATAGTTGTAATCGAATGGCCAGACGTAATCCAAAAAGAGCTTCCTGAGCAATTTTTACAACTGACCATTAAAAGAGTAGATGATAGTTGGTCTTCAACTAAACGAGTAGTTGAATTTGAGGCAAAGGGTGAAAGATATAAACAATGGGTCAAAAATATTTTGCAGCTACTAGCCTAAAAAGTAGGGTTTTTAAACCCTGCTTTTTTGCTTATATTTGGTAGACCAAACCTTTGAGAGCCTCGTCTCCATATTTTTCATTTTGTGCTATCAAAATACCTGCACAGGCCTCACTATCGCTAAGAGCATTATGATGGTGCCATAATTCCACATTAAGAGCTTTAGAAACTGTATCCAGTTTGTGATTAGGTAGCTTGGGTTCAAATAATTTGCTGGTCTGCAAGGTATCGATGACGAAATAATGCGGTTCAGGAATATCATAGCGAGCTAAGCTTTGCCGCATTACATTAGTATCGAACCGAGCATTGTGCGCTGTAACCAACATCCCAGGCTGATAAAGTGCCTTAATTTTAGGCCAGACTTCAGCCATAGTCGGGGCATCCTTAACGTCTTCTGCAGTGATATCGTGGATTTGAATATTGCGTGCATCAAAAGGCATTTGCGGATTAATTACCGTATAAAAGCGATCTACAATTTGGTTGTTGCGAACCATTACCAAGGCCAAAGAGCAGGCACTTTCAGGATGTCTGTTGGCTGTTTCGAAATCCATCGCAATAAAATTCATGTTATCTCCTTTAAATTTTAATTTTAGTATAACATATGATGAAGCTCTTAACTGAATGAGGTAAAATAGAAAAAGATTAGATAAAAGGGGATTTTGGTTTTGAAGTTATCAGATTTAACCAAAAAAGGTTTAGAAATAAAAAAACAGGTTCCACTTAGTAAATACACATTTACGAAAACAGGAGGTCCAGCTGAATTACTTGCTTTTCCTCACAGTGAAAGTGAATTAAGAGATTTAGTCCTTGCTGCTTATGATAACCAGATTCCCTTAACTGTAATAGGCAATGCTTCTAACCTAATTATACGTGATGGTGGTATTTCAGGTCTGGTTTTAATATTAACCGCGATGAACCAAATTAAGGTTGAAGGTAATCAAGTTGTTGCTCAAGCAGGAGCCACTATTGTGGATACGGCTTTTACAGCTGCACATCACGGCCTAAGTGGGTTAGAATTCGCAGCTGGGATACCAGGAAGTGTTGGTGGTGCAGTTTTCATGAACGCTGGTGCTTATGGAGGTGAAACTAGTAACGTTATTCAAAGTGTCAAGGTGATGACGCGGAAGGGAAAAATAAAGCAATATTCTTTGTCTGAAATGAATTTTTCTTATAGACATTCATTAGTCCAGGATAATGGTGATATCGTTATAGAGGCTGTTTTTGCATTAAAAAGATCTGCCAAAAGTCGTATTTTAGCAGAAATGAATTATCTTAATGCTTTGCGTAAATATAAACAGCCGCTTGAATACCCCTCGTGTGGCAGTGTTTTTAAACGACCGGCCGGTCACTATGTTGGTCCAATGATTATTAAGGCAGGATTACAAGGTAAGCAAATTGGTGGCGCTCAAGATTCCACCAAGCACGCCGGATTTATTGTAAATAAGGGTAATGCTACTGCGACTGATTACCTCAATTTAATTCATCTGATACAGGCAAAAATTAAGTCTCAATTTGGTTTGGATTTGCAAACTGAAGTTAGAATAATTGGCGAACCTGATGAATAAACTGCTACAATTATTATGTTCACACATTAGAGAAAGGAGTATTTATGCAAACTAGCGGAGCACATATTTTTACTTGGGGCAACTTATCTACGATTCTTGATGTCCTGATTATCTGGTTTGTAGTTTATCACTTAGTTATTTTAATCAGGGGAACTAAGGCTGTCCAACTAGCCAAGGGAATTGTGCTGATTTTTATCGTGCGTATTATTGCAGGGATACTGCAACTACATACCACGACTTGGCTGATTGACCAAATTGTTTCTTGGTCTGTAGTTGGAATTATTGTGATTTTTCAACCAGAAATTAGACGTGGTCTCGAACATTTAGGACGCCTGCCAATTTTTGGCGGTCGCGAGGACAGCGTGCGAAGTGAATCAATTAAATTCATTAATGAAATTGACAAAGCTATTCAATATATGTCAAAAAGAAGAATTGGGGCACTCATTACTATCCAGCAAGAAACTGGCCTGGAAGATTATATTGAAACTGGGATTAAGCTTAACGCCGATGTTACAGGAGAATTATTAATTAACATTTTTATTCCTAATACTCCATTACACGATGGTGCCGTGATTATTAACAAGGATCACAAAATTGCAGTGGCAGCAGCTTATTTACCATTATCTGATAATAGTATGATTCCTAAAAGATTGGGAACCCGTCACCGGGCTGCTGTAGGGATTTCCGAAGTGACAGATGCAATTACCGTCGTTGTGTCGGAGGAAACAGGTGGGGTAACAATTACCCGTAACGGTCGCTTTATGGTCGATATGACTCGGGATGAATATCTAAAATATCTTACTGCTGAATTGGTACCAAAGAAAAATGATAATGATAAATGGTATCAAAAAATTATCCGTAAAATATGGAAATGGGGTGCTGACCGATGAAAGAGTTTTGGAAAAAATCTTGGTTTATCAGGCTGGTTTCCCTTTTAATTGCAGTTTTATTAGTTATTTATGTCAATTCCACCCAAGAAGGATTTTTATCTCAGGGACAAACTGAAAAGACAAAGCAAACTGCTAATAAGACTGAAACTATCAAAGTACCTTTGCAGGTTTCAGTTGATACGGATAAGTATTACGTTGTAGGCTATCCCGAAAGAGTTAGTGTTACTTTGGAAGGGTCTACGGCACTTGTTACTTCTACGATCAATACCCAAAATTTTAGAGCTTACATTGACTTGACGAAAAAAAGCATTGGTAAGCATAATGTCAAAATTCATATTAATGGCATTAATAAGCAAATTTCTTATTCAGTCAAGCCGCGAAATATTACTGTTGACATTCAGCGACGTAAGTCAACTACAATGCCTGTACAAATAGAGTATAATAAGGGTGCTGTAGCCCCTGGTTATCAGAGAGGTCATTCCAGTGTTTATCCACAACAGGTGGAGGTAACTGGGGCTCGCTCAGAAGTTGATCAAATCGATCAGATTGTTGCCAGGGTGGTTTTACCTAATGGTATTGATCACACTTATGAGCGCCAGGTAAACCTGATTGCAGTAGATAATAAGGGCAGACAGTTGAATGTAATAATTGATCCTGCAACTGCTAAAGTAACAATACCTATTACAACGGCAAAAAAAGTAGTAAAAGTTCAGCTTAAGCCTGAACATGAAAAAACAAATAAAATTTACTCATTGACTGCTAAAACTAAATATGTAACTTTATATGGCAATGAAGATGCTCTGGCGAAAGTTAAGCGCTTGAAAGTTCCCATTGATTTAGGTTCTGTTAATGTTTCTGCTACCAAAACTATTACTTTCAATTTACCTGACGGTGTAGTTAAATCGAATCCAAGGCAAATCAATGTTGATATAAAGGTAGAAAATACAAAAGACACACAAAATGTTGATAAATAAGAAAGAAAGGTTGTTTTAGTAATGTTAAAATATTTTGGCACTGATGGTGTTCGTGGGGTGGCTAATCAAGATTTATCTCCTGAATTGGCATTTAAACTAGGGCGAGACGGTGGTTACGTCTTAACTAAAAACAAGTCTAAAGTAGAACAGGCCAAAGTTTTGGTTTCTCGTGATACCAGGATTTCTGGCCAGATGTTGGAATATGCCTTAATATCGGGACTTCTTTCTGTTGGAATTGAGGTCTTGGAGGTAGGTGTAATTACTACACCGGGATTATCGTATCTAGTTCGTGCTCAAGGCGCTGATGCAGGTGTTCAAATCTCTGCTTCCCATAATCCTGTGGAAGACAATGGTATTAAGTTCTTTGGCAGCGATGGTTTGAAATTGTCGGACGAAATGGAAGGCGAAATTGAAAAATTGATTGATGCTCCTGAAGATAGTTTACCTCGACCTTCTGCTAAAGGATTAGGTTCTGTCACCGATTTTCATGAAGGCAGTGCCAAATATTTACAGTTTATTGAAAATACTATTCCCGAAGACCTTAGTGGTATTAAGGTTGTGATCGATGGTGCTAATGGTGCTGCCAGCAGTCTAATTTCTCGCTTATTTGCTGATTGCGGTGTTGACTTCACTACTATTGCTATTCATCCCAATGGCCTTAATATTAATGATCACGTTGGAGCCACTCATACTGAAAAACTGCAGGAAGAAGTAGTGAAACAGGGTGCACAACTTGGTCTTGCATTTGACGGTGATGCTGATCGTTGTATCGCTGTCGATGAAAATGGTCATGAGGTTGATGGCGACCATATTATGTATATACTTGGCAGCTATATGGAAGATGGTGGCCGTTTGAAAAAAGATACAATCGTTACCACTGTAATGAGTAATCTGGGATTTACTAAAGCACTGCAAAGACGTGGTATTAAAAATGTTCGGACTCAAGTGGGCGACCGCTATGTTTCAGAAGAAATGCGTGCGCATGGTTATAATTTAGGTGGAGAACAATCTGGTCACGTGATTATGAGTGATTATCATAATACAGGTGACGGAATGTTGACAGGTTTACATTTGATGTTAGTGATGAAAAGAACTGGCAAAACTCTAACTGAGTTACTAACTGATTTTAAAGAATATCCACAGTGTCTGGTAAACGTTCCGGTAAAAGATAAGAACTCCTGGAAAGAGCATCAACCTATTTTAGATGTAATAAAAGAGGTTGAAAACGATATGGGTGACGATGGTAGAGTATTAGTGCGACCTTCCGGAACACAGTCACTTTTGCGAGTAATGGCTGAAGGACCAACCCAAGAGGAAACTGATGCCTATGTGAAGAGAATAACTGATGTAGTTGAAAAGGAAATGGGCGTGTAAGTAAAATAAACCCATTGCATTTTTGAGCTAAAAAGCAGGTAAATAAATAATAAGACCCCAAAATTGACTTCAATTTTGGGGTCTTATTATACAAACTTTACTCAAAAATATTTGTATTATTCTTTTACATCTTTTTCTATATTGGCTGGCGTGACATCAGCTGCTGTATTCACTGGCTTTAAATGTTTACCAAAAATATATTTAGCAGTAGAAACCTTTACAAAATTACAGTTTAACACTGATGAAGGTGAATCTAAAACTTCATAAAACAGCTCTGCTTTTTTATCTTCTGGAACCCATATATATCTTAAACTTGTAACCGAAACCGTATCACCAGGTCTAAATCTTGATTCGTCTCCCAATTCTCCTTTTGTATTATAAAGATATGCGTCATTCACAAATTTTACAGTCATAATATTGGTATACGGTATTAGACTTTGACGAGGCGGTGTTTTAAGGTCGTCTCTTAAAACAAACAAGTTTTTATTGTTTTTTATGCGGTATACTTCTAGAACTACACCATTATCAAGCATATCAATTTTATTCGTACCCGCTAACTCTTCTCTATTACTAAAACGATCAACTACCAGTTTCGTTCCTTTTTTAACATATTTATCGGTAAATTCACCTTTATTATTAACAAGTCTGGCTTTTGTAAAATCTTTATCAGAAGAAAACGGCCAGGAAGCTATTGTAACAGTAACATAATTAGTAACTAGTCTATTTCCATTGATACTGTCAACATTCACAGCTTTAATATACCCACCATGACCGATATTGTAGTATTGCTTCCCCTTAATTGTCTTATATGGTAGATAATACCAGTTCATATCTTCGTCACTAAACGAATAACGCTTAGTATTTGGATCAGATAAGGCTTTAATTTTGCCAACGTATCTTACTAAAGCACCCTTTTTTAGCAGCCCATTCGTTTTAAGATAAGAATATTTTTTCTTACCCTTTTTGTTATAAACACGAGTCTTATGATTTAAGGTTAGCTTGCCTTGCTCAGAATTTACATTTGACGTAGTAGTTTGAGCTTGAGCAATATTAGTTGTAGTAACTGCTAATGATGTTGTTGTCAATATTCCAGCTAATAAGCTAATAAACAATTTTTTGTTAATTTTCATTGTAATTACTCCTTTATCCTTAAATTCTAATAGCTAGCTATTAAATTGTCTATTAAAACTGATAACTTCACGTAAAACAAAAAGGCAGCAACGAGCCTGCTTATTTTTGAATAATATTTAAATATCATTTTTGATTTTTATCTGACGGCTTATGCTTATTCAAAGATATAACTATTTAACTGTTCTCGGTTTAAGATTTTCATCACTTATTTGGGCAAACTTTTGTGTTAGTAATAGTAATTTTACATTATTGTATAGACCAATTTTTAAAATATTGCTTGACCAATTTATTAAAAAAGGCTAATATTCCATACGTAAGTTTAATTAACTAATTAATCCAAATTAATTATTTTTACTAGACCAAAGGAGAAGAATATGTGTGGAATTGTTGGCATAGTTGGAAAGTCTGCTAGAGAAATTGTTTTAAATGGGTTGTCTAAGCTTGAATATCGCGGATATGATTCTGCAGGAATTTACCTCAATGATTTGGCAGGAAAAGAATATTTAACTAAAACTGCTGGTCGTATTGAGGACTTGAAGAACAAAATGACTCCAGAAGAGCAGGGTATGATTGGAATTGGTCATACTCGTTGGGCAACACACGGTAAGCCCACTGAAACTAATGCTCACCCCCAATTTGATGAAACTAAGCGCTTTTATTTGGTTCACAATGGTGTAATTGAAAATTACCAGGAAATAAAAAAGCAGTACTTAGATGACGTTACCTTTAAATCGGACACAGATACCGAGGTAATAGTCCAATTAGTTAGCAAATTTGCTCGTGAAAAAAATGAAGACGCCTTTACGGCTTTAAAGCAGGCTCTACAAGTAATAAAGGGATCATATGCTCTTTTATTGGTAGATAATCAAAATCCAAATCATATTTTTATTGCTAAAAATAAATCTCCTTTGATGTTGGGACTTGGTAATGGTTTTAATGTGATCGCATCCGACGCTTTGTCTATATTGGATCAAACCAAAACTTTCGTTGATTTACAAGATGGTGAAGTCGGAGACATTACTCAAAACGGTTATCAGCTTGAAACTATTGCAGGTCAAAAGGTTGAACATCAACCCTATGAGTTAAATATTGACGAAAATGCTGCTTCTAAGGGTACTTATGAATTTTACATGCTTAAAGAAATTTGTGAGCAGCCGAGTGTTTTACGGCACTTAGATCAACATTATCTTGATCAAAATGGTGACCCTAAAGTAGATGCTAAAATTATTAATGCCCTATCCCGGACAGATAGACTGTATATCTTTGCTGCTGGTACCAGTTATCATGCGGGCTTAATTGGTAAACAACTTTTTGAAAAGCTGACTAAGATTCCAACTGAAGTAGGATTTGCATCTGAAGCAGGTTACCATTTTCCAATGATGTCAAAACACCCATTCTTTATTTTCTTATCGCAATCAGGTGAAACGGCTGATTCACGCGTTGTCTTGCAACAAGCGATTAAACGTGGTATTCCTAGTCTAACTTTGACGAATGTTCCCAATTCTACTTTAGCGCGCGAAGCTAATTATGCCATGTCACTTGAAGCTGGGCCCGAAATTGCTGTAGCTTCAACTAAAGCTTATACTGCCCAAGTTGCCGTTCAAGCTATAGTTGCCAAGGCATTAGGTGAAAAATTAGGTGTTAAAGATGCTGCAGCTTTTGACTTGAAAAAGAATTTCGCTTTAGCTGCAGAAGGAATAGAACAAGTGATTTCCAGTCAAGCCAAAATAGAGCAACTAGCACAAAAAGATTTAATACCTAGTCGCAATGCATTTTATATTGGCAGGGGTATTGATTATCCGGTCGCTTTGGAAGCTGCCCTTAAGCTTAAAGAAGTGTCATATATTCAAACAGAAGGTTTTGCAGCAGCGGAATTAAAGCATGGCACAATTTCATTGATTGAAAAAGGCACGCCTGTAGTCGCTTTAATTAATGACCCTGTTACGGCGGATTTGATGCGGGGAAACATTCAGGAGGTAATTGCACGTGGAGCAACTGTTATTACTATTGCGCGTAAATCATTAGCTAAACCTAGTGATGATATTGTTTTACCTGAAGTTGATTATTATCTTTCGCCACTTGTTAGTGTAGTAGCAGCACAATTATTTGCATATTTTGCAGCTAAAGATAAAGGACTAGATGTTGATAAGCCGCGTAATTTGGCGAAAAGCGTTACTGTAGAATAAACTTTTTGAGTTTCTGTTTTGTTTTAAAAGAGAATATTTTTTGAAAAAGTCGTAAGTAATTACGACTTTTTGTATAATAAAGAAGATAGTGAAAAAGTGCAGGAGGATATTATTTTGGCAATAAAATTGATTGCGGTTGATTTAGATGGTACTTTACTTACTACTTCTAAACAGATTTCATCTGAAACTGAAAGGGTACTGAAACAAGCTGACAGTCAGGGCATTAAGGTGGTTTTAGCCACAGGTCGACCATTGTCTGGTACAATTGAATTTAATAAACAATTAGGTTTACAAGGCGCAAGACAATATGACATTGTTTTCAATGGTGCAGTAATCCAGGATCTGGCGGGAAATATTTTAATGAATGAAGAAATGAACTACCGTGATTTCTCTAATATGCGTCGCTTGCAAAGATTAGCCCATGTCAACCTTCATTTTGAAACTCCTGAGTGTTACTGGACATGTGATCGTGATATAGGAATAAATTTAGCTAGAAATGCTACCTATAATAAAAATGTGATTAAAGTGAGGAAAGCTGAAGAGATACCACAAGATTTTACTTTTAATAAAGTGGGGCTTAGTGTTCTTGATGATGAACGTGAAGTTGATAAATTGTGGAATAATATCCCTCAATGGGCCTTTGCCAAGTATGATATTGTCCGCAGCTTTTCTTCTATTGTTGAAATTAACATTAAAGATGCTTCTAAGGGTAATGCAGTCCAGCAATTAGCCGAGAGACTAAAAATTAAGTCAAGTCAAGTTATGGTTTTTGGCGATCAGGGCAACGATATTTCGATGTTTACTAATCCTGATTTCAAAAAAGTAGCCATGGGTAATGCTGTGGAAATGATCAAAGACTATGCAGATTATGTGACTGCAGATAATGACAATGACGGAATTGCCAAAGCACTAAAAAAGTTTGTTCTGTAGTAAAATAAAACTAGGTTGATTATTATGGTAGAAAAAAATAAAGAACATAATATTTCCGAAGCTGAGTGGGAAGTTATGAGAATAGTGTGGACTTTAGGAGAAATTCACACTGGTGATGTAATTCAGCAACTGCAAGCAAAAAAGGATTGGTCTGAGTCAACTATTAAAACTCTGATGGGTCGCTTAGTCAAAAAGGGTCTGCTAAAAACCCGTAAGGACGGTCGCCGTTTTGTATACTCCGCTACTGTTACGCAGATAGAGATGATGATTCAAGTCACTAATGAAATGATGTGTCACATGTGTGATATGCATAAAGGTAAGGTAATGATAGCAATTCTGAAGGATATGCCTCTTTCTCAAGGTGATATTACCCAGATTGAAAAAGAACTTGTTCTAAAAAAGGAGCATGCTCCTGAAATGGTTAATTGTAACTGTCTGGCTTCGGGTCAACATGTCTGTTAGATTAAACAGTTAATATTTTTTAGGAGGTTAATTAAATGAGAAAATTCGCTAGTATTTTGTTACGGCTAATTTTTGTTGCAGCGGTGGCTGTTTCCGGTTTTCTAATGATAGAGTCCCCGATAACAGTGAATGTGCAAAATGTTCGTGGTCTGGCTCAAACAGTGATCAAAAAGAGTGTTAACAATACAGGTGACTCAAGACTAAAGAGTACATTGAAACTGGCTAAGGACTTTGGTGTTGAAGACAAAATTCTCGAACAATTACCTAAAAAATATCATCATGATATGTCTTATACCAGTTTGTACAATTTAGGTGCAAGTTACCAGGAAAATGGTGAAGTGACGGCTAAAAGTTTATCTTTTCCAGAGAATAATGATGTGCAAAAAGCAGTTAGCAAATTGTTACTAAACAAAATTAACGACGGTTTGAAAGAAAACCAGAATCAGGTTAATCAAAGTATCACTATTTTCCATTATTGCTTTTTTGCCGCAATACTAATTTTTATCCTATCCGCTTTGTTAATATTATTTGGTAAATATTGGGCTGCAATTATTTTGTTAATTGCATCTGTGGGAACCTTTGGAGCATTACAATTCTTAGCTAACCAATTAGTACAATGGCTGGAAAGTAATGTTGCTCAAGGAATTTCGTTAACTGTTTCTCCAGTGCTGTGGGCAGGATTGGCAGTAGGTGTGATAACAGCATTGATTTGGCCATTAGTTTTAAAGCTAACAAAAAAAGAATAAAATATTAATTTTAAAATTAAGCATTACCTAAAAAATTAGGTTAATGCTTATTTATTTTAACGTAACGTAAATACTTATTAAATGTGTGCTAAAATTAATAGTGATTTGAATGTATAAATAAAGGACAAATTAATGTACTACTTTTTAAACAATAGATTAGACGCAAATAGTTCAGGGATAGAGCACGCAGAAGTAAAAAGATTAATGCTTTTTAAACGCAATCACGTTAAGGCAAAAATTGTTATGTCAGAGTTTAATCGCTTTGCACATCGTAATTTACCTTTGTATGGCATGACTGATGATGATTATGTCAATATGTTTGACTTCTTTGCCGGTACGGTAAAGTTTGCTAGTCGCGTTGTCACGATAAAAGATTTACCGATACCAAACTTTAATAAGGTGAAGAAAATCAATAATGGTTATGAAGTGTACGAAGATAATCGTAAAACCATGACTATTAATATGTTGCCTAATGGTAGTGTGGACACGATTAAATATTATAACGGAGATGTCAACTGCATTAAGCAGGACTTTTATGATACTCGTGGGTTTAAAAGCCTAACACAAATTTATGATACAGTGGATGGACATTTAGTCTGTGAATTGTTTTTCCGTCCCGACAATACCATATATTACGAGATTTCATATGAAAAAAGACCGAATTCATATCCAGCAACTAACATTCAATTGACTGATATTCAAGGTGTTGTACACTCACTTATGAATAGTGGTCAAGCCTTTACTATTATGCTTGATGAATTAAACCAGCAGGATGGGGCTGAAAGGTCAACCTTTATCTCTGATCGCAGTAATATTACCAACGTGCCAATGATTAATATGAAAACGCCTGCCAGAAAAATCGAACATTTTCATAATATTCACTTCAGAGACTACTGGGATCCTACTTCACCTCTTACTTACAACTCAATTTCTAATAACGAATTACTCAGTAAAACCGACTTAGTAGTCACTCCTGGAAAACATCAAGCGGATGACATGCGTGAAAGACTAAGAACGCAAGTGCCGATAGTAGCTATACCTGTGGGAATAGTACCAGATGAGCAGTTACATGCAGAGCATATCCCAATGAGTGAGCGTATAAAAGGGAAAATAATAATTGTAGCTCGTTTATTCCATGAAAAACGAATTGATGACGCGATCAAAGCCTTTAATCAAGCTTATCAAAATAATGATACACTTACTCTAGATATTTATGGTTATGGCAATGGCGCGGATAATTTCAAAGAAGAAAACATGCTAAAGAAACTGGTGCGAGATCTCGAGTTGGAAAATGTAGTTCACTTTATGGGTTACACCCAAGATATGGATTATGTTTATGACAATGCTCAACTTTCAATTCTTTCTTCAAGATACGAAGGAGCCCCGCTTTCAATAGTTGAAGCTCAATCACACGGCGTTCCGGTATTTGCATATGATATCAATTATGGTCCAGCAGACTTGATTGCTGATGGTCAGAGCGGTTTTGTTGTGCCAAGTGGTCATATAGATGACTTAGCAGCTAAAATTAGTGAATTCTTTGCTAGTCCAAAATTACGCAGGAAAATGAATGAGGGTGCTTATCAAAATGCTAAGCGCTTTTCCAGTGATAATGTTTGGCGTTACTGGCAAAAATATGTGATTAATACAGATAAATAAATAGCATTTAAAAAGTCACTTTGAAATTCAAGGTGGTTTTTCTTTGCTTTTAATTTATTGCATTTCAAAAAAATGTGAGTTACTATGGTTATTTAGTTAGCTTGCTAACTAAATAACCAGGAGGAATTCGAATGGAAAGAAAATTAGATGCAAAATTAATTTGTTCAATTTTCGCAGCTGGACTGATGTCATTTTCAGGTGTGCTAATTGAAACGGCAGGGAACGTTACTTTTCCAGTTTTAATGAATGATTTTCATGTTAATATGGCCACAGTACAATGGATGACAACGGGCTATTTACTGGTTGCTTCCATTATTATGCTACTATCAGCATATTTAAAAAGAAACTTTAGTTCGAAAAAGCTGTTTGTAATAGCCGCTTCTTTATTTATTTGCGGATTGGTGATCGACGCAGTTGCTAACCAATTTATTTTTTTAGTTATTGGTCGCGTAATTCAGGGCGCGGGCGCAGGAATAGCTATTCCCTTAATGTTTAATATCATTTTGGAAAGGACACCGCTTGATAAACTCGGCCTCCTTATGGGAATAGGAACAATGATTACTGCTGTAGCTCCAGCTTTAGGGCCAAGTTTTGGCGGGTTGGTTGTTAATAATTTAGGCTGGCGTTATATTTTTATCTTTATTATCCCCGTGATGGTAATATCTTTGATCATGGGCTTAACTTCAATAACAAGTCAAACCGAGAGCATTAAGCATACTAGGCTTGATACTACCGGCTTTCTGAGCATTGCTTTAACGTTTATTGGTTTAATTTTTGCTTTTAGCAACTTGTCTACAATTTTACAAAAACCGTTCATGTTTATTTTACCTTTAGCATTAGGAATAATCAGTTTAATCATTTTTATTAAGCACTCATTGAAAACTACTAATCCATTGATTAATATTCGTGTTTTTAAAAACATCAGATTCACTCAAGGAATTACAGCCTACTTTATTTTCCAGATAAATACCTTGGGTTTGTCTTTCATCTTGCCTAATTATGTCCAAATTGTCAACCATTCTACTGCGATGACTGCGGGGCTATTACTACTAACCGGTGGGCTCGTAGGAGCAATTATGTCACCAATTAGTGGCAGGTTACTTGATAACTACGGACCAAAAAAGCCAATTATGACTGGAGCTGTTTTTGAAATAATTGGTGGCATATTATATTGTTTATTTGCTTCATCGTTAACCTCTGGCAAGATAATCTTGTTTTATACCATTACGATGCTGGGAATAGGTTTAGTAATGGGTGATACTATGACGGCTTCTATTGGTCAACTTGACGAAAAAGAAAGTACTGATGGTAACGGTCTGTTCAATATGGCACAGCAATTTGCTGGTGCGGTTGGCACTGCAGTTATTTCAGCCATCATGCAATTCGTAGAGCAGATGAGTAGTCAAAATTCTACTTCTGGAAAATACATTGATGCCGCACAAGTCGGTCTAATTTTTATTCTAATTATTGTCCTTATTGGTGTATACTTACTTTATCAGGCTACAAAACCAGTAAAAGCAAAGGAATGAAATAATGAAAAGATTAGGATTGGCATTGCAGAGAGTACAAAATACGTTTAACCGCAACGCTGATCACTATGCCAGAAAAATAGGTCTTACTGGAACGCAAATGTTGATTATCGAATACTTATCTTCCTTTGCCCAAAATAAGCCAATTTATCAAAAAGACATTGAGCATGAATTCAATATTAGAAAGTCAACGGCTACCAATGTTTTACATTTAATGGCAGAAAAAGACCTAATTACGAAAAAAGTCAATCCACATGACACTCGATTAAAAGCAATCATCCTAACCCCTAAAGCTGTTAATTTAGAACAAAAAATTTCTAACTATGTTTTTCAGTCTGAGAATAGTTACGCTGCAATTCTTGGAACTGAAACTAAAAATGAGTTAGTAGAGAATTTACAGAAACTGAATGACGCTATTTCGGAAAAATAGGATAAATTAAAAACTAGTTATTGTTTTGAGGCAATAACTAGTTTTTTCTTAATTTTTATTATCTTTCGTAATTAGGTGCTTTCTTGGTAATTTGCACGTCATGTGGGTGAGATTCTCGTAAACCAGCATTAGTAATTTTTACAAATTGAGCATTTTCTCGTAAGTCAGCAATTGTAGCGGCACCGACATAACCCATGCCCGAGCGCAGACCGCCAATAATCTGGAAGACAATATCAGAAACATCACCTTTATATTCAACGCGTGCTTCTACGCCTTCAGGTACTAACTTGTTAGCCTCGTTTACTCCGCCTTGGAAATATCTGTCTGAAGAGCCATGAGCTTGGGCCATTGCACCGACAGAACCCATTCCGCGATAAGTCTTAAATTTGTGACCGTCACTTTCGAAAATTTCGCCGGGTGCCTCAGTAGTCCCTGAAAGCATGCTACCAAGCATAACAGCATTACCACCAGCAGCTAGAGCCTTAACAATATCACCTGAATACTTCATACCGCCATCGGCAATTATTGGTTTGTGGTATTCTCTGGCAGCAGTAGCAGCATCATAAATTGCAGTAACTTGCGGAACTCCGACACCAGCTACGACACGTGTGGTGCAAATAGAACCTGGCCCAATTCCAACTTTGACAATATCAACACCTGAATCGAAGAGAGCTCTAGCAGCATCACCAGTAGCGATATTGCCGGCAATAAGGGTAATATCAGGGAAATGTGCCCTAATTTCTTTTATCTTACGTAAAACTCCAGCTGAATGACCATGTGCAGTGTCAATGACAATTGCGTCTGCTCCTTTTTCTATAAGTGCTTCAGCCCGTTCAAAAGTATCACTGGTCACGCCAATCGCAGCAGCGACGAGCAGATGATTATTGTCATCGACAGCTGCTTTGGTAATGTTAGATGGAACAACAACATTTTTGACGTTTGCTACTTCTCCAGCTTGAGCGGTGATTGACATATTTTTATGGATCACTCCTAAGCCGCCTTGCAGTGCAATAGCTATGGCCATTGCACCTTCAGTCACAGTGTCCATTCCCGCGCTTATTATAGGAATATTTAGTTTAAGATTAGGTGCCAGTTGAGTATGTAAATCTACTTCATTGGGTAATACGTGGCTTTCGGCTGGAATTAATAAAACATCATCAAAAGTTAGACCTTCTTTAACAAATTTTGTTGTCCAATTTGACATTTAATGCACTCTCCTTTTTAAAATTATTAAAGTTAAATTGATTACACTTTACTAGTGATTTTGATCTTGGTCAAGATAAAATCAAAAACTATATTGATAAAAGTATAATATTACTTTGAATCTATTTCAACATTAAAAGCGAACAAATATTCTATATTAGTTTTTATTGTAAATAATAAAAGCTAAAATTCTGATTTTTAACATTTTTACATTACTTTATCGTTGGGCATTAGCTATTAAAAATCATTTTTATATATCTTGATATTGTTCGCCTTTACAATAAAATAATAAAGCAATTAAATACTATTTAAAAACAATTAAAACTATGTTAAAATTATTTCTAATGCTGTTGATTAAATATCTATCTAATAATGAGGTTAAACCAATGGCATTGGCAAAGTATGGTGATTTTGTTCAATAAGAGCAATTATTAAAGGACACTTTCCTTTGGTAATTGCCTTTTTGTGCCGGATTTGATAAAAAATGGAGTTTGAAACATGGTCGAAAATGCAATTGAAGTACATGATCTGTCAAAAAAATATGCGGTGGCCACCAGAGGCGAGACTTGGCATGCTATAGCAAAAAATATTTTTAAGCCAGAAAGAACGGTTGTTAATGCCGTTAAATCCTTAAACTTTACTATTAAACCAGGAGAGAAAGTAGGTTTTATTGGACAAAATGGTGCAGGTAAAACTACTACTATAAAGATGTTAACAGGTACTCTTTTTCCATCTTCAGGTTACTGCAGGGTCAATGGCTTTGATCCTACCAAAAGGACTAATGATTTTAAAAAATCAATTTCGGTGGTGATGGGAAACAGGTCACAACTTTTTCCCGATTTAACTCCCAGAGATTATTTAAAGCTCTTACAATCAATGTATGATATTTCTGAAACATCTTTTCAAGAAACAGTTAATAATCTAGCTCGAGTATTAAACGTTACAAGAAAGTTAGATACTCAAACACGTAAATTATCACTGGGAGAGAGGATGAAAATTGAATTTTTAGCGGGTGTAGCCACCAGACCTAAAGTGCTCTTTCTAGATGAGCCTACAATAGGGCTTGATGTTTTGGCAAAAAGAGACATCCGCAAATTCCTTTTGCAACTAAATAAAGAAGAAAAACTGACCGTCTTCTTGACTTCCCATGATATGGAAGATATTGCGACTATCTGCGACCGCTTAATAATTGTTAATCACGGAGAAATTATGTGGAATGGTCAAAAACAGGATCTACTAGATAAATTCAGTAGTAATAAATACATTACTTTTGATAAATCAGAAACTTTTGCTGAGAAGAATATTGAGGGTAAAATAATCAATCAGGATGATTTAACAATTACCATCAAAGTTCCAAATGAAGAAGTTGATGATATGATTGCATTCCTTGCCAAAAACAAGCAGGGTTCAAATTATCAAATAAATGAACTGAAGCTGGAAGACATTATCTTAGAATTATTTGCCGAGGAGAATCAAAAATGTTAAAAACATACCGTGCAGTAAGTAAAATTTCCCTCAAGTCTATTTTAGCGAATAAAAGCAGTGTGGTGATTTTGCTACTGCAAGCTCTTGTGCCAAGTATAGTAATGTTTTATCTGTGGTCTTTAATATTAAATCACGGGCAAACAGTGGGCGGATTTACTAAAAATCAAATTGTTATTTACTACATTGGCGTTAACTTTATCAATTCCTTTGTCTGGTATGCAATTGATTGGGAATTAAATGATGATATTCATTCGGGTGAATTGTCAAACATTGTTCATCGACCAATAGCAATTGAAAAATATTATTTCGCTAAAATGGTTGGCGACCGATTAGCAAATCTACTTCTGCTGGCTCCAATACTGATAATTGGAATATTATATATTCTAGTAAAAAATTTATTGCAGATATCACTGATAGTGCTGTTGGAATTTGCCTTTAGCATTATTATGTCAGCGGTGCTTTGGTTTCTTTTCTCTTACATCATAGGTAGTGTTGCTTATTGGTTTGATAACCTCTTCTTTGTTTTACTAGTAAAAGAAGTGTTGGTAAACTTGCTGGCTGGTTTTTATTTTCCCTTAGAAATCTTGCCGCCTTTTTTGGTAAAAATAACCAAATGCTTACCTTTTCAGTATTTTAGTTCTTTTCCCATAGATACTTTGGTAAAAGGGCTCTCCCTACAATCTTGGCTTAATAATACTGGAATTGAGATTGCTTGGGCAGTTAACTTTTATGTAATTGTACAAATAGTTAATAGAAAAGGGCTTCAGAGATATTCTGATGTAATGGGTTAGATATGAAAAATAAATTTAAACTGATCGGTTCTTTAATCAAGATAGCCTTTTTAGAGACTATTAGTTTTAGGTTGGATACTGTATTTGGTATTATTTCCTCAGTACTTTGGTTGGGTATCCCAATTGCTTTCTTTAAAGTAATTTATTTAAATGTTGACACTGTTGGAGGCTGGAGTTTTAAGGAATGCCTCTTATTAGTTGGGGTTTATACTATGCTAGATGGCTTCCTGATGGCCTTCTTAGTCAAATCGATGCCTAAAATGGAAGCTGATATTAGAGAGGGTACGCTTGATTCGGTGCTCCTAAAGCCAATTAATACTAAACTATTTTATTTTTTAAGTTCCATTGAATTTACTCAACTAATAAATTCCGTTTTGGGACTGGTAGTAATTATTTATGCGTGTCAAGGAATAAAAATTAGTCTTATCCAACTAGTTTGTTTCTTATTTTCCTGTGTATTAGGCTGCATATTGTATTATTCATTATGGTATCTCTGGACAATTTCAGCTTTTTGGTTTCCAACTAATTTTGGCAGAAATGATTTATTTTTAAGTATGATACAAATGAGTCGTTATCCTGCAAGTATTTATCGTGGCCTGGGCAATATAATATTTAATTTTATTTTGCCTTTTGGCCTAGTTGCATGCCCCGCAACAATTATTCTATTAAGGCCAGAAGAATGGCATATTTTGCTACTACAGCTTTTAGTTGCTTTAATATTTGTAGTACTGGATCATGTAATCTGGAATTTAGGCCTCAAGAAGTATGATGGAGCTGGTAGATAGCTAAGTAAACTGTTTTCCATAAAGCTTGCACAGCCGTATAAATTTTTTTAGAATATTCCTGTCAGTTTTTATTTTAAAATATGGGAAAAGGGATAAGCGGTGAAAGACGAACTAGTTACAGTTAGTTTAGATAATGCAGTAGTAAAAAATGCTAAGTTTAATTTGGAAAAATATGGTATTTCAGTTGGTAAATATCTCCAGTTAATGTGCTACTGGCTGCGGAAAATAAAACAGAACTTAAGCAAATAATGTTAGATAAAAATGACCTCACTCAATGGTTAAAGCGATTAGATGCCGATTGATAGTGCTGAAACTTACTGATGTTCTCAGTAAGTTTTTTTTGAGCATTTATGTTTACATTTGTAGATACATAATTTATACTAAACTTAGTTTACAAATGTAGACATTAATAATAAGCTTCATCGGGGAGGAATTATCATGAATAGGATTATTATTTTATGCTTAGGACTCGCACTTATTGCCTTTATCGCATGGTGGTTCTTTGGTAAGCACCAAGTAGCAACAGAAAATGCGTCTGTTAGTTCGAATAAGCAAAGTGTTGATATTGAGGTCAAAGGCGGATATTCTCCAGAAAAAGTTATCTTAAAGAGAGGAGTACCGGCTACCTTAAACTTTAAAAGAACCGATTCTTCTAGTTGCTTAGACCATGTTATCTTCTCAGATTTTGGTATAAATCAAAAATTGCCTCAAGGTAAAACTGAACCGATTAAAATAGATACATCCAAAGCCGGCGAATATGAATGGGCATGCAGTATGAATATGTTTCATGGTAAGGTTATTGTCAAATAGATTGTCAAATAGATAGGGTAAAAGAATGAAAATAACAACACGTTTTTGGACGTCGCTAATATTATCACTACCGATGCTAGTTGAAATGATCATTCATCCTTTTACTGGCTGGATGTTGCCTGGCGGAGAATGGACCATGCTGATAGCAACTACGATTATTATGTTGATTTCAGCCGGTCCATTTGTTTCCAGTGCTTGGTCTGCATTTAAAAAACATCATTCAAATATGGACACCCTGGTTGCTTTAGGGACATCAATAACTTATGTTTATAGCATTTATGCCATGTTTACCGGCAAACCCGTATTTTTCGAAAGTGCGGCTTTAGTCATTACTTTTGTTTTACTAGGGCAGGTTTTAGAAGAAAAAATGCGGTCTACTGCTTCAAATGCTATGGGAAAGTTACTTAATTTAGGCGCAAAAGATGCTCTGGTTAAAAAAGGTGATCATTTTGTCAGTACTCCCATCACTCAGGTAGTTAAGGGCGACTTAATTCAAGTGATGCCTGGACAAAAAGTTCCAGTAGATGGCAAAATTGTTTCCGGCAATTCCAGTGTTGACGAATCTATGGTAACTGGTGAAAGCATGCCGGTTAAAAAGATTAGTGGTGACCAAGTTATTGGGGCAACAATTAATCAAACAGGTTCATTTGTAATGGAAGCTCAAAAAGTTGTCAATGATACCATGTTGGCTCAAATAGTGGCTATAGTAAAAAAGGCGCAGAACAGTCATGCGCCAATTCAAAAATTAACCGATAAAGTTGCCAATATTTTTGTTCCTACTGTTTTGATTATTGCAATTCTAACTTTTTTAGTTTGGTATATTTTTCTCGGTAAAAATATTGCAACTGCTTTAGTTTTTGCTGTTGCAGTAATGGTGATTGCCTGTCCTTGTGCTTTGGGTCTGGCTACCCCAACAGCCTTAATGGTAGGAACTGGTCGTGGTGCCAAAATGGGCATTTTAATCAAAAACGGCGAAATTTTAGAGGCTGCAAACAGCATTGATACTATAGTTTTTGATAAAACGGGAACGATTACCAAAGGTCAACCACAAGTAACAGATATTGTTGGAGATAAAGAAAATGTCCTACAATATGCTGCCAGTTTAGAAAAATTTTCTGAACATCCTCTTGCTCCGGCTATTTTAACTACAGCTAAAAAAGAAAAAATTGATTTTCTACCAGTAGAAGACTTTAAAGTTATTGAAGGGCAAGGTGTGAGCGGCCTTATTAATGGAAAAAAGATTTTGGTAGGCAGACCCAAAGATCGGGATGCAGTTCTTATTTCACCAGAGTTTAAAGCTAAAGCTGCAGCTTTGACGAATGCCGCTAAAACTGTAGTAGCAGTCGTTGTAAATAATAAAGTGTTTGGTTTAATTGCAATTCAAGATGCACCTAAAGAAAACGCCAAAAAAGCAATTTCCGATTTACATCAATTAGGACTTAAAACGGTTATGCTCACCGGTGATAATCAGCAGGTAGCTACGGCGATTGCAAAGCAGGTTGGTATTGATCAAGTAATGGCTGAAGTTTTACCAGTTGATAAAGCTGATACCATTAAAAAGCTGCAGAAAAAGCATCATGTGGCTTTTGTGGGTGATGGGATCAACGATGCGCCAGCTCTTACCCAAGCAGACGTAGGAATTGCCATGGGTTCCGGTACTGATGTCGCAATCGATGCAGGTGGCATCGTATTAATTAAAAACGATTTGGAAGATGTTGTACGCGCTTTGAAACTGAGTCGCAAGACTTTTAACAGAATTAAGTTAAATCTATTTTGGGCCTTCATATATAATGTTTTAGGCATACCAGTAGCTGCTGGTTTATTTGCTGGGGTAGGTCTTACTCTAAGTCCAGAAATTGCCGGCTTAGCTATGGCGTTTAGTTCACTATCAGTTGTTATCAGTTCTGTTTTATTAGGAAAAGCAAAAATATAGCATTATAAAAGTAAAAGGGCAGTTGAATTATATTCAACCGCTCTTTTTTTACTGTGTGAACTTTAATAATGATGTTTTCCTTTGGCTAAAACAGGCTTGATTTGAATAATATAAGCAAAAATACCAATAATAAGCCAAATGAAGGTAATAAATATGCTGTAAGTAAGATTCGCATGACCAGTTTTAATATAAGTAACTGGTTCTGAAAAAGGAAATAATAAAGCAATTGCTTTTAACCAATCAGGATAAGCTGAAATTACAACTAGTACTCCTGATATTAATTGGGCTAAACTACTAAAAATATTCTCCAAAAAATAAGGATCATTCATTTGCCAGGAAATAGCCCAAGATACAAAGCCTAAAGCGCAGCCATAAAGACATAAAAGCGGTAGCATGAGCAAAGCTCGTCCAATAATGTCTAGGGGCGCACCTACTAAGTACAATAGAAAGAGGTTAATTAGTGCTAAAGTGCAGCCTATAATAATGGCAACAATGCACTTAGTAAGCCAATATCTGAAACTAAAAGGCTTTTTGGCAATTAATTCAAAGTCAATCTTTAAATTTGCATCGGTAATCACAGCAGAACAAAATGTCTCAAGAGTAAGTACCGCTGCATCTATTGCAATTGAACTGATGGCAACATCCCAATTAAACTGATTAGAATACTGCATATTGATTAATACTAACAGGGCTAGATTAATCATGGGTGTGATAAAAAAGTAGGTCAGCTTTGTCCGCCAATTATTCAAAAATGAAAGGCCTGAGAACTGTGTAGCAAACATTAGATAATTTTCAGAGCTCCTTTCCTTCTTACCAGGTCGTTAATTTTTCTGACAATAACCACAATTAATACAATCCAAAGAAGTAAACTGCAGAAATAAGAAGACCAGTTGAGGCTTTTATTATGGGATAAAGCAGCAATTGGTGCCGTGATTGGAATAAACCATTGTGATACGTTGGTTAATGGTCCTAAAATGGTATTATTGCCGAATAATCCTGCTAATAATAATATTGGGGTTCCGATTAAACTCTCATAGACCATTGCATTTGGTGACAGAGTTAGAAAAGATGAAATTAAGATGCCCATTACTGAGCACCCGATCCACATTAGAAAAATTAGCAAAATCTGGTCCAGAGAAATTTTACCAGTAGCTGCTCCTAATATTTTGGCCAGAATAAATGCAATCGGAAACGAAAATAGGCCATAGCTCGATGCAGGCAAAAGCAAGGTAATTAAAGAAGCTCGCTCGTCATATTGACTGTTTAGCAAATATGGCAGCGTTCCTTTGTAACGTTCAAAACTAATGCAACCGGCAACGGTTGTACAAGAAGTCCACATGCCAAAAATACCGCTTTGGAGCCATATTTGTGTATTAGCCAAATTATGTGTAGCGTACGCCATAATATATTGCATTAAGAAGATAGAAGTAGTACTTGTGATCGTCAACCAGACAAAATATTGATCTGAAAGATAATCTTTAACATGAAAGAGGAAAAGACGAATAAAACGCATTTTTATTTCCTCCTTAATTTAGGCGCTAAAGCTAAGTAGGCTTCTTCTAAATTTTTAGGTTTTTGATTTATTTCTTTTTCAGCTAAGCCAAAAACAGCATTAATGGTGCCGGTAAAAAATACTTTTCCTGCACCTAAAATGACTACCCGCTTAGCCAATTTTTCAACTTCGGACATAGTATGACTGGTTAATAAAATACTAATACCCGAATCAGACAAATTTTTGATTGTATTCTGCACACTTTGTGCAATTTCAACATCAAGACCACTTGTGGGCTCATCCAAGAGCAATAGATTAGGATTATTGAGCAAAGAGCGTGCTATATGCAGTCTTTGCGTCATTCCTTTAGAAAATTCTCCCACTTTTTTATTGGCAACATTCAGAAGGTCAACAATGGACAGAACCCGTTCAATTTCTTTATTCTGCTTGCGCAAAGGTACCTTAGCCAAGTCATCAAAAAATTGTAAATTTTGCTTAGCTGTAGCGTTACGATAAAAACCTAAATCACCACCAAAAGAAACGCCTATGTTTGGTCTCTTTCGTGCAGTGGTAATATCTTGACCATTTAAAATCACATGGCCGGAAGTAGGGATTAAATAACCGCCAATGATTGAGACAATAGTAGTTTTTCCAGCACCATTAGGACCTAAAAGCGCCAGTATCTCTCCTTGGTCAATTGTAAAAGAAACATCATCTAAAGCTTGAAATTTCTGCTTTTTATCCTTATATGTTTCTTTTAAATGTTTAACTTGTAAAATATTATTCAATTTTTTCTCCAAAATTAATTTGTAGTAACTTTATCATTTAAAAAGGAAGGATGATAAATATTTCGTATACAGGTTAATTTGAAGATCTTTTCATGAACATTAAATCTAATAAGAAAAGTATAGCACAACTTTATTTATTTTTTAATTTTTTTACGAATAAAAACCTGCTCATTGCGAGCAGGTTATAATTAATCAACCGATTTTAAAGCTTCTAACATATCGAGGTCTTTTAACTTTTTATTAACGATAAAACCTAAAATGATAGTGATCACACCAATTACACCTAATGGCCACAGAAAACTTGGAGCAGATAATGCCGGATTAAACATAACATTGTCAGGTGGAACAACATAAAGAATGTAGCGATAGAGCAAATCACCAGTTAAATAGCCAACCAATATACCAATGCCTGTTAAAAGAATAGTTTCGCGATAAATATACATTGTTACTTCATTATCATAGAATCCTAAAACTTTGATTGTTGAAAGTTCCCGTATTCTTTCAGCAATATTAATATTAGTAAGGTTATATTGAATTACGATTGCCAAAAGTCCAGCAACTACTATCAACACCAGCATAATCAAATTTAAGGATTGAACCACGACATCCAGCTCTTGACTAACAGCTGTATTTTGGACAACACCGGCCACTCCGGCTAAAGCCATAAATTGGGCAGCTATATTTCTAGTGTTTTTGCGACTAGGATTGTTTAAGTTAACTAAATAGGCGTTAGATTTAAAATTGCGCTTAAAGATATCCTGATATTGAGTCTTATTCATGAAGACAAAATGTCCCATGTACATTTCCGTAATACCAGCTACTTTCATTCTTCTAGACTTATTATCTTTGTCCGTGAGCGTTAGATATCCGCCTTTGCTTACTTTAAGCAGAGTTGCCAACCGTTCCGATATGATGACGCCATTATTACTTAAATGCAGAGTTTGTTTGGTTTTACGATCAGTCAAATGAACGTAATCTTTTAATACCTTGTCAGAAGACGGTGCAATTAACGTAATGTCTTGGGTGTCACCGGTTTTACCGGCAATTTTAGACATAGATTCGTAATAAATTGGAGTCTCCGATTTAATATTGTTTTCGTTTAACTTATTATTGAGAGTCTTTTGCTGGTTAACTGAAATACCAGGCTTTTGGGCGACAATCATGTTGTAATGAATTAGATCGTTGAACTGCCTGTTATTCATGTTAGT
Source organism: Lactobacillus melliventris (assembly GCF_013346935.1). Classification (GTDB taxonomy): domain Bacteria; phylum Bacillota; class Bacilli; order Lactobacillales; family Lactobacillaceae; genus Lactobacillus. Next base: position 80,163 of record NZ_JAAEEB010000001.1, read on the forward strand.
AATTGAATTTTTGACAGCGAAACCTGCAAAAAGCATAGTAGCAGCACCACATACACCAAAGATGGTCATCAGCATGCGTTTCTTATATCGAAAAATATTACGAGCAGTAACTTTATGGGTAAAACTGAGATGGTTCCAAATGAAAGGAATTTTTTCCAAAAGAATTGTGGATCCGGCAGCCGGAGCTTTTGGTAACAAGAGGGCAGCTGGCTTTTCTCTAAATTCATTCTTCGCAGTTAAATATGCCGGTAAAACTGAACTAATCCAAGACAATAGGAGAGCTACCAGACTGATCTGCCAGTGAAAGTGTAATTCAATTGGTGGGATCGTTAATGACTTGTAATATGCATGATAAACAATCTGCGGCATCAAAGTATGGCCTAAATAAACTCCTAAAATGGTACCGATGGTACCTGAGATGAAGCCATATGCCAGAAACTTATTGATAATGACATAATCATCATAACCAAGTGCTTTCATTGTGCCGGAATTTATTCTTTCTTCGTCGATAAAGCGATTCATGGTAGTAAATGTAACTAAAGCCGCAACAAAATAGAGAAAAATCGGAAACACTTTTGCTAAATCTTCAACTACTTGTGCCACAGTTGTATAAACTAAATTACCTTCACCACCAGGAACTTCTCGCCGGTTATACACACTATAACTGGGAAGAGCTAACTTATTTAATTGCCTTTTCGCCTTGTTAATTTGCTCTTTACCAGTTTTTATTTTTTTGGTTGCATTACGTGATTTTAGTGCAAATACTTTTTTCTCTTGTTGGAGTTTTTGTTCCTCAGCAGCTATTTCTTGTTCAGCTCGCTCTAATTGAGCCTGGGCAGATGGTGGCAAATTTACACCAGCAGCTTTAGCTTGAGCTATTTTTGCATTTAATTTTTCTTTTTGACTGGCTAATTGCTTTGCGGCAGCGTTAATTTGATGACTGGCAGCTTTTAATTTTTGTTCAGCTTCATGGATCTTCTTTTCTTGCGGCGCAAGTTTTTTGCCAGCAGCAGAAAGAAACCTTGCTTTTCTTTGATGGGCAGTATTTTTTAAATCATCCTGTAAAACTCTTTTATGATTCTTAACCTTGCTGGTATAAGTCTTGCCATAAGAATCAAGCCCCCTCAAATCTTTATATCTTAAGTTGGCAGTCGTATAAACAGTATGGTTAAAAGCGTCAGGATCGACAACTGCATAACCTTTCAGTTCCCCTGTGCCGCTATTGCTTTGGCCTAAATTGACATTGGATAAAATTTGACTAGAGCGCACAAAGCCCACAATTTTAAAACTTTTCCGTTTTAATAGAGTCGTACCTAAAACATTTTTCTTTTCAGTAAAAGTGATTTTTTGACCAAATTGATATTTATTAGAATAATGGTCTGCTAAAGCAATTTCGTTTGACTTAGTGGGCAGATGACCTTTACGAACTTCATATTTGCCCACAGAATTGGGCTTAGAAAAAATGCGAAAACTTTCCTGACTGTTTTTGATAACGGTATCCGTCATGTAACCAAACTCCACAGCCTGCAGGCCCTTAGTTTTCTTGATTTTTTGCGTATCTTTATGATCTAAGCCGTAATTGCAAATAACCGTTAAATCAGCAGTATTGAGCTTTTGTGCATAATGATTGCCAGTATCACGCATATCTGGGCCAGTAACCATTAAACCAACTAAAGCAAACGCACCGATCATCATGAGTCCCATGATAGAAATAAATTGGCCCTTGGTATGCTTAATTGATTGCCAAAAATCTTTTAGAATAACTTTATTCATGATTAGCCTTTTCTACCATTTAACATTTGCAACACTATCTGGATGTGAATTTTCTTCAATTTGGGTGACCTTACCATCATGGAAATGAATTACCCGGTTAGCAAGAGGAGCCAGAGCACTATTATGTGTAACTATAACTACTGTAGTTCCGTTGTTGCGGCTCATATTAATAATCGTTTGTAAAACACTTTTTCCCGTTTGGTAATCAAGTGCACCAGTGGGCTCATCGCAAAGTAAAATTTTAGGATTCTTGGCAATAGCGCGAGCGATTGCTACTCTTTGCTGTTCACCACCAGATAATTCTGCCGGAAAATTATTAATGCGGTTTTTGAGACCAACATCAACCAAAGTTTTTACCGGATCAAGTGCGTCAGGAACGATTTCTGATGCCAGCTCAACGTTTTCTCTTGCTGTAAGGTTTTGAATTAAGTTATAAAATTGAAATACAAAGCCAATATCAGTCCGGCGGTAACTTGTCAGCTGCCGCTTATTATATTTAGCAATATTATTACCATCGATAATGACATCACCGGAACTGTTAGTATCCATTCCACCTAAAATATTTAGAATAGTTGACTTACCAGCACCGGATGCACCCAAAATAATGGCCAGTTCACCTTTTTCAACAGTAAAACTAACATCATTATTGGCTAATATTTCTGTATCTCCTGTATGGTAACGCTTAAAGTTGTGTCGTACGTCAATATAACTCATGAAAATTTGTCCTTATCATTTTTAAAACAATATTCATATTCTTATTCTAATCTAAATAGCTCTCTAATACTTGCAATACGCCCATTTCGTTATTAGACGGTGCCTCATATTTAGCAATTTTTTTAAGGTCTTCATGTCCATTTTTCATTGCATAACTATATCCCGCTAATTCGATCATTTCTTGATCGTTTAAACCATCGCCAAAAGCAATTAATTCTTCAGGTTTAACATTAAAATAACGCAGGAAATATTTTAAACCCTGTCCCTTATTAACGCCACTCGGCATTACATCTATATTATTAAAACCACTGGTAGTACAATGAATTCTTTCTGGATTTGTCTGATTGAATTTTAGTTCTAATTCGTGTGCAAGTTCAGCAGAGCATTCTAAGGTCAATTTGGTTAGGCTATCACTTGGAGGAATATTTATAAGGTTGCCAATTTCACAGGCGTTAGGATAAAAATAATGCATCAAATTTTTAAAGTTGCTTAATGCCTTTTTACTCAGATATGAGTTGTTCAAGCCACTGGCAGCAATTTGAACATAAGGATAATTGGTTTGAATAAAATTAATTAATTTTATGCCAGTTTTATAAGTAAACACATGGCGAACTATTATTTGATTGTCTTTCGTTAAAATTGAACCATTATCAGCGACAATATCAATCCGATCTAAAAATTCATAAAAATCTTGACGTAAACGTGATAATGGTCTGCCACTGGAGACGATAAAGTGAATGTGTCTTTGGCGCAATTTAGTTAAGACTTTTTCGAAGCGCTCATGATCAAACTGTTTTTCATCATTTTCAAAAGTTCCATCCATATCTACGGCTACAGCTTTAAAGGGAATATTTTTCATATAGATCTCCTTAATTTATTTCAGTCACTACTATTATATAGTAGATATTTGGATATTTTAACCACTGTGGGAGAAATAATATTGAGTACTGCTATTTTTGAAAGCATTTTTAACTAAATTTTTCTGATATATAAAAACTCCGAAACCAAAATAGTTTCGGAGAATAGAGCTAATTTAGAATTTAGTCGCTAACTTGAGTAGGCCTTCTTCTGCCGACAAGCCAACAAACTAGGATTGCCAAAATTGTTTCAATAATAATCATGACAATATTTACCCCAATTTTAATTTGACCAAAATTAATTGCGGCATTGTGAAATAGTGTATTTTTCTCACCAAGGTATAGATCAAAAATAATAGAACCGATTATCAAAACAAAAATAGTTGTCCATTGCTTCTTGTTAAATGCAATACCGTATTCTTCTTCACGTCTTCTGATACTTGGTAAAATAGCACCTAAGCCGATTAATACAATGATAGCAACAATATTGATTATTAATTCATACCACCAGTAGCCACTAAATTTTTTAATGTCCTGAGGTGCGATTCCTAAAATAGTTGCTGCAGCAGTCACTATTAGTAAGAATAAACCAGCCAGATATCCCAGCTTATCGTTCTTAATAAAAACGTAGTCTGAGGTAAACTTTTGCGAGTTTTTCCTGATCTGCATGAAAGAGAAGAAGATCCAGCAGGTTACTCCAGGAGAAATAATTCCATTCAAATTCAGCAGCCAATTAAAGATATCGTTCATATCTGGTAGGAAGATACCTAACAGCATAATAAACGCTGACAAAGAAACAGTTAAAATGTAGCCATTAATAGGTAGACCGTTTTTGTCTTTTTTCTGTAAAAACTGAGGCATATACTTATCGCCAGTATCAGAAATGAGCATCCTAGTCATGGCATCAAGAAGAACAGCTAATAAAGCGGCATTATAAAAGACAGATGTCCAGGCCCAAACGTAGAGCAAAGTTTTACCTAAGCCATATTGGTGTCCTACCATGTCAAAAACGTAATAAGCGCCGTTCATTTTTAAATCATTTGGAATATGGTAGCTATTAAAATATATCCCCAAAGCAAAAGAGCCAAAGACTGTCAGGAAAATAGTCATTAATGCCAAGGCAATCATTGCTTTAGGAAAATCAGACTTAGGCTTTTTCATCTTAGTCACATAGGGTGCCACCAGTTCACAACCATTCAGTGCGTAAATAAGCATTGCAATAGTTGTCCAATAATGCATGTCAAACTTAGGAATAAGTGTCCGCCAGGTAAACGGTTGTGTTGCCATGTGACCACCGGATTTTGCTAGTCCCAAGAAAGCCAAGAAAACAAACATCAAGGTCATAATGAGCATTAATCCACCACCAATTGTAGACAGAACTTCCATTGAATGAGAAAAATAATGTTCAACAATAATAAAAATAATGAACATCGCAAAAGTCATCAAGGCGAATTTGGTATTAGAAATTTGACTTTGAAACTTTTCAGAACCGGTCAAAGCCCAGCCAATATCAACGATTATTTCGTTAGCTGAATCAACTGCATAAGGAATTGACGCTGCCCAGTATGTCCAGGCAGTAAAATAGCCGAGAAATTCTCCGTTAGTTCCACGAACCCAGGATGATAAGCCGCCACCTTCATTATTAAAAACAGACCCCAGCTGGCCCACCATTAATGAATAGGGAATGACATAAAACAAGCACATGATAATCCATGAAGTAACAACCGGCATTCCCTGATTTTGAAAGTTGTACATAATATCGTCCAGCCCGATCACGGTACAAAAAGCCATTAGGGTTAAGACTGGCCAAGATATGTACTTCTTGTTTGAATTTATTTCCTCCACTAAAACTCTCTCCTTTGAAAACAATTAATGTTTTTATTTTACTAATTAAATAAAAAATTGACCAGAGTCAAGGTAAACTTATTTTAATGAAAACGGATTAATTTATGTTAAAAAGTGAAGCTAAATAATTGCTAGTATTGAAATTTGTGGTGCTATGCGGTAAGATAATATCGTTAATACGCTATCAAAAGAAAGAAGGATTCTTAAATGTCAGGACATTCAAAATGGCACAATATTCAAGGCCGCAAGAATGCGCAAGACGCAAAGAGGGGTAAAATTTTCCAAAAATTATCTCGTGAAATTTATATGGCTGCAAAGAATGGTGGTCCTGACCCTTCCGGAAATCCTAATTTGCGTATGGTAATGGATAAGGCTCATGCAAATAACATGCCTAAATCTAATATTGATCGTGCTATTAAAAAGGCTGAGGGAAATTCAGACGAGCATTATGATGAAATTACTTATGAAGGCTATGCTCCAGGCGGTGTAGCAATATTTGTTGAAGCATTAACCGATAATAAGAACCGAACAGCTTCTGCTGTTAGAGTTGCTTTTACCAGAAATGGTGGCTCTCTTGGTGCTACGGGTTCTGTTGCATATATGTTCAATCGTAGGGGCTACATTGTTATTGACCGCTCAACAACTGATGCTGATGAAGATCAAATGTTACTTGATGTAATGGATGCTGGCGGTGATGACTTGCAAACCAGCGATGATGCATATGAAATTTACACCGACCCTAAGCAATTTGCTCAAGTACGCGATGCACTTGAAAAAGCGGGCTATAAGTTAGCCAATGCAGAATTGACAATGATACCTGAAACAACCACTCCAGTTCCAGATGATAAAAAAGAACAATTCGACCATTTGGTAGATGCTCTGGAAGATGATGATGATGTTCAGAATGTCTATACAGCAGCTGCAGATGAAGATTAAATGCTGACTAAATATAGAAGGCCTTTATATTAAATGATCAAAGTAAGAAGCATATAAAAGTATGAGTATACTTTTATATGCTTTTTTTACCTAAAATTTTATATAGATAAAAATAGAATTAGTTTCTTTTTAGGTTATTTTTTTAAATCATTAGTCATTTCTGCTTGATCTTCTTCCATAATGAAGCGAAGCATCTTAACATATTTTTCTGGAACATTTTGCCCATGATACAACAGTTGAATATTTTCATCAGCTATATCTATGCAGTAATTACTGTTACTTTCTTCTTGACCTAATAAATAGTCAGTCGAAACATGGAGTTGTTGAGCTACTTTTGTTAATGATTTAATTGAGGGCTTAATGGTTTTCCAACGATAAATACTATTTTCACCGATATCAGCTTTTCTAGCCAGTTCTTTAACGGACATTCCATGTTTTTTGGCAGTATCAAAAATACGGGAGTAAACATTCACTTTTAATTCTTCCTTCAAAAAGTATCATAAATGATTGCATTTTTGTACTTGACCGCTACCATATGTGGTAATATAATAAAATTGTTCACGTAGTGGACAGCACAAAAATTTCATTATTGTGTAAGTTAATTAAGTAGCCGAAGTGTGAAGTCTGACTACTTTTTTAGCTTACATAAATAGTATCACTTGTGGTAGTTGAAAAAGCAAATAAATGGTTGCATAAAGTAATGTAGTCTTTTTAATACCCAAGAATAGACAGTTCCATTAAATGTTAAAACAATTCATCAACTCATAGCAATGGTTTAAAAAATGAAACAAAATTTTCACAAAAGATCACTTTGCGTCAAATAAATTATTATTTTAAAAAAATTGTTATTTATAAATTAGAAGAGCGAGAATACATGAAAAAATCAAGTAAATTCTACAAAGAAGGGAAAAAATTCTTATTATCTGGTGCTACTATTGCGCTTTTAGATTTTTGGACTGTAAATAATCAGGAGGTAGTGCATGCAGCTAAAGTACAAAGTAGACAAACTAAAGTAGCTAAAAAAATTAATGTAGTTTCAAAAACTAACACCTTAAAATTAAAGAAAAGACCTAAAATTATAAAACACCATTTTCAATCTAAAAAAGTAAAAAAGGAAAACTTAACAGACAAACGTAAAGAAATAACATCGGAGTCTACCGCAAATAAAAAGTCTAAAACTCGAAGCAATTCTTTTAAATCTGAGGTCTTAAAAAATCAACAGGTGAAGACTGTACAAAATTTATCAGTTCAGGATCAAAATTATTTAAATAGTAAAACAAACGTGGAGAGTAACAAGGATAGTTATGATAATGACAATAAATCTGAAGTTATTAATCGGAAAGAAGGTGTCAGTAGTCCCAATACTGTTGTTGTAGATCCCAATAATTATTTAAACTATTTTCAACAAAATGGTAGTGCAGCTAGGGAAGGAAATTATACCACGTATACGGATAAAGATGGTGCTTCAGTTGGTAAACAAGTTCTAACTAGTGGTAGTAACCAAGCTGGCAATGTCACATTTAGGGATCCAATTGACTTGAATCAAGACTTTGTTTTCGAAGGCTCAATGAATTTTGGAACAACGACGACGGTTGGTAATGATACTGGTATTGCTGATGGTATTGCCTTTGCCTTTTATACTGGAGAAAAAAATCAAGTCGGTCAAACTGGTGGAAATTTGGGTATTAATGGCATACCTAATGCTATAGGTTGGAAATTTGATACTTGGTATAATGACGGTGTGAATACTGGCCCAGTAAATGGAACTAATGATGTGGAAATTTCATCAAAGGATGAAGCATATGGCGCTTTCGTTTCTACTGATAAAAATGGACTAGGAAGTGTGGATACAACCAATGCGAGTCTTTTTAAAGTTCCTTTAAGTTATGTTAATCAAGGACAAGATAATCCTGTTTTATTAAAATATATAGCAAACGATCACACACTTACAGTTACTATAACAATTAATGGACAGAAATATACTTCTTCTAGACAGTTACAGTTTGATAATACAAATCAATATCTTTTTTTCACTATATCGGCTTCTACTGGAGTTTTACCAACAAAACAACTATTTACAATTAAAAAATTTATCTATGCAAGTAAGCCACAAGCTAAGTTTGTGTACAAAGACATTGTAGAAAATAAATGGTTAGATGAATACTCGCATACTGAAATAGGTACTGCAGGAAACGAAATTTTCCCTGATAAAAATAATAATAATCATGATAAAACTATTAACCGTTTAGAAGAACTAGGATATGAAGTAGTTTCTGATGAGTTTAAACCAGGTGATAAATTTCAAGATAGTCCACAAAATTTCGTTGTCTCTTTGAAGCATAAAACCCAAAAATTCAATCCTGGAGAAAATATACCTGGAACTGATAAAAATGATGATGCCAACCTAATTAAAGAAGTTAAACAGACCATCAAGTACGTTGGAGATCCAAGTCCATTACCCGCCAATGTTCAGCCAGCCGATAATGTTCAAATAGTGAGGTTTACCCGTTATGGCACAGTTGACCTAGTTACTCATAAAGTTATTCTGCCGTATGGTCCATGGACTCCAGCAAGTCAGACACTTAAAGATGTTAATTCACCTGCGATTTCAGGGTATGTGGCAGATCAAAAAGTAGTAGTAGGTACAGAAGTAAATCCAGCCAGTCAAGATATTATTAAGGTTGTTAAATATACCAAAATTCAAGGTGGTAATGGTTCATCCAACAGTAGTACTGGTTCGAATGGCAGCAATGGTTCAAACGGCATTAACGGTTCAAATGGCAGCAATGGCTCTAATGGCAGCAATGGTTCAAATAGCAGCAATGGCTCTAATGGCAGCAATGGTTCAAATAGCAGCAATGGCTCTAATGGTAGCAATGGCTCCAATAGCAGCAATAGCTCTAATGGCAGCAATGGTTCGAACGGATTGAACGGTAAAGTTGATCGTGGAAATAAAGGTGGGTTTAATAATACTGTAAATTCACAAAAGAACAATGATTCTAATAATCCTAATGCTGAAAGTCAGAGAAATAAATTACCAAAAACAGGTAAAGAAGAGAGTTCAAATTTATCTTTGCTAGCTTTAGGAAGTTTAATGCTGGTTGGCACATTAGGAAATGCAGTTTACAGATATATAAAACGAAAAAAAGAAAATTAGGTTTAATTTTATTTTAATAATTAAGATAAAGGAGAGAATTAGAAACTCTCCTTTTTATGCTTTATTAGATTGTTACATCAGAACATTTAAAATTCGCAAAAGGCTCATATGCTAGCGTGAGCTTTTTTAGTTATTAAAAAATTTTATCTCAATTTCGCGTATTTAATATTAGTACAAAGTAAAGGAGGGAATTGATGAGAATCAAAGACACAGTTAATAATATGATTGAAGAAGCAATAAATAAGCGTGCAAGTGACATTTTTTTCTTATTGCAGAGGAATAAGTTAGCAGTTAACTTTAGAACAATTGTAGGAATCAAAAATCAAGCTCACTATCCAGTGAATGAAGGGAAAGAAATAATTAATTTTTTGAAATTTAGTGCTCAAATGGATATAGCTGAACACCGGAGACCTCAAGTGGGAGCTTTTGAATATGAGTATAAAAATGTTGTGTACTATTTAAGACTTTCCAGCATTGGAGACTTTAATGATAATGAATCTTTAGTTGTTAGGATTATTTATCAAATTGATTCTGGCAAATATTTTTTTAATAGGCAAATTGAAAAGTTAACAGACTTAACTAGAAGAAGGGGATTGATAATTACCAGTGGGCCAACTGGGTCGGGTAAAACAACTACTATGTATAATTTGGCAAAAATAGTAGGTAAAAACCAAATGGTAATGACTATTGAAGATCCTGTTGAAATTCAAGAGGCGGATTTCTTACAAACACAGGTTAATTTAGCAGCTGATATTAGCTATGAGGGACTACTTGAAGCATCTTTGCGCCATCGACCAGACATTCTGATTATTGGAGAAATTAGAAATAAAGTCACTGCAAGATTAGCTGTAGATGCAGCTTTAAGTGGCCACCTTGTCTTTGCTACGGTTCATGCCAAAAGCACTTTACAAACTATTTCTAGATTAGAAAGTTTACACGTTAGTACAGCAGATTTGTATAACTGTTTGACGGCTGTATGTTATCAACGCCTTTTACCTACAGCAGATGGTTTTGCCTGTTTGATGGATATTGATAGCGGCTCCCAATTGCAAGAAGATATTAGCCAAGAAAAAAGGGCAGATTTTGTCTCTTGGTCGGAAAATTTAAGTGAGCTCAAAGAAAGAGGAAAAATAAGTGCGCAAATGTTTGAGCAATATCAACAAGGATAAATTAACGAGTAAAGAACGACTAGAGTTTTTAGAATATTTACAAAATAGTTTATCTAACGGCTTTTCCCTTAATGCGAGTTTAGAAATGATGCCAGTAATATGGCCAAATCACAAAAATATTTTTATTAGATTGTGTACTGAAATTCAAGCAGGGAAGAAATTGAGTTCAGAAATGTTAAAGTTAGGTTTTTCTAAAACAATAGTAACTCAAATCGAATTATCAATGGCTCAAGGAAATTTAACAGAGTGCCTGACTCAAATTGCCACACTGGATCGCTTGAAAAATGATCAGCTTAAAAAACTAAAATCTGAGCTGACCTATCCATTTGTTTTAGTTTTGATGATGATTTTCCTTTTACTATTTATGCAAACTTTTGTAGCAAATCAATTTGCTGAATCTGGTGAACATACTGGCGATTATATGTTGTTAATTTTATTATTTTCCTGCTTAGAAATAATTTATTTTATGAGTAAAGTCTTGCTTTTACTAAAAAAACAAGATTATATTTCTCTACGTAAACTGAGGCATTTTCCCATTATTGGGCCCTTAGTGCAAATATACGTGGAATATATTTTAATTTACGATGTTGGACTTTTGCTTGCGAGTGGGTTCTCTTTACAAAAAATTTGTGATTATGCTGCTATGCAGGTGGAGGGCTCATTACAACAACAAATTGGCTTGAGTGTGGGTAAGCAGTTGGCTCAGGGAATAAGTCCTGACTTAATAATCAAAAAAGAGGATTTTTTACCGAATGAATTACTTTTGTTATTACAAACCGGTTCAAAGAAAATAGATTTAAGTAAAAAATTCATGCTTCTAGGACACGCACTTTTTAATGAATTAGCACAAAGAATAGAAAAGTTAATTGTAAATATACAACCTTTTTGTTTTATTTTAATTGGATTATGCATTATTGGCTTATATTTGAAGCTATTATTACCAATGTATGCAATGATGCAAAAAATTTGAGGAATAATGATGAAGAAAAAAATACTAAATTTGATATCGAAAAAGAGTAAAGTTAAGGGATTTACTTTAATAGAAATGGTAGTTGTAGTTGCAATAATTATGATGCTTTTAGTGATTATTGCTCCGAACTTAGCAAAACAAAAAAACAATGCAAATAGAAAAACGGATGACGCCTTTAAATCAACTTTACAAACTCAAGTAACTTTATACGAAGATGATAAAGATCGTAATGGTAAAACAATCAGTTTTCAGAACATGTTTGAAGATGGTTATCTAACTAAGAAGCAACTGACAAAGTCGAAGGACTATGCTGTAAAAGATGGTATCGTTGAAAAGAATGCTAAATAAAGTTAATTTAAAAGGATTTACTCTCGTAGAAATGGTTATTACCTTGGCCATAGCAATAATCATCACAGGAATAGGTGCAATAGAGTTAAATGCTTATAAAGAAAAATTAATTTTAGAGAATACAGTTGGAGAAATTAGGAGTGCAGTGGAACAAGCCGCTCGTGTTTCAGCAACAAGTAAACAAGCATGTGTTGTTAGGTATTTTCCAGATTTGAAAGAAATAGAATTTGTCGGAGATAATTACTTTAAATCATTAAAAATAAGCCAGTCAATACATGTTTATAATTTGTCTAATTTAAAAATATCAACTACCGGTTCAATGGCTCCTCATACTATTACCATCAGTAACGATAAAAATACACGAAAGATAAAATTACAAATGACTTGGGGACGTGCTATAAATGATTCATAAAAAAATGTGTGGCTTTTTAGTAATGGAAAGCATGATTGGATTAATAATCGCATGTATTGGAATTACCACTGTAGAATTAATAATTGGGGAAAGTAGACTTATTGAAAGGAAAATTGAGCAAAAAACTGACCGTACTTATGCTTGGAACGTGATGAAAAAAGCCAACGTTAAACAGGTAATGGTACATGACCGCCTTTATCGTTTTGTAGATAATAAAAAAATTCTCGATGTAAAAAATAATAAAAAATATGAAATTAAAAAGTAAAGGCTTTATTTTAGCTGAAGCAATGTTCTCAGTTCTTATTACCTTAATTGTAGTATTGATGTTACAAAATTTGTTAAAGACATTGACATTAGCTAATAAAGCGCACCATAAAACAGATGATGTTGTTTTTTCATATGTGCAATTAAATCGGTTTATAAATGATGAAAAGGGTATAAAGGCTTATACCTTACCTAAAGATTCAAATTTCTCAAAAGCAGTGTTTGTAAAAACAAATAAGAAGAATGAGACAACTACCTATTATTTGACGCTATACAAAGATATGGTACGCGTGACAACACCTAAAGGAGGGCACATGCCTTTATTACTGAATGTTGAAAAAGCTGATTTTCTTACAAAAGATAGGTTGATTAAAATAAATGTAATGGAAAAAGATGGTAGAAAGTCTGAATTATACTTTAAATTTAATTCTCGTCCCAATTTGAAGAAGAAGGTAGTAAATGATAAAAAGCAAAAGTTGGAAAATAAGAGGTAACGCACTTTTAAGTAGTGTCTTAGTTTTGACTACCTGTTTGATTTTTATTCAATTTTATTTAGAAGTTTATCAAGAAAGTATGGAAAATAATTTTTTATTGATTGAATATCTGATTAATAATTGATTTGCTTGCTCTTATAACCTTGTTTCTATTAAAATTAAAATGTTTAGGAGATAAGGGGAAGAAATTATGGATAATATAGAAAAACTTTTTAATAATTTTTTGGATTGTGTTAAGTGTTTACAAGTAGCTTTGAATGTCTCTTTGGGTGATGCTCTAGTTGAAACCTTTGACAATTTAGAAAATAATCAGATAAAAGTTGAGTTGGGAGCTCCTGACAAAGAGACCGTTCAAAAATTGAGTCAAAAGTATGCTAATTTGCACTACGATCAGCTTTCACCAAAAATTAAGATACAAATCTTCACTTTGTTAGTTTTAAAAGCTGTTAATGAAGATGGGCTAGATGTTAATCAAATGCCGACTCCACCTGCTATTGCTACTGTTATAGCTATGTTTATGCTCAAACTGTTGCCAAAAGAAAAACTAATTATTGCTGACCCGGCAATTGGCACTGGCAATTTGCTATTTTCTGTAGTCAGACAACTAAAAAATTCCAACCATTCTAAAGCGGATTTTGAACTTTATGGTATTGATAATGATGAAGAAATGCTAAGCTTTGCAGATATTGCAGCCCATTTGAATAAAATTGATATTGAAATGTTTTGTCAAGATGGTTTAACTCCTTGGATGTTTCCCAGACCAGATGTTGTTGTAAGTGATTTGCCTGTAGGTTATTATCCGGTTGATGATAATGCTGCTAATTTTGCTACTAAATCTGTGAAAGGTCATTCGCTTGCTCACCTTTTATTTATAGAACAAATTATTAAGAACCTCAGGCCAGCTGGTTATGCTTTTCTACTCGTACCACAGACAATTCTTTCTGGTAAAGGCGGCAGTGACTTCATGCCTTGGCTGTCAGAAAAAGTTTTTTTACGGTCAATAATTGAATTGCCTGACAATGCTTTTCAAAACAAATTTAACCAAAGATCAATTTTAATTTTTCAAAATCATGGAAAAGATGCCAGAAATAGTGAAGTATTTCTCACAAAGTTAGACTCGTTTAAAAAGGAAGAAGACCTAATAAAGCTTAATGTTAAACTAAATGAGTGGTATACTAAAAATATTAATTGATTTGTGAAAAGTTAAAAATTCAAGTTTATGGAGGGAATTACATTTATGAAAAAAGTTTTAGCAATCAACTCAGGCAGCTCTTCTTTTAAATATAAGTTGTTTGCTTTACCAGAAGAAAAGGTTTTGGCAGAAGGAATTGCCGACAGAGTAGGCATTAATGGATCCTCTTTCCAAATTGAACTGGCAAATGGCGAAAAACATACTGAGAAAGTTGCAATTCCAGATCAGGAAACTGCTGTTAATTTATTGCTTTCGGCTTTGAAGAAATACCATGTTGTTAATGACCTAAGCGAAATTGTTGGTGTAGGTCATAGAATAGTTGCGGGTGGCGAAGAATTTACCGATTCGGCACTAATTGACAAGGCTAAGTTACAAAAAATTTATGATTTAAAAGAATATGCCCCCCTTCATAATCCTGCAGAAGGCAAAGGCATTGAAGCCTTTATGAAATTACTACCAGGAGTTCCTGAAGTAGGCGTGTTTGATACATCATTTCACCAAACTTTGGATCCTGTTCACTACATGTATTCAATTCCTTACCATTATTACGAAAAATATGGCGTACGTAAATATGGAGCCCATGGTACCTCAGTTCGTTATATAGTTGGTCGTGCGGCTCAAATGCTTGGTAAAGATGCCAAGGATTTGAGACTGATTGTTTGTCATCTTGGTTCAGGTGCTTCAGTTACTGCAGTTAAAGGTGGCAAGTCTTTTGATACATCTATGGGCTTCACTCCATTAGCAGGCATCACTATGGGTACTCGCTCCGGTGATGTTGATCCATCTGTTTTGCAATATATCATGAATAAAGACCATATTGATATTAACGAAATGATTGATATTTTGAATGATAAATCTGGTCTATTAGGTATTTCTGAGATTTCCTCAGATATGCGTGACCTAGAGAAAAATTCTGATAAAAAAGCTGATCTTGCTAGAGCTATTTTTGTAAATCGTGTCATTCAATATATTGGTTCTTACATGGTTGAAATGAAAGGTGCAGATGCGATTATTTTCACTGCTGGAGTAGGTGAGCATGATTCTGGTATTCGTGAAAATATCATGAAATCATTTGAATTTATTGGTTTAAACCCTGATTTAGAAGCAAATAAATCAAATGGTGAGAAATTTATTACGAAGCCAGATTCAAAAATTAAAGCTTTAGTTATTCCAACTGATGAAGAATTAATGATTGAACGGGATGTCGTTCGTTTAGCTCACTTGAGTTAATGATGAAATTTATAATAAAATAGAGAAGTTGCTAAGAAAAACTTAGCGACTTTTTTTGTTTATTTTTGATATTATAGTATTCGAAAAGCAAAGCATCATCATAATGAAATATTATATTTGATTGGCAAAAAACAAATTGGCTCAAAAATTTCGAGACAAACTTAATAGTGATGGCTGAGCTGGTCTGACTATCAAAATAATTTGCAAAAGTATGGTCGGCTGCGATAGAAAATAACTGTAAACCTGAAGGAAATGGTAAAGGAAAAATAAATGATTAAATTAGTTGCAATTGATGTTGATGACACACTATTAAATAGTCAGGGAAGGTTACTTCAATCTACTATTGAAGTAGTTAAGAAGGCAGTAGCGCGAAATATCAAGGTAGTACTTTGCTCTGGACGACCATTAGCTGGTGTGAAGCATTTTTTGAATGAACTAGGAATAGTTCAAGACAATCAATATGTTGTTACTTTTAATGGCGCTGTCATTGAGACAGTGACAGGTAAGACTCTTCAACAATTGGGAATTGATCAAACAACTTATGAAAAGATTGACCAATATTCTAAAGAGCATGGCGTGGCTTACAATGTTGTCGCTGAAAACAGTGCAATCATTACAAGTAATTTAAATGTTAATCGAATTACTATTGTCCAGGCGTGGGAAAATAGTGCTGGTGTTCTAATCAGAAAGCCTGATGAACTACCTAAAGATGAACAAATAATTAAGGCCGTTTTTGCTGACGAAAAAGTCAAGCTTGACGAAGTTGAAGCTAATGTTGTAAAAACCTTTGGCAAAGAAAATTATGTGGTGCGAGCAGCCGATAACTTTTTAGAAATAATGCATCCAGATGTTAACAAGGGGGTGGCACTTAAATTTTTGACAAAAAAACTAGGATTTGAAACTAATGAAGTGATGGCAATTGGGGATGAGCGAAACGATATACCTATGTTTAGGGTTGCAGGAACTTCAGTAGTTATGGCAAATGGCTCTTCTGAAGCGAAAAACCAAGCTAACTTTGAAACTGCATCAAATAATCAAGATGGAATTGCCTTGGCTTTTGAGCAATTTGTTTTTTAGATAGAATTCAAGGTTCCGCTTTGACATTAGGCAATTTCGCTTTGTTATGCTATAATTGTATTACCCAAAGCGGGGGTGTTTTGGGATTCGACAGGCGTAGATTCGCATTGACTGCGGTTCGTAGGTCACGTCTACGTAAAAACGTCACAGTTTTATAACTGCAAATAAAGAAAATTCTTACGCATTAGCTGCCTAGTTTAGGCGCATGTGTTGCTTGTTTTCGGATTACTCACGTCTGAATTCAAGTATCAACTTAGTGAGTTACGTTTGACTACCTCATCTGAATAGTTAAAAAGAGTCATTCCAGGTTAGCTAGTCCATACTAGCCCTGTTATATGGCGTTTTGGACTAGTGAAATTCAAATAATATAACTATGATCGTAGATGTCAGTGACGGAGTGCGTTTGGACAGGGGTTCAATTCCCCTCACCTCCATAAATATATTAATAAAGCCCTATGAATAAAGCGTTCATAGGGCTTTATTTTACTTTTGTATGGTTAAAAAAATTAAACTGGAATTTTTATTTTTTTAGTAGGAATTATAAACTTCTATGTTCTTTTACTAGGCTACGATTTATTCATTAATTTTTATAGTACGACTGTTATTTTTTAATATAAAAACAATAAAAAATCCAACATCTGCCTACTATTTAACATTTAACTTAGCTTTAACAGTCATTTTTTGCAGAATTAGCTCAGTGAATATAACAAAAGAAAGTTTTTTGAATGATTATGAAACAATTAATTATGTAGCAAAAATGCTAATTAACTATATAGACAAAGGAAACAATAACGTATTATGATAAAAGAGTGGCGGAAAAAGACCAAGAAGTAAAAACGAATATCTTAATTCCTTGTGTTAGCTGACAAGTAACTAGTATAAAATAAAAGAAATGAAAAATAAGAACTATTTATTTTTCATTGAGCTTTCAAAAATGGTGATTGTATAAGCATATCTAACTACGTTTCAATTTTGTTTCGTGCTTAAAACAGATAAACTTTCACAAAACAGTTTTAAAATGAAAAGTTATTTAAGTTATTTTATTATCGACCCTACGAAATTATATAAAAGTTGTTTGATGACTAGAAAGTTGAAGAAATGGATCCACATAAAATGACATTGCAAGAGTTAGGAAAATATTTTTATGGTCGCAATGTTGAGTTTACGTTGAAAAATGGTCAAAAGAAGGAAATTTTTGTTCAGGATATATTGAATGAAGATGATGACGAACCAGAATTAACTTTTCTTGGAGGTTCTGTTGAAAATGAAATTAAAATCTCGGATATTTTGAGTGCTCGTGAAATTTAGCATTAAAAAGATCTGGAGTATCAAGCTATAGAAAATAGTGGAGGAAAAATGAGAAAGAATACAGCATGGACTATCATTTTAATTTGTTCACTTGTTGTTATTGTTCTTAGAATTCTAATAATGGCAGGGAGCAAATTATAATCGCTAAAAAGGTCGAAGTTAAAAATAAGTTTGTCTATTTTGTATATATAGTATATTCAGAATATTTAAAGACTAAATCACTTTGAAATTTGCTTTATCTAATGCTTTTTTGTGCGCTATAATAAAGTACACATAGTTTGAATGAGCAAAAAATAAACAATGAAAAAATTAACACAAAAGTCCAAGTTACTAATAGGTTATGCTATTTCAGGACTTGGCGATCAGTTTTATACTTTTGCAATTCCACTTTTGATGTTGTCGAGAACACATTCATCAATAATAATGGGACTGTTAACGGCAGTCGAATATTTGCCTACAGCATTATTTGGACTAACAATTGGACCAATTTTTGACATGTATTCTCGTAAAAAAATCATGCTTTTTTCTCTGATTATACAAATGGTGCTAATTATAATTGCACCATTTTTGGTTATAAGAAACGTCTCAATATATTGGCTGCTATTGGTCATTTTCCTACTTGGCAGTTTCGACTTAATCACTTGGACAGGCTACCAGATATTTATTGCAGAATCGGTAAAAAAAGAAGAATTATCATCTGTTTCGGGCCAAGTTGGTTTAATTTCGTCTGTGCAAAAAACTTTCGGCCCAGGCATTGCAGCTGTCATTATTAATTTGATCAATTATATTGGTGGTTTTTTATTAGATGCTTTAAGTTTTGGCTATTTAACTTATGTTATTAAAGACTATGAACCTTTACAAACAGAAAATGGGGCAATGAAAAAAGAAAGTTCCTTTAACAAAAGTGCTAAAAAGGGGATTTCCTTTTTATTTGCTCATCATGACATTAAATGGCTGCTTGCAAGTTTTTTTGTTGCTAATGTTGGTTTTCAAGCAGTCGTTCCCATGTTAACGTTTTTATTAAAACAGGAAATGAAAGTTTCAGTTAACCTAGTAAGTGTTTTTTACACAGTAGCTGCAGTTGCCAGTATTATTGGCAATTTCATCTACCTGCGTATCAACAAGAATATGAAACTTGGTACACAGATGATTATGATTGGACTTCTAATAATGTGCGGCTTTATGATAATGCTAAATGTTCAGTCTTTCTTTTGGGTTACCTTTGGTTATGCAATAGTGTCCTTTGGTTGTGTTTGGTCACAAGCAAACTTTTTTACCATTATTCAAGCAGAAACACCGCCTCAATTTAAAGGAACAATAACATCAATTTCTACATCACTTACCCGAATAATTGGGCCCATTATGTCATTAATTAGTGGTTTCTTAATTAAAGCAGAAGTTCACTCCATCTTTGTTGTAGCTTCTGTTTGCATGTTTCTTTCTGTATTTATTTCCCTAGTTACTGGTTTAGGCGAATTAGGTAAACTGGAAAAGCTGCATTAATTGCAAAAAAGCAAAAACTTATTTTTTAGACAAGCAATGGTCTAATAAATTACAAATAGCTGGATTTTTATAAATTGCCACAACATCATATTTTAGTTTTGGTAAGTTGGGTAAGTAAGTAACGCATTTAGCATAAGTTTCTGGCAATGGCAGTTCTTCTGGATAGATAGCCATACCATAATCTAAAACAACATTCGATAATGCCGCGTCGAAACTGTCTAAATAAATAATTTGTTCATAACAAATGTTCTTTTTGGCCAAAATTTTTTTAATTTTTGTTTGTACATCATTCTTATCTGTAGCAGTCCATTTTTGCAAGAAAAGGGGCTGCTTTTTTATAACATTCCTTTTTAGCCTACCATCTTGATTAACAGCTTTTTTGCTCAGTAAAATCCCAAAATTGGCAGTTCCGATTTTCTTAACATGAATATTCTTAATTTTACTTACCGCTGTTGAGAAACCAATCAGCACATCGTAATCCTCTGCATCAAGTTTCGGTATACTAGTAGCAAAATTTTCGGTATCTAATTGTAATTGTAAGCCTGAATTGTTTTTTGTAAGTAATCGCGCTAAGCTAACGGCCCAATAATCAAAACCATGTAAATAATGTACTCTCAACGTTTGAAATGAATCATTTAACTGACCAATTTTTTCATTAAATTCATAATATTTTTTAAGTACCGGTACTGCACAGTGATACAGATTAATGCCCGCTAAAGTAACTTTAAAATGGGAAGTTGAACGATCAATCAGTTGCACGCCTAAATCTTCCTCTAAATTTTTTATTGCGTTACTAATGGCTGTTTGAGAAACAAAATTTCTCTTAGCGGCCGGAGTAAATCCTTGAGTTTCTACAACATCTATAAAATATTTATATGCTAATAGGCTATATTTCATCACATTTTGTCCTTTTACTTATAACTTTATCTAATAAGTTATCATCATTATATGTTAGCGCTTACTAAAAAGCGAGGGTAAAATTGAATTGTAACGACAGTTACCTTTACTAAATTAGTTTTGTAACTAAAAAGGAGAAGTATAATGGCTGAAAAATATATTTTAGCGATTGATGAAGGTACTACAAGTACACGTGCAATTATTTTAGACCATTCTGGTAAAAAAGTAATTGATTCACGGAAAGAGTTTAATCAATATTTTCCTAAACCTGGCTGGGTAGAACATGATGCTAACGAAATTTGGAATTCAGTTTTATCGACTATTGCCAATTCGTTTATTAATTCAGGAATTAAGCCTGACCAGATTGCGGCTATTGGTATTACTAACCAACGGGAAACTACTGTAATTTGGGATAAAAAGACTGGTTTGCCAATTTACCACGCAATTGTCTGGCAATCACGGCAAACTTCAGATATCGCCGATAAAATCATTGCTGACGGGTATTCCGATATGATCCATGAAAAAACCGGTTTAATCCCTGATGCATATTTCTCTGCAACTAAAATTCGCTGGATACTTGACCATGTTCCTGGCGCTCAGGAGCGTGCTGAAAATGGTGAATTATTATTTGGCACCATCGATTCATGGCTCGTCTGGAAACTGACTGGCGGCAAAGTTCATGTTACTGATTACACTAATGCCAGCCGGACAATGCTTTTTAATATTACCAAACTTGATTGGGATGATGAGATACTAAAATTATTAAATATTCCTAGAAAAATTTTACCGGAAATTCGTTCTAATTCTGAAATTTATGGCACTACTGCGGAATATCACTTTTACGGCAGTCAAGTTCCCATAGCTGGAATGGCTGGTGACCAGCAATCAGCTCTGTTTGGTCAATTAGCTTTTGAACCAGGAATGGTTAAAAACACTTATGGTACCGGTGCGTTCACTGTTATGAATACAGGGGAAAAGCCAAAATTCTCGGCCAATAACTTGTTAACGACTGTGGCATATGGCATTAATGGCAAAGTAAATTATGCTTTAGAAGGTAGTATTTACGTTGCCGGTTCTGCTATTCAGTGGTTGCGTGATCAATTGGGCATTATTGATGACGCTCCTCAATCAGAAGAAGCCGCAAAACGTTCCAAGGATAACAATGAAGTTTTTGTCGTCCCAGCATTTACCGGTCTAGGTGCTCCATACTGGGACTCAAATGTCCGTGGTTCAGTCTTTGGCTTAACTAGAGGTACGACAAGGGATGATTTTACAAAAGCAACTCTACAATCTTTGGCTTATGAAAGTCGCGATGTTATTGATACTATGCATGAAGATACCAAAATTAAAATTCCTAAATTAAAAGTCGATGGTGGTGCTGCCAATAACGACTATTTAATGCAATTCCAGGCAGACATTTTAGGAATTGAAATAGAGCGTGCGGCTAATCTTGAAACAACCGCTTTAGGTGCTGCTTTTCTTGCAGGTTTAGCTATTGGCTATTGGAAAGATTTCGAGGAAATAAAGAAAATCCAAAAAGTCGGCAAGATATTTAAACCACAAATGAGTGGCGCTGAAAGAGACCATCTTTATGAAGGGTGGAAGTCAGCTGTTAAGGCTGCTCAAAGTTTTTCATACAAACCTTACCAAAAGAATTAGTTAACAGTTTTACTAAAAGAAAGAGGTTATACCATGGCGTTTTCAATTAAAACCAGACAGGAAGAAATTGAACGTTTAAAAAATGAAAAATTAGATTTATTGGTTATCGGTGGCGGTATTACTGGAGCTGGCGTTGCATTGCAAGCTAGTGCAGCTAAGATGAAAACCGGTTTAATCGATATGCAGGACTTTGGTGGCGGAACTTCATCACGTTCAACCAGGTTAGTTCATGGTGGTATTCGCTATCTTAAGACTTTTGATGTCCAAGTAGTTTCTGATACTGTCAAGGAACGTGCAATAGTTCAGCATATTGCTCCTCATATGACTAGGCCTGACCCTATGATTTTGCCGATTTATGATGAACCGGGAACAACCTTTACCATGTTTTCGGTCAAAGTAGCAATGGATTTATATGATCATTTAGCTGGAATCGAGGGTGACTCTCCTTTAATTAAGTATGCCAACTATACAATGGATAAAGCAGAAACTTTAAAACGTGAGCCACAATTAAACAGTGAAAATTTACAAGGCGCGGGCGTTTACCTTGACTACCAAAACAATGATTCCCGTTTAGTAGTAGAAAATGTCAAAAAGGCACATGAATTGGGATGCTTGGCTGTTAGTCGCCTGAAATGTATTGCGATCCTTCATAACGAGCAAAAGCAGGTTAACGGAGTACGCGTCCATGATAACTTAACCGGTGAAGAATTTGAAATTCATGCAGATGTAGTTATTAACACCTCCGGGCCTTGGTCCGACTTAGTAAGACAGGAAGATAAAGCAGTTTATAAGAAGCCACGTCTGCGTCCTACAAAGGGTGTTCACTTAGTAGTTGACCAATCACGCTTAACTGTGCCGCAACCTACTTACTTTGGCTCAGGTACAGCAGACGGTCGTATGATTTTTACTATTCCAAGAGAAGGTAAAACCTATTTTGGCACTACCGATACCGACTTTACCGGTGATTACGCTCATCCAACTGTTGAACAAAGCGATGTCGATTACTTGTTAAATATTATTAATAAGAAATATCCTTCCGCTCATTTAACTATTGACGATATTGAAGCCAGCTGGGCTGGAGTGCGTCCCCTAATTGAAGTCGAAGTTGAAGGCAATGAAGCAGCAGATGCAGCAACTGGTGCCAGTGTCTCTGACAGTACTTCGGCACCGTCCGCTGTCTCTCGCGGTAGTTCATTAACTGAAGCTGAGGATGGCTTAATTACTCTAGCTGGTGGTAAATTAACAGATTATCGTATTATGGCTAATGGTGCCATGAAGAAAATACAGCAAAAGCTTCATGACAAGTTTTCTAAGAACTTTACTTTACAAAATTCTGCTGAAATTAAAGTTGCAGGTGGTGACTTTGATTCAGACCATGCAGAAGAAGAACTTGCTCGGATTGCTAAAGATGGCGTAGCAGCTGGAATTACTGCTGATGATGCCAAGGAAATTGCCAACTTGTTTGGCTCACAAGCAGAGCAAATCTATGACTATGCAAAAACGATTAAGCCCGCTGCAGGATTAAGTCTGGGCGAAACAGCAGCCCTTGATTATTCACTAGCTGAAGAAATGACATTGACACCTGTTGACTATCTCTTAAGGCGTACTTATCACATTTTATTCAAGAGTGATACTTTAAACCAGGTTAAAGAAGGTGTCGTTAACCATATGTCTGATTACTATGGCTGGGATAAAGAGCAAAAGACTCAATATGTACATGATTTAGAGCAGGAAATAGCACAATCACGACTAGATAAACTAAAGAATAAAAAATGATAGATTAGCAAAAAGAAAGTAGTAAATTATTCCCCTAAAAAGCCCGTCAAGATAAACTGGCGGGCTTTTTCTTGCCCTTTTTTAAGCACACTATTACAATTAAATTATTTTATGTGAGCAGGGGCTAGCAAAAAGTATTATTATAACAATAATAAATGTTGTCATATTTGAAAAAATAGTTTTAAATTTACATCTTAAAAGATTAAACTAATAGAGAGGTGATTAAAATGGAGCCAATTTTTCTCACTCCTTATTTCAGACCAAAAATTTGGGGTGGACGCAAATTGAAAACAATCTTTAATTATAATATCCCAGATGGCAAGGTAGGAGAAGCTTGGGTAATTTCCGGCTATAAAGAGGATGCTTCTACAGTAATCAATGGTCAGTTTAAAGGGCAAAGTCTGCGTCAGGTTTATCAAGAAAATCCGACGCTATTTGGCAACCCTGAAAGTAAAGAATTTCCGCTGCTTGTTAAGTTCCTGGATGCAAATGATAATTTGTCTGTCCAGGTTCATCCCAATGATGAATATGCTCGCAAAGTAGAAAATGATAGCGGAAAAACTGAAAGCTGGTATGTTTTACAGGCTGATCCTGGATCATATCTAATTTATGGGCATACTGCCAAAACTCGCTCAGAACTGACTGAAATGATAGAAAAGGGAGAATGGGATAAACTTTTACGCAAAGTACCTGTAAAAACTGGTGATTTCTTTTATGTCCCCTCAGGAACAATCCACGCACTTACTAAGGGGATACTAGTTATAGAAACCCAACAATCTAGTGATGTGACCTACAGGTTGTATGACTATGATCGTGTTGACCAAAAAACCGGTAAGAAACGCGAACTACATACCCAAAAATCAATCGCTGTTACACAGGTCCCACATGTTGATCCTAAACTGGATATTAAAACAGATCACGTGCAGGATGCTACTATAAAAACTTTGGTTGCACCACCCGTTTCACCTCATTTTTATTTGTGGCAAATAGATTTAGCTGGACAATGGCGCACTGGTTTAAATAGTCACCCCTACTTATTATTAACAGTTATTAAGGGAACGGGCACTCTTCAAATTGAAAGTAAATCATATGACCTAGCAATTGGAACAAATCTGATAATTCCTAATAACATTAAAAAATTTACATTCACAGGTAATATGAAATTGGTTATTTCTACGCCTAATAATTAAGGAGAATAATAAAATATGATCTATATAGTTTGTGGCTCAATTATGTTAATAGTTGGGCTATTATGGCTCATTTCACCTCCGAAAAGACCTTGGCCGTTTTACGGATATTATTCGTACTTGGCCACAGTGAATAAAGCAAGTTTTAAATTTGCTCAGCATAAAGCAGGTGGTTATTTTATTATATTTGGTTTAATGCAATTATTATTAGGAGTTGGAATCCATTTACTTAAATGGGATCGTTACTTTTTACTTTGGCTGCTGACATTTTATCTTTTCATTATCTTTCCAATCATGGCTACTGAAAAAAGTCTTAAAAAATTTTTGATAATTCGTCATGAATTGCCGGCAGATTATATAGACCCTGACAAAGTAAAAAAGGAGAGAACAAAAGGATTTAGGGACAGAAAATGAAACTGAAAATTTTAATGGTCGAGGATGATCAGTCGGTTGCAGAAATGATGGGGATGTTTTTCGAAAAAGAAGGATGGTCCATGGATGTTGCCACTGATGGGGAACAAGCCGTTAAAATGTTTGCTGAGAATCCTGATCAATATGATTTGATCACTCTAGACCTTAATTTACCTAAAAAAGATGGCATAGAAGTTGCTAAAGAAGTTTGTGCAATCTCACCATCAATTCCAATCATTATGCTTACTGCGCGCAGCAGTGAAGAAGAACAAATTCAAGGATTTAATGCTGGTGCCGACGACTATGTATCTAAGCCATTTAGTCCTTTGGCACTAATAGCACGTATTAAGGCTTTGCAACGCAGAATCAGAATTGATGATAAGCAGGAACAAACCAAAACAGCAGAATCCGGAGAAAAATTTGATGTGGTAACTAATCATATAAAGATTTCCACAAGCAGACGTGAAGTATTATATGACAATAAACATGTTCAAAATATTACCCCCAAAGAATTTGATTTGTTATATACCATGGCCCAGAAGCCAAAGCAGGTCTTTTCTCGTGAACAATTATTAGAATCTGTTTGGGGTTATAATTATTATGGTGAAGACCGAACCGTGGATGCACATATTAAAAAATTGCGCCAAAAATTGGAAAAAGTAGGTGCAAATGTCATCCAAACCGTTTGGGGTGTTGGCTATAAATTTGATGATTCGTAGGCTTTATTATGAAGTTGATTTATCAGCATATGCTTAGTTTTTTACTAATCATTATTACTACGGTATCAATAATCGGTTTTTCTGAAATTAATAATACTACTCAACAATCGTACGAATATAATTATCGGCGAATGGAAGATTTTGCCGCGGCATTAGGTACTTTGGCTACAAATGATAAAAAGGACGGAGCAGCAATGCTGAATCCCAAATTTTTAAATAAGCTGGAATTTGTCCTTCATAGCGATAGGGTGTATCTTAGCGTTTTTAATGCACATGGTTCACAAGTTTATCCTCAAAGAAATGACAAAATTAAACTTACCCCTCATCGCCTGGGGCAGTTAAAACATGGCAAGAAGTTACGTATTAAAAATAATAACGAAGCACTCTCCAGCTTAGGCTATAAAAAGGATGCTTGTACTGGTGTACTTTTACCCTGGAAGGATAAGGGAAAATTTATTGGTGCAATGTGGTTAGGAGTCAGAATTGCCCAAGTAGAGCGACCTGTAAGAATCGCCAAGCAAAATCTCTTCAACGCGTTAGTTTCTACCATTATTGTAGGTTTAGTACTCAGCTTGATTCTTTCTTTTTATGCAACCAATAGAATTAAAAAGTTATCTGTCGCTACCAAAAAAGTTACAGCAGGTGACTTTGATGTGCAGACACATTACTGTGGTCATGATGAAATAACTCAGCTGGCAGATAACTTCAACCAGATGGTTCGGACTTTAAAAAAATCAAATCAAGAAGTGAAAGAGCAAGAAAAAAGGCGAGACCAGTTTATGGCTGATGCTGCTCATGAAATGCGCACACCTTTGACTACGATCAATGGTATTTTAGAAGGCTTACAATATGATGCAATTCCTGATAAAGCTAAGCCCAAGTCTATTGCCTTGATGAGTAGAGAAACTAAGCGGTTAATTCGTTTAGTTAATGAAAATTTGGATTATGAAAAAATTCGTAATAACCAAATAAATTTAGTTAAAACGCGCTTTAATGCCAGAAAGACATTTGAAGATGTAACAATGCAACTTAAGCAAAATGCTGCTAAAGCTGATGATACAATCTTTATCACTGCTCCAAAAAATCTGCCTGTTTATGCAGATAAAGATCGTTTTACCCAAATAATGGTTAATTTGGTGCAGAATGCAATTCAGTTTACAGCTAACGGTAAAATTGAAATTAGCGGTTATAGAATTGCACACGCAACGGTAATTATGATTAAAGATAATGGTATCGGAATGAATCAGCAACAAATTAAATACGCTTTTGAAAGATACTTTAAGGCTGATCCTTCACGCAGCCGCTCTGGTAAAGGAGAATATGGTTTAGGATTATCTATTGTATCCTCTTTGATCAAACAGCATGGTGGCAAAATTAGTGTCCAATCTGCAATCAATCAAGGAGCGGAATTTACAATCATACTTTTTGACCAGGGTTATGAACAATATCTTGAAGATTAAAAAAATCATTTCCACAAAAGGAAATGATTTTTTATTTGTGTGACTTATTTGTCATTTTTACTTGTTTCGTGCCAAACTTTTGCAGTTACAGGAATTGAACCAAGATTAGTCATTTCATCTTTTCCTACCACAATTAGATTATTGGGACCTTTAGCTAAATTATTGAAACTGTCTAAGCTTTGATTCTTAAAATAGCCATCACTGGCTTTTGCTAAGGTCAATTGTAACTGGTTAATGCGATACGCTTCTGCGTCTGCTTCGGTTTTAACAGCTTCAGCTTTGGCCTTTGCTGTAGCAATCAGAGCGTCATTTTTAGCTTTGGTAGTTAATTCAATATTTTTAGCTTCACCTTCCGCCTTTTCAATAGCTGCTATTTTTTCACGGTCTGCAGTAAGCTGCTTATCCATTGCTCTTTGAATCTCTGGACTAGGTAAAAGTTCATCAATATTGACCCGAACGACCCGAATGCCATAAATGTCTGTTAAATCGCCAATAGCTTCTGAAAGTTGAGTGTTAATGCTGCTAGTTGAGCCTAAGGCGTCGTTTAAGTCCATTCTTCCAATGATGTCACGCAAGTGTCCTCGAATGAGTTCGACCATAGATTTGACCGAATCCGTGTTGTTGTAAAAATACTTGTAAGAATCTGTTACCAAATAATTTAGAGTTAGACTGGTAGTGATTTCTGCATTGTCTTTAGTAATAATTGAATATTTTGAGATTTCTGCGGGAAACATTGCCAGTGAGACCTTACGTAATCTCTGAATTACTGGAATAATCAGTACCAATCCAGCCTTTACAGTTCTGGAATACTTTCCCAGTGTTTCTATTAAGCCTTCATTATTTTGAGGTACAACACGGCAGCAGGAGAGTAATAAAAGTACAATAACTAAAATAATCACTACATAAAGCATTTTAATCCTCCAAAGATTCCGAATTCTTATTTTTCTTTATTATATGACTTTTTATTCTTTTTACTAGATTTATTTTTCTTTTCAGTTAAGTGATTACCAGAAACAGATTCAGGAATGGTAGTAATTTCCTCCTCACGTCCCTTTAATTCGATGGCATCTGTCTTATACAAACCGGTAGTAGATTTGCGGTGTTTACTTATCAGCGCGGTTGATTTATTGTTTAACTGCTGTCTAATATCTTCCATTTGTTTAAAATTAGTTAAGTAGTCAAACTCATTTGGGTCAACTGGTTTAAAACCGCTGGGAGTGTAAAACCGCAATAAATTATGATTATTTAATAAATCTGAATATTTTAATGATTTTTTACCTTCTTTTGCTAACTTGTTTATTTCATATTTTTCTTGTTCATTAAAATTGATAATTTGCTTGCCGCTTTTACGGTCATAGACTACTCCCTTAAGACCCTTACCACCGATAATGACATACTTTTGACTGACAATCGTGCCATTCCTAAAAACAACCCACGGACGATATTTGGGAGCTAACAGATCATGGCCAAATTGAATATAATTACGGTTAGAAATGCCTAAAAGATGAAGTATTGTTGGCAAAACATCAATTTCACCAGCGACTTCGTGTTTAATTTTTCCTTTGAGATTGGGTGCGTGGATCATAAAAGGCACGCGTTGCATTTGTACGTTATTGAAAGCATTCCAGGTATCAGAGCTTTCACCAACAATCGGTGCTAAAGTTTCATTCTCCGAATTAGTTAAGCCGTAATGATCACCGTATATTACTACCATAGTGTTTTTGATTAAACCGGATTTCTTTAAGTAATCGAAAAATTCGCGAATAGATTGATCCAGATAATGGGCTGTTTCAAAGTAGTTGTTAATTGACTTGTCCGCAGTATCACTGGTTTTAAACGTTGGATCCAGATCTTCTTCATCCATATCAAACGGCGTGTGATTAGTTACGGTGATGAATTTAGTATAAAAAGGTTGCTGCATTCTTTCTAAATATTTAATACTTTCAGCAAACAATATTTTGTCTTTAATACCGTAGCCAATGTGGTCGTTTTTATCATGGCTAAAGTAATTTTGGTCAAAGAAATAATTATAACCAAGATTTTTATAAACATCATCGCGATTCCAAAAAGAACCTACATTACCATGAAATACCGCTGACGTATAGTTGCCGTGTTGACGTAAAATCTGTGGTGCAGCCTGAAAGGTGTTTGAACTGCCCATCGCTGTAAATAAAGAACCATCAGAAATACCGTATGTGCCAGTTTCCAGCATGTTCTCCGCATCACTGGTACGACCAATACCGACTTGATGGTAAAAATTGGCAAAACTCAAAGTGTGTTTGTCGTGATAAATTGAATTGAGGTAAGGTGTGACCTCTTTTCCGTTAATTTTCAGATCAATCAAAAATTGTTGAAAGCTCTCAAGATGAATAATAATAACATTTTTGCCCTTTTCTTTACCGAAGTACTCTGGATTTGCGGGCAATTTATTTCTTTGGTTATAAGTCAAAATTTTGTTTAAATCGGCAGTATTGGCATTTCTATTTACCTGTTCCGTTTGTTCATTCTTAATACCATCATAGACAGTATAAGTATTAATACCGAGGTACTTGACAATGTATGAACGATCAAAAGTTGTCCCTAATAACCTTGGTCTGGATGATTCGGCCAGAAAAATATTTAGTACCAAAACCAAACTACCGACAGAAGTAACAGCAAAAGGGGTAAGAAGGCCAAAAGATTTCTGATCAATTTTTATTTTGTGAGTGATTAATAGTGTAACTACAACGATAAGATCAAGCCACAATAATAGATCGGAAGGCTGAAGTAGTGCTACAGCGCTTTTTCCTAAGCCAGGAGCGACTTTTCCAGCATTAGTTATGGTCTTGACGGTGATAAAATCAGAGAATTGACGGTAATAAAGAATATTTGCAAATAACAATCCTGAATTTGCAAAATCAAGCAGCAGCATGGCACAATAAGAAACAAGCGGCTTAGAAAAATAAAGTCCAATGCTAATAAGTAAAATAGCACTGCCAACCGGACTCAGCCACATTATAAAATGTTGATAGGGGTCGGAAATACCCAAGTTGAAATCATGATAGGCAGCAAAAATGTATTTCAGTGTAAATAAAACAACCAGAAGGCAAAAAAAGCCTATACGAGTCTGAATGAAATTGGTCAGATTTTTTTTATTCAAAATGAACTCTCCCTTATCAGACTATTTTAAAAGTTTCTGGACTTTTAGACAATCTTTTCCAAATAGTTAGACCTTTTTTAATAATTAAACAGGAAATTTGAGTATAATTTAAATGAACTCTATTTTAGGAACTGAACCAGTATGATATTTTTAGGACCAATATATAACCAGCTTTCACAACTTTATGCGACCAAAATAAATCATTTTGCTTTGATTAAGCTAATCATGTTGGCACTTGATAAAACTCTTTTTTACTTTTTATTTTTTATGGTAATGCGTTTAATTTGGCTGATGACTATTAGAAGCAGACGCACTGTAAAGTCAGAAGCAGCAGTATGGCTATTTGCTTTTTATTTGATATTAGTTTTAATGTTGACGACCTTTCGCAATACGTATTTTCCTTGGAATCTAACCTTAAACCTTCACAGGCCTCTTAATGAAATTAATTTTGTCTTTCTCAGGGAAACGTGGAAAATGTATCACGCTCAAAGTAGGCTTGATTTTTTTTATAATTCTTTGGGTAACATTCTTTGTTTTGTACCTTTTGGCTTTTTGTCACCATTTGTTTTTCCCAAAAAGCAAACGTTCTGGCGGGTTTTATTAGCCGGAATTATTTTTTCGGTTTTCATTGAAGGGATGCAATTTTTGCTTGAAACTGGAGTGACCGATATTGATGATGTGTTCTTTAATAGTTGCGGCACGGCGGTTGGCTATTTTGGTTACTTATTGGTTATGTTAATCAGGAGAAAGTCTCGTAAAACTAACTAAAAGGTCTGGCATTTATAAAATAAGATTGCTAAAATGTTCTTGTGAAAGAAGTATTTAATTCAGTAAGGAGAGCGTAAATATGAGTTTAATTAAATTTGATAGCACCAAATTAACCCCATTTGTTCATAAAAATGAACTAAGTGAAATGCAGGCTATTGTTGATGCTTCTGCTAAAGAGCTTAAAGATGGCACAGGTGCAGGCAATGATTTTCTAGGCTGGATTGATCTGCCAGTTAATTATGACCAAGATGAGTTTGCCAGAATTAAAAAAGCCGCTAAAAAGATTCAAAGTGATTCTGAAGTATTGGTATGTATCGGAATAGGTGGTTCTTACTTAGGTGCTCAAGCTGCCGTTGAATTTTTGAATGGTGCGTTTTACGGTAAGGGTAAAGAAAAATATCCTACTATTGTTTTTTGCGGCAATTCATTGTCCGGCTCATACTTACATGACTTAATCGAGTGGGTTGGCGATAAGGACTTTAGCGTAAATATTATTTCTAAGTCTGGTACAACTACTGAACCAGCTGTTGCTTTCCGCATTTTTAAAGATAAATTAATTAAAAAGTATGGTGAAGAAGAGGCTAAGACCAGAATTTTTGCTACCACCGATAAGGCTAAGGGAGCATTGAAGACTGAGGCAGACGCTGAAGGCTACGAAGAATTTGTTGTGCCGGACGATATTGGTGGTCGTTACAGCGTTTTGTCGGCTGTGGGTCTTTTACCAATAGCTGTTTCTGGAGCTGATATTGATCAGTTGATGAAAGGTGCTGCTGATGCCAGAGCCGATTACACCAATACAGACTTGAGTAAAGCAACCCCTTATCAATATGCTGCATTGCGTAATATTTTGTATCGCAAGGGTTACACTACTGAAATAGTTGAAAATTACGAACCAACTTTAAGAATGTTTAGTGAATGGTGCAAACAATTAATGGGTGAATCTGAAGGTAAGGATAATAAAGGTATTTGGCCAGCAAGCGCCAATTTTACTACCGACCTTCATTCATTAGGACAATATATTCAAGAAGGCAGAAGAAACCTCTTTGAAACTGTTATTAGAGTTGAAAACCCCACAAATGATGTCGAAATTCCTTCTGATGATCGCAATTTAGACCAGCTGAATTTTTTATCCGGTAAGAGTTTAAACTTTGTTAATGAACGTGCTTATGAGGGTGTTGTTCTGGCTCACACAGATGGTGGAGTACCGGTAATGACAGTTAACATTCCAGATCAAACTGAACATACTTTAGGCTACTTAATTTACTTCTTTGAGTTGGCTATTGCTGTTTCTGGTTATGTCAATGGCATTAATCCATTCAACCAGCCAGGCGTTGAAGAATATAAGCGTAATATGTTTGGTTTGCTTAACAAACCAGGTTATGAAGAATTACACGATGACCTAGCTAATAGATTTAAACAGGAAAACTAATTTTTATTTATTGCAACTTCTTTTAAATAAGACTAACATAAATATATAGAGATTAACCTGTACATCATATATAGTGATATTTAATCATAATGGAAAGGGTAAAAGTTTATGACTTTTAACCCTTTTTTATTAAGGAGAAATATATGGAAGAAAAAAGAGAGACACCAAAACGGGTTTTGGCGATTATCAGTTGTGCTTTAATGGCTTTTGTTTCAATACTAACTGAAACTAGCTTAAATGTTACTTTTCCCACTTTAATGAAACAATTTCATATCGGTTTGGGTTTAGTTCAGTGGACTACAACTGGGTACTTACTGACAATTTCTGTAATTATGGTTGCGAGTTCATATTTGAATGATCGTTTTTCCGCGAGACAATTATTTTTAACTGCTGCAATTGCTTTTATTGCCGGATCGGTTGTAGCGGGCTTTGCGACTAATTTTGGGGTCTTACTGGCAGGTCGCTTAATTTCGTCAATCGGTGCCGGTCTTTCAATTCCATTAATGTTCAACATGGTTGTTGAACTGATGCCGCAAGAAAAATGGGGTTTTTACATGGGACTAACTGGCTTAGTTATTATACTTGCACCATCTTTGGGGCCAACCTTTGGTGGCACTGTGGTTTACTATTTTGGCTGGCCACTAATTTTTGAAATTGTAGCTATAATTGCAATAATCATCATGATCTTGGGCCTATTTGTGGTAGAGCAATACCATGAAAAAAAGCATCCCAGCTTTGACTGGTTAAGCTATATCGTTATTGCCAGTGCAATGATTATTTTTAACTTAGGCTTTAATCGCATTAGTAATGGTTTAACAGATGTCGGCTTTTGGCTCAGCATGGTAGTAGTGGCGATTTTAGTATACGTATTTATTAAACTTTCACGCTCAAGTAAGAAGAAATTAATAAACTTGAGTATTTTCAAAAATAAGCCCTTTATTTTTGCCATGATTTCCTATCTGTTACTTCAGTTTATTAATATTGGCACTAGTTTTGCCGTTCCTAACTACGTGCAGATTGTTAATCACGCTAGTTCTCTTGTTGGTGGTTTAGTTTTACTTCCGGGATGTATTATTAGTGGTATTTTAAATCCGTGGTTTGGACGTATTTATGATAAAAAGGGTGCACCGTTACCTTTGTTGACCGGAACAGTATTTTGTTTAACAGCATGTCTGCTTTTTGCGATTTTTAGCTTAAAAATTAGTACAGTGATGGTCGGTGTCTTTTACGGAATTATGATTATTGGTCGCCAAATGGCGTTTAACAACACAATGGCAGAGGCCTCAAAACTGCAACCAGAAGAATTGCATACTGATGCTACCGCAGTCTTTCAAACTGGCCAGCAATATGCTGGCTCAATGGGGACTACAGTAATGGCTGCCATTATTTCTTCTTGGCAAAAAAGACCGGGCAATTATGCTGCACTCACTGCTCAAGGAAGTCAAGAAGCCTTTCTATTTTTGACGTTTGTCAGTGTCATAATTTTACTAAGTTATTTAAACTTGTTTAGACTTGAGCAAAAAATGAGATAAATAATTAAATAGTTTCGTTAATTGCTGTAACTTCATTTGCAATAAATGAAGTTATTTTTTGCCAGATAATTAACATTAAAATAAATTAACATTTTAGTGTACATTTTTAAATAAAATGATAAAATACTTAATAATTAATTTTAAGGGAGGAAAAAGCAATGAGACGAATTAGCAATCAGCATATTTCGATTTTGTCACAAATTATTTTGCTGACAAAGCATACTTAAGAACTATTTAATTAAAGGAGTATAAATATGGCTGATACAACCAACACCAATAAACTAACAGTAAAAACTTTTCTTAATAAGATTTTAGCCGGAACCGCAACTGGAATTATTGTGGGGCTGATTCCCAATGCAGTTGTCAGCGCAATTTTAAAGTTATTTGGACAAAATCCGGTGACTGCAACTATTAATCAAGCGCTTTTGATCTTTCAATGTGCTACGCCACTATTGATTGGTGCGTTAATTGCGATTCAATTTAAAATGGAGCCACTCGATGTTGCTATTGTAGGAGCTGCCGCATATGTTGGTTCTGGGGTAACCAAGTTTGTGCCACAGATCGTTAACCCAGCCACTAAAGCTCAAGGAGTTTTTGTATCTGCAGGAACAGGCGATCTGATTAATACGATGATTACAGCTGCTACAGCTGTGGGACTTTTGCTATTAGTTGGACAACATTTTGGCTCTGTCAAAATTGTTGCCGCACCGATTTTTGTGGGTGGTGGAGCTGGTCTAATTGGCATGTTAATTTTGCCTTATGTTAGTAAAATTACCACTTGGCTGGGCACTGTAATTAACTCCTTTACTAACCTGCAACCAATATTAATGTGTATTTTAATTTCCTGTATGTTTGCAGTCTTAATCATTTCGCCAATATCAACTGTTGCTATTGGTATGGCTATTCAGTTAAATGGTATCTCCGCGGGAGCAGCTGCGATGGGAGTGGCCGCAACCACTTTGGTATTAGTAGTTCATTCTTGGCGCACTAATAAATCTGGAGTTACCATCGCCATAGCACTGGGAGCTATGAAAATGATGATGCCTAATCTTTTCAGATATCCAATTATCGTTTTGCCAACCTTAATTACTGCAGTTCTTTCTGCTATTCCAGTAGCTTTATTCCATGTTAGTGGCACACCAGCTTCTGCTGGTTTCGGTCTTGTTGGCTTAGTTGGCCCCCTTGCCGCATTAGACGCTGGTAAAGCAAGCATTAATATTGTAATGGCGCTAATTGTCTGGATAGTATTTCCGGTTGTAGTAGCAATGATTTGTCGCTTTCTTTTTGAAAAAGTATTTCATCTTTATGATGAAAAAGTTGCCTTTGCTTATTTAGGCGAATAATTATTTCTGTCATTAAAAAACCAATCCTTACTTACATCAATTTATTTTAAACATCAAAAAACTCGTGAAAAAATATTATTTTATTCACGAGCTTTTATTTTCTAATTATTTTTCTAAGCTAAATTTTTTCCAGGCAGTTTCGATTTGCTTATAGTTTAAAGCTGCTGTTTTAGGGAAAAGGACTTTAGCATCTTTGAGGTCTTTCTTAGAGCCAACACCAACGGATAATGCCCCTGACTTATTAATTGCAGTGATGCCAGCAATTGAGTCCTCAATACCAACGCAGTCTTGTGGCTTGAGCTTTATGGCCGCGGCTGCAGCAATAAAGATATCTGGAGCAGGTTTACCAGCAGCTACTTTACTAGGATCGGCAATAGCATCGAATGCATCTGTTAATTGTAATTTTTCTAAAATAAAGGGGCCATTCAGACTCGCCGAAGCCAAGGAAAGTCTGACATTATTCTTCTTAAAGGAAGAAATCAATTCATTAATTCCAGGCAAGATATTTGCGGGTGTTAAATTGGCCAGCAAATTGCGGAAAATATTATTCTTCTCATTAGTCATTTCATTAAACTGTTCTTTTGAAACGGAGATAGCTAAAAAGTTTAAAATTGCTTTTAAAGAATCACTGCGATTAACGCCTTTAGTTTGCTTTTCCAGTTCATCCGGCAACTCAAGATTGAAATGATTTTTAATTAATTTGCGCCATGCTTGGAAATGATAGATGGATGTATCTGCGATGACTCCATCTAAATCAAAGAGAACGCCTTTCATTTAAAAACTTCCTTTCACTTGCTACAGGTGTTGTGTCAAGTATTTTATTAATTTGGGTAAAATCTTCGTCTGCGATATTAATAAATGGCAACAAATTATTTAACTTCACAAGGGAATTTTCGCCAAATTTTGCGAGATTATCAGGATCTTGCAAAAAATCAAAGACTGGATTAATTGACTTTAATTGTTTAACAAGCTCTGAATCTTTCATTAGTTGTTTGGCAGGCATGTTGATATTGTAGTATTCGATATAACTTCTTTCAGGTACATAAGAGATTGTAAAGTCACCATTAGTTAATTCCAATGGCATCGATGCTGGCTGACCATTAAGTTCTACTTTATTCTTCACTCTAGGTAATTTTACGGTTACTTTTTGACCAAAAGGAATGCTGAGGTTGACCTTGATAGTGTGCCGAGCATCAGTTTCAAGTTGGTATGCCATTTTGAGGTCACCATATGAACTGTGGTAGTGACCAGAAATCTTTTTAAACCGATAATCAAATTGAGGCGCAAAAAGAACCTTTTGGTAACCATAAGTTTGCTTTCTTAATCCCAAAATTTGTTGATAAACCCATTGCATAATTGCACCGATTGAATAGTGGTTAAGAGAATTCATTCCTTCAGGATTCATTGAGCCATCAGGCAGCACGGAGTTCCAACGTTCCCAAATAGTAGTGGCACCCAAATTAACTTCATAGAGCCAGCTTGGAAAATCTTCGTTTAGAAAAATTTGTGTCGCTAATTTATGTTCGCCATTTTCAGATAAAACCTGACAAATAAAAGGCGTTCCAATAAAGCCAGTTTGCAAATGGTTGTGATCCTTATTTAACCTTTGAACTAAATCTTTAACTACACGTTTTTTCTGTTTTTCTGGTACTAAATCGAAATGAAGGGCTAGGGCGTATGCAGTTTGTGTGTCAATTGCCAGCCGGCCATTTTTAGTAATAAATTCGTCTTTGATGGCTGTTTTAATAGCTTGAGCTTGTTGTTCATATTTCTTAGCATCACTGGCATTACCTAAAATTTTAGCTGTTTGAGCAACAATCCAACTGGAATAGGCGTAATAAATTGAAGCAATATAATCTTCGTCAGTCTTTCCACTAGGCAGCGCTGGGTTTTCACCATCTAAAGACAGCCAATCACCGAATTGAAAGCAACCAGTCCAAAGATTCTTGGTAGTGGTTGCTTGACCAATCCAATCTACCCAGGACTTCATACTGGAATAATTTTGTCTTAAAATAGCTGAATCAGCTGTTGCTTGGTATGCTGTCCAAGGAATAACGGTTGCGGCATCTCCCCAAATTGCTGCGCCACCACTATTATTGCCCATTGCAGGAGCATACATTGTTAGCATTCCATTGTGTGCAGCCTGTTCAATTTTCATATCTTTAGCATATTTTTTGAAAAAGGCGTAAGCATTCATGTTTAAAATGGCAGTGCTGGCAAAGATGTCGGCATCACCGGACCAGCCTAAACGCTCGTCTCGTTGCGGACAGTCTGTTGGGACATCAAAGAAGTTGCTTTTTTGACTCCACAAAACATTCTGGAGCAGGTGATTAACTTTGGTATTAGTAGTTTCTATACCACCAGTAATTTCAAGATCGGAATAAATTACCGCTGCCCTGAAATCATCTTTTCCTAAAGGTTTTGAATTGCCGGAAACTTTAACATAGCGGTAACCGTAGTAGGTGAAGTGTGGTCTAATCCATTCTTTTTTACCATTCGAAATATAATGAAAGGCAGCACGAGCTTCTCGAAGATTATCCCGGTAAAAGTTACCATCTTGCAGAATTTCGCCCACTTGTAAATCAATTTCGCTGCCTGAAGGTTCCTGATTTTTAAATTCTGGCCAACCAGCTTGATTTTGACCGAAATCAAGAACTGTTTCACCTTTAGGAGTATGAATAATTTCTTTAACAGGTAAATATTCTTTTATTTTTAATGGTAGGCTTAAACGGTCGTGCAATATTTCTTTAGTATGGTGTAATACGATTACCGGTTGCCAATTAGTTATTTTCTTGCTAGCGTCAAAGTCTTCACCATAATAAATGGCTGATTTGGTAATTTTTCCAGCAGTAGTTTTCCAAGAAGAGTCTGTGTTTATCACTTCACTACTACCATCATCATATGCGATATGCAGTTCAGCAATGGCCATTTGCTGGTCGCCATAAATGCAATCTTTACCACCATCAAAGCCAAAGTTGCCTTTGTACCAACCATCACCAAGGGAAATCAAAAGTTCTTGCTGCGATTTTTCCGCCAGCATTGCGGTAACATCATAAGTTTGAATTTGTACTAGCTTGTCATATGCAGTGACGCCGGGGGTAAGAAACTCATCACCAATTTTTTGCTTGTTCAAATAAGCTTCGTAAACCCCTAAACCGCTAATATAAAGACGTGCATTAACAACTTCCTTAGGTACAGTAAATTCTTTCTTTAAAAGAGTATTTTGAATGTTTTTATCTTGATTACCGATCCATTCGGCAGTGAAAGGCTCATTCATCTTACCAGTTTCAAAGAAGCTTTTTGCGCTTGTTTGAGTATCAGCGCTTTTTAACCAAACAGTAACGTCATATCTCGTGCGCGGTTTAAGCTCCAATTTAAAGTCAAAGTAATTGTTATCATATTGTTGCCACTGACTGTCAAAAATTGGTTCATTTGCATCAATTGTTATTCTTTTTTGAATATTGCTTGAAATCTGACTCGCTTCAGCGCTGAATTCAATTCTCAAATGGTTGTCTAAATCATAACCAAGAGGCTCAGCATAATGATTGACTAAAATATCTTTAATTTTTAACATTGATCTGCCTCCTTATAAGTGAGTCTCAAAGCGGCCACAGAAAGGATCAACAGGACTATGTCCACTAAATTTATCATTGCCCATCATTTTTTCCAGAAGAGCATCAATTGTGACATCATTGCCTGTATAAGCATTAATATAAGTTGAAACCATTGGAATATCGAATAGGTGATAGGGATTGCAAGTGGAAACAAAAACAGTAGGGATGTCCTTCATAAACCACGGAGCGTCTGCTGCCATTAGATGAATCCAATCAAGTCTTGTTGTCGTTTGATTACTTGCCGTTTCAACGTTAGCAACGTAAAATGCCAGGTCAAATTGATCTTTTTCATATTGCACTCCACCTTCGAAAACCTCTTTAAAATTAAGATTTTTCCGATCAAAAACTGTAACTTTAAATCCTTTTTCTGTCAGTTTCTCTTTAAATTTTGCGGTTACTTTACCGCCTTCCTTAAAACCACCATCGTCTGTATCACCTAAAACGACTAAACGAACACGAGGATATTTTTCTGGTGTAATCGGTAGCAGTTTGTCACGATCTTTAACTAAAGTAACAGATTCTTGTGCTACTTTGGCGGCCAGTTTTTCGTGTTCAGCTAACTTTAAATTAATTTCTTGCGATGCGGGTTCGCAAAGGTTATTTTCTGTATTCATTACGCCTTGTGCAATTTTAGTTGCAATTATTCTGGTAACAGCTTCGTCTACTCTTGCCATAGAAATCTTGCCACTTTTGACTGCGTCAGTCACAAATTGATAGTCTTCATCGATATCCTTGTTGAATAAGATCATGTCGATACCCGCATTAATGGTTGCAGGTAAGGCTTCTGAACGTGGCAAAATTGCATTGTATCCGATCATTGGTGTGGCATCAGTTATTGTGAGACCATTAAAATGCAAAACAGTGCGCAAAAGGCCATCAATTAGCAATTTGGAAGTAGATGCAGGACGTAAATCCTTATCTTCAATACCAGGTTGTAAGCGACGTTCCCAAGCTGGTTGCATAATGTGGGCAATCATGACAGCAGGCAGACCATTTTGAATTAAATGATGATAGATTTGCCCGTAAGATTCCATCCATTTGTCAGCGGGTAGGGAGTTAATTGAGCTCAAGAGGTGTTGGTCGCGTTCATCAACGCCATCCCCAGGAAAGTGTTTAGCTACAGGAATAACATGATTAGCCTTAAGACCTTTGATTTGTGAATCAGACATTCTGATAACACGCTCTTCGCTACTACCATATGTGCGCACATTCATGATCGGGTTGCGGAAGTTTTGGTCTAAATCAACAATTGGTGCAAAAGACATGTTGCCGCCAACTTGTTTTGCTTCATAGCCTGATACATCACCCAAATTATATGCATTCTGTTCGTCATCCGTAGCGGCAACCTGTAAGGGTCTGCCAAACCATGTGCCTTCAGTTAATAAACCATTGCCGCCAGCTTCCAAATTAGCAGCAATGAACAGGGGAGTTGCACTTGCTTTTTGAGATACTGCTATTTCATGTTGCAATTTTTGGGCTTTATCAGGCCGGTACATGATGCCACCTGGTTGATATTTTTTAACAAACTCTGTTAAGTCAGTGTTGTCTTCATCCTCACCAATTACAAAGAAAAGCTGTCCTATTTTAGCAGAAAGTGGCATATTTGCCACTTTGTTTTTGATAAAATCAATTTCTGCGCTCGATAAGTTATAAGGCTTTTTTGTTAGATCTGTCATTATTTTCCTCCCAAATTCTGAAATGTCTTGCTTTGTTCTTCATTTTAACTTAATGTAAAAAGGTAAACTATTGTTAAATTACATAATAAAACTGTTTATTTCACAGAATCTTTTTCATAAGCTTAAAGGTATCAAAATGCACGAAAAAATAATTCAAATGTTACGTCAGAATAATAGCTTTCGAGATTGGAATACAATGTTGCAAGATTTTAAAAATGGTGATTTCAAATTAAAAGTTGCTGGTCATATTAATAGTGAACCTGTTTATGAATTCTTCAATACTTATTCTGATAACTTAGTGCTAAACAGTAGTTCAATTACAATATCAGTTCAACCCGTAGAATCATATATTCCATTTCATATACATGATTATGTAGAAATTAACGTTCCCTTGGTGGGTAACTGTGTCTTAGTAACTGAACATGAACGTATTAAAGTTAAGCAGGATAATATGATTTTTGTAGGTGTCAAAACACCT
Organism: Lactobacillus melliventris; assembly: GCF_013346935.1. Taxonomy (GTDB): domain Bacteria; phylum Bacillota; class Bacilli; order Lactobacillales; family Lactobacillaceae; genus Lactobacillus. The sequence continues at coordinate 121,500 of NZ_JAAEEB010000001.1, forward strand.
CACAAAGTGGAACCGATTAGCAAAAATGGTGTAGTTTTAAATATTGAATTGCGTACATCTGCTTTTTCTTTGAACGAACTGGATTTTTTGCAATCAAAAGGAAAAGGCATTTCAATTTCAAGTTTACTTTTTTCTTTATTGTCAGATGAAGATCATGGTGAAGGACGATACAGTTTATTCGAGATTGATCATGATCCTAAAATTACTGCTGTCATATACGATATCATTGATGAATATTATGGTGCTCGAATACAATCAGATCAGATTATCAAATTGGAAATGCTGACTATGTTTTCCTTGCTAATACGAAAAACATATTATCGAGAAGCATCGGTCACTGACTCAAAAAAGAAAAACAATAATTTACTTTCTTTGCTACTGTATATTGAAAAAAATTATTCTAAGATCACATTGGATCAGATGGCGCAGCATTTTGGCTTTAATCCTAATTATTTATCAGATTATTTAAAAAATGAAACTGGTTTGTCATTTATTAAGTTAGTCCAGCTGCAAAGAGTGAATGTAGCAGCAAAATATCTGACATACACTAAGGTTTCGATTGAAAAGATTGCCACGAGAGTGGGATATGAAAATGCATCCTATTTTTATAAAATTTTCAAACAATATTTTGGCATTTCTCCAGCAAAATACCGTTCTAATACCAGATAATGGTATTTTTTTATGTCTTCTTTTTTAATAAAATCTGTGAAATCAACATAATTTGTCTAGCTTTTGCATATTGTTTGCCTACTATAACAATCATATACTTTATTAAAATTAAAGCGCTTTAATTTTAATAAAGAAAGAAGAGTGATGTGAATGATAAATTGAAAAGCTCACATAGAAGAATATATTCATTCATATAAAAACTTTTGTGATGTGAAATAGAATTAGTATCGAATAATTAAATATTTGGGTGTTATTGAAAATTTTAATTTTAAATCTACGAACAATTAATTTTTCACAAACTACTAATTTTGTTAAATTTGACACTAATAAGTATATCTATTCAGTTAATAAAAGAGTTTATGATGATATTTGCAAAATAAATACTAGAAGATGTTTTTTAAACTGTGCTAATAAAAATTTCTGACGATAATTGCAATAACTAATCTCAGATTAATAGTAATAAGACAAAATTAAAAAATGAATGTGAGTATAACAATGTTGAAGAAAAATTTTTTATGGGGTGGCTCAACTGCTGCTAATCAAATTGAAGGTGCTTTTGATTTAGATGGTAAAGGATTGAGTACGGCTGATGTTTTGACTCAAGGTTCACTGCATAAGAAAAGAATAGTTACTGATACAGTTGAAAACGGGGAGAAATATCCTAGTCACTTAGGGATTGACTTTTATCATCATTATAAGGAAGACATCGAGTTATTTGCCGAAATGGGATTCAAGTCTTATAGGATGTCTATTGCTTGGTCACGAATTTTTCCCAATGGTGATGAAAATAAGGCTAATGAAGAAGGACTGAAGTTTTATCATGATGTTTTTAATGAGTTGCATAAATATAATATAGAACCCATAGTGACGTTATCTCACTATGAAATGCCATTAAATTTAGTTAAAAAATACCATTCTTGGAGAAATAGGAAACTTATAAAATTTTTTGTTAATTATGCAAAAACGGTTTTTCAAGAATATAAAAATGACGTTCATTACTGGCTGACATTTAATGAAATAAATGCTATTTCCGGAAATCCTTGGAATCCTGCAGGAATAGTAATAAAAAATGATGAAAATCGTGATCAAGTGATCTATCAGGCTTTACATTACCAACTAGTAGCTAGTGCACGAGCTGTAATCGAGTGTCATAAAATTAATCCTAAAAATTCAGTAGGAAATATGATACTTTTTCCAATCGTTTATCCCAAAACTTGTGATCCATTGGATATCAAAGCTTCATTTGACATGGAAGATTCTGTTTTGGAAGCTGGGGATATACAGGTATTTGGAAAATATCCCCAGAAAGTTATAAATAAATTCAATGAAGAGAATTTAATGTTAGACATTACTGAAAATGATTTAGAAACTTTAAAAAAGGGCACTGTAGATTTTGTCAGCTTTAGTTATTATTCTTCCTTAGTAACTGAAGACTCTACTAAAGCATCAGATAAATCTTCAGGAAATGTTGTTTTTGGAATTAAAAATCCATATTTAAAAGCCACAAAATGGGGCTGGGAAATTGACCCCATAGGTTTAAGAATGTCCCTAAGATTTCTTTACATGAGGTATCAAAAACCGTTAATCGTTGTTGAAAATGGTTTAGGTACGGAAGATAACTTTCAAAACGGTGAAATTAATGACGATTACCGTATAAATTATTTGAAGGCTCATATTCAAGCATTGAAAGATGCTGTTAATAAAGATGGTGTCGATGTCTTTGGCTATGAAGTGTGGAGTGCAATTGATTTAGTTAGTGCTGGAACAGGAGAAATGAGAAAAAGATACGGATTAATTTATGTTAATTTGGACGATGAAGGAGAAGGGGATTTAAGAAGAATACCTAAGAAGTCCTTTTATTGGTATAAAAAGGTGATTGCTACTAATGGAGAAAACTTGGAGGAGTAAAATGAATAATGAAATATCTATTAAGTTGGGTAAACTAAGTGATAAAGTAAGCAAAAATAAAGTAATACAAGGACTATCAAACGGTGTAATGGGAACTTTCCCATTGATAGTAGTTGGCGCTTTTGCAAGTCTTTTTAATGGACTACGAATTCCTGCTTGGCAGAGTTTTATTCAAAGTACAGGTGTTGCTGCATCATTATCTATGATAACTAATTCAACAACTAATTTTTTGGGAGTATTAGTTGCATTTACTTGCGCTTCCAGTTTTGCCGATGAGTATGATGTGAAGTATAAACATATTGGATTGTTATCAATAATGTTTTATTTAATTTTACTACCAACATATTTAATGAAAAAAGGAGCAGTTGCTTATCTTACTTACGACTATTTAGGACCAGCAGGAATGATCACTGCTATAATTGGCTCCTGGATTGTAGTGAAGTTATATAAATTTGTTGTTAATGATCACAATTGGACAATTAAAATGCCAAAAGGAACGCCACCATATGTTTCAAATTCATTTAGCGCTTTAATTCCTGGTTTCGTAATTGCATTTGTAGCCTTTGTTCTCAGAATGATTTTTTTGGCTACTCCATTTAAATCGGCATTTGATTTGATTTATTACTTATTGCAAACTCCTTTAAACGCAATTATTGGAAATAATATTTGGTCAATCGTTTTAATTAACATAGTAGTGCAATTGCTTTGGGTTTTTGGTATTCACCCGGGATTTGTGGAATCAATTTTAGGTACTATCTTGTTTCAATTAGATGCTGTTAATCAAGCTGCCTATGCTGCAGGTAAATCAATTCCTAACATTATTGGTTTTACCTTTAATTATAGTCTTACAGTCGCAGTATTTTATCCTGCTTTTGCTATAGCTGTTTTAATTTTTGCCCGTTCAAAGCGAATGAGAACAGCAAGTAAAATAGCTATTGTACCTGCACTTTTTGGCATTTCAGAGCCAATGAATTTCGGCTTTCCAATTATATTTAATCCAGTCTTAGCAGTTCCTTATATTATTGTACCTGCTTTAAACGCTTTTATTGGATACTATGTAATCAAAACAGGAATAGTTGCACGTTATGCTGGAATACTAGTAACTAATGTTCCTTTGGGCTTTACGGGAATTATAAATGGCAGTTTTTCACTAGCAATTTTAGAAGTAGTACTATTTATTTTAGATATATTCATTTGTATGCCGTTCATTAAAGCATATGACAAGACTATTTCAGCTGAAGAAGCAAAGGAAACGGATGGAAAAATAAGAAGTAAAATCGAAGATTAGAATTTTAAAGGAAAAAATTAAGATATATTTTGTAAGTAAATAGTCAGAAACTATTTACTTTTTTATGCAAAAAATAAAATACAGTTGTTTATACATATTAGAGAGGCAACATATAATCAATTTATAGTTTAGAAAACCTAATTAAAGTTTTATCCTATTTGAATTTAATAGTCGTTATTACAAGCAAGGAAATCCAGAATTCATAAACTTATTTTTAATTGAAATTGATTAAGCCATATCCAATCTTTTTTCAAAGCTTAAAAGAATAGCTTTAGCTAATATTAACTATGTATCAATTTTATGATGCAATAATGCTGATTTTATTCTAGTTGTATAGTTATTATTACAAAATTTAAACTAATAAACTTAACCAAATTAATTTTTGCTTTATAAACGTTTAATGTCTTGATTTTCTAAGGATAAAAATACAGTCTCTCTAAAATTTCTGCGATATGCGCTGGGTGTGAGGTGGAGTATAGTTTGAAAACTTCTTTCAAAGCTGTTGACTGAACTGTAGCCAACTTGTTCGCTGATGCTATTGATACTTTCATCCGTATATTTCAGTAAATTGCAGCTTTTTTGTATGCGGTAGTAGTTGCGTAAATAGTTAAAAGAATGTCCTGTCTTTTTAGAAATCAACTTTCCCAAATACGCTTTATCATAATTATATTGCCGAGCCAAATCTTTTAACTTAACAGTATCACAGTTAACTTTAATAGTATTAATGATTTTGGCAAATCTATTGGTCAGATTATTATCGTAAGTTTTAAAATTATTTGACTCGCTTAAACCGCGTAGAGCATAGGATAATAAAATAGAAATATAGTCACAACAAATCGCGTTTGATTGTGGTAAGGAAGAATAAGATTCAATGAATATATTTTGGATTATTCCTAAAATTTTCTCTGTGATTTGAACGTTAAATGTTAAATAGTTTTCGGTAGAACTATAGAGACATTTGTTAAAAAAATCAGCTAGTATGTTATCAGCTTTTATTAAGTTAAAAAAAGAATTATCAAAAGTACTTTTCTTCATCACAATACAGATAACGATACTACTCTCAATGACTTCTATTTTATGAGAAGTACCAGGTGAAATTATTACTAGGTCACCTTTGTGTAAGGTAGAGACTGAATTATCGGTGAAAAACTTAGTTTCTCCGTCTAATACTAAGTCTATTTCAAAATAGTCGTGTTTATGATAATGAACTAATTCATTTTGAAACTGCAGTAAAATTTTGGCATCTTTTTCTTCAAACATGAAATAAGACTCTGACACGTTTTTATATAGCTGTTGGGGTTTTTGGATAATGGCTGTTACGTCAACATGTAAATTTTGCAAACATTGATAGAGTGAAAAAATATCATGAGACTTGTTTAAAGAATTTGGAGTTTTAGGCAATTCATACGAATAATTACTTTTTTGATATAAATGCAAAATTGCATCCAGTAAAGAAATTTTTTGATGTCTTTTAAAAAAACAAAATGACAAGTACTTTTGAATTGCCTTGTAAGACATATAAATTCGACGATTCATTTTTTCTCCTAACACTAATTTTGTTAAATTTAGCACTAAAAAGTATATCTGGTTAGTCTATGAAAGCGCTTATAATTACATTGAAAAGTAAAAATGGAGGCAAATATGAACGAATCTATTTCTTTAAATTATAACTGGAAATTTCATTTGGGTGAAATCCAAAAACCAAAATTATTAGCAAAAAAATCGTATGCTTTTGGTGGGTTAACGGCTCCACTTGAAAATGAAACTGGCAGTATTATTCCAGTTGGTCCGGGAGGTAATCACTTCTTAAACTTAATATCTAATGGTGATCCCGATAAAGGTTTACAGAATTTGGCTGGTACAGATTTTATTAAGTCTTTGGATAAAACGTGGCAGGAAATTAATATACCTGATGATTGGAAAAGACGTGAACCATATCAAAATGATCCGAATACGTTGATGACCGGTTCTAAACTTGATGGAATAGCCTATTACCGCAAGACTTTTAAACTTGCAACAGATTCATCAGAAGATAGGGAGTATCTGTTACATTTTGATGGCATTATGGGGTCAAGTGATATTTGGTTTAATGGCTGTTATTTGGGACACAATGACAGTGGCTATGTAGAGATAGACTATGATGTTTCACAAATAATTAGATTCGCTAGCGATGGGAATAATGTTATTCTCGTGCGTACCGATACAACAACCGGTTCTGAAGGGTGGTGGTATGAAGGAGCCGGAATCTATAAGAATGTTTGGATTGAAGTCAGAGATTTAGTCCATTTAGAAAGCGATGAGTTTTACTTTAGGACAACGAAAATAAATGATCAAAATGCAAAAATGTTGATCAGCTTTGTTGTCAAAAATGATTTAAATCACCCTATTTCTGTCACGCCAAAACTCACAATAAATCAAACGACTCAAATTGATTTTGCGACTGTGACAATACAATCTCAGTCAGTCAGACGGTTTAACAAAGCATTTGAGATAAAAGGACCAAAATTATGGTCGCCTGAGCATCCTCATTTATACCAAGCAAGATTGGAAATTGAAAATGACTCTTTGAAGCAAACTTTTGGTATTAAAACAGTCAGCTATGATGTCAATGGTTTTCATTTAAATGGCAAACTTTATCTGTTGAAAGGTGTATGTGAGCATCAGGATTTTGGTGGGGTTGGCATAGCTTTGAATCAAGATATTATTGATTTTAAAGTCAAAAGGCTAAAGGAAATGGGTGTTAATGCGCTTAGGAGTTCACACCACTTTGCTTCAAAAGAGTTATTAAACGCATGTGATCGCTTGGGAATAATTTTAATTGATGAAAACCGTCTTTTAGAGGCTACACCTTGGCGATTAAGAAATTTGACTAGAATGGTAAAGCAAAGTCGATCCCATGTATGCATCTCATTTTGGTCAATTGCCAATGAAGAGATTATCGGCAATACAGAATATGGTTGTCGTTCAGTAAAAAAGATCACAGAAATTATTCGTTATTTATCTCCTGATACATTATTAATTTCTGCAGAATTGTTAAATCCAGAGGGGAAAGTAAATGACGATTACATCAAGTACTTTGACATATTAGGAGTCAATTATCCTGAAGCAGGTGTAATGGGTGAAGGAGCTGAACTTATTCATCAAAGTCATCCGAACTTACCAATGATGTGTACTGAAAACGCATCGTACTTTTCAACACGTGGTATTTACAAAGACGACGCTGAAAACTGTCACACTAATAATTTTGGCTCTTTATATTCAATGGTTTTACCAGGGAAAAGAAAGCCGGGAGATCCGGGAGTAGGCGGGACTGCACGTCCTGAAACTGTGATGTCTTACCTGCATAAACATGAATATATGGGTGGTGTATTTTTGTGGACCGCCTTTGATTATTATGGTGAACCGTCACCTTTTGGTTGGCCGGGTATTAGTTCTCAATTTGGAATTATGGATTTAGGGGGTCTACCTAAAGACTATTTCTACTATTATCAGGCTCAATGGCAAGATCAGCCGATACTTCATCTCATGCCTTCTTGGAATAAAACTGATTTAACAATTGAAAATGGTCAAACCGAAGTCAGAGTTTTTTCAAACCTGGATGAGGTTGAACTGTTTATCAACCATAAAAGTTTAGGCAAAAAAGCCGTTAAAAACTATGAATGTAATTGGCAGATTAAATATGAACCTGGAGAACTTTTAGCTAAAGGATACGTGAAAGATAAGCTTGTGCAAAAAGATAAAAAGGAAACCAGTGACAAAATTAGTAAAGTAAATACTGCTATTTTGTACCGGGGCAAAAACTGTACTTTATTTGAGTTAAAGGCAATTGATGGACAAAATCACTTTGTTCCCGATGATAATAGTTCGTTGCAAATTAAAGCAAATAATGGTCAGATCATCGGATTGACTAATGGCAACCCTTCTGATAACAGCGAATATTCTTTAAGTAAAATTAAACTTTTTTCTGGTAAAGCTGTTGTGATTGTAAAACACGATGAAAATGTTTTGCCTAAACTTAATGTGGATTTTGACTAAGAAAACGAAGGTGACTTTCATGACTAAAAAACAAATTTCTAAGGCCATAGGTATCTTGAGTATGAATTTGCTCTATCTTTTATCTGCATTGTGTTCTCATCTAACGTTGTTTTGCACATCATTGGCAACGCCTTTTCGGGCATGCTTGTTAACGCCACAGCCCCCTATGAGATGTCAATTTTAACTGATCAAAAGCAATTTCCATTAGCAGTTTCAATCACTACTTTACTTGGTTCCGTAGCTGGCATGATTGTGCCAATGTTACTAGCAGCTGTAAAGATTGCACCAGGCCAAGATTCATTTATGGCTGGCATAGCTGTATCAGTTGTGACTGCAGGTGTATTGTTTATTACCAGATTCGGTAGTCGAGTAGAAAAACAACAAAGTAATGAAAAAGGAGAAGATTAAAATGAAAATCAAAAAAATATTTTTAGGTAAAGAAAATCAATCTGCATCGCTGACAACATATGTTTTAGACGACTCAATAGAAACTTTAAATGGCAAGAGTAGACCAGCAGTCATAATTTGCCCTGGTGGAGGCTTCTTCACTTGCTCTGATCGCGAAGCTGAACCAATTGCCATGTATTTTGTTTCGCTTGGCTATCACGCTTTTGTTTTAAGATATACTACATACTTCTCAGATACATTAGAAATGTCAGATTTGTTAAAGACTTTGCCCAAGAAGGAAAATACGATTTATCCTAAGCAGATAAGAGAACTCGGTCAGGCCATGTTGTTGATCAGAAAAAATGCTTTAAAGTGGCACGTTGATACCGAAAGAATTGGTGTATGCGGTTTTTCAGCTGGCGGACATGTTGCCGCTCTTTATTCCACAGAATTTAATGAGCCAGTTCTTACAGATTATTTAGGCGTAGACAAAAATGATTTACGGCCAGCCTTTGGTATTCTTGGTTATCCCATCACTGACTATCATCTTTTAGATGCCGATCTTGAAAAGAGAAAAAATAACCTTACGGACTACCACTTTATGACAGCTTCAAACATTGTTACCTGTGGGACAGAAATTCCAGATAAAGAGCTTGAAACCAAACTTAGCCCAGTTGATCATGTTGATAGTGAAACACCACCATTTTTCATATGGACAACTGCAACTGACCCTCTAGTTAATCCGCTTCACTCACTGGAATTGGCTTCCATTTTAGCCCAAAATAATATTTCGTATGAAATTCATGTTTTTGATCGAGGTACTCATGGTCTAAGCTTGGCTTCACAAGCTGCTGCTGGTTCTAAATCTCAAATTTCTCCTGTTGTTAATCAATGGACCAATTTATGTGCCAAGTGGTTAGAAAATAATTTTGCTCTTAAACTGCCTGCAGTCAGTGATTTTGAAAAAATGGAAGGAAAAAATTAGAATGCTAGATTTTAAAATAAATTCAAGTAAAAAAACACCGTTTCCACATTATTGGGAAATGTGTGTTGGTAGTGGTCATGCTTATACTGCTTTGAGAGCAGATTATCAAGAGCAATTAACAAAAGTACATCAGGATATGGGTATTAAATTTGTCCGTTTTCATGGTTTGTTCGACGATGAAATGAGTGTCTGCATTGAGAACTTTGATTTTACGGGCAAATCACAAGGCATCACCTATAATTTTGTTAATATTGATAAAATATATGATTTCTTACTAAAAATAGGCATGAAACCATTTGTAGAATTAAGCTTTATGCCCAGCTGTTTAGCTTCAAAACAGAATCAAATCTTTCCTTATGGTGGCAATAATTCCATGCCTAAATCTGATGAAGCGTGGGAGAATCTAATTGCTAAATTCATAGAGCATATTCTTGACCGCTATGGTAAGGATGAAGTAGAGTCCTGGTACTTTGAAGTTTGGAATGAACCAAATTTATCGCGCTTTTTCTCAGGTACCAAAGAAGATTACTTCCACTTATATGAAATAACAGTAAGAACTGCTAAGAAGATTGATGAAAAGCTTCGCTTTGGTGGTCCTGCCACATCTTACAATTCCTGGATACCCGATATGATAACTTTTTGTCAGAAAAACCATTTGCCGCTAGATTTTATTTCAACACATCATTATCCCACAGATGATCCTTTGTGGGAAAGTGGCATGGATATTGACGAATTCTTTAAAAAGACTAATGGAGTTTCACAAGATTATCCTCGTGGAATACTTAAAGTTATGACTTCGAAGACAAGAGAAGAAGCTCAAAACTACCCACTATTTTATACAGAATGGAGCGTTTCAGCGATGGTTGGCGATTCCGCTCATGATACTCCTTATGGAGCAGCAATGGTCGCCAAAACTCTGGCTGATAATGATGGACTAGTTGAAGGCTATGATTATTGGGCATTCTCAGACATTTTTGAAGAAGAATCCCAAAAGCCAGGTGTATTTCACGGCGGCTTTGGTCTGCAAACAGTTGATGGTATAGAAAAACCTGTTTATAGATTATTTGAAATATTCCACAATCTCGGTGATCAAAGAATAAAAGTTGAAGATAATAATAATGCTACTGCAGAAATTTTGGCTGTTCAAAAAGGTAAAGATTTGCAAATCGTCGCATATAATCATAATGTGCCAAAAGAGCCAATAAAAACAGAGCAATTGGAAATAAATCTGGACAAAACAATTAGTGGTACTTGTGAAATTAACAGAATTGATGAAACCCATGCTAATCCAAAGAAATTGTGGCAGAAGATGGGAGAACCAACCTATGTTAACTATGAGCAAGTTAAAGAATTGCGTGCTGCTTCACAATTAAAAGCGGAAAGCCTAAAAATGCAAGATGGCAAGATTAACTTGGAACTAATGCCACAATCATGTGCATTGATTACAGTTTCTAATTATTTTGAATAGCAAATAAAAGGACTTTAGAATTGTAATTTTAAAGTCCTTTTTGATAGTTAAAAAAGCAATTAAATTACATAACTCACAAAAATGATCAAATAGGTTTTATCAAAGAAATTTTTTTAAAAAAGTTCGTTAATGCTTACGAATGTAAACATTTTGAATTAATAACAATTATGGCAGATCATAATGAAACTTGAGCTTTAATGTGATTAAATAACTTGAAATAACCCCCTTCTTTACGTTAAAAACGGTATAATTCTAAGTAAATTGAAGGGAGTTTTTTACAAATGATGTGTGATAACTTATTTTTTAAAGTTTTGTGGGTAGTGGTATACGCTATTACTGCTTACTTTACCTTTACGGGCAATATGATGATGGGAATGTACTGGATGGCTGGTGGCATGCTTGCTCAAGCAGTGGTAGATCTGGTTTATCATTTTTGGCCTAAGCGTAAAAAGTGTTAAAAAACAGCTTCTATATGAAGCTGCTTTTTTAATGGTCGTTTTCTTTTAAAAAGCTTTGAATGATTCTTTCTCTCATTGTTAAGAAGACTTGATTATGGCCAGTAGGGTGTATGCGATTGGTCAAAAGAATTAAGCCAGATTTTTTAACTCTATCGAGAAGCATCAGAACTCCAGTAAATCCCGTATGAAGAATTAAGGGGTAGTGCAACTCTGGATCAAAGCGTAGATCCCAACCCCATGAACGAGGCTTTAAGCCTTGGGGATTTTTATTTTCGAATAGCTTTGCGACTAAGTTTTGACTATAAGGCAATATACTTTTATCCAAGCCCAAGTACCCCTTACTTAATTTAACCAAATCGTTCATAGAAGAGAACAGACCGGCTGAGCCACAATCACTTCCTAATTGGCGTGCTTTGGGATCGTGAGGAATTCCTTGTAAAACTCTTCCTTGATAAACTGCAGTGGGAACACATAAGTCTTTTTCAGGTCTAAAAGTCGTATTTTTGAGTCCAGCGGGCTCGATTATTATTTTTTGACCAACTTCTTGAACTGGTTTACCCAATATTTTTTTGATTACTAAACCTAAAAGAATAAAATTGGTATCTGCGTAACGCATTTTATGTTCAAATTCTTCTGTTACAGGCAAATGGATGATAGCATCGATTAACTCGTCGCGAGATAATTGATCCCGATTTTTAATCCAGCCCCTTATTCCACTGGTGTGAGTCAGCAGATGAAAAAGACGTACACGCTCATCTTTAAATTCAGGAATAAAGTCATGCAGTGGTTCAGTAAAATTGAGCTGTCCATCTTGATATAATTTAAGCAAAATATTTTCAGTGATAATCACTTTGGTCAGACTGGCTAAATCATAAATGGCAAACGGACTCAGTTGCGTCACCTTGGGGTAAGTACTCGCAAAGCCAACGGTTGAAGTAAAAACCTGTTCATCTTTAATAAAAGCATAATTCACACCCGGTACAATGCGCTCCGTGACCATTGATTCGATTAAGTTCTGGGTGTTTGAGTAGTCAATCATAAAAACTATCCTTTAGTAAAAGTATCTTACTCTATTATATACAATTCTCAAATTAATTTTGAAAAATGTGGCTATTGACAGTCAACTGAAAACGATATTCGATTGTCAAAAGGATAGTTCGATAATTTTTACCGCTAAAGCGTGAAAACTACTTGACATTACGTGTATCTTCAAGCATAATAATTACTGTTGATTTTGCCCGCTGGTCAAATGGTTAAGACGCCACCCTCTCAAGGTGGAGTTACGAGTTCAATTCTCGTGCGGGTGATTTAACACTGGGATATAGCCAAATGGTAAGGCACAGGTTTCTGGTTCCTGCATGTTTCGGTTCGAGCCCGGATATCCCAATAAAAATAGCTCAACAACTGGGTTTATGAGAGTTGAAAAACAAATTTGCCCATCAGAGCTAATGAAAAATTTATTTTTATTAATTAAGATTAAATACACAATTCTGAAATTTTTGGGGGATTGTGTTTTTTTGTTGGTAAATTTTATTTTTTCACCTAGACCCGTTTATTAGCCCACTTAGTTACAAAATTTGACCTCTTATTCTAAACTTATTGTTAGTTTGTTTTAATTGTGCTTTAATAATGCACAACAACAAAGAATAACTTGAATGGTGAGGTAAAAGCATGAACAAAAAAGAGGTAAATGTTACAGTAAGGTGGGTCTTAAGCAATCTCAAGCCATGGATGATATTTTGCCTATTTATCTTTGGCGTTACTAGTTCTTTTGAAGGAGTATTAAATGGTTACATTTTAGGTTATATTCCCAGGCTTAATGTCAAGGATGGTCGCAGTTTAATCGTATTTGGAATTGCCGCAGTTTTGTCCTATCTAACCGTTTATATTTCTCTTTTCTTATTTTGCCTGTTAATGCAAAAAGCAATTCAAATTTTAAATGAAAAGATAAAGGCTATATATTTCAGAGCAAATTTTGCCAGTTCATTTAACAATCCGAATTTAGATTCATCTGATGTTTTGAACAACATGACTAGTATTTCCAAACAGATAGAGGAAAAGTATTTTGAACCGCTTTTATTGCTTTTTCAAAGTTTGATGACAGTCATATCTTCTACAGTCGTAGTATTAATGACTAATCCAGTTTTAGGTCTTGTTTATCTAGCTCTTTCTTTCCTGTCACTTCTTCCCAGTTATATGGGTAAAGAAAAAATGAAGACTAAAACCGAAGTTTGGAGTCACTCGAATTCAAACTTTTTAGCGATCACACGTGACTTATTTGCAGGACGCTTTGAAATTACGAATTTTGGTGTTAAAAAATTATTTATGCAGAAATTTGATCATTCTTTGCATAATGAGGAACAGAGATATTACCAATTGAATGCTTTCCAATATGTTCTGCAGTTTATTTCTTGGTTATTTGCAATTGTAATAACCCTATCTCCAATTTTCATAGGGTTATGGATGGCCAAAAATAACATCTTAGGTGTTACCGTAAGTACAATTTTGACTTTGACTCTGACTGCGGATCATGTAGTCGGTGGTTTTAGACAGTTAACCAATTTTGAAACTCAAATTCAAAGTACAGAAGGAATTAGAAAGATCTCTTGGACTGAAACAAAAACGGATCAAGAAATTGATCAGCCAGTCGCTGACAATAAACTGGTTGTTGAAAACCTGTCAGTTAAACGTGGCGATCGAGAAATTTTTAAAAATCTGTCTTTAAGCTTAGATGAAAACGACAAAATGCTCATTACTGGACCTTCAGGTGTTGGTAAATCAACTTTGCTAAATGCAATAGCAGGATATATTCCAATTGAAAAAGGTGAAGTAGAATTTGGCGGACACAAATTGAAGTATTCAGATTTTGTATTTATTTCACAGAATATTTGGCTATTTGCAGGAACAGTTCGCGAAAATCTTTCTCTGTTGCAAAATTTCACAGACCAAGAATTAGTTGCTGCTTTAAATAAGGTAGGTTTAGACAAAGAGCTCGGTAGCAAAGCATTGGATTTTGAAATTAAAGAGCAAGGCAGCAGTCTTTCGGGTGGACAAGCACAAAGACTGGCTATTGCCAGAGGACTTTTACGTCATAAGAAGATCTTTTTACTAGATGAAATTACATCTAGCCTGGATCATCAAAATGCGGATGAAGTTCACCGCTTAATTTACCAACTGCCTTCAATTGTTATTGAAGTGGCGCACAATTATAATGAAAAAATTGCGCAAGAAAATAACGTTAAGATTTTTAACTTAGCGCAAAATACAAAATAAAAATAACCCGCAAAATGTTTCATTGCACATTTTACGGGTTTTTCATTAATATTATTGCTGCTTTACATCCCTGCCTTAATTATCTTCTTTTCAGCCATAGTCTTACGTAAAGAGAGCATAGCGGTATAGGTAGACAAAATGTAAACCTTTTTCGTCGTCAAATTGGCAATATTAGCGATTACTTCCTCATTGTCAGTGCAGGTAACCATTTTCCCCGGATCAAAACCGGCAACTTCCAATCGAAAGCCCATGTCGTGCCAGCGCTCGCCGCCAACCAAAATTTTTTTAATTTGATCGTGATTTAAGTCTTCAAATTGACCATCCCAAATCCAGGAAGTGTCGATGCCGTCAGCGTGGTTAGCGTTAAGCAATGTAACTAAGGAATAATCATCTTTTTCAGTGTTAAGCATGTGCAGCACTTCATCTAATCCCACCGGATTTTTAACTAAGATCAAGTCAATTTCTTTTCCTTCATATTTAATTAACTCTTGTCTGCCAAAAATCCGCTTGTTTTTAGCAAAAGCCTGAGCAATTTCTTCTTCACTGAGGTCAAAATAGCGCGCCACTGAATAGGCAGCTAGAGCATTATAAATATTGTAAGTGCCGCCAATGCTGATAGTATAGTTTTTACTGCCCATTTGAAACTCAAGGTTATTCGGCGTCTGCTCAATAATTTTGTTCACAGAATAGGTTAACTTGGGTCTGCGATAGTTGCAGTTGGGGCAGAAAAAATCTCCCAGATTGGCGTAAATCCTTTCATGATAATGTAAGATATGATCACAGTCAGGACATAAGATGCCGTCAGTATTAACTGGAGCCTTGGTATCATTTTGCGGATTATCATTTGGCAGTTTAAAGCCATAAAAAATTTTAGGATTAGGCAAGTCGACTGAAGAAAAGATGCTAGCATCACCATTGGCTATAATAGTAGCTTCAGGTGCTAATTTAATGCCATCTACAATTTTTTCGTAAGTGGTGTAGATTTCCCCGTAGCGATCCATTTGGTCGCGAAAGATGTTGGTAAGAACAAACACACTAGGATGAAGCAGTTCCGTTACCATTTTGACATTAGCTTCGTCAACCTCTAACACTGCAATCGGTCTGGATGATTTTTTCTTTTTATGGGCTAAAAAAGCCGTCACGATTCCTTGTTGCATATTGGAACCTGATGGATTGGTTAAGACGTCACCGTATTTTTCTCTTAATGCCGCCACAATCAATGCGGTAGTCATGGTTTTACCGTTTGTTCCTGTAACAATGACCGTTTCATAGCCGTCAGCCAGTGTCTTTAAAATCTCCGGATCAAGATTCATTGCCAGTTTGCCGGGAAAACTAGTGCCACCTTTTAAAACGTTATGTAAAAACCAGTAGCTTGATTTACCCGCGCTTTTTGCTATTACAGATTTAAAACTCATATTTTTCCCTCGCTTTAAAATCATTATCAACTATAGCATAGCCATAAACCGAAAACGAGTTTTTATAACCATTTAACTACACATATTTTATTTTTACATTATACTAGATAAGTTAGATGAATTTAAATGAAACAAAGGAGCAAAAATGGCACAATTATTTTTTGAGTACGGCACGATGAGCAGTGGCAAAACTTTAGAAATACTGAAAGATGCTCATAACTATGAGGCTCAGGGGCGCAAGATTGCTTTGTTAACCAGTAAAATTGATAATCGTAGTGGTGTAGGCACTGTGGCTTCAAGAATTGGGCTCCACCGAAAGGCAGTTCCGATCGACCATGATTTTGATATTTTTGCTTATATAAAAAAGTTGAACGAACAGGAAAAAGCACAAGGTGACGGCGCAATCGCCTGCGTTTTTGTCGATGAAGCCCAGTTTTTGGAACGTCATCATGTGGTAGAATGTGCCAAAATTGTTGATGATTTATGCATTCCCGTAATGACTTTCGGCTTAAAAAACGACTTTCAAAATAATTTATTTGAAGGAACCAAGAATTTGTTGATTTTTGCTGATAAAATAAAAGAGATCAAAACAATTTGCCACTACTGCGGTAGAAAGGCTACAATGAATCAACGGATACACAATGGTAAACCAGTTTACGAGGGTGAACAGGTTCAAATAGGTGGGGATGAAAGTTATTACCCGGTTTGTCGGTTTCATTATTTTCATCCGCATCAAACAAGATAGGAAGGGATTAGAACAACATGGATAAAATTATGGCACAGCTTGAAAGTCTTGTTGCTCATTATGACGAATTACAGGAAATGATGGCTGACCCGGAAGTTATCAATGATACCAAAAGGTACATGGAAGTTTCTAAGGAAGAAGCAGATTTACGCGATGTAGTTGAAAAATATCGCAAATATAAGGCTGATAAAAAAGAAATTTCAGACAATAAGGATATTATTGCAAACGAAAGTGATTCAGATTTGGTTGAGATGGCCAAAGATGAAAATAACGAGTTAGAGCAGGATATTGCTAAGCTTGAAGATGAAATCAAAATATTAATGTTGCCCAAAGATCCTAATGATGATAAAGACATTATTATGGAAATTAGAGGAGCAGCTGGTGGTGATGAAGCTTCCTTGTTTGCCGGAGACTTGCTCAGAATGTATGAAAAATACGCTGAAAGACAAAACTGGCAGGTTTCTATCGTCGACAGTGAGCCAACTGAAGTAGGTGGTTATAAACGAGTTGCCATTATGATCACTGGCAACAAGGTTTATTCAAAACTTAAATATGAAAACGGAGCGCACCGCGTGCAACGCGTTCCTGTAACTGAATCTCAAGGCCGCGTTCATACTTCAACGGCTACGGTTGCCGTCATGCCAGAATATGAACAGGTTGACCTTGACTTGGATCCCAAAGATATTAGAGTTGATGTTTACCGCTCCAGTGGTGCTGGAGGCCAGCATATTAACAAAACCTCCAGTGCTGTGCGCATGACGCACTTACCTACTGGCATTGTAGTGGCAATGCAGGATCAACGAAGTCAACAGCAAAACCGGGAGAAAGCCATGCAGATCTTGAAATCGCGTGTTTATGATTACTATGAAAGTCAAAACCGTGATAAGTATGATGCTAAGAGAAAAAATGCTGTTGGTACAGGTGACAGGTCTGAGCGCATCAGAACTTATAATTACCCGCAAAACCGGGTAACTGACCATCGTATCGGTTTGACTCTTAATAAGCTTGATCGGGTAATGAATGGAGAACTTGATGAAATTATTGATGCTTTGATTTTATATAATCAAACAAAGCAATTGGAGGAGCTGGCCGAACAGAATGTCTAAAATTGACACTTTAAAAAGCTTGAGAATCTGGGCTGCTGAAACTGCACCAGAACAAAGACCAGAAGATATCGCTTTTTTGCTAGCTGAAAGACTGCAGCTGAGTCCTAGTGAGTTTCAATTAAAACAGGACATGGAATTATCACCAGACCAAATTAAGCAAGCACAAAAGGATGTGCGCAAGCTGGCTAAAGGGATATCGCCTCAGTATATTTTGGGTTACTCCTGGTTTTTTGGTTATAAAATTTTAGTGCAGCGCGGAGTTTTAATTCCCCGTTTTGAAACTGAAGAGTTAGTGGAATGGGCTTTAGCAAATCTGACCAGTGGTGATAAAGTGCTTGATTTAGGAACAGGCTCCGGCTGCATTACAGTAGCTCTAGCTAAAGAAGCTGCTAAAAAGCAGATTACCGATCTTGATTTATATGCTTCTGACGTCACTGATGCTGCACTAAGAAATAGCGAAGAAAATTTTTTGATTCATAAAGTTGATGTTACCGTTCGAAAAGCAAACATTTTAATTGGTCTTGAAAAGTTCGATAAAATCATTTCTAATCCTCCCTATATAAAGGAAACGGAAAAAGATTTGATGGACCAAAACGTATTGCAAAATGAACCCCAGGAGGCACTTTTTGGTGGAAAAAATGGTATAGAATTTTACCAGAAGTTTGTCAAACAAGTGCGTGATCACTTAAACAGCAGAGGAGAGTTTTTCTTGGAATTTGGCTTCAGTGAGAAAGAGCAGCTGGTTGATTTATTTGGACGGGAGCTGCCGGATTTTACCATTGAATTCAAAAATGATTTAGCTGGAAAGCCACGCATGGTTAAAGGAAAGTGGAATAAATAATGGAAACTAAAATTTTTTCACAGAATCAAATAGATGATGCAGTAAAATTACTCGCTCAGGGAGAATTGGTTGCTTTTCCGACAGAAACAGTCTATGGCTTGGGTGCCATTGCCACAAATGAACAGGCTGTAAAAAATGTTTATAAGGCTAAGGGACGTCCTAGTGACAATCCGTTAATCGTAACAGTTTCTGATGCTCAAATGATGTCTCATTATGCAAAAGAGGTGCCAGAGCGTGCTCAAAAGTTAATTAAAAAATTTTGGCCAGGTCCTTTAACCCTTTTGCTTTATGTTAAACCTCACAGTCTGCCTAAAGCTGTAACTGGTGGTCTTGATACTGTGGCTTTTCGCTGTCCTAATGATGACTTAACTCATCAGTTGATCAGTAAATTGGGTTACCCAATTGTTGGACCTTCCGCCAACACTTCGACTAAGCCTAGTCCAACGACAGCTGCGCATGTCTATCATGATTTAAAGGGAAAAATTGCGGGAATTATTGATGGTGGACCTACAGAAGTTGGATTGGAATCAACGATTATTGACTTGTCTGTAGCTACGCCCATTGTTTTACGTCCTGGTGCAGTTACTCCCGCAGAGTTAAGTCAGGTTTTGGGTGAAAAAGTTTTAATTAACAGTGGTAAAGTTGCTGATAAAGATGTTCCGAAAGCTCCGGGAATGAAATACCGTCATTATGCTCCGAGTGCACCCGTAGTCGTGGTTGATGATCCAGAAGACTTTGCAAACATTGATTTAACAAGTGCAACAGGAGTAATGGCATTAACAGATGTGCTTGAAAAAATTAAGCTGCCGGCCGCAAATAAATTTAATTTAGGTAAAAACTTGTTAGAGGCCGACCATAATTTATTTGGTGGTTTACGTTACTTCGATGATAAACCAGAGATCAAACAAATTTTTGTGCAGGGATTTAGTGGCAGCGAGAATACTCTGGCATATATGAACAGGCTTAATAAAGCTGCCGCTGGTCATCATTATGTCAAAGAGTAAAAATTTTAGTAGCAAGGGACTTTAAACCCTCTGCTTTTTTTATTAAAATACACGTAAACGTAATTATGTTTATAGGAGGAAAAAGATGGGCAAATTTACGGTTTTGAATCATCCGTTAATTCAACACAAGTTAACAATTATCAGGCGTAAGGAGACAAGTTCTAACGAGTTTCGGAGAATAGTTGGTGAAATCGGGGGACTGATGACTTACGAGATTACCAGAGATTTGCCGCTGAAAGATGTTGAAATTGAAACACCAATTGGCAAGACAACCCAAAAAGAGATTGCCGGCAAGAAATTGACTATTGTGCCAATTTTACGTGCTGGTATCGGTATGCTTAATGGTGTTATGGAAATGATTCCGTCAGCCAAGGTAGGAGTAATTGGTATGTATCGGGATGAAGAAACTCTTATGCCTCACGAATATTTCTGCAAAATGCCTAAAGACGTTGCAGAGCGTGAATGTCTTGTGGTTGACCCAATGCTTGCCACTGGCGGTTCTGCTAATATGGCAATTGGTGCGCTTAAAAAGCGGGGCGTTAAAGTGATTAAGCTGGCTGTTCTTGTAGCCGCTCCTGAGGGTGTCAAAGCTATTCAAGAAGAGAATCCGGATGTCGATATTTATGCTGCCGCCGAAGATGAAAAATTGTTGCCAAACGGCTATATTACACCTGGTTTAGGAGATGCAGGCGATAGATTATTTGGTACCAAATAATCTTTTTTATGTAAATTAATTGCAAAATACGCTTACATTTTTCACAAAATTATTGAATGGTGTTAATATTGTATGAGTGTTCGATAATATGGGCACGAGAAGGGAGGTCACGAAGAATTGGAGCAATCATTTGTTTTTAAATTTCTGGGTTTGACATTTGATCTTTCTGGGATCATTGGCTCAACTTTAATGGCAGCTGTCGTATTATTTGTCTGCATCTGGTTATCAAGAAAAGTTGAGATGAAACCAAATAAAAAGCAAAATATCATGGAATATTTGATTGACTTTACTGATGGAATTGTTAAAGACAATGTCAGTGATGTTGATGCACGAAAGCATCTTTCGCTTTATGCTTTTGTCCTTTTTATTTACATTTGGTTTATGAACCAGTTGGGCCTCTTCTTAGAGGTTAAGGCGGGAGACAACATTTTTGTAAAATCTCCCACAGCAGATCCGGTAACGACAATGTCGTTTGCAATGATGACCTTGCTTCTTTCATTCACATTCGGTATGCAGAAATTCGGTACTGGTGGCTACTGGCGTAATTATGCCGAACCTGTTAGTTTTCTTTTTCCAATCAATATGATTGAAGAAATCACTAACTTTTTGACATTATCTTTGCGTTTATATGGTAATATTTACGCTGGCGAAGTGTTATTAACTTTAATAGGTAATAGCTTTGCTCCTAGCTTTGGTGTTATCACTTTGGTGTTAGCAGCACCGCTTGCTATGATCTGGCAAGGATTCTCTGTCTTCATTGGCTCTATCCAGGCATATGTTTTCGTAACTTTATCCATGGTTTATGTTGGGAAAAAAGTTACAAAAGAATAATTTATTGGAGGTTTAAATATGTCACAAGCTTTTAAATATATCTCAGCAGCGATTGTAGCTGGTATTGCTGCATTGGCAGCTTCTTGGGGTAATGGTAAAGTTATCACTAAGACAGTTGAGAGCATGGCTCGTCAACCTGAAAGTGCTGGTAACTTAAGATCAACAATGTTTATCGGTGTTGGTCTGATTGAAGCCGTTCCTATTTTGGCGATTGTTGTTGCTTTCCTGATTCTCTTCGTTTAATTTTTTTATTTAAAACAATTTAGATAAAAGAGAGAAGGGCAGTAAATGACATTTCAAATTTTATTTGCAGCCTCGGCAGGTCATATTTATCTGGGTAATACTATCTGGTATTTAATTGTTTTTGCAATTTTACTTATTTTGGTTAAACATTATGCATGGGGACCTGTTTCCGACATGATGGAAAAAAGACGCCAAAAGGTAATCAATGATCTTGATTCGGCTGCAGACAATCGCAAAAAGGCCGAAGTTTTGGCTAATGAGCGTGAAGCTGCCTTGAAGAACTCAAGACAAGAAGCAACGCAAATTCTTACTGATGCAAAAGCAAATGCTGAAAAAACCAGCACGCAGATTGTTGCGGAAGCTAATGATAATGCGGCTTCGATTCATGAGAAGGCAAAGGCAGATGCTGCACAGGCTAAAGCGGATGCCTTAAATGAAGCTCGTGCACAAGTTGCAGATATTTCTGTTACGATTGCAGAAAAAGTAATTGCGAAGAATTTATCTGCTGATGACCAAAAAGATTTGGTTGATCAATTTATTAAGGGGCTGAATAAATAATGGCCTTAAGTAAAGCGGAAATTGCTGCACGTTATGGTACTGCACTATTTGATTATGCAGAAGATATGGCTGCTTTGGATACTGTTCATGCAGATATACAAGAACTAGCTAAGGCTATTTCCAATTATCCGCAAATTTTGAAAGTTTTTAGCGACCCAATTTTTAATAGTACTGAAAAAGCAAAATCGCTTTCTGCGATTGAGCAAGGTCTGTCAGAAGAAGTTCAGAATTTTTTGAACCTGTTACTGGATTATGATCATTTTTTGGAATTGCCGGACATTATAAATTGTTTCAATGATTTGTATAATAAAAATCAAAAAATTGAAACGGGAGTTGCTGTTTCAGCAGTAGCGCTTGATCAAACACAATTACAAAAATTAGGTACTAGTTACGCTCGAAAATTTAATTTGAGCAAAGTCATTCTCACTAATGAGGTTGATCAAAGTATTATTGGCGGCGTAATTTTAAAAGTTGGTGATTGCGTAATCGATGGGTCAGTCAAGAACAAACTGAATAAGATTCGTGCGCAGTTAATTAATAAAAATTAAAAGAGGTGAAACCATTGAGCATAAAAGCAGAAGAGATTAGCTCTTTAATCAAGCAGCAGCTTGAACACTATGATGATAAACTCGACATTAATGAAGTTGGAGTTGTAACATACATAGGTGATGGTATCGCCCGGGCTCACGGATTGAACAATGTTTTGGCCAACGAACTATTGGAATTTGACAATGGTTCTTATGGTATTGCACAAAACCTTGAATCAAATGATGTTGGTATCATTATTCTAGGCAATTTTGATGATATTCGTGAAGGTGACCAAGTCAAAAGAACCGGTGAGATTATGCGTGTGCCGGTTGGTGATGCACTAATTGGTCGCGTGGTAAACCCATTGGGGCAGCCAGTTGATGGACTTGGCGAAATAAAAACGTCAAAGACTCGTCCAATCGAGGCTTCGGCACCGGGTGTTATGGAACGCCAGTCAGTTAATCAACCGCTGCAAACTGGTATCAAAGCTATTGATGCCTTAGTGCCAATCGGTCGCGGTCAGCGTGAGTTAATTATTGGTGACCGTAAGACTGGAAAAACTAGTTTGGCAATTGATACTATTTTGAGCCAAAAGGGACAAGACGTAATTTGCATTTATGTCTTTATTGGTCAGAAGGAATCAACTGTCAGAGCACAAGTAGAAACTTTAAAGCGTTTTGGCGCAATGGACTATACAATTGTTGTCGAAGCTGGGCCAAGTGAACCCGCACCAATGCTGTATATAGCGCCATATGCCGGAACAGCTATGGGTGAAGAATTCATGTATAACGGCAAAGATGTTTTGGTAGTCTTTGATGATCTATCAAAGCAAGCTGTCGCTTACCGTGAACTTTCTTTACTTCTCCGTCGTCCGCCTGGTCGTGAAGCATATCCTGGCGATGTCTTCTATTTGCATTCACGTTTACTTGAACGTAGTGCGAAGTTGAGTGATAAACTTGGTGGCGGTTCAATGACGGCCATTCCATTTATTCAAACTGAAGCGGGAGATATTTCAGCTTATATTCCAACTAACGTGATTTCAATTACTGATGGACAAATTTTCTTGCAAAGCGACTTGTTCTTTGCAGGAACCCGTCCTGCCATTGATGCCGGTAACTCAGTTTCCCGTGTTGGTGGTAGTGCCCAGATTAAGGCAATGAAAAAAGTTGCTGGTACGCTTCGTACCGATCTGGCAGCTTACCATGAACTTGAAAGTTTTGCTCAATTTGGTAGTGATCTGGATCAAGCAACTCAAGCAAAGTTAAATCGTGGACGCAGGGTTGTTGAAGTGTTAAAACAGCCACTTCATACACCAATTCCTGTTGAAAAACAGGTTATTATTCTTTATGCCTTAACCCATGGTTATCTTGACTCCGTTCCAGTTGATGATATTGCCAGATTTGAAAAAGAATTATATGACAATTTCGATACTAATCATGCAGATTTGCTAGAACACATTCGTAAGACTGGTGAATTGCCAGATGAGAAGAAATTACAAGAAGCAATTTCTAAATTTGCGGATAGTTTTTCACCAAGTAATAAATAGGAGGTAGTTATATGCCTGCATCTTTACTTGCGTTGAAGAAGAAAATAGCTTCAGTTAAGCAAACTGGTAAAATTACTGAGGCCATGAGAATGGTTTCGGCATCAAAGTTAAACCAAACTGAAAAGCGGGATAAGGGGTACACGATCTACAATGATCACGTACGGCAAACTTTATCGCGCTTGATGAGTGCTGAAGTCGTCAGCCATTTGCGTAAGGCACATGTTGCAATTGATGAAGACAGCATTAGCAAAATCGATTATGAAAATGTCTTTGGTTTGGGTGTTGTTTCCGATATGGTTCAAGCACGCAAAAAGGTCAATTCCACTGGTTATTTGGTTATTACCGGTGACCGTGGTCTTGTTGGTTCTTATAATAGTGCTGTCATCAAAAACATGATGGGATTGTTTGAGGATTCGAAGGCTGAACACAAAGATATTAAGGTTTTGGCTGTTGGCTCAGTCGGTGCTGATTTCTTTAAGAAAAACAAGCTGAACGTTGTTTATGAAAATGACAGTATTAGTGACGTACCTACTTTTGATGAAGTTTTACCAATTGTTTCAACTGCAATCAAAATGTATTTGAACGGAGTTTATGATGAATTATATGTATGTTATACTCACCACATCAACTCACTTTCATCTGCATTTCGGGTTGAAAAAATGTTGCCAATCGTTGACATTGATATTGGTGTCAAAGAAGCTGAAGCCCATCAAGATTTGGAATACGATATCGAACCTGATGTTAATGCTGTTTTAACAACACTAATTCCCCAATATGCCCGTTCTACTATTTACGGTGCTATTCTGGATGCCAAAACTGCTGAACATGCCAGTTCAATGACTGCCATGCAGAGTGCTACGGACAACGTTGACGATTTGGTTTCGAGTTTAACTACTAAATTAAACCGTGCAAGACAAGCAGAAATCACTACTGAAATTACTGAAATTGTCAGTGGTGCTAACGCTTTGAAATAATTAAGAAAAGGAGGTAGATGTTTTGAGTGAAGGTGAAGTTGTTCAAGTAATCGGCCCAGTTGTCGATGTCAAATTCCCGCTTGACAAAAATCTGCCTGATATTGACAATGCTTTGCGCGTCGTTAAGTCGGACGATGAATCTGTTGTTCTCGAGGTTACACTAGAGCTTGGCGATGGTGTTTTAAGAACAATTGCGATGGAATCTACCAATGGTCTTAGACGCGGAATGAAGGTTGAAGACACAGGTGGCCCTATTTCAGTACCGGTTGGTAATGATACTTTAGGACGTGTTTTTAATGTTTTAGGTGAGCCTATTGACAACGGCCCTAAATTTGCAAAAGATCATGCTCGTGACAGTATTCATAAGAATGCTCCTAAATATGATGAATTAACAACGAGTCAGGAGATTCTTGAAACCGGTATTAAGGTAATTGATTTACTTGAACCTTATGTCCGTGGAGGAAAAGTCGGCCTGTTTGGTGGTGCCGGTGTTGGTAAAACCACTATTATTCAGGAACTTATCCATAATATCGCCCAGGAGCATGGTGGTATTTCAGTCTTTACTGGTGTTGGTGAAAGAACACGTGAAGGTAATGACCTTTACTTTGAGATGAAAGCATCTGGAGTTTTAAGCAAAACTGCCATGGTCTTTGGTCAAATGAATGAGCCGCCTGGTGCCAGAATGCGGGTAGCACTGACAGGATTAACGCTGGCAGAGTATTTCAGAGATGTTGAAGGTCAAGACGTTCTGCTCTTTATCGACAACATTTTCCGATTTACTCAAGCTGGTTCGGAAGTTTCAGCTTTGCTGGGACGCATGCCCAGTGCCGTTGGTTATCAGCCAACCTTGGCAACAGAAATGGGCCAATTGCAGGAAAGAATTACTTCTACCAAGAAGGGTTCTATTACCTCAATTCAAGCGGTCTATGTTCCTGCTGATGACTATACTGACCCGGCTCCAGCTACTACTTTTGCTCACCTTGACGCTACTACCAATTTGGAACGTAGTTTAGTTGAGCAAGGTATATACCCGGCTGTTGACCCGCTGCAATCTACTTCAAGTGCTTTGGATCCTGAAATTGTGGGCCAAGAGCACTATGAAGTCGCTACTGGCGTCCAGCATATATTGCAAAGATACCATGAATTGCAAGACATCATTTCTGTTTTGGGAATGGATGAATTATCTGACGAGGAAAAGGTGATAGTTAGCCGTGCTCGTAAAGTTCAATTCTTCTTATCGCAAAACTTCTTTGTGGCTGAACAGTTTACTGGTGTGCCTGGTTCTTATGTTCCAATTAAAGAAACTATTAAGGGCTTTAAGATGATTTTAGATGGTCATTTAGATGATCTTCCAGAAGATGCATTCCGTAGTGTAGGCCCAATTGAAGATGTTTTGAAAAAAGCAAAGCAAATGGGTGTAACTCCGAGTGATCCTGAAGCTAAAGCATTATTAGAAAAGTAAGGTGATGTCAAATGGCAGATCCAGAAAAACTTTTTATGGTAAATGTTGTAACTCCAGATGGTCTAATATTTTCTCATCATTCTAGTATTGTTGAAATGCGTGCAATTGATGGTCAACGTTCAGTGATGTATAATCACTTACCGATTTTGACTCCGCTAGCAATAGGTGAGATTAAAGTTAAAAGAAGTCGGGAAATGAACAATATTGTCAACCATATTGCTGTTAGTGGCGGCTATTTTGAATTTTCAAATAATGTGGCTACCATTATTGCTGACAGCGCTGAGCGGGCAAATAATATTGATGTTTCCCGGGCTAAAGCAGCTAGAGAACGTGCTCAAAATGCACTGAAAAAAGCTCAGGCTGCCCATGATCAACGATCACTTGAGCGGGCACAGGTTGCACTTAGAAGAGCCGTCAACCGAATAAGTGTTTACAATTCAGTTAAATAGATTTAAAGTTTTAAGCGGATACACTGCTTTTGTGTGTCCGCTTTTATTGTGACTTAGGAAAAGTGAGAAAGAATATGTTTCAACTTGGCGTTCATGCTTTAATTAGTATAGTAATTTATTTAATTACGATCGGTCTATCCTTTCAGATTATGAAAAGTGTTCGTATTGAAAAGATAATTCGTAAAAACAGGATATTTGAAGCTCAACTGCTACTTATTTTTGCTGCAATTGCTTTAGGCTTTCTAGTGGGTAATTTCTTTATTACATTAATTGATACTTCATTGCAGTTAAGTAATTTCTTTTAAGACTTGGTAAAGCGGATAAAGTCACCGACAAACTTAAAATCTTTATGGTAAAATATACATTGAAATATGATGGAGGATTATCGTGGCACGAGATATAGGAATAGATTTAGGAACAGCAAATGTGCTCATTAATGTTTCTGGTAAAGGAATTGTCTTAAATGAGCCTTCTGTTGTTGCTGTCAATACAAGTACAAATAAAGTAGTAGCAGTTGGTACAGAAGCCTACAAGATGGTAGGAAGGACTCCGGGGAACATCCGTGTAATCCGTCCTTTAAAAAATGGTGTTATCGCTGATTTTGATATCACAGAAGCAATGCTGTCTTACTTTATTGAAAAATTAAACGTTAAAGGCTTTATGTCTAAGCCAAATATTTTAATTTGTGCTCCGACAGGAGTAACATCAATTGAACAGAAGGCAATTATTCAGGCTGCGGAAAAATCGGGTGGAGGCAAAGTTTACCTTGATTTTGAGCCTAAAGTTGCTGCTGTAGGTGCAGGGCTTGATATTTTCAAACCTCAAGGCAACATCGTAATCGATATTGGTGGTGGTACTACTGATATTGCCGTTTTATCAATGGGTGAAATTGTTACAAGTCAATCATTGCGTTATGCTGGGGATCATATGAACCAGGCGGTTGTCTCCTATATTAAGAATAAACATAACTTGCTAATTGGCTCACGCACTGCGGAACAGATTAAAATCGAAATTGGTAGTGCTTTTGAACCTGATAAGAACGAAACTATCACTGTTCGCGGTCGCGATGTGGTTGACGGTCTGCCAAAACAGGCTACTGTTACTGCGCCTGAAATTCAAGAAGCTCTTCATGATGGCTTGATGACTATTATTGCTGCTACTAAAGAGGTTTTGGAAAAAACGCCACCAGAGCTTTCTGCGGATATTATTGACCGTGGAATTATGCTGACAGGTGGTGGAGCATTGCTTAAGAATATTGATAAGCTAATTTCTTATTACCTTAAGGTACCAGTATTAACGGCCGATCATCCACTTGAAGCTGTGGCACTTGGGACGGGAATTTTACTTAAGAATATTGAAAAACATCAGCGTCACTAATCTTGGGAGGCTAGATTTGCGTAAAATTTTGATTTATTTGGTTAAAATCTACCAGAAGTTTATTTCTCCTGCTTTACCAAAATCATGCCGTTATTATCCAACATGTTCGACCTATATGGTTGACGCATTGACCAAATTTGGTCCTCTTTTAGGACTTATTATGGGAATATCACGTATATTACGCTGCAATCCTTTTGTGCGTGGTGGTGTTGATCCGGTACCAGATAAATTTACAATTTTTCGTAATCCTCATCCAGAACGATATGAAGATGAGATTATTGCAAAGAAATTCCATCCTAATACGAAATAGGAGTATTTATGTCAAAAAAACCAGAAAATATTAATGTGGAAATTAATGAAATTAAGGGTAAGCAAAACCCAACCTGGGAAGTAGTAATTCCCCAGAAAAAATCTATTGGCGTGATTGAAAAAATTGCTGGCCGTTATCGGGCTACAACCGGCAAAACCAACAGCGTCTTGTATGCAAAAAGTTTGGAAAGCAGTATTAATGATTTGCTTTCATACTTCGCTTTGCATGAAAAATAATAGGTTGTGATTAATTAATGGTCAAAGTACAAAATAAAACCAATCTGTTTGATCGAATTGCCTGGAATATTGTTGTCCCTGTGCTCATATTGGCAGCTGTGGGCCTTTATTCCATTTATTTTGCCGCAATTGATGATCCCAGTCATATGGGAAGTCCAGTTAGGGCAGTGGCAATGCAAGGATTATGGTATGTTATTTCGATTGCTGCAGTTGCTTTTGTAATCCAATTTGATGCTGAACAGCTCTACCGCATTGCACCTTATGTATATGGTCTGGGGATAGTGCTTTTAATTGCGGTTTTGTTCTTTTATAATCGCAGTATAGCTGCAGATGCTGGTGCCAAAAGCTGGTTTAAGCTGGGACCAATTTCTTTTCAGCCATCAGAAGTCATGAAACCAGCTTTTATATTGATGCTGGCCCGGGTTGTGCGTGAGCATAACAATAAATATGCCCACACAATTAAAAACGACTGGATTTTAATTGGTAAAATGCTGGCTTGGCTGCTACCGATTGCTGTGCTTTTAAAACTGCAAAATGACTTTGGTACGATGCTGGTTTTCATTGCAATTGTTGGTGGCGTAGTGCTAGTATCTGGTATTTCGTGGAAAATAATTGCGCCAATGTTTGTCGCTGTCTTTGTGCTGGGAGTCGTAGTTATTTATATGGTTACCACACCAAGTGGTCAATCATTTCTAAGTCATTTCTTTCAGCCTTATCAATTTAGACGTATTATGTCATGGCTGAATCCATCTAATGACACTTCAAAAGCTGCGTATCAATTGTGGCAAAGTATGCAAGCGATTGGTTCTGGGCAAATATTCGGCAACGGCTTTGGTAAACTAAGTGTTTATGTGCCGGTCCGAGGCTCCGACATGGTTTATTCAGTGATAGGAGAATCATTTGGCTTTATTGGAAGTGTAGCAATCATTTTGCTTTACTTATACTTGATAGTGCAAATGGTACGGATTACTTTTGATACCAAAAACGCATTTTATTCTTACGTTTCTACTGGCGTTATCATGATGATACTCTTCCATGTATTTGAAAATATTGGTATGAGTATTGATCTGCTACCTCTGACCGGTATCCCGTTGCCTTTTATTTCTCAAGGTGGATCAGCCTTAATTGGTAATATGATTGGTATTGGTATGATTTTGTCCATGAAATTTCATAATAAAGATTATATGTTCAGTCAAGCAGGAGATTTCTAATTTATCTATACATAAAAAAGAGCATTTCAGTTGAAATGCTCTTTTTTAATTACTCAAATTTTCGTTAGAACGACAAACTAGCACATCACAATCTGCAGTTCTAGTAACATATTCGGTAACACTACCGATTAATATGCGTTCAACAGCGTTGAGACCTGTAGCTCCTAATACGATTAAATCAATCTGGTGCTTTTTAGGGAATTGGTGGGCGATAATTGCTTTAGGAGCCCCAAATTCAATTGAATAGTGAACCTCACTTACTCCAGCTTCTGTAGCCTGTTGGTAGTAATTTTGCAATTTTTCTTTAGCATCGTTTGATACTTGTTCAACCATTTCTGAATCAAAGCTAGAAACATTTTGGAAGGATCTGGTGTCAATGACATGTAAAATTTCCAAAGCAGCTTCATTTCGCTTAGCCGCAGCGACCGCCTTTTTAAAAGCTAAATCAGCTTCTTTTGAGCCATCAACTGCGACTTGAATACGGTGATATTGTTTCATCATTTAAAACACCTCTCTCACCATTATTTTACCAAATTTTAGTCCAGTTAATCATCCTTTTGATTAAGTAAAAGACTAAAAATTAGGATAGTAATGCTGCTGAGAATTA
Organism: Lactobacillus melliventris; assembly: GCF_013346935.1. GTDB lineage: Bacteria > Bacillota > Bacilli > Lactobacillales > Lactobacillaceae > Lactobacillus. Next base: position 152,129 of record NZ_JAAEEB010000001.1, read on the forward strand.
AAGTAATAAGATTTAAATATTTATTCTTCTGGAAAACTATAACTAAACCTAAAATGGTCTCTATAATTAAAATAATAGCTGTCCAAGACATTAGAGAACTAAAATTAGAAATATTTTTACTGTTGTATATTAGGAAATGACGATGCCGATTATGCCATAAGTAAAAGGCAGTCAATAGCAATACTGCCAGGTAAATTAGAATAACAATTTTAATAGCCATAAAATCTCCAAACAAAAAAACGGTCCGCAGACCGCTTCCTAAATTTCTCAAGAAATCCGAGTCGTCGAAACATAGCAAAACAATGCTTGTTGAACCCGCAGTGTTCAAAAAATGAGATGTATCGCAACGAATATGGATCCTATCTTTGAAGATAGTTTTCCGATTCGAAAGTTATTTACTATCTCGCATGTCTTATGTTTGACCGGTCAACCTTATACAATTGAGCTAGTCGATCAACTCAGATCAACTATTATACTACTAAGCATCACGAGTTTTGTCAAGGCAGAAAAATTAGAGGGTACTTTTTTAGGATAGCTTTTAAGCTCCTGAATGAACTAAGGTTATCAATATACCGACTTACTTTGTGCATGACCAAAATAAAAGGGCTGATTGCAAAATAAATCTTCGGCCAGCATCTACTAAAATATTTTCCTTCTATGCAAAACTAATTATTTTAGACCCTGTTTTTGCAATTCATGCAAAGTTTCGTATTGCTTTTTAAACCCTTTTTCTATTTTAGAATTGCCTTTAGGCTGAAAATATCGCGTGCCAACGAGTTTATCTGGTAAATATTGCTGTGGTACCCAATCATTCACATAAGAATGAGGATAAATATAACCTTTACCGTGACCTAATTTTGCTGCACCACTATAGTGTGCATCTTTTAAAGTAGCAGGGATATTGCCATAGTCCTTATTTTTTACATCAGCTAAAGCCTGATCAATAGCACTGATAGCACTGTTACTTTTAGGTGATAAAGCCAGTTCAATCACCGCGTTAGCTAAAGGTATCCGCGCTTCAGGGAAACCCAGACTCTTAGCAGACTGAATAGCTATTTGAGCATGCTGAACGGCTGCGGGATTTGCAAGGCCGATGTCTTCATAGGCAATTACACTTAAACGCCTACAAATTGCTATTAAATCACCAGACTCAATTAGTCGAGCTAAATAATGCAAGGCTGCATCTGTGTCAGAGCCACGAATTGATTTTTGAAAAGCAGAAACCAGATCATAATGTCCATCGCCCTTAGCATCAAAGTTTTGATTACGCAACTGAATAGAATTGGCCATTTCATCTTGATCAATGGTTAATTCTGTTTCATCATTTTTACCGGCAGCAATCATTTCTTGTTTCGTTGAGCGGACTGCAAGTTCAAGTCCGTTCAATGTTGAACGTAAGTCGCCATTGCCCTTTTGCACTAATAACTTTCTGGCGCTTGAAGTCAATTTAACGTTGTACTTACCCAAACCAAGTTCACAATCTTTAAGCGCTCGATTAATTGCTTTATTGACATCATCTTTTGCTAGAGGCTTTAATTCAAAAATCTGGCAGCGAGAACGAATAGCGGGTGAAATTGCTATATACGGATTTTCAGTTGTCGCACCAATCAAAATAATTTGTCCGGATTCTAAAAGGGGTAATAAAAAGTCCTGCTTGGTTTTATCCAAACGGTGAATTTCGTCTAGGAGCAATATCACCGTGCCACTCAATTTTCCTTCCGCAGCTACTTGCTCCAGCTGTTTTTTGCTGTCTGTTGCAGCGTTAAGCTGGCGAAAGGCATATTTGGTGGAACCAGCTATGGCACTGGCAATACTTGTCTTGCCTATACCTGGGGGACCGTAAAGAATCATCGAGGACAACATTTTGGCTTCAACCATCCGGCGAATAATTTTTCCAGGGCCAATTAAATGCTCCTGACCGACTACCTCATCTAAGGTTTTTGGTCTCATTCTGTAAGCTAATGGTTTCATTTAATTGTCTCCATGAAAAAGCCGCTGCCAAAAACCAGCTTTTTTAGTTTTGCCACTAGTAAGCAATTCTTGAGGCATTTCGGGAGGATACACTTGACTTATGTCAATGCGCATTTTGTTAATTGCATTTGCAGCTACTACTAAGATTGCTGAGTCATTCGGACCCGTTTTTGCTGTTTGATTGTTAACGATAGTAAAAGAGATCTCGTATTTGCCACAACTAGTTTCTACTTGATCAACAAATTTATCATGTAAATTGCCATTAATCAGGATATTGTAACCAATATAATCTTTAAAATGGCGTAAAAATAGGTTGGTTAACTTAGGATCTTGCACTTCGGCATTGGTCATTCTAACTAGAACTCGTTCGCGAAGAGACCCTAAAAATCTTCTGCGTTCATCCGGCTTTGTTTGGGGTGTGATGCCTTGAGCAGCATTTGAAACTCTGGTATTTAAATCCTCCGTCATTGATTGGTACTCCTTTCGGGTAACAAAAACCCCTCTCCAAGAAGGAAAGGGGTTTGTAAAAACATGGAAATTAAAGTAACTTGTTGTAGTATTCAACAACTAGAGCTTCGTTAATTTCTGGTTCCATTTCATCACGTTCTGGAAGGCGAACAAGTGAACCTTCTACCTTGTTGTCATCGAATGAAACAAAGGATGGGCGGGATACAACTGCTTCAAGTGCATCCTTAACTTGTTGCAGGTTCTTTGACTTTTCCTTAAGACCAATGGTTTGACCAACCTTGACTTCATAGGAAGGAATATCAACACGCTTGCCATCAACAGTGATGTGACCGTGGTTAACTAATTGTCTAGCTTGCTCTCTAGTAGTAGCTAAACCTAAACGGTAAACAATACTGTCTAAACGACACTCAAGCAGAACCATAAAGTTAGTACCGTGTTCACCTTCACGGATCTTGCCGGCACGTTTGAATAAAGTTCTAAATTGACGTTCATTTAAACCATACATCCAACGTAGCTTTTGCTTTTCATGTAATTGTTCACCATATTCTGATAAACGACCACGTGAATTGGGACCGTGTTGACCAGGGGCGTAGTTTCTACGACTAAGCTCCTTGCCAGTACCTGAAAGTGAAATTCCTAATCTTCTGGAACGTTTCCAACTTGGACCTGTATATCTTGACATAAAATCCTCCAATAAAATCTGATAACAGTTTTTGGAGTAAAATAATTACGTATAAGTTTAACATTCGTGCATCTTAATTTTCATTTTCGCCTATTGCAGCGTCGGTTACTCGTTCACTAAAACGTATTAAGATGTTGACGTTCTTGCCACTTATAGCTGCAAATATTTTACACGTTCTATATTATAGTTGTATTACCTTATTAAAGCAAGGAAAATAGCAATTGCTTTAATATTTAATAATTTAACTAGAAAAAATAAAAAGGTGGTAGCAACTTGTTAATACTAGTATACTGCTTTTAATTAAAGAGATATTTATAAATATCTGATCGCACGATTTTATTTAAATAACGAATTTTATTGGCTTGAAAAAACTCTTGACCACAATAATGTAGAAGTTTGGTATAATTGGGGTAGTTTTGGAGGAAAATTATGTCACCAACTCAATCCATAGTTGTAATCATTGCAATTTTAATCATCATTATAATTATAGCCGCTATGTTAATAATCAATCGCCGCCAATTAAGGCAAATTCTTGAATTAGACGATTTGATTACCAAAATTGATAAAATGCATTTAGAAACAGATATTGTCAATCTGGATAAAATGGATTTAGCCGGTGAAAGTTTGACAACATTAACTACTTGGCGTAAAAACTACGAGCAGGCATTGGCTAAAAAGATTCCTGCAGCGCAGAACTTTCTTGAACAGGCTGCTGAGCAAAATACACACTATCACTTATTTAAAGCTCATAAAAGTATTAAACAAGCCCGTGAAATCATGGATCCAACTTATAAAGATGCCAAGAACACTAAGGAAGTATTCACAGAATTACTTGAATCAAACCGTGAGAATCAAAAAAAATATAACGACTTGTTCAATGGCTTTAAAGAAATGCGTAAAGACATTCTGGCAAATTCATATGATTATGGTGCTGCTCTGGATCAGATTGAAAACGAATTGACAAATATTGAAAATGACTTTTCGGAAGCCAAGAGTTTGACTGCTCAAGGAGATCAAGTTGAAGCAAAACGTATTTTGTCAAAAATTAAAGCTGCTTTGACTAACATTAGTTCTATCCTGCCCGAAATTAGGAATGCTCGTCACCAACTCAATAAAGTTTTTCAAGATCAGTTGAGTGAATTGTCCGACAGTTATAAGAAGATGATGTCTTCTAAGTATTACATAACTCAGGTAGACGTTTTAGCTGAGATTAAAAAAATCAGAGGACAAGTAGCCGATGCAAATAGTTTGCTAAAAGAGCTTAAAGTTTCCGAGTTAAAAGAAAAAAATGCTGAAATCAAAAAAGAGATTTCTGCTCTTTATGATATTTTAGCTAAAGAGTATAAAGCAAGACCATTTGTAGAAGAGAATCAAGATAAAATCCAGCGTCTTCTTGCTCACGAACAAGTGGAATCAAAAAAATTAGTAGCAAAATTGCGTCATATTGATGAGAGTTATGAGCTTACTCATAATGAACTTGCCACTAGTAGAAAGTTGGAACAGGAAGTTAGTGATATGGAGCGGCAATATACGGTCGATACCCAAAATGTTGCTGATGGTAAGGGAGTTTATTCCAAAATTAAGTCATCGTGGTTGAGTATGTTGGAACGATTGCGTGAAATTAGTGCACAGCAAAAGAAAATGTCCCAAGACGTTGATGGTCTTTATGATTCTGAGAATGTAGCCAATGATTCGATCAACCGCTTTAAACAGGAAGTTTCTCTAGTTTATCGCCGCTTAGAACGTAAAAAAATCCCTGGTAATCCTGATACCTTTGTGCAAATGTATACTTTGGTTGTCAACGAGATTGGTCACGTGGCCAAAGAATTGAGTCAAGTAAGGCTGAACATGGAAAAGATTTCTCAGGAATTAATTCAAATTTCTGATGATGTTGAAAGGTTAAAACGTGAAGCAGATGACATAATTAATTCTGCAGATCTAGTTCAGCTAACCTTGCAATATTCTAATAAATATTCCAATAATGGTTCCATTAAAAGCGCTCAGAAAAAGGCAATGCAACTGTATGAACAGGATTATAACTATAAAGATGCTTTGGACACCATTGCAACTGCTATTGAAAAAGTTGAGCCAGGTTCATATCAACGCTTAGAAAATTTGTACTATTCTGATAAGAAAAATAGCTGATGGATATTATAATTCTGCTGAAAAATATTTAGCTTTAAAATTAAAAAAACAATTTTAAAGCTTTTTTAGTGCTCATGAATAAATAATTGAAGCTGACAAGAATTTAAGTTACAATTTATAAGTTAATAGCTGACCATGTAGTGTTTTTGGAGGGGGAGAAATTCCGTGATTTACTTTGATAACAGTGCCACGACTAAGATTGATCCTGCTGTTTTAGCCACTTATGATAAAGTAGCTCAAACCATTTGGGGCAATCCATCTAGTTTACATAAATTAGGAGACCGTGCATTTCAACTTTTAGAAAGTTCACGTAAGCAAATTGCCAGTCTTTTGGGCACAAAACAGGATGAAATTTTCTTTACCTCTGGTGGAACTGAGTCAAATAACTGGGCAATAAAAGGAACCGCTTTTCAAAAACGGGAATTTGGCAAGCATCTCATTACTTCAAGCGTGGAACATGCTTCTGTTGCCAATGCTTTTAACGCTTTAGAATATATTGGCTTTCGTGTAACCCATTTACCTGTTGATAAAGAAGGGCGTGTTAGCGTAAACGATTTACGTAATGCCTTAGATTCTGATACAACTTTAGTTTCAATAATGGGCGTTAATAATGAAATTGGTGCTATTCAGCCAATTGATGAAATTAGTGATTTATTAACTAACTACCCGACCGTGAGTTTTCATGTAGATAATGTGCAAGCATTAGGTAAAAATATTTGGTCTCGTGTTTTTACTCCTCGTGTTGATTTTTCCAGTCTGTCAGCGCATAAATTTCATGCACCACGAGGTACCGGAATTCTTTATAAAAAAGAGGGCAAGATGCTTGCTCCCTTGCATGATGGTGGCGGTCAGGAAAAAGGTTTGCGTTCAGGTACTGAAAACTTACCGGCAATAGCAGGGATGGCTAAAGCAGTACGTTTGCTTTTGGAAAATGAACAGGAAAAAGCTCAACGTGAGGCTGAAATTAAAGCTAAAATAGTGAAGTATCTCCAAGATAAGCCAGGAATCACTATATTTTCACCATTGAATGATAACTTTGCCCCTCATATTTTATGTTTTGCCCTTGAAGGTATTCGAGGAGAGACTCTTGTTCATACACTCGAAGAGTATGACATTTATACTTCAACTACTTCGGCCTGTTCTTCCACTAAGACTGATCAAGCCAGCACATTGGTGGCAATGCATGTTGATGATAAAGTAGCAACAAGTGCGATTCGTCTTAGTTTTGATGAAACTAATACTCTTGCCGAGGCAGATGAATTTATTAAGGTCTTTGATAAAATTTACCATCATTTTGCCAGAATTAATCATTTAGGAGAATAATTTTTTATGAAATATACTGAAATAATGGTACGTTATGGTGAGCTGTCAACTAAAGGGAAAAATCGTAAAGATTTCATTGGCCGCTTAGCTGGTAACGTGACTAAAGTATTGCGCGATTTTCCGCAAGTCGAAATACACCCGCGGCATGACCGCATGCACATAGTTTTAAATGATGCACCTTTTGCAAAAGTCGATAAACGTTTAAAAAGGGTTTTTGGTATTCAAACTTATTCACCAACTATCAAAGTTGAAAAGACTTTGGCAAAAATTGAAGAAACTGCTCTAGCTTTAATGAAAGAAACTTTTAAAAAGGGCATGACTTTTAAAGTCAACACTAAACGCAGTGATCATCAATTTTTATACGATACCAATGAGTTGAATAAAATGGTGGGTGATTATCTCTTTGATAATATGGAGAATTTAAAGGTAGAAATGAAACACCCTGACATTGTCCTGAGAATTGAAGTACGCAAGGATGCTGTCTATATTTCGAATCAGTTACTTCGCGGTGCAGGGGGAATGCCAGTTGGAACTGGTGGTAGGGCAGTTATGATGCTTTCTGGCGGAATTGATTCGCCTGTAGCTTCATATTTAGCTCTAAAGCGTGGTGTTGATATTGAAATGGTTCATTTTTACAGTCCGCCATATACTACTGAAAAAGCGCTAAATAAGGCTAAAGAATTAACTGGAATTCTTGCTAATTATGCAGGGAAGATCAATTTTATTGCCGTGCCTTTTGCGGAAATTCAGGAAACCATTAAGGAAAAAATTCCTGAGGGTTATTTAATGACTGTGCAAAGAAGGTTCATGTTGCAGTTGGCAGATAAAATAAGAGCTAAAAGAAGAGGCCTAGCTATTTTTAACGGTGAATCCGTTGGTCAAGTGGCTTCGCAAACTTTGGAATCAATGGCTGCAATTAATGATGTGACGACCACACCAGTTGTCAGGCCAGTTGCCACGATGGATAAAACTGAAATTATTAATTTGGCTGAAAAAATTGGTACTTTTGATTTATCAATTCAGCCATTTGAAGATTGCTGTACAATTTTTGCCCCTCCTCGTCCCAAAACTAAACCCAAAATCGATAAAGCACGGGAATTTGAAAATCGTTTGGATGTTGAAGGATTAATTGACCGCGCTCTAGCTGGTATACAAGTAACTTCAATTTATCCTAATGATAAGTTTTTAGCAGATAAAGCGGCAGAAGATGCTGCACTACTGTAAAAAACGTGTTATAATACGCCCAAAGCAATAATTGAGAGGTATTAACCTTATAGATAGAGAAAGGCTGATAGTGGTGAAAGGCCGAATGAAGGTTAATTGGTAGCTCAATTGGACTGATTGGCTGAACTAACAGTAGGCTGATCCGGCAAATTCGCCGTTATCATTATTAAGAGAGGCAGAATTTTTTCTGCTTAACTTTAGGTGGTACCGCGGTTAATCACATCGTCCTAGACATTTTGTCTAGGACTTTTTTATTGGGAGGAGAACTATGACAGATTTAGCACCAAAATATGACCCACGCGAGGTTGAACAGGGTAGATATCAAAAGTGGCTTGATCAAGATTTATTTAAGCCATCTGGAGATAAAAAGGCACATCCGTATGCAATTGTTATTCCGCCACCAAATGTTACTGGTAAGCTTCATTTAGGTCATGCTTGGGATACAGCAATTCAGGATACATTAATTAGATTTAAAAGAATGCAGGGTTATGATACCTTGTATCTTCCGGGAATGGATCATGCCGGAATTGCAACTCAGGCTAAAGTTGAGGCTAAATTACGCAAACAGGGTAAAGACCGTCATGAAATGGGACGTGAAGCTTTTGTTAAACAAGTTTGGGACTGGAAAGATGAGTACGCTGCTATTATCAAGAGTCAGTGGGCAAAATTGGGCCTGTCACTAGATTATTCACGTGAAAGATTTACATTAGATAAGGGTTTGTCTAAAGCTGTTCGCCGCGTCTTTGTTCAACTTTATAATGAAGGATTAATTTATCGCGGGGAATACATTATCAATTGGGATCCTGAGCTGCAAACAGCTCTAAGCGATATCGAAGTTATTCACCAAGACGATAAAGGCGCTTTTTATCATATTAAATATCCGTTTGCTGACGGTTCTGGCTTTGTTGAAATTGCAACTACTCGTCCTGAAACTATGTTCGGTGATACTGCCGTTGCTGTGGCACCGGGGGATGAACGCTATAAAGATCTTGTCGGCAAAGAATTAATTTTACCGCTAGTGGGACGTCACATTCCAATTATTGAAGATCAACACGTTGATCCTGAATTTGGTACTGGTTTAGTAAAGATTACCCCTGCTCATGATCCTAATGACTTTTTAGTCGGTAATCGTCATCACTTAAAACGGATTAACGTGATGAATGACGATGGCACTATGAATGAAAATGCCGGTAAGTATGAAGGCATGGATCGTTTTGAGTGCCGTGAAGCATTAGTTAAAGACCTAAAGGAACAGGGCTATTTGCTTAAAGTTAAGCCGATTGTCCACTCTGTTGGACACTCAGAGCGTTCTGGTGTTCAAGTAGAACCTCGTCTATCAACGCAATGGTTTGTTAAGATGAAGCCATTAGCTGAGGCAGCTTTAAAAAATCAAGAAACGAATAATAAAATTAGTTTCATTCCAGAAAGATTTGAACATACATTTAAGCAGTGGATGGAAAATATTCATGATTGGGTAATTTCACGTCAATTATGGTGGGGTCACCAAATTCCCGCTTGGTACAATAAAAAGACGGGCGAAATGTATGTTGGCGAAGATGCCCCAAAGGACATTGAAAATTGGAAACAAGATCCTGATGTATTAGATACTTGGTTCTCCAGTGCTTTATGGCCATTTTCAACCATGGGTTGGCCAGATGAAAACTCCGCTGATTATAAGCGTTATTATCCAACTAATGCTTTAGTTACTGGTTATGATATTTTGCCATTCTGGGTTGCCAGAATGATATTCCAAGGTTTGCATTTTACGCATCAACGTCCATTTAAAGATGCTGTTTTTCATGGTTTAATACGTGATGAACAAGGACGTAAAATGAGTAAATCATTGGGTAACGGAGTAGATCCAATGGATGTAATTGATGAATATGGTGCCGATGCTTTACGCTGGTTCTTGCTTAACGGTACAGCTCCAGGTCAAGATACCCGTTATAATCCTAAACAATTGGCATCTGCTTGGAACTTTATCAATAAGATTTGGAATGCCGCCAGATTTGTCATTATGAATTTACCAGAAGATGCACAATCTGCTCATATGCCAGATACAGCTAAATTTGATTTAGCAGATGGTTGGATTTTTGATCGTTTAAATCATACTGTTAGTGAAGTTATTCGGTTATTTGATGACTATCAATTTGGAGAAGCTGGTCGTGAATTATACAACTTCATTTGGAACGACTTCTGTGACTGGTACATCGAAATGGCCAAAGTAGCTTTGAATGGTAATGATCAAGAATTAAAAGCAAGAAAACAAGACAATTTGATCTGGATTCTTGACCAAATCTTACGTTTATTACATCCAATTATGCCATTTGTAACTGAAAAGCTTTGGCTCTCAATGCCACACGATGGTGAGTCAATTATGGTGGCTAAGTATCCTGAAGTACATGCTGAATTTGAAAATGAACCAGCTCGTCATGACATGGCTTTCTTAATTGAAATTATTAAGGCGGTACGTAACATTCGCAGGGAAGTAAATGCTCCATTATCTTCTTCAATAGACATCATGATTCAGTTAGAAGACGCAAAGAATGAGAGAATTTTAACTGACAATGAAGATTACGTTAAGAACTTCTTGCATCCAAAGGAATTAACCATTTCAACTCAAATTGCTGCACCAAAACTTGCTAAAACTGCAGTGATTTCAGGAGCTCAGATCTTTGTGCCATTAGCTGATTTAGTTAATATTGCCGACGAAATCAAGCGCATGACCAAAGAAGAAAAAGATTTGCAAGCTGAAGTTGAACGCTCAACTAAGAAACTAAATAATCAAGGCTTTGTCGCACATGCTCCGGAAGCTGTGGTAAATAAAGAAAAGGCGAAAAAAGCTGATTATGAAAGTCAACTTCAAAGCGTTCAGGAAAGAATTCAAGAATTAAAGAAGAGTGAATAACGTGACTTTTACCAAAGCTCAAGATGTGATTAATTATTTATACTCACTTCCTAAATTACATGAAAAAGCAGATTTAACATATATTAAGACAATTTTGGCTATGTTAGGTAATCCGCAAGATCAGATAAAAACAATCCATGTTACGGGCACGAATGGTAAAGGCTCAACTTCTTACTATTTAAGTAATTTGTTGCAAAAGGCTGGTCAAAAGACTGGCCTTTTTGTTTCGCCCTACGTTTTTGAATTTAACGAGCGAATTCAGCTGAATGGTCAAAATATCAGTAACCAAAGTTTGATTGGAGTAGCTAATAAAATAGAGTCGGTTTTGACAAAAATTCGTAAAAACAATCCTGCTTTTTCATTAGTGACGTTTGAATATGAAGTAGTATTGGCATTTCTTTATTTTGCACAAGAAAAATGTGACTATGCTGTGATAGAAGTTGGCATAGGTGGTGAACATGACAAAACTAATGTTATTACACCTGAAGTCAGTGTGATTACTACAGTTGGACTAGATCATGAGCAAGTTATCGGACCAACTCTAGCAGATATTGCCCGTGAAAAAAGTGGAATAATAAAGGAAAATCGGCCAGTTGTTTTAGGTAATATTCCAAAAGAGGTGTTGCCTATTATTCAGCGAAAGGCTCAAAAAGAAAATGCTCTGGTTAAAAAACTTGGATCCGACTTTAATGTTTTACTTCAAGAAAATTTGGAGTATCAAGATCAAATTCAAAACATTTCTTTTTTACCCAGGCCGCTAGTTGAAGGTTATGATATTGGGATCGCTGTTCAAGCCTTTAGCTTATTAAATCTGTCACTTCCTGCTTCAGAGCTAGAAGATACAATAAACCAAACAACTGTGCCTGGACGTTATCAAATCTTGCAAAGTAATCCTTTAATTATCCTTGATGGTGCACATAATATTCAGGCAATGCAAAATCTGCTAAATTTTGCTCACTTTAAGCAGGAAAAAAAGCAAGGCAAAATTAGAGTATTAATTATGATGATGAAAGATAAGGATATTGAGCAAGTTTTTAAACTGTTTAAACCAGCAGATGAAGTTCACTTAACTACAATCGACTATCCGCGTGCAGCTAAAAAAGAAGACTATCCGGTATGGATTCAAAAAAAATATCAGTATCACGCTGACTGGCGAACTTCTTATCAAGATTTAAAGCATAAGAGTCAAACAAATGATATACTGCTAGTAACAGGATCATTTTACTTAGTTGGGGATATTTTACAAATGGAGATAAAAGATGCGCGTTCAAGGCATTAAGGATGATATCACAGGCATTTTGTTTGATATGGATGGCTTGTTGGTAAATTCCGAAAATTTATACTGGGAAGCCAATATTCAGGCTGCTAAGGAGGCAAATCTAGGTACGCCCGATGATATTTATCTTAAATTAGTTGGCTCGACAACAACTGATATGAACGATTTTTACCTGCAATATTTTAAAAATAAAGAACAACGTGACCAATTTATTAAACGTACTGATGAACTAGTATGGCAGTGGACTGAACAAGGTAAATTAAAGTTAAGACCGGGGGTGCAAAAAGCTCTTGATCACTTTCAGGCTGCCGGGTTGCCTATGGCTGTGGTAACCAGCAATTCTGAAAATGTGGTAGAGCATAATTTATGGGCCACAGGTACGCGTAACTATTTTCAATTTCACTTAAATTATGACGATGTCAAAAATAATAATGTCAAGCCTAAACCTGCACCAGATATTTATCTTTTGGCAACCCAAAAATTACATGTTGCCCAAAATAATATCTTAGCGTTCGAAGATTCTTCTCCTGGCTTGCTAGCCGCTGTTAAAGCCGGCTTGAAATGTGTGATGGTGCCTGATTTAATTCCAGCTACTGCCGAAGATCGTCAGAATGCGGTTTATGTTTGTCAGGATTTCTTTGAATTTTTACAAAAAGTTAGTTAGTTTTGGCGTATATAAATAGTGAAAGGAATGATTTTATGGAATTAATAAGGTCTCATCACTATTTAATTAAAACTGACTGGGAAATGCTGAACAGCTTTTTTGGAGAATTGAAAGAACATGGAATTGAAAATTTTGATGAACTTCTTGTTAAGTTGGAAGAATTAAAAATAAGAAATGCCAATGATCTGCTTAAATATGTTTCTGGCGGTCAATGCTGTGACAGCCTGGCGCTTTTGAGCGAAGGATTGCTCGAAAGATTGCGCTCAGCAGTATCAGACCGGGAACTTATTATGACTTCAAGCGACGAAGTCGGTACTTATTTATTAGATAAATTTGCAGGACATAAGCAAGAAGAACTATGGGCAATCTACATAGATAACAGTAATCATATAATTGCTGAAAAGAAGTTGTTTCAAGGTACTTTGGATAAGTCAATTGCGCATCCCCGGGAAATTTTCCGTTGGGCAGTTGTTTATGCCTGTGCCGGCTTCTTTGTGGTGCATAATCACCCTAGCGGTAATTTGTTACCTTCAAAAAGTGATATTGAACTCACTGAGATGCTTCATGAAGCAGCAAAACTATTTCGGATTGAATTTCTTGATCATTTCATTGTTGGTAAAGGAAATTACTTTAGTTTCTGTGAACAACAATTATTTTAAAATCATCTTAAAGTTACGTTCCATTTTCTTTTTTAAGTTGCACTTTATGCTATAATTATTCAAGATTTAGAGACTGCGATAATAAGGAGAGATTTACGTGTTTGGATTAGGAGCAAAAAATATTGGCATTGACTTAGGAACTGCCAATACTCTTGTTTATATGGAAGGTAAAGGGATTGTTTTAAGAGAGCCTTCTGTGGTGGCAAAAAACACCCATACCGGTAAGGTAATTGCGGTAGGCTCAGAAGCAAGAGAAATGATTGGCAGAACACCAGAAAGTATAGTGGCTATTAGGCCAATGAAAGATGGCGTAATTGCTGATTATGATACAACTGCCTCAATGCTTAAGTATTTTATCGAAAAGACTGTTGGCAATTCCAAACCTTCAGCTATGATTTGTGTACCTTCTGGTGTAACTGAAGTTGAAAAGCGGGCAGTGATTGATGCTGCCCGTGTAGCTGGAGCACGTGAAGCTTTTGTAATAGAAGAACCATTTGCAGCTGCTATTGGGGCAGGATTGCCAGTAATGGATCCCACTGGCTCAATGGTTGTAGATATTGGTGGGGGAACTACCGATGTTGCCACTATTTCTTTAGGGGGAATAGTTTCTTCTACCTCAATCCGCCAAGCCGGTGATAAGTTCAATACGGCAATTGTGAACTATGTTCACTCTAATTTTAATTTGCTAATTGGTGAGAGAACTGCTGAAGATATTAAAATTCAGATTGGTTCTGCTTCAGTTGAAAAGGCTGAAGATATTGAAGCAGTCAATATTCGTGGCCGTGATTTAGTTACTGGTTTACCAAAATCAGTTGATGTAAAAGCAGTCGATGTTGCTCATGCTATTCAAGACGTTGTTCAGGACATTATCGTTGCAATTAAGGAAACGCTTGAACAGACCTCTCCTGAAATAGCAGCAGACGTTATTGATCACGGAATTGTATTGACAGGCGGTGGAGCTTTACTAAAAAACTTACCTGAGATTATTTCCGAAGCTACTAAAGTGCCAGTATTTATAGCCCAAGATCCACTAGATTGTGTTGCAGTTGGTACAGGTGAGTCTCTGAAAAATATTGAAGTAATGCGCAAAAATCGCAGATAATACTAAAAGTCGGCTGTTTTCGCCGGCTTTTCTTTAGGGACTGTTTCCAAATGAAGAAATTTCTACAAAACAAAAAATTATTATCGGCATGTATAGCAGTTATTTTGGCTTTTACTGTAATAGGAGGCAGTGTCAGCTTGCGTAATAGACGTGATACTCCTTTGATTATCCAGAGTTTTGGCAATGATGTGGTTGCAGTGGGAACAAGAATAATTGATTTTCCACTTAGTTTTGTTTCTGGTAGTTTAAATAATGTTCACGATTTGTTGAATACTCAAGATGAAAATAACTACCTCAAGAGCAAAGTTACTGACTTGGAACAAACAAAAGCTCGTAATGCTAGCCTGGAAGCTGAAAACAAACAACTTAAATCTGCATTAAAAGTAAAAAATACGCTTACTGACTATAATATTATTCAAGCATCTGTCATTTCTCGTTCACCGGACAGTTGGACAGACCTGTTGGTTATTAATAAAGGATCTACATCTGGCTTGCGTAAAAATATGGCGGTAATGTCCGGTGGTGGTATTATTGGTCGCCTAATAGAAGTCAATGCTGCTACTGCAAAAGTTGAATTAATAACAACTAGTGATAAATCAGCCAATCGTTTTGCAGTTGAAGCACAAGCCATTAACGGAAAGAAAGTTCATGGAATTATTACGGTAATAGGTAACAAGACACTAGCATTTACTCAGGCGGTCGACAGTAAAAAACTAAAGCGTGGTGCAAAAATTTACACTAGCGGATTGGGTGGTAATTCACCGAAAGGATTATTGGTAGGGACGATTTCTACTACAACCCATGATACATTTGGCTTATCTGATTTAATTAAAATTAATCCAGCAGGTGAATTAAATGATCCTTCTGTAGTTTCGGTTATTAAAAGGAAAGTGAACGACTAATGAAGTCTCTGCGAAAATTTAGTCTTGTTTTAGCTTTATATATTGCTTTAGCTATCAGCGGCAGTTTGTCTTTATTCTTTCACCGGTTCTTTTTAATTGGTAATGCTACAAACTTATTGGTACCTGTTAGCATGATGTTAATAGCACTTTTTGATGATACTAATCACAAAGAGATTTGGTTAGCTTTTGGTACTGGTGTAGTAAGTGACATTTATTTTTTTGGTATTATCGGTGTTTATGCCATTAGTTTACCTATAATTTGCTGGCTGTTGCAAAAAGCTGCCAGATTTTTACCAGAAGTTTTTTGGGCACGAATTTTAGCGATTTTAATCGCTTCTATTCTGGTTGAGGGCTATACTTGGCTTATTATGAATATGACAGGTCTGACGAGTATTAGTTCAATGAAATTGTTAAAAAGTATTTTGCCAACCTTATGCTGGGCATTTATTTTCGCTTCCGTTACTTATAAATTATGGTGGAATTTAGCTGTTAACTATCCCTTTATGGTAAATTTAGATAATTATCAACAATAAAAAACGTGAGACAATGATCTCACGCTTTTTTATTCGAAAAAGCCAAAGCTAGATAATGCACCAACAACTTGCATTACTACAGCAGCTAAAGTTATTATTGCCATTAGCCAGGCCATGGCAATTGTTAGCTTTTGAAATTTAGATCTCTTTTTCTTATGTCTTCTCGTCATTGATAGACCTCCCTGTTTGAACAATATTTTATGCTACTTAATAGTTTTTTTCAATCAGAGAGTAAGATAAAATAAAGAATAGATAATAGAGGATATAGCCAATGTTTTTAATTTTTTTGATACCTATTGTTGGTCTTGCTTTAGCTTTTCTTATTAATAAGATGTTTCCCAAGGCTCAATTTCGCGGATACGATTTATTACCATTCTTTTTTATATACGCATGTCACTTGATTACCCTGAAGCAGAAAAGGCCTGAGTTTTTGCCTTATGGTTTTTTTGTCTTCTTCATTTTAGTTATAATAATTGCTATAACTGAAGCAATTAAAAATAAGAATCTGTCCATAAGTAAAACTTTCCGCAAAATATGGGACTATTTAACTGTTAATACTATTTTTTGGTATTTAGGATTATTATTTTTAATGATATAGTCAAACTTTTTGAGTAAAAAAATTTGTTTTTTAAGATAAACGCAAACCTGTAGTGGTCTGCGTTTTTTACTTTTCGGATCATAAAAAAGAAATGTTAAACTTTATAACTAAAAAGTGGTAGGAAGTGGTGAATTGTGGTAAATTATTTAGTGGAAGGGGGCAATGTCATGTTCATGGGTGAATATCATCACAATCTCGACAGTAAAGGGCGTTTAATAATACCTGCCCGTTTGCGTAGTCAGATTGGAGAAAAAATGATATTTACTCGTGGAATGGAAGGTTGCATTTTTGGCTATACCACTGAGGCATGGCAAGAAATTGAAGCCAAACTAGCCCACCTTCCTTTGACTAAGAGGAATGCACGCAGTTTTACGCGTTTATTTTATTCTGGTGCAATGGAATGCGAATTTGATAAGCAAGGGCGTGTGAATCTGACCACAACGTTGAAGAAGCACGCTTGCCTTGTTAAAGAATGTGTCATTATAGGAGTTTCTGATCGAATTGAGATTTGGTCAAAGGAACGTTGGGAAAAATTTAGTGATGAAGCCAACGAGAACTATGATGATATCGCAGAAAATTTAGATGATTTGGAACTATAAACATGGAATTCAAACACACCAGTGTACTCTTACATCAAACAATCGAAAATTTAAACCCCAAAAATGGTGGTCTTTATGTGGACGCAACTTTTGGCGGCGGCGGTCATACAAAATACTTACTGAGCAAACTTGCTAGTGGTACCGTGATTGGTTTTGATCAAGATGAATATGCAATAAATTCGGCCAAGTTAAACTTTGCCGATTTACTTAAATCTGAAGCAGACCCTAAATTACAATTAGTACACGACAACTTTAGTCATTTAAAAATTAACTTAGTTGAGCTGGGTTATCAAAATGGCATTGACGGCATCTATTATGATTTGGGCGTTTCCTCTCCCCAATTTGATCAGGCAAAAAGAGGTTTTTCTTACCGCTTCGATGCCAGATTGGATATGAGAATGGATCAGGATCAAAGTCTTGATGCGTATCAGTTGGTTAATGACTCAAGTCAAAAGGAATTGGCTAATATTTTGTATAAATTTGGCGGAGAAAAGTATTCTCGCCAGATCGCTCATAAAATTGTCCTTAAAAGACAAAAAAAGCCAATTGCGACAACCTTTGAACTGGTTGATGTTATTAAGGAAGCAATTCCTGCGTTTGCAAGAAGGACTGGAGGGCATCCAGCAAAAAAGACTTTTCAGGCTTTGCGTGTTGCTGTAAACCACGAGCTTGATGCTTTAAGTACATCACTTGAGGAAGCGATCAAACTACTCAAACCGGGCGGTCGCATTAGTGTGATTACTTTTCAGTCTGATGAAGACAAAATTGTAAAAAATATTTTTAAAAAATACTCCGATGTTGAGGTACCTAGGGGAATGCCTGCTATTCCCGATGACTTGAAGCCAACGCTTCGATTAGTAAATCGTAAGCCCATTGTTGCTTCAGCTGAAGAGCTTAAAAATAACAATCGCTCACACAGTGCCAAGTTGCGGGTTGCAGAAAAATTGTAAAGAGGAAAAACAATGGCTGATAATTTAGCAAGAAAAATAGAGTTTAATCCTAATGAGCAAAGAGATCCAGAGAAGAGACAACGTCAAGTTCTCAATCATCACAACGTTGCTTGGACCGGCTTCGAAAAGTCCTTGCTTATATTGGGAACAATGATCACAATTGGCTTAATGACAATGCTCGTTTCTTCTAGTATTTCTGCTACTTCAGCTCAACATGAACTTACTAGTTTGCAGCGCTCGGTTGCAAAAGAGCAAAGTCAAGTTGGAGATTTGCATCAAGAATTAGGTGAGTTGACCTCAAGCTCAAGAATGAATAAAATTGCTCGCAGCAAGGGGTTGGCTTTGAATGAAAAAAATATTAGGACTATACGCTAATGAATAAGCACATTAGTAAAAAATATAACTTAAATTCCAAAGCCCACGGATACCGTTTTACAGTCGGGAGATTTCTCGAGGTAGCTGTTGCTTTGGTTTTTCTTGTATTTATAGGCAGATTTTTATATCTTGGAATCTCAAAAACCGTTAATGGACAAGATTTAACCGCTAAGACCGAACAATTGTATATGCGTAATCAAGTGTTGAAAGCCAATCGGGGAAATATTTATGACCGGAATGGTTTAGCTGTAGCGCAGGATTCTCATTTATACACAATTTATGCCATTCTAGATAAATCTTCCATTAATTACAAAAATAAGCCGGAATATGTTGTTAACAAAAGTAAAACTGCTGAAAAGTTAGCACAAGTTTTACCTCTTAAAGCAAATAAAATTTTAAAGTATCTTAATCCTTCGCAGCCGGTTTTTCAGGTACAATTTGGTACTGCCGGTTCTAATTTGACCAAAAAACAAAAAGACCGGATTGAAAAAATGAATTTGCCGGGAATTAAATTTTTTGAAACTCAGTCACGGTTGTACCCTAATGGTAATTTTGCAGCTCACATAATTGGTCTGGCTACACCAGTTTATGATAAAAAAACAAGACAACAAAATTTAGAGGGTACAATGGGACTGGAAGCTTGGTATGACGACGTTCTTACCGGAAGAAACGGCTATCAGGTTTCAGCTGTTGATGCCTCAAATTTCCAGACGCCCAACAGTACCCATACTTATAAAGCCCCTGTAGATGGTAATAATATTTATCTAACTATTGATTCGCAGTTGCAGGAATGCCTTGAAAGCAGGTTGTCTTATGTTCAAAATACCTTTAATCCTGTTTCTATGACAGCCGTTGTGGAAGATATGAAGACGGGAAAAGTTTTAGCTGCTTCACAAAGACCCAGCTTCAACCCACAGACCAAAAAGGGACTTAAAAATTCTTATCGCAATATTTTGGTGCAAGATACATATGAACCCGGATCAGTTTTTAAAGTCCTGACATTGTCCTCTGCCGTCAATAGTGGGAACTATCATCCAAATCAATATTATAATTCAGGATCAGTTTCTGTGAATGGCTCAGTAATTCACGATTGGAAGCCGCGTGGCTGGGGAAGCATCCCTTTTTCACAAGCATTTCCACGGTCAAGCAATACCGGATTTGTTCATATTGAGCAGCAGATGGGTGCTAAGACTTGGAAAAAGTATTTAAGAAAGTTTCACATTGGTCAGAAAACTGGCGTAACGCTCCCAGGTGAACAACCAGGATTGATCGCGTTTAATTCACCTATTGATCAGGCTGTCACTAGTTTTGGGCAGGGCGTTGATGTGAATGTCATGCAAATGATGCAAGCTTTTAGCAGCTTGGCGAATAATGGTCAAATGGTAAAACCCCAATTTGTTGAAAAAATTACGGATGCAGATGATCACATAATAACAGGTTATCAAATAAAACAAGTTGGCAGGCCAGTTTATACTAAAGAAACAGCAAACATAGTTCTTGGAAACATGCGACAAGTTTTAAATAAAAGAATTGGTACGGGAGCTGCATACCAGATGAAAAATCAAAGTATTGCTGTTAAAACGGGAACAGCTCAAATTGCTAATCTTAAAGGTGGTGGCTATCTTAAGGGTAACAATAATTACATCTTTTCTGTAGTTGGAGTTACACCGGCTAAGCATCCGCGTTATTGCATTTATATCACTGTCAAGCAGCCTCAAAGAATGAGTAAACCGGCTGAAGTAATTCTTTCTTCAATTTTTAAACCTGTAATGAATAGAACAATTCTTATGTCTAAAAATGGCTTAAGCAGTTCAACCATGATTAAAATACCTGATTTAGCAGGGCAAAATTATAAGGAAGCTGAAGCAATTGCTCAACAGGTTGGTTTCAGACTTGTCAGGATTGGTTCAGGTGATAAAATAACCAAGCAGTCTTATCAGGTAGGTCAAAAAAAGCAGTCTGGTAAATTAATGCTGGTGCGGACTGCTGGCATTATAAAGTGTCCTAATATGAAAGGCTGGACAAATGATGAGCTGCAGCAGTTCGCAGATTTGACTGGAGCTAAATTAAGCATTAAGGGTACAGGTGCAGTATCTAAGCAAAGTATAACTGTTGGTGAAACTGTCAAATCCGGGACAAAAATAAAAATACAATTAAAGGAGTAGCATTTTATGCTGATCATTAGCATTATTGCATTAGTAAGTTCATTGGCGTTAACGGGGATTATTTTACCCTGGGTGATTATTTTCATGAGGTCACACCATGAAGGACAGGAAATTCGGGATGAAGGTCCTAAATGGCATGAAAAAAAGTCTGGTACACCTACAATGGGTGGTGTGGTTTTTGTTTTAGCAGCCACAGTTTCTACAATCTGGGTTGGTGTATGGCAACACGAAGTCACGAAAATGATCTGGATTTTATTAATCAGTTTGCTGGGTTACGGTATTATAGGCTTCTTAGATGATAGTATAAAATTGTTTTATAAGCGTAATTTGGGTCTTCGTGCATGGCAAAAATTTTCTTTACAAATTTTAGTTGCTGTTCTGATTATTATCATCGCAGCAACGGACCATTTTCAATTCAAACTTTTCATACCGTTTTTTGGTGTAGTTAACAGTGTTGTTTTATTCACAATTTTTGTAATTTTCTGGTTGGTAGGTTATTCCAACGCAGTTAATCTGTCAGACGGTTTAGATGGTTTGGCAACTGGACTGTCAATTATTGCTTATGCCACATACTCTTATATCGCACTTAAACAAAAAAATTTTGCCGTTTTAATTTTTTGTATGAGTGTCATAGGAGGGTTGATTTCATTTTTTATTTTTAATCATAAGCCTGCTAAAATTTTTATGGGTGATGCTGGGTCTCTAGCTTTAGGAGGAGGACTGGCTGCTGTTAGTATCTTTCTAAATAGGCCTTGGTCACTTTTGTTAGTGGGAATCGTATTTGTATGTGAAACAGCGAGCGTAATTTTGCAGGTTATCTCTTTTCAAACAACTGGTAAACGGATTTTCAAAATGACACCGATACATCATCATTTTGAAATGCTGGGTTACTCTGAATGGAAAGTAGACATTATTTTCTGGATTGTTGGCTTACTGGGAAGTATCTTGTATTTAGTAATATGGGGATAAAATAGTTCAATGAGGCAAGTTAAGACTTATCAAGGTAAAAATATTTTAGTTTTAGGCCTCGGCAAAAGTGGTTTTGCAGTAAGTAAATTACTGCTTGAACTTGGTGCAAAGCTAACTTTAAACGACAAGGCTGATTTAAGTAAAAATCCAAAAGCACAGGAATTGAAAAAACTAGGCGTGCAAATAATAGGTGGCACGCATCCAGTAGAATTATTACACCAAGAATCTTTTGCTTATTTAGTAAAAAATCCGGGGATTCCTTATGAAAACCCAATGGTGCAAGAGGCAATAAAATTAAATTTGCCAATTATTACCGAACCTGAAATTGCACTGAGTGTTAGTGAAGCTCCATATATTTGTGTTACAGGCTCAAATGGTAAAACTACTACGGTAATGCTAGCACAGAAAATTCTGGATCATTATCTGGCTAAAAATGGCCATCATGCCTATGCAGTTGGTAACATTGGTGTTCCAATTTCTGAGATCGTGAAAAAAGCTACCAAAGATGATATCTTGGTTTGCGAAACTTCTAGTTTTCAACTGCTTGGCGTAACAGATATTGATCCTAAAGTAGCTGCGATTATTGATATTTATCACAATGTCCATATAGATTATCACAAGACTTTTGCTAATTATGTTAATGCCAAGCTAAACGTTACCAGGACGCAAACTTCAGATCATTATTTTTTAGCTAACTTAGATCAAAAAAATATTTTTGAAGAAGAAAAGAAAGTTACAAAAGCAAAACTAATAACTTTTTCCGAAAATGATCGAACTGCCGACTATTTTATTGCTGATGGCTATTTACAGAATCAACATGAAAAAATCATTAAGACCGCCGACATGAAATTACCCGGTATCCATAACCAGCAGAATGCTTTAGTTGCTAGCGCAATTGCACAAATTATGGGAGCGACTATCAGCGATATCCAGGCAGTGTTAACTAGTTTTGCCGGGGCAAAGCACCGCTTACAATATGTTATGACCTTGGAAGGCCGCAAAATCTATAATGACTCCAAATCCACGAATATAGAGGCGGCTTCAGTAGCTATTCCCTCTTTTGAAGATCCTGAAGTTTGGATCGCTGGTGGGCTAGATCGCGGTTTTACATTTGACTCCTTGGTTCCACTTTTAAAAAAACATGTTAAAGCCGTGGTTTTATATGGCGAAACCCGTTATTTATTGGCTGATGCCGCGCGCAAAGCTGGCATTAAAAATATTGTCATTGAAAATACCTTACAGGAAGCAGTACCAAGAGCATATGAATTGACAAATCCTGGTGATGTATTGTTATTTTCACCAGCTTGTGCGTCATGGGATCAATTTCGAACCTTTGAAGAACGTGGAGACTATTTTGTTAATTTTATAAAGGAATTGAAGACTAAATAAAATGAGAATAATATTTACAGGTGGAGGAACTGGCGGCCATATTTATCCTATTATGGCAATTATTGAACGATTAAAAGAGCGCAACTTGGCGACAAATGATGAAATACTGTTTGTCGGCACCAAAAATGGTCTCGAAGCCAAAATAGTTCCAGCAGCAGGAGTAAATTTTAAAACGATTGAAATGCGCGGGTTTTCTCGTAAACATATAATAAGTAATTTTGCTACAATTAGTCTGTTTCTTAAGGCCACAAAAAAAGCTCAAAAAATTATTAATGATTTTAAGCCTGATATTGTGATGGGAACTGGTGGCTATGTCAGTGGTGCCCTAGTGTACGAAGCAGCAAAAATGAAGATTCCAACTATGATTCATGAATCTAATTCAGTAGTTGGCGTTGCTAATAAGTTTTTAGGACACTATGTAAACAAAATTTGTTATACGTTTGATGATGCTGCCAAGCAATTTTCGGAAAAGAAAAAGTTGGTAAAAACTGGAAATCCACGTTCTCAGCAAGTACTAAATCTGTCATCAACCAAGATTGATTTGCAAAGCAAATGGGGTCTTAATCCTCAAATACCTACAGTATTAGTTTTTGGCGGCTCTCGTGGTGCTTTGGCTATCAATCGGATAATGTTAAAATCACTGACTCGGCTTGAAACTAAGCCATACCAAGTCATTTGGGTGACAGGAACTTATTATTATCAAAAAATTGCAGAAAAACTAACCAATGTTAATTATGGTGAAAGTATCAAAATCTTACCGTATGTTAAGGATATGCCAGCACTTTTACCAAAAATGATTTGTGTGGTTTCGCGTTCAGGAGCCACTAGTATTGCGGAATTTACCGCTTTAGGTGTTCCAGCTATTTTGATTCCTAGTCCAAATGTAACTAATAATCACCAAATGAAAAATGCTCTTGATCTTGAAAAAGCAGGCGCAGCAACAGTGATTGCAGAAAGTGAACTCAATATTAATAACTTTATTTCTTCAATTGATCATATCGTGTTGGATCGTAAATACTATACAGAAATGAGTAAGGCGTCTAAAAAACTAGGAGTTTCTGATGCTTCTGATGAAGTAATTAGAGTAATGCAAGATTTAGCTAAGTAAAAAGAAGGTGAGGCAGTTGACAAAAAAGCGAGTAACTAAAATTGACCCTAAAGAAAAGCTATCGCCATATTTAAGTCATCAATCAAGTAAGAAAAAGAAAAATTTCAGGACTAATACAAAAATTTCTGCCTCTCTTTCTAAATTACATAATGAACGTAAATCTGCACTATTAAAGAGACTGGGACTTATAATAGGTGTTTCAGTAATAGTGCTTTTAGGACTTGGCTATTATATTTCGCCACTGGCAAATGTTCAAAGTATTCAAATTAGCGGGGAAAATGATTTACCAGTAAAAGAAGTTGTAAGAGCAACAGATATTAAAGCTAGTGATAAAGTAGTCGATTATCTTCTTAATAAAAATGGCGTGTCCCGTAAACTTTCTGTCAAATACTCAGAAATAAAAAACATCAAAGTTCAAGTTAAAGACTTTAATCATTTAATAATTGAAATTGATGAATATCCCACAAAAGGCTACATAAAAACTTCTAAAGGATATCGTAAAATACTTACACAGGGAAAATTGGGGTCTCAGTTTATTCCTTGGTCAAAAGTGTATCCAGATAAACCAGTTTTTGTAGGCTACAATCATGAAGTATCTCTCAAAAAAATTCTTCATTTATTCAATAGTTTACCGCCTGATTTTCAGGATCAAATTAAATTATTAAGTGGTAATACCCGAAGAAAATCACAAGTGATTTTTCTAATGAAAAACGGGAATGTAGTTATTGGCAACATTTCAACCCTAAAAAGTAAAATAAAGTACTATAATAAAATAAAAACTAAAGTGGGAAAAAATACGCTGATTGATTTGGAAGTAGGGGCATTTAGCAGGCCGCTTACACCAAATGAAAAGCGTGCATACGGTTTAATATAAACTGATTTTAAGCTGGTTTTATGGTAAAATTTTTTTAGGTAGCACTGACGGGGGGAAAATTTTGGACAATTCGAATTTATTAGTGGGCTTAGATATTGGTACCACAAGTGTGAAAGCGGTTGTAGCCGATTCTGGCAAAGTTATTGGAGCTGTTGCAGTTCCTAATAAAGGGATGCGACATGGTAATATAGTTGATATTGATGAAACTGCCGCTGCGATTAATAGGGCACTAAAAGAAATAGCCAAAAAGACAAATGCAAATATTTATCGAGTAGTAACAGGTATACCTGTAGGTATGCTCCAACTTGAAACTGCAAGTGATTTAGTTAATATCAGCGATAATGGTCAAGAAGTAGGTAACCATGATGTTAGGCGAGTAGTTCGTGCTGCCATCAGGTCTGCTGTGAAAAACGAACGGGAGCCTATTTCTTTTTTGCCAAGTCGCTTTCTAATTGATGGTAAAACCGAAGTCGATGATCCGCGAAAAATGATTGCACATTCTCTGTCGGTACAAGGCATCATGTTAACGGCTCCTGCTAGTCCTTTACATAATATCAAAAAAGCTATTGAACGTGCTGGCTATTCCAATAACTTTTTTATTCCAACTCCACTTGCTATTGCCAGCGTGGCTTTAAATGAAAGTGAACGCCATTTTGGTTCAATTATCCTCGACTTAGGTGGAGGAGTTACGACGGCTACGGTAATTCATAATAATCAAATTAAATATGCTAATATCGATTTTGAAGGCGGCAGTGATATTAGTAATGACATTTCGGTTGTTTTAAGTACTTCTAACAAGGATGCAGAACAAATAAAACTTGATTATGGTTATGCTGATCCTAGCTTGGCATCTGCTAAAAATAAATTTGCCGTTAACAGCGTTGGTTCAAATGGCCAGCAAATGGTTGACGAAAAATATTTAAGTGAAATTATTAACGCCAGGGTTATCCAGACTATTGCTAGAATTGAAAAAGGTTTGGTTAAGCATGATGCTTTAGAGTTACCTGGTGGTATTATTATTACTGGCGGAAGCAGTCTTTTGCAAGGCTTTGATAGTATTATAGCTAATAAATTGAATGTTAAGGCGCGAATTTATCAGCCTGATCAAATTGGGATGCGTAATCCAATTTACTCAGCGGCTTACGGAGTAGTTAACTATGCATATAAAATGTCCGATATAGATTTCCTAGTAATTAGTGCTATTTATGGCAGAGGTGCTCTCGGTCAAGGGGAGCAGTCTACTCAGGAAAAGCCAAAAACTTCTAAAAGAACAATTGCTGTTAATGAAACTAAAAGAAAAGAAGAATATAAT
Source organism: Lactobacillus melliventris (assembly GCF_013346935.1). Classification (GTDB taxonomy): domain Bacteria; phylum Bacillota; class Bacilli; order Lactobacillales; family Lactobacillaceae; genus Lactobacillus. The sequence goes on from NZ_JAAEEB010000001.1 coordinate 178,325, forward strand.
AGACATGAGTTACTAAAGCGTGAGCAATCTCCGCATAGTAAAACAAAAAATAATACGCAAAATAAAGATAAAGGCTTTAAGAACTTCTTCAAAAAGTTCTTTGATTAAAGGTGGTTAATTAGATGGATTTCACGTTCGATTCAGACGACAATAAAAATGCTGTCATCAAAGTTATTGGTGTCGGTGGTGCTGGTGGTAATGCTGTTAATCGAATGATTGATGACGGTGTGCAGGGAGTTTCCTTCGTTGCTGCTAACACTGATGTACAAGCATTAAATAGCAATAAAGCAGAGAATAAAATTCAGTTAGGCCCTAAATTGACAAGAGGACTGGGAGCTGGCTCTCACCCTGAAGTTGGCCAAAAGGCTGCAGAAGAAAGTGAACAGACAATTGAAGATGCTTTAAAGGGCGCTGACATGATCTTCATTACTGCTGGAATGGGTGGCGGTACTGGAACTGGTGCTGCCCCAATTGTAGCTAAGATTGCCCGCGAAACGGGTGCTTTAACTGTTGGCGTTGTAACTCGTCCTTTTACTTTTGAAGGACCAAAAAGATCAAAAAATGCCGCTGAGGGTATTGCGCAGTTAAAGCAGTACGTTGATACTCTTGTAATTATTGCCAATAATCGTTTGCTAGAAATGGTTGACAAAAAGACACCAATGATGGATGCCTTCAAAGAAGCTGACAATGTCTTAAAACAAGGTGTTCAAGGTATTTCTGACCTAATTACTTCAACTGACTATGTCAACCTCGACTTTGCCGATGTTAAAACTGTTATGGCTAATCAAGGCGCTGCTTTAATGGGTATTGGCCGTGCAAGTGGCGAAAATCGCACTGTTGAAGCTACAAAACTGGCAATTTCTTCCCCTTTGCTTGAAGTATCGATTGATGGTGCTAAGCAGGTACTGCTAAATATAACTGGTGGTCCTGACTTAACTTTATTTGAAGCGCAGGATGCTTCAGAAATCGTTTCTAAGGCTGCAGGTGACGATGTTAATATAATTTTTGGTACTTCTATTAATCCTAATTTGGGAGATGAAGTTGTAGTTACTGTTATTGCGACAGGAATCAACTCTCAAGCAGAGGAGGAAGCCTCAAAGCAGCTCCCGGGTCATAGTCACCAGATTAAATCCCAACCAGGTCAAGCCAATACATCTCCAGAAAGAAAAATTAACTCAGTTAACAGACCTATGGAGCAAAATACGGCAGTAAGCGAAAATTCCAGTGCAGTTCAAAGTGCACCTAAACATAAGCCAATGGTTGATCCGACAAGTGTTTGGGGCCTGGATAACGATGATGAGGGTAACCGTCGGTCAACACCTTTTGCAGCAAATCAGGATGATAGATCTAGTTCATTTGATGAAGACGATCAAAGTAGCATTTCACAAATCGAAACTAATGCTTTTGATGATGACGATACTGATGATATTCCATTTTTCAGGCATCGTGGTGAAAACTAATAGGAGGCAAGAGAAATGGCTTTTAGTAAAATAGGCAAATTTTTCGGCGTGGCAAATGATGAAGATGAAATGTTAGATGACGAATATGCAGAAGAGCAGCAATTAAGTGATGAAGACAGTTTTCCTGCTGGTGCTGTTAACCGCGATAAAGTTGTTTCCATTAAATCTGGTATGAATGCTGCCAAAAGCAAAATTGTGCTTTATGAGCCACGTGTTTATTCAGATGCTAAAGAAGTTGCACAGAATTTATTGAATAATAAAGCAGTAATTATTAACTTTAGCAGAATGGAAGATGCATCAGCCAGAAGAATCGTTGATTTTATTACTGGTACAGTGTACGCTTTAAATGGTGAAATTCAACGTATCGGTGATAAAATTTTTTTAGCTACTCCCCCAAAGTTTGTCACGAATGGTAAAATTAGCGATCTAGTTGATAAGAAAGATTCTTTAAGTTAATGGCAGCAAATATCATATATTACAGCATTAATGTTATTGACTATGTAATATGGATTTACAGTATAGTCATGGTAATTGATGCAATTTTAAGTTGGGTTCCTTCTCTACGCGATTCAGCTGTGGGTCGCATAATTAATCGAGTAATTGACCCTTATTTGAATATTTTTCGAAAGGGGCCAATTGCCAGACTGTCTAATGCCACTGGATTAGATATTTCATTTTTAATTGGTTTGCTTTTACTTTATTTTGTCCAAGATTATGTTTTAAATTGGATTGCAAATATTTTATTTCATTTATTTGTTTAACCTCCAATCCTAATAAAGAGCTGGTAAATTTCGTTATAACTTTGACGAGAGCTACTAGCTCTTTATTTATCAGTTGGCTCAATTATTTCCTAAAATAAAAGAAAGTCACAGTTCATGCTATAATAATTTACGAAGTGACAGAGTAGTAATTTCACCTTCACTATTAGGAGGCAGTTCTTGAAAGCATCTAATATCTCAAAACGTAGTTTTTATATTAAAAATGTGGTCTTTAGGGGAAATTTATCTGACCAAAAAACAGTTGATAGAATGAATGGGCTTATAAATGATGTCATTTATAAACATCAAAAAGTTTTAACTGAATTTTTAGACCCAGGGGAAAGAGATATTTTAAAAAAGCTGGCTGGAAATGAAGTTTGCCTGCAAAGCTTTGGTGGCTATTTAAACGCTGAAAAAAAGAGAGTTGTTATAACAGAAGATTGGGCTACTGGTTCATCTCTGTCATATCAAATCAGTCTTTTTGAAATTGAATATCCTCAAAAATTTGTTTCTTTGACACATAGTGATGTATTAGGAAGTATAGCTAATGCTGGAATAGAAACGTCTACATTTGGTGATATTATTACGGATGGGAATGGGCGCTGGCAATTTTTTGGCAAAAGTGAACTAACTGATTTTTTCCAATATGAAATTACTCATATAGGCCACACAAAAGTTAAATTAAGGCCTATTTCAAGTGAAAAAATATTAGCAGTTGATGATGATAGTAAACACTTAACGGTAATTGCTTCTTCATTGCGATTGGATGCAGTTTTGGCAGCGATCGCTAAACAAAGTAGAAGCCAAATTAAAGCCAATATTAAGAATAATTTAGTTAAATTAAATTGGCATACTATTAAAGATTTTAATATAATAATTGAAGAAGATAATGTTCTTAGCCTAAGACATTTTGGCAGATGTAAAATTATGGGTATTTCAACAACAAAAAAGGGCAATTATAAGGTGGTATATAAGCTATGGCAAACGAAAAGAAAGAAACGCAGAAGCTGACTCCGATAAAAATTCACAATAAAGAATTTAAAAAAAGAGGATTAAGTGGATATGACAGGCATGAAGTTGATAGTTTTTTAGATCAAATTATTAACGATTATGGTGATGTATTAGATCAAAATGTTGATTATAAAAATAAAATAATACAATTACAAGATCGAGTTTCAAATTTGCAAAAGCAAGTTGCACAGTATCAGCAGAATGAAAATGCTACTAAAGAAGCCATAAATAATGCAAAGATCAAAGCAGAAAGAATTATCAATGACGCTACAGTTCAGGCAAATAATGCAACTGAGCAGGCTAAAATTGATACTGATTATCAGCGTCAGCAACTGGAAACTATTAAGTTAGATTATGAACGGGTCAAAAAGGAAACTTCCGGTTATCGCAGGTATATACAAGAACTTTTGCAAAAAGCAATTGAGAATCTGAATGACGAAAAGTGGCAAAAAGCTCTTGATCAATATTTTGATACAGAACGATTTTATCCTCCAGATGGTGCAGAACCAATCATGCTCACCGATGAGGACGAGGATGTCGATGAAGACGATGACGATGATGATACTGATGAAGAAGATGAGGATTTTGAGGTTGACAACGATACGGATGATGAAGTAAACTTTGAACAAGACTCTGAAGAAACAAATAATAGTCCTCAACCAATGACCGGTGACAGTCCTAGTATTGAAACTGTTAATAACGACGATGCTGCAGCCGATAATAATTCTGGTGGAACTACTATTATTTTTCCGGATGACTATAAAAATCATAAATGACAAACTGACAGTAAAACTTGCGAGCAATTCAGCGAATTAGTGAGGGTGTGAGTCTAATATAAGAGCTTAAAAGTTGATCAGCTGTTAATGATGGTTTGTCACGGTAGTTGCACGATACGCAATTCATTAAGTGGAGTTTAGCAACTCAATTTAGGTGGTACCACGATATTAACCTCGCCCTAATTTTAGGACGAGGTTTTTTGATAGGAAGGATTAAAAAATGAGAGTGAAAGATACACTTAATTTAGGTAAAACTAAATTTAAGATGCGGGGCAATTTGCCAGTACGTGAAGCACAATGGCAAAAAGAATGGGAAGAAAATAAATTATATGAACAGAGATTAAAATTAAACAAAGGCAAGCCAAGATTCGACTTGCATGATGGTCCTCCCTTTGCAAATGGTAATATTCATATTGGTCATGCGATGAATAAAGTGTCTAAGGACATAATCGTTCGCTTCAAAAACATGAACGGTTATTATGCTCCTTATGTTCCGGGTTGGGATACTCATGGTTTGCCAATTGAACAGCAATTGACTAAACAGGGCGTTGACCGCAAAAAAATGAATCTTGCGGATTACCGTCAACTTTGTCAGGATTTTGCCAGTAAAGAAGTTAAAAAGCAAATGACTGACTTTAAGCGTTTAGGCGTAATGGGAGACTGGGACCACCCATATATTACTTATCAGCCAGAATATGAGGCAGAAGAAATTCGCGTCTTTGGTAAAATGTATGAAAAAGGTTATATCTATAAAGGTAAAAAGCCCGTTTATTGGTCTCCTTCAAGTGAATCAACATTAGCTGAAGCTGAAGTTGAATATCACGATATTAAATCACCTTCAATTTATGTTTCATTTCCTGTAAAGGACGGTAAGGGAATTCTGAATCCTGAGAAGACATATTTCTTGATTTGGACAACTACACCTTGGACTATTCCTACTAACCAAGGGATTACAGTCAATCCAGGGTTTGATTACTCAGTAGTCCAGGTTAACGATAAGTGTTACGTGGTTGGAACTGATCGTTTAGAAGCCGTTGCTGAAGAATTGGGCTGGAATGACTATGAAGTGGTGCAACATCTTAAGGGTAGTGAAATGGACCGTATGGTTGCTAAGCATCCTTTGTATGATCGTGATGCCATTTTAATGAATGCGATGCACGTTACTGCTAGTGATGGTACTGGCTTAGTTCACACAGCTTCCGGCTTTGGTGAAGACGACTATAATGTTGCTCAAAAATATGGTCTACCTGTATATAGTCCTATGGATGACAAGGGCTGCTTTACTGCAGATATTAATGATCCTGATTTAGCTGGCTTATTTTATGATGATGCGAATAAAGTTGTCAGCGAAAAATTAAAGAAGTCAGGGAATTTACTCAAGTTAAGTTTCTTTACCCACTCTTACCCACATGATTGGCGCACCAAGAAGCCCGTAATTTACCGTGCTACCACACAATGGTTTGCTTCTGTTGCTAAGTTTCGTCAGCAAATTCTTGACCAAATTGATCAGGTTAAATTTACGCCTTCTTGGGGTCAATTACGCTTACACAATATGATTAAAGATCGTGGTGACTGGGTAATTTCCAGACAGCGTGCTTGGGGTGTTCCACTGCCAATCTTTTACGCAGAAGATGGCACTGCAATTGTGACGCCAGAAACTATCGAGCATATTGCCCAGATTTTTGCTAAAGAGGGCTCAAATGCTTGGTATAAGAAGACTGCTAAGGAATTATTGCCCGAAGGTTTCACTTCTGAACATTCTCCAAATGGTAAGTTTACTAAAGAAAAAGATATTTTGGACGTTTGGTTTGATTCAGGGTCTTCCCATCAGGCTGTTATGGCCAAAAGACCAGATTTGAAATTTCCATGTGATCTTTACCTTGAAGGTAGTGACCAATACCGTGGGTGGTTCAATTCAAGTCTGATTACCTCTGTAGCTGCCACAGGTAAAGCACCTTATCGTGGCATTTTGTCACAAGGCTTTGTTTTAGATGAAAAAGGACATAAAATGTCTAAATCGTTAGGTAATGTAATTTCACCAAACGATGTCATCAAACAAATGGGTGCGGAAATAATTCGTTTATGGGTTGCCTCAGTTGACACGACTTCTGACGTTGCCGTTTCACAAGATATTTTACGTCAAACCTCTGAAAGTTATCGTAAAATTCGTAATACTTTCCGTTACATGCTGGCTAACACCTCAGACTTTGATCCACAAAAAGACCGCGTGGTTTATGAAAATCTCAATTCTATTGATCAATACCTGGAAGTTAAACTTAACGATTTAGTTAAAACTTGCCTTGACAGTTATGAACGTTACGACTTTAATAATGTATATAAAAAGGTATTTGCCTTTATCTCAAACGATTTATCAGCATTTTACCTGGACTTTGCCAAAGATGTTCTTTATATTGAAAGCAAAAATAGTCATGCGAGAAGATCAATGCAAACTGTAATCTATGACGCAGCGGTAAAACTTGCTAAAGTCATGACACCAATATTGCCTCACACAATGGAAGAAGTTTGGTCCTTCTTAAAAGAAAAAGAAGATTATGTCCAGCTTGCTGACATGCCTGAAGTTGAACAATATGATAATCATGATGAGCTTCTGGAAAATTGGCAGAAATTCATGAATTTACGTGATGATGTTTTGAAGGTGCTCGAAGAAGCACGTGATCAAAAATTAATTGGTAAATCTTTTGAAGCAGCTGTTACAGTTTATCCCACAGATGAGATAAAAACTGTTTTAGCTAATCTTGATGCCAACTTTAGACAAATTTTGATTGTTTCTAAATTAACGATTGCTAAGGGTGAGGCACCGGCAAATGTTCAAAAATTACCAAATGGTGCTTTTGTAGTTGAGCATGCTAAAGGAGAAGTTTGTCCTCGTTGTCGCATGATTAGAACTGATATCGGAGCTGATAGTGAAGTACCAATGCTTTGCGGTAGATGTGCTAAAATTGTCAAAGAGGATTACCCTGAAGCTGTGCAGGAAGGCTTAGAAGAATAATGCGCTACGGAACTGTAAAGCAATTCGATCGTAACAGTAGTTTTGGTTTTATTACTGATAGTGAAAACCAGAAATCATATTTTGTTTTTTATACAGCAATAAAAGAAGAAGGTTATCGTCGCTTACAAGTAGGACAAAAGGTTAAATATCAGCTTGCCCAAGGAAAAAATGGGCTCCAATGTGTGAACGTATATTTAGCTGATTAACAGGAAAGTGAATAATGGATTTAACAGAAACTGAAATCTCTTCAAAACAAATTTTTACTGGGCGTATAGTTGATCTTTCAGTTAGAACGATCAAATTACCTAATGGTGAAACTGCAACAAGAGAAGTAGTAAAACATCAGCCTGCTTCGGCTGCCATTGCAGTAAATGATAAGCAAGAAATGTTGCTGGTTGAGCAGTGGCGTGAGCCGATTAAAGAGTTGACTTTGGAAATTCCAGCAGGATTAATAGATGAAACTGATGCCAGTCCATTAGATGCCATGAAAAGGGAATTAAATGAAGAAGGCGGATATCATGCCGACTACTGGGAAAAGATAACAGAATTCTATTCGTCGCCTGGCTTTACTAATGAGAAACTATACTTATTTTATTGTGATACATTAACCAAATTGACTGATAAAAAGGCGCTTGATCCTGACGAATTTTTAACTAGTCACTGGTATAGTTTGGAAAAGTTGAAACAGCTTGCGGCACAAGGTAAAATTGTTGATGCCAAGACATTATATGCAATGAGTGTTTGGGAGAATATGTTGCTTACCAGTGCTAATACAAGGGATTAAAATGACAGAAAAGCGATCTGATTACCGTAAAAAATTAAAAAAGAAAAAAAGCAAAAATATTTTAAATACAATTAAATCTGCTTTTGATGATAATGATGCTGAAGTTGACGTTAATCCTGATTTTACCCGTAATGAAGATGAAGTTATACAACCAAATGAATCTTCAAATAAAAGGGCAAAGACTCAGGGGCAGTCTCCGAGAAGAGAAAAGAATAAGTCACAATCTCAACCAACTACCAGTCAAGACAAAGCGTTAAGACTGAAAGGTAAGCTTAATCGTGCCATTCTCATCGTTTCAATTTTAATTATTTTGGTATTATTGGCGTTATTTCACTTATAAATAAAAACGAGGGTAAAAATGAAGATAGCAATTATTGTCCCAATGGAAATTGAGGCTGAATATTATCATAAGTATTTTCACTCTGGTCACAAAGAAATGTTCGGATCTACCACATTCGAGCATTTTTGCGTTAACCATAATGATTTATATATTGGTTTGAGTGGAATTGGTAAAGTCCAAGCTGCTATGAATTTAGCTAGTTTGCTATGCCAGCTTAATATTGATTTAGTTTTTATGACTGGTACAGCAGGATCTTTACAGCCCAATATTCAAAAGGGCGATTTGATTTTAGCCAGTTCATTTGCTTATCACGATGCGCATAATACTCTAGCAGGGGATTATGTTGAAGGACAAATACCAGGTGAACCGGCAGAGTTTGTTTTGAAGTCGACTGTTAGAACACAATTTGCACAGTTTTTGCAGCATGAGAACATTGAATATAAAGAGGGACTTATTGTCACAGGCGATTCTTTCATTGGTTCACAAGCACAAAAAAATGATATTAAGCATAATTTTGCTCAAGCTTTAGGAGTTGAGATGGAAGGGGCTGCTTTTGCACAGGTGGCTTATCATTTTAATAAGCCCTTAATAGCTTTGCGAGCTATTTCTGACAATGGCAATCAAGATGCAAATGAAGACTTTGATCAGTTTGCACAAAAAGTGGGTGCTAAAGCGGCTAAAATTATTTGTACTTACATAGAGAAGATGAATTCATAAATGACAGAAATTTACTTGGATAATGCTGCTACGACACCTATGTCTGCCAAAGTAATTAATGTGATAGCTGAAGAAATGAAAAATGACTTTGGTAATGCTTCCAGTACTTATGAATTAGGACGTAAGGCCCGTCATGTCATTGATCTTGCCAGGCAAGAAGCTGCCCGAGCAATCAATGCCAGCGAAAATGAGATAATTTTCACCTCCGGTGGATCTGAGAGTAATAATACTGCTATTTTTGGGACTGCTCATAGTCGCAAAAATATTGGTAAACGCATTATCACAACAAAAATTGAACATCCCTCTGTTTTAAAGCCAATGCAGCAATTGGAAAAAGAGGGTTATGATGTTATCTACCTTGATGTAGATACAGATGGTCGGATATCATTGGCTGATTTGAAAAGGGCTTTAACTCCGCAAACTATTTTGGTATCTGTAATGGCAGTTAATAATGAGGTTGGAACAATCAATCCTTTGGCTGAAATTGGTGCAAAGGTAAGACAAAGTAATGCCTATTTTCATGTAGATGCAGTTCAAGGATTAGGAAACATTAATCTTGATGTTGCTAAAATGAATATCGACTTATTATCCACTTCTGCTCATAAAATCAATGGTCCTAAGTTTCTGGGATTTTTATATGAAAAAAATTCTATTAAACTACCACCTTTAGTTTATGGTGGGGAACAGGAAACTAAACGCAGGGCTGGAACTGAGAATGTACCTGGAATTGCGGGTTTTGGTGAAGCAATTAGTGAAATTGGAGCTATAGATAAAAATAAGCTCCAGGCTAATTATCAGAAGTTGCAAAAAATTATTTTAAATGAACTTGATCAAGCTAAAATTGAGTATCAAGTTAATGGTGGAACTAAAAAATTTGATTCTCATCATGTCCTAAACTTGCACTTTACTAATGTCAATACGACTATTCTGCAAACAAACTTAGATTTGGCTGGGTTTGCGGTTTCAGGGGGTTCTGCATGTACCGCAGGAACACTTGAGCCTTCCCATGTTTTAGTGGCTTGTTTTGGTAAAAACTCTCCGCGAATATCTGAGTCAATTCGTATATCATTTGGCCGTTATACTACAGCAGAAGAAGTTTCTGCTTTTGCAAGTCAGTTGGTTAAAATTGTGGGTAAAATACAAAACAAATAAAAAATTGCTTTTTTAAAAAGATATGCTTATTATAAGTAAGTGAGGTAATATTATGGCAAATATGGTTATGATTAATGGTGATCAACGCAAGTTTACGCTTAGTCCCGACTTGAAATTATATGCACTGATTGATGCCGGTTTTGTTAAAACTGTTAAGGGTAATTTTAATTATGAGCATCCACTTTATAATGATTCACCATATAACGCCCCAACAAAGTTAAAAATGACCATTAATAAGGAAATGACCCGTTTAACAATGGTCGTTACTGATAGAAATGGCTTGCAAAAGGTCAATATTTTTAAAAATAAGCAATTGGCTCCCACAGTGGAACTTTTAAATTATATCTTAAAAGATCTTGAGGAACGTAAAATTATTGTCGCTGTGAAGGATTGATTAATTTGGAAAAGAAAAATAAAAGAGTAGTTGTAGGAATGAGTGGCGGAGTAGACTCTTCAGTTTCCGCCCTTCTTTTGAAAAAACAAGGATATGACGTAATTGGTGTCTTCATGAAAAACTGGGATGATACCGATGATTCTGGTGTTTGTACAGCTACTGACGACTATGAAGATGTTAAAAAAGTTGCTGATCAAATTGGCATTCCTTATTATTCAATTAATTTTGAAAAGGAGTATTGGCAGCGAGTTTTTGAGTATTTTTTAAATGAATATAAAAAAGGGCGCACACCAAATCCTGATGTAATGTGTAATAGTCAGATTAAATTCAAGTCCTTTTTAGAGTTTGCTTTCAATCTGGACGCAGATTATATTGCAATGGGGCATTATGCAAAAACTATAACTGATAAAAATGGCATCACACATATGATGCGTCCTAAAGATGGTAATAAGGATCAAACTTATTTTTTAAGTCAGTTAAATCAAAAACAGATTAGCCGCGTTATTTTTCCATTAGCCAATTTCACAAAGCCGCAAGTCCGGGAAATTGCAATAGAAAATGGTTTAGCTACAGCCAAAAAGAAGGATTCCACCGGTATTTGTTTTATTGGTGAAAGAAACTTTCGCAAGTTTTTGAGTGAATTTTTACCTGCCCAGTCTGGTGAAATGATTACGCCAGATGGCAGAGTAGTTGGCCATCATGCTGGCTTAATGTATTATACAATCGGCCAGAGATCCGGTTTAGGCTTAGGTTCAACTAAAGAATCTACGGCTCCTTGGTTTGTTGTCGGCAAAAACTTGCAAAAAAATCAATTGATTGTGGAGCAGGGTTATGACAGCAAGCTACTTTATGCCACTGAATTAGAAGCTAGTGACATGTCATTTTTTACTGGACAGCCCAAGCATGATTTTACAATTCATTGCAGTGCCAAGTTCCGTTATCGTCAACCAGATGTCGGCGTGACAGTATCTTATGATGCTGCAGCAAACAGGGCAAAAGTTTACTTTGATGAGCCGGCACGCGCTGTAACTCCGGGACAAGCTCTCGTTCTTTATCAAGGCGAGGAGTGTTTAGGCGGTGGCAATATCGATTGCGCCTACCAGAATGAGCAGCAATTACAATTAGTCTAATACAAACAAGTAAGGAAAATGTGCCATGCATTTTCCTTTTTATTTGTGTTCGTTTTTCTTTTAAACTAATTAAATGATAAACTAGATAGCAACAGCTATAGAAAAGAGTAATTAATGAATGCAAATTTATTTTGTCAGACATGGTAAAACAGAATGGAATTTACAAAGGCGTTTTCAAGGAGCTCACGGTGACTCACCACTTTTGCCTCAAAGCTTAAGTGATATTCAAAAATTGGGCGGTTTTTTAGCTGGCACCAAATTTGCCGGAATATATTCAAGTCCATTAAAAAGAGCTAAGGCTACAGCGGAAGGCTTAGTAAAAACATTGAGCTGTCCTCTTGCAGTTAAAATAGATGATCGTCTGCGCGAATTCGATTTGGGAGCAATGGAAGGTCTCACTTTCACCGAAGCTCAAACTAATTACCCCAAGCAAGTAACTGATATTTGGGATCATCCCGAAAAATATGACGGTCACAGTATAGGTGGAGAAAATTATTCTGAAGTCATTGCTCGCGGTAAAAGTTTTGGTCATGATATTGCGCTGAAGTTTAAGGCGGATGATAAAGTAATTGCTGTAAGTCACGGTGCAGCCTTAGGGGCAATTATGGGAGGATTATTAGGCTATCCGCTGTCAGATATCAGGCGCAACGGCGGCTTAAGCAATACCAGTCTGACAATTTTAGAAACAAAAGATAAAGGCAAGACTTTTAAAGCTTTAGTTTGGAACGAAACAGGATTTTTAGGTAGAAAAATGGTGGATTCAGATTCATTATGATAGAGAAAAGAAAATCAACAGGTAAATCCGATATTGTCCAAAAAAAAATACACGAATTAATTACTTACATTGATGAAAAGCCAGATATCAGTGAAAACTATTTAAAATTGGCCACCTTTTTAATAAAAGAGGGTAGCAGCGATCAAGCTACCGAGTTATTAGAAAAGGCTAAAAATCTGGTTACTCGTCCGCAGGATTTAGATTATGATCTGGCAGTGTGCTATTACTTGCAAGGTGAATTTAAAAAGGCCTTAAATATACTTAACCAGATTCCCAACGACGATTTAGTTTTATACCAAAAGGCTCTCGTTTTTTTCAAAATTGGACAAAAGCAAAAAGCACTTGCTTATGCTTTAACTATTAAACAAAGAGATGCCAAGACGTGGGAATTGATAGGAGATATTTGGCTTAGTCTTGGTGAAATCAATGAGGCAGAGTCAAGTTATAAAAAAATCAGGAAAGAGCAAAGGACGGCAAAAGTAAATTTCATGCTGGGAATCACGAGTTTGACACAAAACCGCCTAGAAGCAGAAAAGCATTTTGCCAAAGCTAAAGAGCAGGATCCCAAAGTTTTTGCCCAAGAAGAGCAAAAGTATGCTTCTGCACTAAAATTAATAACTAATGCGAGAAAGAAAAAATGACAACTTTTACCGGAAAAATTAACAGAATAGTTTTTGAAAATGACCAGGATCTATATAAGATACTTGATGTCACCATAATTGGCAAACTCGAAAAATACGATCGTGATGAAATTAAAGTTACCGGTAATTTTGGTGATGTCCAAGTTGGTGCAACTTATAGCTTTTCTGGCAGGCTAATTGTTCATAATAAGTTTGGCCTGCAATTTCGTTCAGATAACTATAAACTGGCTTTACCTCATGAAAAAGGTAGTTTAATCAGCTACTTGAGTTCAAGTAAATTTCCGGGAATCGGTAAAAAGGCAGCTAGTGCAATAATTTCAGACTTAGGAATGGATGCACTAACAATTTTAAAAGAAAAACCTGAAAAAGTAGCGACTTTGTCATTAACCAAAAAGCAAAAAGATAGTTTGCTAAATGGTGTCAGCTTAATGGATTCTTATTCTGAAACTGTACTAAAATTAGCGCAATTTGGCTTAAATAAAAAAGTAGCTGGTAGACTTTACCAACTTTATCATGGTGACACTCTAACCAAATTGGAAGAAGATCCATATGCTTCTATTGCTGAAGTTACGGGCTATGCGTTTAAAAGTGCCGATCGAATCGGTAGTAAACTAGGAATTAGTTCCGCAGATCCTAAAAGAGTTAATGGCGCTATTTTTCAAATTTTACTTGATGAAGTTGCTAAAGAAGGTAATACCTACATCAAACTGGAACAGTTGCTAACAGAGGCTAGTAAATTGCTTCAAGTTGAGCAATTTGATGTTATAGCTGATTGCGTTAATAATCTCCAGCATCAAGGAAAAGTGGTGGTAATGGGTGAAAATGCAGCGCTGCAAGAAATTTATGAAACTGAAACTGATATTGCCAACGCAATGAAAAATCTAGTGGAAAAAAAGCAAAAGAGTTCAAATTACAGTGAAAAAGAACTAAACCTTGCTATTACTCACGCTGAAACCAAGTTGAAAATTCATTATGATAATACTCAAAAAGCAGCGATTAAAAATGCGCTGACTAATCCAATCTCAATTTTAACTGGTGGTCCAGGGACTGGCAAAACTACTATCATAAACGGTATTTTGTTAGCATTGAAAGAGCTGGCCGAAATACCATCATCGTCTCTTTATAGTACAGACCCACCATTTTTACTCGCTGCACCTACCGGTCGTGCTGCAAAAAGAATGGAAGAAATCACTGGTATTACCGCTAAAACAATCCATCGCTTATTAGGATTGGGAATTGGAGAAAATGATGCAACTGATTTGAACGAATTAAATGGTGAGATTTTAATCATTGATGAAATGTCAATGGTAGATATGTTTTTGTTTAAACAGTTGGTTTATAGCATTAATGAAACTAAGCACATAGTTTTTGTAGGTGATAAAGACCAGCTACCATCAGTGGGCGCTGGAAACGTATTTGCTGATTTGATCAAATCGCAAGCTTTTCCCACTACAGTTCTCAAGCAAATCCACCGTCAAGGTGATGATTCCAGCATTATCACACTTGCTCATGACATTAATATGGGTAAAAATGTCCAAGAATTATTTCAAAAAACCAGCAACTATTCCTTCATTTCTTGTCCACCTCATGAAGTCGCTCACGTAGTTAGTCAAATTGTTGAGCGAGCTTTGGCAAAAGGTTTTAATCCCGATGATATCCAAGTCTTAGGGGCTATGTATCAGGGCGATGGCGGAGTAAATAATTTGAATGATGTAATTCAGGAAATTATGAATCCAGCTAAGCCAAACAGTAAAATTCTGGAAGTGCATGACGAGATTTTTCGTATTGGTGATCGCATTCTACAGCTGCAAAATAATCCGGAAAAAGATATTTATAACGGTCAAATCGGCAAAATTTTAGCAATTGATAACGAAAATTCGCAAAAGTGTATGGTTGCTGACTTCGATGATAGGGAAATTACTTTTAGCAAAAAGGATCTTTTCGATTTAACTAGAGCATATGCAATTACTATTCATAAAGCCCAGGGTTCTGAATTTCCTTTAGTTATCCTTAGTCTGACTATGCAAAATTATGTCATGCTCAAACGTAATTTGTTATATACTGCTGTTACTCGTGCAGAAAAAAATTTGGTTTTAATTGGTGACCCTCGTGCTTATGAAATGGCTTTGACTACTTCAGGTAACGATCGCAAGACTGGCTTAACTACTAAATTACAAGCGACGTTAAAAGTTGAGCCCAAGGAAACTAAGAAGCAGATTCCAGCTAAAAGTGACCAAGACGTTGTATCAAATTCTGAAGATATAAGTTCTGAGAAAAAGAATTATATTTTGACACCTGAATTGATATACTCAGGGCAGATAGATCCTATGATTGGGATGCAAGATGTCAAGTTAGTAACAAGAGCGGGGTAAAAATTCGCTATGATAGGAAAAAATACTGATTTGAAAGAGTTTAATGATGCTTTACAAATATGGGTTAATAATCATACTCATGTTTTACTGCTGGATCAAAATACCCTGGAAGTTGAAACAATTTATCGAGATTCTTTTAATGAGTCAGTTTATTGTTTTGTAGAAAGAACTGCAAAAGAAAAGTTTATTGTCAGTGATGATGGCCGTTCACTTTTTAAGCTTGATCCTAGTGCAAGTGACGTTGATTTAATCGCAACTATTGGTGATATAGCAATAGCCTCAGAGTTTAATTTTAATCTCCAAAATGGCGTTATCAGTGCTAAAGCTGACAGAGAAAATTTAATCGACACCATTATGCGTTTAGCGCAACTACAAGTAAATATTTCATATCTTAATTAAAAAATTTTTCAAATAAAATTTTTATTGCTTTTTTTAAAATATAATGATTAAATTAGTAATATTATTTTATTTTAATCTGGGGGGAGCAAAGTCTATGACAATAGTTTTTGATCAGGTAAAGAAAAATTACGGTAAAAAGCCAGTTTTACATGATATTAACATTAAAATCCCTTTGGAACCTACAGTAATTGGTTTGGTTGGACCTAATGGTGTGGGAAAATCAACTATGTTAAGACTACTTGCAGGAGTACTAGTACCAACTGAGGGCACGATCAGGAATGATCAAACGAAAGGATCCTATTTTAAATGGGCAAGTTTGCACACAAGTTTTGTTGCCTCTGGAGAGAGGGGTCTTATGTACAGACTAAATACCCTTGAAAACGGAATGTACTTTTCCTCACTTAAGGGAATTAGTACTAAAAGAACGGAAAATAATATTCGTAAGATGGCTCAAGATTTTAATTTTTCAAATGAACTTAATACTTTTTTTCAGAACTTGTCCACTGGCTTAAAGAAAAAAGCTGCTATCTTGGTGGGAGCTGCAATGGGAACAGAAGTTTTACTCTTAGATGAACCCTCGAACGGTTTGGACATAGCAGCTCAAGAGGATTTAGCCTCTTTTATTCTGGATTTAAAAAATAAGAATGGCAATATTATTTTCATTTCTTCTCACGATACACAGATGCTCTCTGGAGTTGTTGATCATTATCTCTTCGTAAGAGATGGCCAAATAGAGCAAAATATTGAACATAAAATGGCTGAAAATGACCTAATTTCTGAGTACCGTGGAATTTATAAGCGAAAGTAGGAAACAAAATGAAAAAAATTAAAAAGCTATTTAATATTTTTTGGATACAATTATATTTAGAGCTAAAACTACAAATTCGTTATGTTAATTCTGCTATTAGTTCGCTTGTTTTATATGCCGGAGCTTTCTTAGTTGTTATCCTTTTCACCAACCCTGCCCAGTTGGGCCAGGCCTATGGTACCAAACAAGGGGTTTTATTTACCATTGTTGGCTTTTTGTTTTGGAGTATTGGTATTGCCTCATTGGGTGGATGTAGTAATGGGGTGGAGACTGATGAGCGAACTGGTCTGCTTGAAAGTGAAACTCAATCCGTCTTTCCCTTGTGGGTTCTATACTTTATTCAAACTTTGGCAGAAAACTTATTTGTTTGGATCTATCTCTTAATTATAGGACTTGTAGCCTCGTTTTTTTCAATGTTTACAGTAGCGGAATTATTAAAAGCTATATTATTGACGTTTGCTTTTTCCTTAATTTCCAACTTAGGAATGTTTGGCATCGGAATGATTTTTGCTTCTGGCTCCATTAGATTTAAAAGAATGGGACAGTGGGCTACTATTTTGCAGGCTTTATTGCTAATGTTGTCAAATGTTTATTTTCCAGTATATAATGCTTTTCAGGAGGTTATTCCTTACGTGGGCGGCATCGAAATAGTGCGGCAAATATTTCTTGGTCATGGAGTTTCATTGTCGAAACTGATGTTATTGATAGTGGTAAATGTAATTTGGTTCTTGTTTGGTATATTGATTTTCAATTATTGTATTAAAAAAGAGCGCAAAAACGGTTCATTTGACGCATTTTAAGTTAGAGAAAGGTGATATTTATTTTAACGTTTAAAAATGTTAAATGGGGAACAAAAAATTATTTTAAAGTAAAAAAATTATATTTAAGTGCATTTCCAAAAAGAGAGCGGTTTCCAATTAGTGGCTTGCTTGCAATGGGTCTGCAAAAAAGAGTAAATTTTCAGGCCGTTTATGACCAAGAAAATTTTATAGGCTTAATTTTCTGGACTTATGCGAAGCAAATCATTTATATTGGGTATTTGGCTGTTAATCCAATCTGGCGTGGCAAGGGCTATGGTAGTGAGATTTTAAATCTAATGAAAAGAAACCATCCAGGTCAGGAAATTGTTTTGGACATTGAACCAGTTATTAAAACAGCAAAAAACTACTCTCAAAGGATCAACAGATTATTATTTTACAAACATAATGGCTTCAAACTAACTCAAGATAATTTAGTTGACGAAGGAGGTCGTTATTCGATTTTAAGCTCAGATAAACACTTTAAAAAGCGTAGTTTAAGTCAACTGCTTGATCATATGAGTTTTAATTGCTATAAGTATAAAATTGTAAAAAGGTAATAATAACTAGCGGTCTAAAAGACTGATATTAAAAAGTGTATATCTTATTAAGGCAAATGTAGTCAAACACAAAAAACCGAGCATAGCAAATGCTCGGTTTTTGTGCTTTTTCTAGGTAGTGACAAAACTAATTTTTTTAGCGTAAAAGATTAAAACTTGAAACAGAAAAATTAATGTTAAAAATATTACGTTTAATTTCTTCCCCATCTACTTGGGCATATTCTTTTTTTATTGTTGTTACTTTAACTTTATTAGTTTCAAAATAATGAAATTGAGGGTCATTGACATGTGAGCCATCTTTTAGGAGGTTGATAAATAGTTTAATCAATTTGGCTAAGCTAAATTTTTCAACCACCACGGTGTATATTTTATGGCTGTCAATTCTAGCACTGGGTAAAAGGGGAAGACCTCCGCCCAAATAGGGATGATTAGTTGTGGTAACCATGAAAGCATCGTCAAAATGGAATTTTTGACAATTTTTTTCAATATCGACAATAAAAGTATCTTGCTTGGTAACAGTTGCTAAAACATTACAGCCGTAAATTAATTTACCTTCACTAAGATGATTTAGAACCTTTTTCAATTTTGAAATATTACTATTATGGTTGACAAATGCGTCAAAGCCAATGCCAAAGCTATTGGCAAAATAATACTTCTTATTAGGGGCAATATCAGGAAAAATAAAAGTCCCGCAGTCTATCCGCTCTGGTTTAAATTCTTGTTGTAAATGATCTATAAGAACTTTCGGATCATTAGTTAAGTTAGCAGCGCGCGCAAAGTCATTACCTGTTCCTGCAGGTAGGTAGGCAATAGGAGTTTTCGGATTTTGGGATCTTTTAATTCCATTTAGCACCTCATTAAGAGAACCATCACCACCGATTACTAACAAAATTTCCGTGGGTGAGTGCTTTTTGTCACCATATTCTTGCGCAATGTAAATAGCTTCCCCGGCATAAGTACTTTTTCGCAAGTCAAAGTTAATGTTTTCATTGATTAATAAAGCTGTGGTTTTCTTGAGTGCTTTTTTGGCACGCCCGTTACCAGCTACTTCATTAACCAAAAGATGTATTTTTAATTTGTTATCCATAAAATTTCATTCATTACATAAAAAGCCCTTAAAAAGGGCTTTTCGTTATTTTTTCTCAACTAACATTGGTAAAATCAGCGGCCGTCTTTTTGTCTTAGAATATAGAAAATCAGAAAGGTTAGTAATAATGGCATTGCGAATTACACTGTCTTTAGGATGCTCCGTTTTGTCCATTTCAGACTTTATAATGTGATAAATATGCTTTTGAGCCTGGTTGATTAATTCAGTAGATTCACGCATATAAACAAAACCACGACTCAAAACATCGGGGCCAGCTAAAACGCGTTTGTGCTTGTAATCAACTGTTGCAACCACAACTACCAATCCATCTTCAGATAAGACTTGCCGATCATGAACGACAACATTGCCTACATCGGCTGTGCCAGAGGTATCAACATAGACATCGCCAGCTGGGATATGACCAGCTATGCGGGAGCCTTCTGGTCCAAAGCAAATGACTTCACCATTTTCCAAAACAAATGTATTTGCTTCCGGAACTCCTGCTGCTTGTGCCAGTTCGGTATGAATGACCTGCATGCGGTATTCACCATGAACAGGAATCATGTACTTAGGTTTTGTTAGGCGAACCATCATCTTTAATTCTTCTTGACCACCGTGTCCTGAAGTATGGACATTATTAATGCGGCCATGAACCACGCTGGCGCCACCTTCCATTAACTTGTTAATCAAATGATTAACGCTTAATGTGTTGCCAGGTATTGGGTTTGAAGAAAAAATCACTGTATCGCCGGGCTGTAAACTAATTTGTCTGTGGGTTCCATTTGCTATTCTGGAAAGAGCAGCTAAAGGTTCGCCTTGTGAGCCGGTACATAAAATCATCACTTGTTCAGCTGGTGTGTGATTTATTTCATTAGCATCTACAATCAGACCATCAGGAACGTTCAAATAGCCTAAATCAATGCCATTTTGCACACCGTTTTCCATACTGCGTCCAAAAATGGCAACTTTACGTCCAGTATCTATTGCTGCCTGGATAGCAGTCGATACGCGGTAAAGATTAGAGGCGAAGGTAGCAAAAATTATGCGACCGTGGATCCCCGTAATGATGTCATGCAATGATTTAGCTACAAAACGCTCGGACTTAGTAAATTGGGTGACTTCAGCATTAGTTGAATCGGATAATAGCACCAAAACTCCCTCGTTACCTAATTTAGCCATCTTTTGAAAATCCGGAGCAGGTTGGTTCATTACCGGTGTTAAATCAAATTTGAAGTCTCCTGTAAACACGACCGCACCTAATGGGGTATGAACAGCTATGCCTAAGGTATCCGGAATAGAGTGAGTGGTTCTGAAAAAAGTAACCGTTAGTTTCTTGAATTTAAGAACAGTGTCCTCGTGCTCTTCGTGTAATTCTGTTGTCCGCAAAATGCCGTGTTCTTCAAGCTTGCCCTTAATTAAAGCTAGGGCAAATGGGGTGGCATATACGGGAATTTCCGGAATCTTTTCTAGTAAGAAGGGGATCCCACCAATGTGATCTTCGTGTCCGTGGCTAACAACAAGTGCTTTAATCTTTTTACGATTTTTAACTAAATATGAATAGTCAGAAATGACGTAATTAATACCAAGAAGATCATCTTCAGGGAATTTAATTCCGCAATCCATAATAATAATTTCGTCTTGGTACTGTACACAGTACATATTCTTGCCTATCTCGTGCAACCCCCCGATTGCAACGACGGCAACTTCATTATTTTTTATTCGCACAGATATTACTTCTTACTCTCAAAAGAAGTTAGCTTAAAATCAGCATGCTCCTTTTCGTAAGTCAGTGAATTGCCGGCTAATTCTTGGATGAGTTCAATATTATAGGGGGTATTTTCCTCAACCATAGTCCTTGCGGCGACCAAATTTTCTGCCTCAAGGTAAAGAGTTTTAGTTGTTTCCCGTCTAGGATTGACAACCTTGTCTTTTTGATACAAAACTTTGTAGATCATATTTGTATTCTCCTTATTCAGTTAATAAAACGTTCTAATTTTGGACAGCATTAAAGCTTCCAATAGCTAGTAAAATTCTACCATACATGCAAAAACAAGTATAGAATCAAGTTTTGCCAGCTTTATTAAAAAAGCCGTCAAAACGATAGCTGACGACATAAATATTTGTGAAAAATTAATAAATGACTACGGTATTTTCATCTAATTTAAATGGGTCTTGTTTATTGATGCGGTCGTAAAAAAGATGACCCCGCAAATGTTCAATTTCATGTGACGCTACGATTGCAGGATAATCCTTTAACCGGACTGTTTTTTCTTCACCAGAAACAGTATAATAATGAATTTTCAATTTATCAGGACGGGGCACATAACCATCAATTACTTTGTCAACGCTTAGACAACCTTCACCTTCACTTAAACAAGCTTGTCTGACAGATTCGGACAAAATTTCCGGGTTAACAAAAGTTTCCTTGAAAACTATTTCATTTTGATCATTTGGTACTAACAATGAGGCCATCTGGACGCTCTCACCAACCTGAGGTGCGGCTAAACCAACGCCAGCACGTAATTGGTGCTTTTTTGCAATTTTAGGATCTTGAGAGTTAATCAGATATTCCATCATTTCTTTTGCTAAATTTTGATAATGTTCGCTTAAAGGAAAAGTTAGTGGTTTGGCTACCTTGCGTAATACCGGATTTCCATCTCGGGTAATATCTTTCATTAAAATCAATTACATTCACTCTTTCATAAAAGTTTATAGTTATATTTGTAACATAAAATAAACTAATTTGTCTGCTTTTTATTCTATACTAAATTTTTAATTTGAAAAAGAGGGATAAACGTTGACCCTTAAACAGTTAGGTGGTAAAATCAATGAGCGTAAATATACAGATATGAAACACTTCGATCAGCATGTTTTTGACGTGCCGCCGAAACTGTGACCACGTCACAGTTTTTTTATTGAGGAGTGGAGGAGGAATACTTTTGTCAGAAAAAAGAAGAAACGATATTAGAAATATAGCTATCATAG
This sequence comes from Lactobacillus melliventris, assembly GCF_013346935.1. GTDB lineage: Bacteria > Bacillota > Bacilli > Lactobacillales > Lactobacillaceae > Lactobacillus. Next base: position 200,281 of record NZ_JAAEEB010000001.1, read on the forward strand.
CGCACGTTGACCATGGTAAAACTACTTTGGTTAACCAATTATTGAAGCAATCCGACACTCTCCCTGAACATATGGCTCTGGAAGATCGGGCAATGGACTCCAACGATATTGAGCGTGAGCGTGGTATTACTATTTTATCTAAAAATACTGCGGTTAAGTATGGCGACACTACCATCAATATTTTGGATACTCCAGGACATGCCGATTTTGGTGGTGAAGTTGAACGAATCATGCATATGGTCGATGGTGCCTTATTGCTGGTTGATGCTTATGAAGGTACTATGCCGCAAACTCGTTTCGTACTCAAAAAGGCATTAGAGGCTGGAGTTAAGCCCATTGTGGTTATCAATAAAATTGATCGTCCTGGTGCTCGTCCGAAAGAAGTTCTTGACGAAGTTTTGGAATTATTTATCGAACTTGGTGCTAACGATGAACAACTTGATTTTCCAGTCGTTTATGCATCGGCCTTGAATGGTACCTCATCCTATGATCCAGATCCTGCTAAACAGGAAGAAACGATGAATCCTATTTTTGACACTATTATTAAGGCTATTCCTGCGCCTATTGACAATGCTGATGAGCCTCTGCAGTTCCAAATTACAATGCTTGACTGGGATGATTATGTTGGTCGAATTGGCGTTGGCCGTATTTATCGCGGTAAAGTTAAAGTTGGCGATAATATCACTGTGATGAAGCGTGACGGTTCTACCCAAAACTTTAGGGTTACCAAATTATTTGGTTTCTTCGGTTTGAAGCGTAATGAAATTACTGAAGCTAAAGCAGGGGATATCATTGCCATTAGCGGTATTAACGATATTTTTGTTGGTGAGACTATTGCTTCTGCCGAAAATCCGGAAGCATTGCCACTTCTTAAAATAGATCCGCCAACTTTGCAAATGGATTTTGTTGCCAATGACTCACCATTTTCTGGTCGTGAGGGTGACAAAGTTACGCCTAAGAAGTTAGAGGATCGACTAATTAAGCAAACACGTACCGATGTGTCGTTAAGAGTTGAGCCGACAGACCAATTGAATGCCTGGACTGTATCTGGTCGTGGTGAATTGCACCTTTCAATTTTAGTTGAAGAAATGCGGCGGGAAGGTTTTGAATTACAATTATCAAGACCAAAGGTAATTTATCGTGAAATTGACGGCAAAATGTGTGAACCATTTGAAGCTGTCCAGGTTGATACTCCTGATGAATATGTTGGCTCTGTCATTGATTCTCTTTCACAAAGAAAAGGTGAGATGAAGAATATGACTTCAACTGGCAATAATCAAACCCGTTTAGACTTTTTGGTTCCTTCTCGTGGCTTAATTGGTTACAATAATGAATTTATGTCCCAAACCGGTGGCTACGGCATTATGAACCACAGTTTTGATTCATATAAGCCAGTTGTCAAAAATTGGGAACCGGGCCGGCAAAATGGTGCTTTGGTGTCAATTAGCCAGGGCAAATCAACTACATATTCTCTACAAACTGTTGAACAACGTGGTGAATTATTTATTGGTGCTGGAGTAGAAGTTTATGAAGGGATGATTGTTGGCCAATCTTCTCGTGATCGTGATATTGCGGTCAACGTTATCAAAGGTAAGAACTTAACAAACACTCGTGCTGCTGGGAAAGATCATGCCGCTGCAATCAGAACTCCTAAGACCTTAACTCTAGAAGAGGCTATTGAATTTTTAAATGATGATGAATACTGTGAAGTAACTCCTGATTCAATTAGATTAAGAAAGAAAATTCTCAATACTTCAGAAAGACAAAAAGCTGATAAGAAACGTAATAAAAAATAAATAAATGTTTTAGAAGGGCACTCACTGATGAAGTGGTGCTCTTTTTGTTTTATAATGCTTATAATAAAGGTAGATTAAGTTACAGAAGGAGAGGTCGGCTAGTGCGGCAAAAACTTCACCATTTAAATTACAATATTTTCATACCTTATATTCTCTTAGTCGTTTTTGGAATAGTAATGGTTTATTCGGCTAGTTCGGACATATTATTAGTTAATGGCTTTAACCCGGCAATATATGGTATTCGCCAGGCTCTGTATGCCGTCTTTGCCGTTTTTGTCTGCTGTGCTCTGTGCTTTTTCTTAAAACTAGAAATTTTTAAGAGTCGCAAATTTGTTATCTGGTTTTTAGGTCTTAGTTTTTTGCTGCTCATTTACCTAATTCTCTTGAAAATTTTTAAGGGATCTGCCGCAGCTGTAAATGGTTCTGTTGGCTGGATTGATTTAAAGATAATAAAGATTCAACCATTAGAAATTGCCAAACTCTCGCTGATAATTTATTTAGCATATTTTTTAGACCGTCATGATGGAGCTTTTAAAAAAGGCCAAATTATTCATAATTTATATAGGCCAGCAATCTTAGCTGCTTTTATGATGTTTTTGGTTATACTTGAACCGGATTTTGGCGGTACTGCTATTTTAGCCATGATTGTGATTATCATGTTTTCTGTTTCTGGTGTTCCTGCTAAAAATGCAGTATTATGCTTAATTGGTATTGCAGTTGGAATATATTTGTTTATCTTCCTGGTTATCAAATTGAATCCTGCTTTCTTACAAAATAAGTATCAGTATCACCGTTTTATGTCTTTTCTGCATCCTTTTGAACTTGAGCAAAAGGGTGGTGCCCAGCTAGTTAATTCGTATTATGCTATTCATAATGGTGGTTTGCTCGGGGTAGGATTAGGCAATAGCATGCAAAAACGGGGCTATCTCCCGGAACCTTACACAGACTTTATTTTAGCTATAATTGCAGAAGAAATTGGGGTTATTGGTGCTCTAGTCATACTAAGTATTATGTTTTATCTGATATGGAGTATCATGGAAGTTGGTATCCATGCCAGTTCTCAATTCAATGCTCTGGTATGTTTTGGAGTTACTACAATTATCTTTATTCAAACTCTGTTTAATGTAGGCGCCGTGCTTGGTCTATTGCCTATAACCGGGGTCACGTTACCTTTTATTTCCTACGGTGGCTCTTCTTTGATTATCTTATCAGCCGCTATTGGGATTGTACTGAACATATCAGCAAATGAACGAATCGAAAAAGAAGGAAGTTTTAAATGAGCATCAAGCAAGACTTAACCAATAAAAATATTAGCCAAAGGCTGAGCATTATTGTTTATTTAAATTCAGTCAGTAACCAATATAAGCTAAGGCATTATGGTGATATAGTATATTTTTCTAAAAAATTTGGTTATTGTATTTTATATGTAAATCAAAATGAGATCGAGCAAGTTATGCGGAATCTGAATGCACTTGATTTTGTTGACAGGGTTGAAAAATCAAAATGGGATCAAATCGATCTTTCAAGTGATCATATTGAAAAACAAATTACGGCTTTAGCAGCGGATGCTGAAAGAAAGTTACAAGAACGTCAGGAAAATACAGAACAACTATTATGAGAATTATTTCTGGAAAATATGCCAAAAGAAATTTATTTACTTTAAAGAGTCAAAAGACAAGACCGACTAGTGATAAAGTTAAAGAGTCACTGTTTAATTCATTAGGTCAATTTTTTTCTGGTGGTGAAGTCCTTGATCTATATGGCGGAAGTGGTGCTTTAGCAATAGAAGCCGTTTCTCGCGGTTGTCACCATGCCGTGATAATAGACATTAATTACCAGGCCGTAGCGATTATTCGCAAAAATATTGCCTTGACCAAAGAACCTAATCTTTTCTCTGTATATAAGATGTCCAGTAAAGCCGCCTTGAATAAATTGGCTGAAGAGCAACAGAAATTTGATTTAGTTTTTTTGGACCCGCCATATGCAAAGCAAAAAATTGCGTCTGATATGGCAAAAATGCGTGATTTAGCTTTGCTACATCAAGGGGCAATAATAGTAGCTGAAACAGATGATCAGACGGATTTGGAGGTAGTTGCTGGTTTTGAGTTTATTAAAGAAAAGCACCTGGGTAAAACCATTATCCGTTTTTATCGAAAGGAATAAAAAATAATAATGAGTGTAGCAATTTTTCCGGGCAGTTTTGATCCTGTTACTAATGGACATGTTGATGTTATTAAGCAGGCAGCTGCAATTTTTGATAAAGTTTACGTAGTAGTAATGGTTAATACGGCTAAAAAATATCTTTTTAAGGATAACGAAAGGCAAAAATTATGCCAAGCTGCTGTTAAAAACCTGCCAAACGTTGAGGTGCTGCTAAAGCCTGATCAGCTGACAGTTAATGTAGCACGAGATTTACACGCAAATGTTATCGTGCGGGGAGTCAGAAACACTACAGACTTCTTATTTGAACAACAGATTGCGGAAATGAATAGAAAAATGGCAAATGATATTAGTACAGTCTTGCTTTTTACTAAACCGGAAAATAGTTATGTTGCATCTAGTATTATTAAAGAAATTGCACAATTTAATGGTGATTTTAATAGTTTCTTGCCCAGCGAGGCTGCAGAGGCTTTAAAGGAAAAATTCTCATGAATAAAGTAGAAAATCATGCTAAAAGAAATAGTAAAACACGTAAATGGCTGCTTTTTATTCTGACTCTTTTTCTAGTTTTTATTGGGTTGAACTGGCCGACAAATTATTATATTGAAATGCCGGGAAGCGCAGTTCCAGTAGGACAATTTGTGAAAAGTAAGGCCAAGGCGCCCAATAATTTCTATCTTGTTACAGTTAGTGAAACTAGCCAGCCGGCATCAGTCTGGGAGTACCTTTTTAGTTATACTCAAAAATATGCCAGTCGCATTCCCAAGTCTGAATTACTGGGTAATTCAAGTAACAGTCAGTATCAGGAACTACAAAATTGGTATATGCAAACAAGTCAGCAAAATGCACTTTATTGTGCGGCTAAAAAGGCAGGTCTTAAGCCTAAACTGCATTATAAAGGCGTATATGTTATGCAGGTACAAAAGGGTTCCAGTTTTAGAAATAAATTGCAAATAGGAGATACCGTTTTGGGAGCAAATGGTCATAAATTTCGCTCAACTGAAGAAATGATCAATTACTTTCAAAAGAAAAAGATTGGCTCTGAAGTTGTAATTAATGCTTTGCGTGAACAGAAAAAAATAGATTTCAAAGGGAAAATCGTTAAAGTTGAAGGGACAGGAAAGCCAGGTATTGGCATTCAATTGGTTGAACATTTACAGGTCGAAACCCATCCTCAAGTAACGATTAATGCTGGCGCTATTGGTGGTCCTTCAGCTGGTTTAATGTTTACCTTGACCAGTTACGAAGTCTTTTCAGGTAAACATTTGGCTCCAGGACATAAAATAGCTGGAACTGGAACTATCAGTCCAACTGGAAAAGTTGGCATGATTGGCGGCGTTGATAAAAAAGTAGTAGCTGCTGACAAAGCCGGCGCTGAAGTGTTTTTTGCCCCGACGGATACTGCAGGAATGAAAAAAGTCACCAGCAATTATTTATTAGCTAAAAAAACAGCTAAGCAGATAGGTACTAGAATGAAAATAGTTCCCGTTCGTACTTTTGATGATGCACTCCATTATTTACAACAAAAATATCAATAATTACTAAAAGCCCAAGTTTTTGGGCTTTTTTTGCGTACTTATCAATGGGGGTTGAAAAAATGAACTGGGAAAAAATTAAAGCTTTTATTGAGGAACACAAACAATATTTTTTCATTGGGATAGTCCTTTTGGGCATTGTTCTAGTAGTTTGGTCTCAAAGGCCAAACTCAAATGACACTTTTGACGAAATAGATTATAAAAATGAGAATACTGTGCAAAATAAAAATCAGTCCGGCAGTGACGCAAGTAAACAGTTGTCAAATACTGAATCTGTTACCAAAAAGGTTGCCGCGACTAAGCCTAAAGATGTGACCTGTGACATATCAGGCGCGATTAATCACCAAGGCGTCTACACTTTAAAAAGTGGAGCACGTTTAAACGATTTAATTGCGGCCGCAGGTGGGATTAAGAATAATGCGCAGCTAAAGAATGTTAATCGAGCATTGATATTGAAAGATCAAGATAAAATTCACATTCCATACAAAGGTGAAAAAATTAAAGCAGAGCAAGTCGTTGAATCGGTTTCTTCCAATGCTTCTAATTCTGCCCCTGAGACAACAAGTGACCAAACTAATGCCGATAACAAGGTGAATATTAATACTGCAAACATAAGTCAACTGCAACAACTAAATGGTATTGGTGAAAAAAAGGCTCAGCAAATTATTGCTTACCGTCAAAAAAGCGGAGAATTCAAATCTGTTGAAGATTTAATGCAGGTATCAGGAATTGGAGAAAAGACTTTTGCTGCGCTTAAAGACCAACTGGAAATTTGATATTCTGCGACCTGGGTTTTTCCTGCTACTGGCCTTATTACTAATTAATTTAAGTTTCTTGAAATATCAATGCTATACCTTTGTGCAAAAATGTACTTGCCTATTAATAGTTTTTTATTTAGTTTTTTTACTATTATTTAAATTTAATTCTTTAAAATGGCTAATTTTTATTATTCTTTTGGCAACTATTTTTGGTTTTCACTCTGACATGAGTAAAACTAATTTTGCACTTAAACCTAATACAGCTATTACCTTTTTTCCAGACAAAATGAAAATTTCCGATGACTGGTTTACGGTTGAAGGGCAGACGGCTGGAAGTAAGATTTTAGTTTCTGGCAAATTGAGTTCAAGTCAGCTAAAGCAATTAAATTATGGCTATAAAGTTATATTACATGATTTGTCTGGTGAGGTTAACCCAATTGAACCAGCTTCGAATTATGGAGAATTTGACCAGCAAAAATATTACCGCAGTAAAAAGATTACTCAGCAAGTTAATTTAACGAGCTTTAAGATCCAAATTAAGAAAGGAGGATTAGCAAATTACCTGCATTACTGGCGTTTTCAGTTAAAGAAATTTTTGCAAAAGTTTCCACCGATTTTGTCTTTTTTTAGTAATGAACTTATATTGGGAGAAAGCCCTGACCAGAAATTCCAAACAATACTCAATAATTATCGTGACCTCGGTGTCATTCATATCTTAAGCATTTCTGGTTTGCATGTTGGTATTTACACGCTAGTAATAAGCACAATGTGCTATTACTGTAAATTAACTGAAAAAGAAACTTTCATTTTTTGCTTGTTTATCTTATTAATCGGTATTTTTCTAAGTAATGGTCAAGCTGGTTTTATTAGAGCGAGTTTAACCTATATCTTGGGGCAAATTTTTTCGTTGCATAAGCTAAAAATTAATAAGGCAGATCTGCTAGGATTAACGGCTGTTTTGCATATGTCCGTCAATCCTCGACTCATGATGAGTACTGGAGCTCTTTTAAGTTACACTTTAGCCTTGGGCCTTGAAATGACTAAAAGCCTGACTAAGTTTAGACAGTCCTGGGCTTTAAACAATTTGTTATTGCCACTACTTTTATTTCATTTCTTTCAGTTTAATCTGATAACGGTCTTTTTTAATTTGTTAGTGGTACCATATTTTAACTGGGTTGTTATGCCCTTGACTTTTTTTAATTTAATTATTTTTAACATTAGTCCCCGATGTAGTTATTTCCTTGAAAAGATACTTGAACAAGGTGAGAAAGTAATTGCGAAGGTTTCTAATAGTAAAATTGGTCTTTTAACATTCGGAAAAATTAATTGGTGGCAATGTCTGTTTTTATTACTGCTAACTGCTATATTGTTAATGTTAATAAATGAAAAGTCTAAAAGTCAAAAACTGATCAGACATCTTTTTAAGCTTGCGTTCATTATGTATGGATTAATCTTCTTAACGATTCATTTTCCCCTCAAAGGTCAAGTAACTTTTATTGATGTAGGACAGGGAGATAGTATCTTAATTTCTACGCCCATTTTTAGGCGTGTTTATCTCATTGACGTTGGTGGAAAGTTAAATTTTAACGGTAAAAAAATAACCCCGCAGATTAATAAAATCACCGTGCCTTTTTTAAAAGCACAGGGAATAAATAAAATTGACGGAATTTTTCTTAGCCATCAGGATGCCGATCACGTAGGGGACTTAAGGCCACTTTTGAGTCAAATTCGGGTAAAAAAATTGTATATGGCGCAAGGATTGATCAGAAATCCTTCATTTTGCAAAAGAATAACAGGTCGAATTCAAAAAGGGCAGATTGTACAGCTGTTAGCCGGTGAAACAATAAATGAGCCACCAATTTCCTTTAAAGTTGTATATCCCTTTAAGCCAGGTATTGGTAAAAATGAAGATTCACTTTCGTTATTATTTAAATTAGCAAACAAAAGCTGGCTTTTTACCGGAGACCTGGGCCAAAAAGGGGAACTGGAAATATTGAGCCGTTATCATTTACATGCTGATTATTTTAAGTTAGGACATCATGGAAGTCGAACCGCTTCCAATAAAGAATTTTTGCAAGCTTTGCAACCAGAAAGAGTCTTTATTTCTGCTGGCCGCAAGAATCGCTTTGGGCACCCTCATCCAGAAACTATTGCTACTCTTCGAAGCCAACATATTCCATGGGCTTCGACTCAGGACTGTGGTATGATAACTTGGAACTATGGTGTTTTAATAAAACCCAAATTTAAAAGATTTTTGCCGGTGATTAAAAAATGACATTACTTTCTTTATTTAAAAACTCAAATAAAAAAATTTTGCATACTTTAATTAATGGAAATGATAGTTTTTTAAATGAATATCTTACTAGCTCGTATATACATGATGAGATTTTCGCAGACTATGAAAAAGTATCCGTTGATTGCGAAGCAGAGGGGCTAGACGAATTAATTACTGATCTTACTGAATCAAGTCTTTTTAGCCAGAAAAAAGTAATAACAATTAAGAACCCTTTTTTCTTAACGTCAAAGGTTTCCCAAAAATATCAAAAGCAGATCATCCAACTGCAAAATATTTTTGTAAATACTGCAAAACTTGAAGATGTCATAGTTATTGTCGCCTCTTATGAAAAATTAGATCGGCGCAAAAAAATAACGAAGTCCGTCACGCAAAATTTTAACGTTGTTGAGACTCAAGTTCAACCGTACGATTTGAATAAAGTAATTAAAGCAATTATAACGACCGAGGGCTATCATATTACAAATTCTGCTGCAACATTGTTGCTTGAACGCAGTGACCAGGTTTTAGATATAGTTTTAAGTAATTATAATAAGCTGAAGATGGTAGCTGTTGACAGAAATATCACTACTGAAATAGTTGAAAAGAATGTTGATTTATCACTAGCACAAAATATTTTTGCAATTTTAGATTCAGCTTTAGCCCAAAACTACCAAGAAGCTATCGCTCGGTTAAATAATCAACTTCAAAACGGAAATAATCCAATTCAAATACTTGCGGTTTTTGAAAACCAATTAGAAATGATTTTGCTAGTTAAAATACTTAAAGCAAGAGGGAGAAGTGAAGCTGAAATTGTAAGAAAACTTGGTGTTCATCCTTATCGTGTTAAGTTGGCGCTAAAAAATAAGTTAGCAAAAGAAAAAGTAGCACAGCTATTAGAGCAAGCAATTAAACTGGATTATAATTATAAAAATGGTCAATATCGAGCCGATAATTTTTTGAAGCTCTTTATTCTTAATGTTTAATTACGTATAAATTTTGGTAAATAAAAAGACAGAAATGATTTTCACTTCTGTCTTTTTGATTATCATTTAATCAAATTATTATTTTGCAAGTTTAGCTAAACGGCTCTTATCACGGCTAGCTTTATTCTTGTGAATAAGTCCTTTTGAAGCTGCCTTGTCAATAGCACGAGCAGCAGCTACATGTAATTCGGAGGCGTTATCAGCACCAGCAGCTTGAGCAGTCTTGAACTTCTTAACGGCAGTTCTTAACTTGTTCATTTGAGCAGCATTGCGCTTTCTAGCAGCATCTTGAGTCTTAACACGCTTAATAGCTGATTTGATTTGTGGCATAAAATTCACCTCCATTGATCGTAATTCTACTTTATAGATTATACTGAAAGATAATTGCAGATGCAAGATAAATTATACTTGCTTTTTAAAAAAATTGTCTGTATTATACTATTGTTGTGAACCGTTAACGCTGTTTGCACGCTCACACCTGACGGTTAACGTTGTTAACGGCAATTATTTTAGTGAAAGGTGAAAATATTATGGCAATTTCAAAAGCTGAAAAAGATGAAATCATTCAAAAATTTGCGACTCACGAAGGTGATACAGGTTCAACTGAGGTTCAAGTGGCAATCTTGACTACAGATATTAACAATCTGACTGAGCATATGAGAAATCACTCACATGACCACCATTCTTATGTTGGCCTGTTGAAGAAAATTGGTCACCGTCGTAACTTGCTTCGTTATTTACAAAACAAAGATATTAATCGCTATCGTGAATTAATTAAGAAGTTAGGCTTACGTCGTTAATTTTAATTGAGATCTAAAAAAGCTGGTTCGAGTATTGAATCGGCTTTTTTATTTTTGTCATAATACCATTTTATGCTAGAATAAAAAAAGATACTTTTTACGTTGTGATCATCTGATCCATAAATAACAACTGAATAGCAATTAAAGAAAAGGAAATATAATGACTGATCAAGTTAAAATTATGATTCTGAGCGGTGTTCGTGAGCAAGGAAAAGACATGTTCGCTGTTCAAGTTAATGATGAAATTTTTGTTCTTGATGCCGGCCTTAAATATCCCGACAGTACATTGTTTGGAATAGATCTGGTTATTCCAGATCTGGATTTTTTCGAGCAATATGGTGATCAGGTAGTCGGCATCTTTTTGACACATGGACATGCAGATTCAATTGGGGCACTACCTTATATTCTACGAAAATATGACATTCCAGTTTTTGGCTCCCAATTAACAATTGAATTGGCTAAGATAACAGTAAGACGTGAGAATAAACGGTGTAAAAACAGTCTCTTTCACGTGATTGATGCGGAAACAGAGATTGAATTTAAAAACGCCAATATCTCTTTTTTCCCAACTACGCATTCCATCCCTGATTCTCTTGGTATTGACGTGCATACTCCAGCCGGAGAGGTGGTTTACACAGGCGATTTTAAATTTGACCCTTCCGCTGCTCCTAAATACCGGACTGATCTAGATCGATTAGCTGAAATTGGTCAAAAAAAGGTATTAGCTTTATTAAGTGATTCTTCAAATGCAGAGGCATCTTTACCAAATGTTGCTGAACAGAACATTGGAGATTATGTTACAAATGTTTTTCGTAATGCAAATGGTCGGGTAATTGTTGCTGCAAAAGCCTCGAATTTGATTAGAATTCAAGAAGTTTTAAACGCGGCCTATCAAACGGGTAGACATGTTTTACTGACTGGAAGAGATTTAGCCAAAATCGTTCGTACTGCAATGAATCTGGGTTATTTGAATGTCCCTAAAGGTTTATTAATGAGGGTTAAAAATTTAAAAGAAACTCCAGATGAAAAGACGGTTATTTTGGAAACCGGTCAAATGGGTGAGCCCTTAAATTCATTGCAAAAGATGGCTAAGAACCGTCACAGCATGATCACAATTCATAAGGGCGACCTAGTCTTTATTGCGACGACCCCTTCTCATTCTGTGGAAACGGTTGTGGCACAAACCAGTGATCTGGTTTATCGTGCTGGTGGGACCGTTATTCAATTAGGTAAGGCAAAGCATACCAGTGGACACGCGACAGGCCGTGATTTGCAACTACTTATTGATATTTTGAAACCGCAATTTTTAATTCCCGTTATTGGTGAATATCGACTGCTTGAAGTACACAAGGACTTAGCTATTAGGGCAGGAATGGATAAAGATAATATTTTTATTACCAAGAATGGAGATTGCTTAAACTACGATTTCAATCAAAAGCGACTTTATTTAACAGATCCGGTCCCAGGTGAGGATACGATGATTGACGGTTCTGGTATCGGGGATGTTGGTAATATTGTTTTACGAGACAGAGAAGTATTATCAGATGACGGTATTTTCATTGCTGTAGTCACTATTGATCGCCGTAAGAAAAAGATTATTGCTCAACCACAAGTTACCAGCAGAGGCTTTGTTTACATTAAGGCCAATCAGCAACTGATGCGTGACAGCATTGAATTGATTAAAAAAACTATCAATAATAATTTTGAACATAAAAAATTTGATTGGACTGAAATTAAGCAAGATGTTCGTAATGATTTGGAAAAGTTTCTCTACCGCAAAACGAATAGACGCCCAGTAGTTTTACCAGTAGTAATGGAAGTTAACCAAAACCGCCATCGTGCTATGCAGAAGAGAAACAGCAAGAGCGAGTTGCCCAAGAAAGAAACTCATCATCCTGTTGATGTCAATAAAACCGGTCAGAGAATTATCAAGAAAGATAAATAAATGACCTCATTAAGTCAAAAGAATCTGCTTAGTTTAGCCCAAAAATCTGCAGCAAAAGGAGATTTTGCTCAAGCAATACAAAATCTTGAAGAAGCACTAAGAGACGGACCAAGTAATGAAGTCATACTTAGTCTTTGCGAGCTTTATCTCAAAGATAAACAAAATTATTCAGCTTATGAGCTAATTAAAGAAGAAAAAGACTTGTTTACTAATCCTAAAATTTTTCGCGAATACAGTAGAATTCTGAAAATGAATCACTTTGCTATTGAAGCATTAGAGGTAAAAAATATTACCGCATACGAGTTACCGGATTTAGTTGAACCTGTTAGTAAGACGAAGCAGCAGCAAATAATGGTTACTTTCAAGCAAAAAAGCAAGCCGACAAAATTTGATTACGAACAATTATTTAAGTTAGATTTACCAAATTTTAAAAATTTTGCTCAGAGTTTGTTGCTGGATCCAAGTTTAAACTTTGCAATTCGGCTGGTTTTAATTGAGGATTTGTTTCGCCTGGGACTTCAAAAAACATTTAGGGTTTTGGTATTGGGGCAGGAAGAGCAATTTATTCCACAAAAAATAAATTTACTCGAAAAAGATGCGATATATCGAGAAGTTGTATCAGGCATCGGCTCTCGGTATTATCATAAACCGAGCCAGCTTCCTGCAGTTTTAGGCGAAGTAAATTTGATTTTGGGCAGTCTTTATCCTAAACTATATAAGTATGTTGATAATCCTGACAGTTTTGCCAGTGACATTGCTTCTTATATTGAAAATCATGATGGCCGAAGCAATCAAAAACTGTTTGAGAAAATCGATAATAATATATCCGAATAAAATTGGATAAAATGTCTTTACTTTTTCAAAGTATTTAGTATAATAGCAAAGGACGTTTTCATTAGGCATGGCTCTATGCATTAAAATACTAGGCATTTGCCTATGAAAGTAGTACAATATTCAACAGAGAACTATCCGTTACTTACTCAACGGACTTCTTGCAAATTTACAGGAGGGTCATTTTAATGGCAGAAAAAGAACATTACGTTAGAACAAAGCCACACGTAAACATTGGTACTATCGGTCACGTTGACCATGGTAAGACCACTTTAACAGCGGCTATTACTAAAGTTTTATCAGAAAAGGGCTTGGCTAAGGCAGAAGATTATTCAGAAATCGATGCAGCTCCAGAAGAAAAGGAACGTGGTATTACTATTAATACCGCTCACGTAGAGTACGAAACTGAAAATCGTCACTACGCCCACATGGATGCCCCAGGTCACGCCGATTACATCAAGAACATGATTACTGGTGCCGCACAAATGGATGGAGCTATTTTAGTTGTTGCCGCAACTGATGGTCCTATGCCACAAACTCGTGAACACATTTTACTTGCTCGTCAAGTTGGTGTTAACTACATTGTTGTTTTCTTAAACAAGACTGACTTAGTTGACGACCCAGAATTAATTGACTTGGTTGAAATGGAAGTTCGTGACTTGTTGACTGAATACGATTATCCTGGTGATGACATTCCAGTTATCCGTGGTTCAGCATTGAAAGCTTTACAAGGTGACAAGGAACAAGAAGAAGTTATCATGAAGTTGATGGACACAGTTGATGAATACATTCCAACTCCTGAACGTCAAACTGATAAGCCATTCTTGATGCCAGTTGAAGATGTCTTCACTATTACTGGTCGTGGTACTGTTGCTTCTGGTCGTATCGATCGTGGTACAGTTAAGATTGGTGATGAAGTTGAGATTGTCGGTTTGGTAGATAAAGTTCTTAAATCAGTTGTAACTGGTTTGGAAATGTTCCACAAGACTTTGGACTTAGGTGAAGCTGGAGACAACGTTGGTGTATTGCTTCGTGGTATTGACCGTGACCAAGTTGTTCGTGGACAAGTTTTGGCTGCACCTGGCTCAATTCAAACTCACCACGAGTTTAAAGGCCAAGTTTACGTTTTGAAGAAAGAGGAAGGCGGACGTCATACGCCATTCTTCTCAGATTACCGTCCACAATTCTATTTCCACACTACAGATATTACTGGAGAAATTGAATTACCAGAAGGTACTGAAATGGTTATGCCTGGCGATAACACAGAATTTACTGTTAAATTAATTAAACCAGCAGCCATTGAAAAGGGTACTAAATTCACTATCCGTGAAGGTGGTCGTACTGTTGGTGCTGGTCAAGTTACTGAAATTCTTGACTAGTTCGTTAAAAACAGTTTAAAAAGATGTACTTCTTCATAGAAGTACATCTTTTTTTGCCTAAGTTTGTTTTTTGCGAGCGTTTAATGTAAGATAATTTAGTATGTAACGATGCAATTTAACTTGACATTGGAGGTATTTAATTAATGTCTGTAAAATGGAATAAAACCGATAAAACTACCGGTGAACTTACTTTTGATATTCCCCAAGCTGATGTAAAGCGTGGGCTAGATCAAGCCTTTAAAAGGGTAAAGGGTAGCCTGCGTGTTCCCGGCTTTAGAAAGGGACATGTTTCTCGTGTGATCTTTGATCAATATTACGGTGAGGAATCTTTATATGAAAATGCATTAAACATTGTGCTGCCAAATGCTTATTCTGCAGCAGTTAAAGAAGCTGGTATTGCTGCCGTAGGTCAACCCCAAATTTTGCCGGTTTCAATGGAAAAAGGTCAAGATTGGCAAATGAAAGCCACTGTTACTATTGAGCCAGAAGTAAAATTGGGTGAATACAAGGGAGTTGAAGTTCCAAAACAAAACACTCGTGTATATGCTAAAGATGTTGATGCCAAATTAAAAGAAGAGCGTGAAAAGAACGCTGAATTAGTATTGAAGAAGAGCGCAGCTGCTAACGGAGATACTGTTACTATTGATTATAAGGGAACAGTTGATGGTAAGGCATTTGAAGGCGGCTCAGCTGATGATTATTCACTTAGTTTAGGCTCAAATACTTTTATACCAGGCTTTGAAGATCAATTGGTTGGTCATAAGGCCGGTGACGAAGTTGATGTTGTTGTCACATTTCCTGAAGACTATGGTGCAAAAGACTTAGCTGGTAAAGAAGCTCATTTTGCTACTAAGATTCATGAAGTTAAAACTAAGCAATTGCCTAAGCTAGATGACGAATTTGCTAAAGATGTAGACGATTCAGTCGATACTCTTGATGATTTAAAAGAAAAAATCAAGAAGGACTTAAAGTCTCAAAAAGAAGAGGCTGCAAGAGACGAAATCGAACAAGCTGCTATTGAAGGTGCAGTTGCTAATGCTACTATCGATAAGATTCCGGATGCTATGATTCAAGAAGATATCGATACGCAAATGAATCAATATTTAGGCAATATGCAGCGCCAAGGCATCAGCCCTGAAACATATTACAAGATAACTAATACGACAGAAGCACAATTGCGTTCACAATTCAGTAAAGATGCTGAAGAAAGGGTTAAAACTAACCTTGTCCTTGAAGCTATTGTCAAAAAAGAAGATATTAAAGCTTCACAAGAAGAAATTGACAAGGAAATTAAGGACCTGGCAGCCGAATACAACATGGATGAAAAAACTGTGCGCAATACTTTGACTGATGATATGCTTTCACATGATATCAATGTTCGTAAGGCTATTAAAATTGTTGCTGACAGCGCAAAGCAAGTTGCTAAATCCAAAACAAAAAAAGATGAAAAAAAGTCTGACGAAAAATAGGATTTTAATATCTAGGTAAAAAGGTGGTGTCAAACTGCCTTTTTATTTTTCTCCAAGCAAATAATTCATATACATAGCGCAATTTATGCTAATCTAGGACTTGTAGATATTAGGAGGAAAAGAATGGCATCACAATTTACTGATCAAGAGGAAATAAGATGTTCCTTTTGTGACAAAACACAAGATCAAGTTAAAAAGATGATTGCGGGTAACGGGGTTTATATTTGTAACGAATGTGTTGATCTGTCTAAAAGAATAATTGATGATGAACTAAAATCTGATTCTTTGAAAAAAGCACAAGATTTACCTAAACCAATGGAAATCAAAAAGCAGCTTGACCAATATGTTATTGGCCAAGAACGTGCCAAAAAGATTCTTTCAGTAGCCGTTTATAATCATTATAAACGGATTACTCAAATGGATGTTGACTCTGCAACAGAATTGCAAAAATCGAATATTGCTTTAATAGGACCAACTGGTTCTGGCAAAACTTATTTGGCACAAACTTTGGCACGAATTTTGGATGTGCCTTTTGCGATTGCTGATGCAACGACTTTAACAGAAGCCGGTTATGTCGGTGAAGATGTCGAAAATATTTTGCTTAAGCTTTTGCAAAATGCCGATTACGATATTGAACGTGCAGAACGTGGCATCGTTTATATCGATGAAATTGATAAGATTTCCAAAAAATCTGAGAATGTTTCAATTACAAGAGATGTTTCAGGTGAAGGCGTTCAACAGTCTTTACTGAAGATTTTGGAAGGAACTGTTGCTTCTGTTCCCCCTCAGGGCGGACGTAAACATCCCCAACAAGAGTTAATTCAAATAAATACTACTAATATTTTATTTATTGTTGGTGGAGCTTTTGACGGTATTGAGCAAATCGTTAAAAGTCGTCTAGGCAAAAAAATAATCGGTTTCAGTGCCGAAAAAGAACTTAATAAAGTGCAAGATGATTCTTGGATGAAACATTTGACAACCGGGGATCTCGTCAAATTTGGTCTGATTCCAGAGTTTATTGGACGTATTCCGATTATCGCAACACTTGATAAACTTGACAGAAACGATCTTGTAAGAATTTTAACCGAACCAAAGAATGCTTTGGTAAAACAATATAAAAAATTGCTATCACTTGATCAAGTTAACTTGGAGTTTACACCAAGTGCTTTGAACGCTATTGCAGATTTGGCAATTGAACGCAATATGGGTGCTCGTGGTTTAAGAACCATTATAGAAAATGCAATGATGGGTATTATGTATCAAACACCGAGTGAGCCTGATATTGAGAGTGTCAGAGTTACAAAAGAAGTGATAGAAAATAGTGCTGAACCGGTAGTAACTCGTCGCTCAAATGATGAACAAGACGACGGAGAAGAAATTAAGGCAGCCAATGATCATTAAAAATAGCTCGTATGCGATTAGTGCCGTGCGTGAAGACCAGTATCCAACAGATAATTTACCTGAAATCGCGCTTTCCGGTCGTTCAAATGTAGGTAAATCCAGCTTAATAAATACACTGCTGAGTCGCAAAAACTTAGCAAGAACATCAGCACAGCCTGGGAAAACTCAAACACTAAATTTTTATTTGGTAAACCAAGAGTTTTACTTAGTTGATGTACCCGGTTATGGTTATGCTAAAGTTTCGCAAAAAAAGCGACAGCAGTTTGGAACTATGATTCAGGATTACCTTGAAACACGAGCAAACTTGCAAGGGCTAATTATCTTAATGGACTCACGGCATGAACCTACCAAAAATGATGTGGCCATGTATAATTATGCACTTTATCTGAATTTACCTATTTTGATAATCTGTACCAAAATTGATAAGGTCAAGAAAAATCAGCAAAATCAAGTTATTAATACTTTAAAACAAAAGATAAACTTAAATTATGACAATGTAAGTGTAATTACTTTTAGTTCTGTTCAAAAGTTGCATGTAAAAGAAGTATGGCAATGGATAGAAGAAAATCTGTAAATTTGTAAGAAAAAATGGTTCTCGTTGTAGAACCATTTTTATTTATTATCTTTGACTTTCTGATTGTTTTTAGATATTTTTTTCTTTTTATCTTCAGGAACAGTAGCAAATTTATCAAATAATTTTTCTAATTCATCTTGTTTTTTAAAAGTTAAACCCATAATAATTTTCCTTTCTATTTTTATTATATTAAAAATAGCATTAACAAGCTAGAAAAACAGGTTTTAATTAACTTGAAATAATTAATTTTATGTAAAATAATTTACAATAAAATATTTTTATCCTTTACTTAATCTGAATCGTTAAGCAAAAGCAAATTTCAAATTACGAATTGTATGTTAAAATATGATAGCGAATTTGGGGGAGTGATTTTTTGGCAACTCAGTTAATTGAAAACAAATTAAAACTTTTGCCGACTAAACCAGGCTGTTACTTAATGAAAGATGTTAACGGTAAGGTAATATATGTCGGTAAGTCGAAAAATCTTAGAAGCCGTGTACGGTCATATTTTAAGAGTACCCAAGTTGGCAGAAGGGCAGAACTGGTCGAAAATATTCGCGATTATGATATTATCACCGTTTCAACCGATAAAGAAGCCTTTCTACTTGAAGTAACTTTAATTAAAAAATACCAACCGTATTATAATGTGCAGTTAAAGCAAGGTACTGGCTATCCCTATATTGAGATTACTAACGAGCGGGATCCCCAGACCAAATTAACTAGTATTATTAGAAAAGACGGAGGCTATTATTTCGGACCGTATCCAAATGTCTACGCTGCACAGGCAACTCTTAAGTTTATTCAAAAAGTTTTCCCTTTAAGGCGCTGTCATGGCAAACAGGGAAGACCTTGCCTGTACTATCATATGGGACAATGTTTAGGTGCTTGTTTTAAAACAGTACCAAAGTCTGTTTATGAGGCACAAATAAAAAAGATCAAAAGCTTTTTAAACGGTGATATTGGCTGGGTTAAAAAAGACCTTAACCAAAAAATGGCTGTTGCATCCAAAAATCTTGAATTTGAGCGTGCTGCCGAAATTCGTGATCAACTTAATTACATTGAAGAAACAGTTGAGAAGCAGAAAATTATTTCTCACGATAATACTCAACGTGATATTTTCAATTTCTACGTTGATAAATCATGGATAGCTATTCAAATTTTCTTTTTAAGGCAGGCAAAGCTGCTTAGAAGTGAAACCAGAATGTATCCTTTGACCGATACTAATGACCCCGAAGATACATTTTCCTCATTTATTGTTCAATTTTACGGGCAAAGAAACAGAATCGTACCTAAAGAAGTTTTAGTACCTGCTAAAATTGATAATGAAGCCCTAAGTGAAGTTTTGCATGTACCGGTCAGAACGCCTAAGAGAGGGCAAAAACGGTCTTTATTAAACATGGCTAAGGATAATGCCAAACTTAAATTAGATGAAAAGTTTCGTCTCTTAGAGCTGGGCAATAGGAAAACTAAAGGCGCACAAAAAGAGATTTTCGATTCTTTAGGACTGCCATATGGTCATGTGATTGAAAGCTTTGACCATTCGCATATTCAGGGAGCCGACCCCGTTTCTGCTCTAGTTGTCTTTAAAGACGGTGAACCTGATAAAAATTCCTATCGCAAATATAAACTAAAAGGTGAAGTAGAACACCAAAATGGTGGCGATGAAGTGCGCAACACTCGTGAAGTGGTGCGCAGAAGATACAGCAGACTACTTAAAGAACATAAACCCATGCCAGATTTGATTTTGATGGATGGTGGCCAAATCCAAGTAGATGCTTGTGAGGATATTTTACGCAATGAATTAAATCTTAATATTCCTGTTGCCGGTATGGTAAAGGATAACAAGCACAGGACTAATCATTTACTTTATGGCGATCCTATTAACGGCATACCATTAAAACTAATTCCTTTAGATCCTAAATCTCAAGGCTTTTATTTAATGACTAGAATTCAAGATGAAGTACATAGATTTGCAATCACTTTTCACCGAAGAACACATGCTAAAAATGCTTTGTCCAGTAAACTAGATGCGATCAAAGGAATAGGTCCAAAAAGTAGAAATAAGCTTTTAAGACAATTTGGCTCTCTAAAGAAGATTAAGGAAGCTTCTATTGACGAGTTACGTTCTGCTGGTTTAACTTTGCCTCAGGCGCAAACAGTTAAGTTAACCTTATAACAAGTGATATTAAACATAATAGTGTGGTATAGTAATGTAGTTAAGAAAGACGGAAGGAGATTCTATATGCCTACATTTGTCGATCAAACTAAGATTGAAGTCCAAGCTGGTAAAGGCGGAGATGGCATGGTCGCTTTCCGCCATGAAAAATATGTGCCGAATGGTGGCCCTGCCGGCGGCGATGGTGGCCGCGGCGGAAGCATTATTTTTGTTGCCGATAGTGGCCTTAGAACATTAATGGATTTTCGCTATCGCCGTAAGTTTAAAGCAGAAAATGGTGAAAATGGTCGTATTAAGTCCCAATATGGTCGCGGAGCTAAGGACTTATACTTAAAAGTGCCAATTGGAACGACTGTTTATGATTTCAACACTAATGAAGAAATTGGTGATTTAACTAAGAATAAACAAGAATTAGTTGTAGCCCGCGGTGGCCGTGGTGGTCGCGGCAACATTCACTTTGCAACGAGTGTCAATACTGCGCCCGAAATTGCAGAGAATGGGGAACCGGGAGAAGACCGTGTTTTACGCCTGGAATTGAAAGTTTTGGCTGATGTCGGACTGGTGGGCTTTCCCTCAGTTGGTAAGTCAACATTATTATCAGTCGTCACTAAGGCTAAGCCGAAGATTGCAGCGTATGCTTTTACCACCCTAACACCAAATTTGGGTATGGTAATTTTACCTGATGGCCGAGATTTTTCAATGGCTGATTTACCCGGCTTAATTGCAGGAGCTAGTCAGGGAGTCGGGCTCGGTTTACAGTTTTTGCGTCATATTGAGAGAACAAAAGTAATTTTGCACTTAGTAAGTATGGATCCTAACAATGGGCGAGATGCAATCAAAGACTACCAAACTGTTAGGCAAGAACTACTTGAATATGATCAAAGTCTTAAAAACAGGCGCGAAATTATTGTAGCTACTCAGATGGATCTTCCTGGTTCCGCTGAAAAGTTGCAGCAATTTAAACACGACTTAGAAGATCAACAAATTAAAAAACCTGTATATGCTGTTTCCAGTGTGACACATCAAGGCGTTGATCAGTTAATGCAGTATACAGCATCACTAATAGAGCAGGTAGAAAAAGAGCAGCAAAAGCAGGAACCACAATCTCAGCAAGTTGTAAAAGAATATAAGTATCAAACCCAGCAAAAGAACACTTTTACAGTCACAAAACTGGAAGATCATGTTTTTGAAATTAAAGGTGAGAGTTTGGAAAGACTAGTAGCTCGAACCAATCTCGATTACCAGGATGGTGTCATGAGATTAGCTAGAAAGCTTAAAAATCTAGGAGTAGATGATGCTCTGCGTGAAAAAGGAGCCGTTGACGGCGATGATGTAATCATTGGCTCATTCAATTTTGAATTTGTCCAATAAAATAGAAAAGTTTTGAAAAATATGGCAAAAAATCGATACATTACAGGATATTCTGGACTTAGGGCTTTAGCGGTAATCGGTGTGATACTTTATCACCTCGACCCTAATACTTTTGCAGGCGGCTATCTTGGTGTACCGATTTTTTTCGTACTATCAGGATATTTAGTTACCTGTCAGATGCTTAAGTCATATGAGGAAAGTGGCTTTTACGATACTAAAAAGTTTTACTTGAGCAGATTAAAAAAGATTTATCCGCCATTAATTGCGGTATTATGGCTATCTGCGGCATATATAATTCTGTTTCAACGCAATTTATTGGCCAAGTTAAGTCAAATAGTCGTGACTAATTTACTCAATGTTTATAATTTTTGGCAGATTTTAAACGGACAAAGTTATTTTGAACGTTTTGCAGCTAATGAATCACCTTTTGTTCATTTATGGACAATGTCCATTAACGGTCAGTTTTACATATTATGGCCGCTAGTTATTTTTTTATTAGTGAAGTACGGTAAAAAGAGAAAAAACATTTTTAAAATTATTTTGTTTTTCACTTTACTTTCTGCAGTTGAAATGACGGTATTGTACAACTCTGGCGCCGACATCAATCGCGTATATTATGGCACCGACACTAGATTTTTTTCTTTGGGCTTAGGGGCGGCTTTAGCAGTTATTTGGCCAATGGACAAGTTAAAAACTACTATAAAGCATAATGATTCAATTATTTTGGATATCATTGGTATGATTTGTCTCGTTGGTATAATCGCTTTGCTGTTTAATCCGTTAATGGCTGCTGAAAAGCCCTTTACATATTGCGGGGGAATGCTTTTGTTTACGCTGCTCGTAACTGTACTTGTCGGTATAATTGCTCATCCGGCAAGTCGCTGGAACAGGTGGTTGACTAATCCAATTTTTAACTGGATTGGATCTCGAAGCTATGAAATTTATCTTTACCAATTTCCCGTAATGATATTCTTTGAAGATAAAGTTTTTGACATGGCCGATCATGTGCAACTTTACCATCTAATTGAGCTTGTTCTAATCATTTTTTTAAGTGAAGCTGCGTACAGGCTGGTAGAAAAGCCTTGTGGAAAAATTTCAGGGCAAAAAGTTAAAAAATACTGGCAACAAATTTGGGATAAAAACACTAAAAATTATCTAATGAAGGCAAAAGCGGTACTGGCAGGTTTAATTTTTCTTACAGGGAGTACTGCAATTTTGATTTCACCAGCAGTTAAAGCGCAAAACTTTAATCAAAGTCAATTAGCGCGCAGAATTAGAGCTAATCGCAAACAACAAAAAAGAGATAATAATGAGTTAATAGCACAATATAAAAAAATTAGGCCTAAAGAGCAAAAAAAAGCTAAACTATTAAAAGAAGCTGAGCGAGCTGCAAAAAAGCATCCCGTTAATAAGTCTTTTACAAAATTTGGTATTTCACAAACGGAGTTACAGTTAGCACGAAAGGTAGAATTAACTGCAATTGGTGATTCTGTCATGGCGGGTTCGAGTGCAGACTTAAATCGTCTGCTGCCTAAAGCTGTGATTGATGCCGCAATTTCCCGGCAGCTGAATGTTTCCTTTGGCTTATTAAAACAATATCAAAATAAAAAAGTTTTAAGTAAAAATGTCTTAATCGGCTTAGGAACTAATGGCCCTTTCAAAATGTCCGATATAGATGATTTGATGAAACAATTGGGAAATAAACGACAAGTATTTTGGATTAATACCTATGTGCCGGCTAAACCCTGGCAAAATGAGGTTAACGGCTTATTAGCCAAAGCTGCCAAAAAATATCATAATTTTGTAGTAATTGATTGGCACGCTGATGCAGAAAAGCATCCTGACTGGTTTTATGAAGATAGAACACACCCTACGCCATTAGGATCGAAGCATTATAGCGTCTTAATTGTTAAAAAAATAGTTGAAAAAGCTAAGTATTAGATAGGAATAAGATGGAGTTACAATTTTTAGGAACTGGAGCAGGACAACCTTCAAAGAAACGTAATGTATCAAGTATTGCTTTGAAAATGCTTGATGAGATCAATGAAATTTGGTTATTTGATGTGGGAGAAGCAACACAACACCAAATTTTACGAACCAATATTAGGTTGCGTAAAGTCACCAAAATATTTATTTCCCACAATCATGGTGATCATATTTTTGGGCTACCGGGATTACTGGCAACGAGATCTTTTCAAGGTGACGTGGGACCAATTACCATTTATGGTCCTGCTGGCTTAGAACAATTTGTACGGACAGCTTTAAAAATTTCTCGTACAAAAATTAGTTATCCGATCAAATTTGTCGTTTTGGACGAAGGTGGGTTAATCTATCAAGGAAAAGGTTTTAGAGTTTATACAGAAAAATTAGCCCACCGAATACCTAGTTTTGGCTATCGTGTAGTTGAAGATGATAAACCGGGAGAACTTTTAATGGATAAATTAGCGCAATATAATGTACCTAATGGTCCGTTACTTGGTAAACTTAAAAATGGGGAAGAAATAACTCTAGAAAATGGTACTATATTAGATGGTAAGAACTTTTTGGGACCTGATAAAAAGGGCAGAATAGTTACTATTATCTATGATACGCGCTCAACTCCTGCAATAGCCCAGTTGGCACAAAATGCGGATGTTTTGGTACATGAATCAACTTTTGCGGGTAATGAAACTAATTTAGCTCATTCGTACTATCATTCTACAGCCGTTGAAGCAGCAAAGATTGCACGTGATAATAATGTTAAATATTTATATTTAAATCATATTTCTGCCAGGTATTTGGGTGCTAAGGCCAAAAAATTGGAAAATCAGGCACAAAAAGTTTTTTCAAACACTAAATTGGCTAACGATTTTGATCGGATTGTAATTCCTATGAAAGGGGAAAAAAATGAGTGATTCTCTTAGAAATAAAGTAGTGGTAATTACTGGCGCTTCCAGTGGAATAGGTCACTCTATTGCGCTCGAAAGTGCTGGTAGAGGCGCAACGGTTATTCTGATTGCCAGAAATAAAGCTAAACTGGAAAAAGTGGCTTCTGAAGCCCATGAATTGTCGGGAGCTGCTTCTTATACAATAGTAACGGATATGAGTCAAAGTGATCAAATTGATACTGCTTTTACTGAAATTATTAAATTAACTAAGCATATTGATTATTTAGTCAATTGTGCTGGCTTTGGCAAATTTGAAAACTTTGTGGAATCAGATCGTCGCGAAGTTACTGCGATGTTTCAAGTTAACGTTTTAGGATTAATGTATTTTAGTCGTTTAGTGGGCCGCCTAATGATGGAACAAAAAGCTGGTCAAATCATTAATATTGGTTCGATTGCCGGCAAAATTCCTACTGTGAAATCAGCAGCCTACAGCGCGTCAAAAGCGGCAGTTATTCAGTTCTCCAATGTATTGCGGTTGGAGCTAAAACCATTTGGTGTTAAGGTGATGACGGTTAATCCTGGTCCTGTTTACACGAATTTTTTCAATATTGCAGACACCAGCGGCCATTATGCCGACAACGTGCAAAAATTTATGCTGGATCCCGATGATGTTGCCTGGCAAGTAGTTCATTTCTTCGGCAGTAATAAACGGGAACTGAATTTACCTGTCAGTCTGGCTGTTTTGGCGAAATTATATAACTTGTTTCCCAAGATTGGTGACAAGCTGTCCCTTAAGTTTGCTTCCAGAAAGTAGTGCGGATTATGAAAAGTAAAACTAGTCAAATTAAACTTATTTTTACCTTAATTTTAACGTTATTGGCAGTGGTATTCGTTGTTTTGAATACTAATAATGTGGCTATTAATTTTGGCTTGTTCAAATTGAAATTACCTTTGATCATTATTTTAGTATTAATGATTATAATCGGAGTTTTGATTGGTTATTTTTGGGGCTCTTACGGTCATAATCAAGACAAGAATAACTAATATAGCTTGATTTATTTGGGATACAATAGTATCATTAACAAGCGTGAAGTATTTTGGGCGACTAAAAGCAGCCTAAAATCGTAATTCTACAAAAAAGGAGATCAGTTAAATGGCAGTTCCTAAAAGACATACTTCTAAGCAAAAGAAACGTTCACGTCGTGGTCATATTAAGCTAACTGTGCCAGCAATGCACTATGATGCAACTACTGGTGAATATCGCTTAAGCCACCGCGTTTCACCTAAAGGATATTACAAGGGTCGTCAAGTTGTTAGTCAAACTAACTCAAATGACAATCAATAATTAAGAGGCACCAAGAAGCGGTGTCTTTTTTTATGCAAAAAGATACTGATTTTTATTTGCTTAGTTTGATTAGAAAGATTAAAAAGACGAAATGAAATTAGTAATTTTACATTCTAGCGATATTCATGGTTTTATTATGCCTACTGACTATCAAAACCAGAATGATTATTCGGCTCCTTTCGGACTTAGCCGGCTAAAAAGCGCAATAGAAGAGCAAAAAAGAAAATATGGACCTGAAAACGTGATAGTTACGGATGCAGGTGACAGCCTGCAGGGTTCGCCTTTAGCAGCCTATGTTCACGAAAGCAAAAATAACTCTGCATTAAAAAAGTTTGCTGAGTGCTATAACCAAATTAACTATGATGCGCGCTGTTTGGGTAATCATGATTTTAATTTTGGCTTGGATTATTTAAAACAGTATCTCTCATATAGCAAAGCGCCCTTTGTAAACAGTAATATTTTAGCTGAAAAAACTGGTCGACCGGCTTTTGGTCAAGATTATATCATTATAAATAAAAATGGCATAAAGGTGGGAATTATCGGAATTGCTACGCAGAGAATACCTTTTTGGGAACCAGCAGAACATGTTGCAAACTTGGAATTTAGGTCTGCTTTTGCACAGGTTAAGCATTTAATACCTTTTTTAAGGCCAAAAGTTAATGTTTTAGCTGTCCTTTATCATGGCGGCTTCGAGGCTGATATTGAATCAGGAACTCATACCGAACCAGCTACAGGAGAAAATGAGGGCTATCGTCTTTTACAAGAAATTCCCGCCATAGATCTATTGTTAACTGGACATCAGCATCGCAAACTGAGTGCAGTAATAAATAAAACGGCGCTTGTCCAGCCGGGTTATCGTGGAGAAGCTCTGGGCAAGATAGTGCTGGAGATTGACAAGCAAAGTAAGAAGATTAAATCAATGTCAGCTGAATTAATTGATGTAAGTGCTTATAAGCCCGCTGCCGCAATTAATTCAGTCAGCTTAGCTTTAGACAAAAAGACGCAAAAATGGCTTGATCAGCCAATCGCTCATTTAGATAATCCTGCACCTGTAGCAAATGCTAATCAGGCAAGAATTGAGGGTTCACCTTTTATCAATTTGCTGCAAAATATGCAGCTTTATTTTACCCATGCTGATATTTCAGCAACTGCATTAATGAGCGAAACTACCAAGGGCTTTGGCAAAAATGTTTCAATGCGCGATATTTTGTTAAATTATCCTTTTGCTAATCAATTGTGTGTTGTTAAAGTAACCGGTAAAGAATTACGCCATATTGTTGAATACTCACTTAAATTTTTAACTAAAGACCAAAAAGGCAATGTTAGCTTTGCTCCTCAATATCGCAGTCAACTTTTTAATTTTGATTTGTTTTACCCGCTTGTTTATGAAGCTGATATCCAAAAACCAGAAGGTGAACGTTTGACAAAGTTGGAATTACACGGACAAGCAATTTTAGTCCCCAAGACATATCGCTTGGCTGTTAACAACTATCGTGCTATGGGTGGGGGTTTTTATCCTGAATACAGTATTAATAAGATTGAAAAAATTTGGGATAAAGATTATATAGAAATGTTTCAAGAATACTTAACTAAAGGTCAAATTAAAAGCGAAGTAACACATAACTATCATTTTAAGTAAGAAAAAAGTCATCAACGGTAAGCTGATGACTTTTGTTTACTTAAGTTTAGAATATTTGCTCTTGTCTTTATGAGAATGTGCTGTAATTGTAGGAATAATTGCTGCAAATAGCAAGCCGAAGATTAAACCTACAATAGCAGCCTCGCCAAAATTAAAAACATGTTGGGTTAACGGAGCGGCAATAAAGCCTACAATTAGCATGTAAACGACGCTCCAGCAAATAGTTACAATATATCGACCCATAGCGTTTCCTTCTTTCATACCCTTGAATTCTAACAAATATTATGCAGGTTTTCAATCCAAAAGATAGCTTTTTGGTATACTAAATTATATGGAGGGTGACCCGAAAAATGAAATATACTGCATTACAGAATCTTAGTTCTTTTACACTTTTAGAAAGTCCAGTAAAAATTTATGATTTGGTTACTACTGCCAAAAAATTAGGCTATGAAGCTGTTGGATTGACCGATGTCAATGTCACATACGGGTTAGTTAACTTTTTTGAAGTTGCTCAAAAAGTTGGTATTAAACCACTTTTAGGGATGCAATTAAGATTAAACGGCTTAATTGACAGTGCTCACCAATATGATCTGATAGCACTGGCAAAATCTGATGAGGGTTACCGTAATATTTTGCGTTTATCAAGTAGAATTAACCTTTTGACGGATAATGGCAATAAGCAAAAAATATTAACTTTAGCAGATTTGACTAAGGATTTGCATGAACTGATTTTGATAGAACCGGCAAATTCTCACAGTGAGTTGTTGAACTTGCAGGTACAAAATGACAAATTAGGGACAGATTTTTTACGTCAATTAATCAGTTTAGTACCTAAGTCAAGTTCTCTTTATATTGGTGTTTATGGCAATGAAAAGCAAAAAAAATACATTCAATATGTTAAAACTTTGTCAAAGCAATTTGAAGTACCATTAGTTAGCGTTGAAGATACTTGTTACTTAAAACCGCGTGACCAGTTTTTACGCAAAACTTTGCAGGCCATTAAAAAAGGAGAGGTGTTACAAGATACTGCCGAACTAGCAAAGCAGTCAGGTTCACATTATTTACCAGCCGTTCAGGAATTAAGTAAGCGCTACCATGAATTAGACTTGGATGAAGCATTAAGTAATACCGGAAAGATAGCATCCTTATGTAATGCTAAAGTTATTTTTCAAACGCCTGTCTTACCGAAATATAAGCAAAAAAAATTTACGAGCTCAAAGGATTACCTAAGGTATTTGGCCGAGAACGGCTTAAAGAGTCGTTTTAAGCAGCGCCAAGTTCCTGCAAGTTATCAAAAGCAGCTCAATTATGAGTTGCAGGTGATCGATCAAATGGGCTTTAACGATTATTTTTTGATTGTTTGGGACGTAGTAAACTATTGTCATCGAACTGATATTGTGATGGGTCCTGGCCGTGGATCGGCATGTGGATCTTTAGTTTCATATGCACTTAACATCACAGAGGTTGATCCACTTGAATATCATTTGCTTTTTGAGCGTTTTCTTAATCCAGCTCGCCACGAAATGCCTGATATTGATTTAGATATTCCTGACAATCGCCGTGACGATGTCATTAAGTACATGTTTACCAAATATGGTATGGATCACGCGGCACAAATTCTTACTTTTGGCACATTAGCCGCCAAACAGGTTTTGCGCGATACCGGACGGGTTTTTGGCCTGCAGGAAATGCAATTGAGTGAATGGTCAAAAAGCGTGCCTTTTGCAAAGGGTAAAATTAGTCTGGCTCAAGCCTATAAGGAATCTAAAAAAATGCAAATGCTGGTAAACGCTAGTGATACCAACAAACTGCTTTTTCAAACTGCCAGTGGCTTAGAAGGGCTACCGCGACACTACTCAATTCATGCTGCTGGTTTAGTTGTCAGTGATAATTCTATTGCAGCCATTTCTGGCTTACAGGCGGGTCAACTGGGGATACCGCTAACGCAGCAAACTAAAAAATACGTGGAAGCTCTGGGTTTGTTAAAGATCGACTTTTTAGGGTTAAGAAATTTGACTATCCTTGGAGATACAGCAAAAATGATTCGTGATCAAGGTAAAAAAATCGCTTTTAATCAGATTCCTTTGGACGATCCGCCAACTTTAAATATTTTTCAAAAAGGCGAAACAGAACTAGTTTTTCAATTTGAATCTGCTGGGATTCGTAATGTGCTTCGGGAACTGCACCCAGATAATTTTGAAGATCTGGTAGCAGTCAATGCACTTTATCGTCCAGGTCCAATGCAGAATATTAACACTTTTATTGCTCGCAAAAAGGGTAAACAAAAAGTCACATATCCTGATCCCAGTTTAAAGACAATCCTGGCTCCAACATATGGAATTTTAGTCTACCAGGAACAGGTTATGCAGACTGCTCAGGTTTTAGCAGGCTTTTCTTTAGGCGAAGCTGATATTTTACGCAGGGCAATGTCAAAGAAGGACCAAAAAGTTATTGAACAGGAAAAAGCTAAATTTATCTCTGGTGCTGTAAAAAAGGGTCATAGCACTCAAGTTGCCACTCGGGTATATGACTATATTGAACAATTTGCTAATTATGGCTTTAACCGCTCGCACGCTGTGGCATATACTATGATCGCTTTTTGGCTAGCTTATTTACAGGTTCATTATCCCGCTGAGTTTTATGCGGCTATGCTTAATTCCAATATCGGTAATCAAAATAAAACAAGTGAATATATAATGCGAGCACAAGAAGATGGCGTTAAAATTTTGCCACCTGATATTAATAAAAGCTCTTTATGGTATCAGGTAATTGATGGTCAGATTTTAGTTGGTCTCAGAGCGATTAAGGGTGTTAGAATTGATTTTCTTAAAGAGATAATCGCTAAGCGTCAGACAAAACCATTTACTTCTTTAGCAGGCTTTTTACGGCAAATTGATACTAAATTTATTAAAGCCAATAGTATTACAAATGTCATTGAAACTCTTATTAAAGCGGGCTGTTTTGATCGGATAAACAAAAATCGTAACGAATTATTGCAAAACTGCCCTGAAACTATTGAAAATGTGAAATTGACAGGAGAAAATTTAGCTTTATCGGAAGGGCTGGGAGGCATACCCGTCAAAGATGCCCCTGAACCAAGTAAACAGGAAAAAGCAGTCATGGAAGTAGAGTCCTTGGGCTTTTCCACGTTAACATCACCTTTAATAACGGTAGAAAAATACGCGCAAAAGTTTAATGCAAAAGCACTAAGTGAATTTCAAATTCATGAAAGTGGCATAGCCGTAGGAAAATTAATGTCATTAAAGTTAGTCAGAACTAAAAAGGGGCAAACCATGGCTTTTGGCAATTTTGCCGATACGACTAGTAAGCAGGATATTGTAATTTTTCCTGGTGTTTATGATAAAATTCAATCGAATTTAAAGGAGGGTAATATTTATTTATTAGGCATTAGAGTTCAGAACAATCGTTTCGATTCGAGTAAAAAACAATATATTTTAACAAATTTAAAGGTTGTTAATTTACAAGAGTAGGGTTTTTGGTTAAGCGTTAACAAATAAGTATTGTTACCGCTAACATCAAAAAAGACCGTCAAATCAAGAATTTTAATCCTTTTTTGTGAGATTTTTTCGTGAAAGAATGTTAAAATTTAGTGGATGTGAGAAATTACACAATAAATCTTGATGAGGTGAATTCATGAAGCGAATTGGAATTTTAACGAGCGGTGGCGACGCTCCTGGCATGAATGCGGCTGTTAGGGCAGTAACTAAAACCGCTATTCATCATGGACTTGGTGTTGTTGGTATTCGTTATGGTTTTGCCGGGCTTGTAGCTGGTGACTTTGTAACCTTAACTGCTGAAAATATTGATCACATGATTAATGCAGGTGGTACTTTTCTCTACAGTGCCCGTTACCCGGAATTTGCACAAAAAGAAGTGCAAGAAAAGGGAGTAGAGCAATTAAAAAAGCATGACATCGATACTGTAATTGTTATTGGTGGTGATGGTTCATATCATGGTGCGCTGGCATTAACCCGTTTGGGAATTAATTCTATTGGGTTACCGGGTACCATCGATAATGATATTCCATACACTGAATATACAATTGGTCTTGATACCGCCTGCAATACAGCCATGCAAGCCATCGACAGAATTCGTGATACTGCCAGCAGTCATCACCGTGTTTTTGTTGTGAATGTGATGGGACGTGATTGTGGTGACATTGCTATGCGCGTTGGTTTAGCCAGTGGCGCCGATGCTATCGTCGTTCCAGAACGGCAATTTGATATTAAAGAAATTGCGGAGAGATTAAAACGTGGTTTCAAAGACGGCAAAGACAATGGTATTATCATTTTAGCTGAAGGTGTCATGAATGCTGCTGATTTTAGAACTGAGCTTTTAAAATACGGCGATTTCGATTGCAGAGCCAATATTATTGGTCATATGCAGCGTGGCGGATCACCTACAGTTTTGGATAGAATAAATGCTACAAAGATGGGCAATTATGCGGTTAAGTTACTTCTTGATGGTAAAGGCGGTTTAGCTGTCGGCATGGAGAATGGCCAACTGGAAACCCACGATATTCTGGATTTATTTGATGAAAAACATGCCAGCGAAGAGTCGTTAATTGATATTAATGAAGAAATGACTAAATAATTAGTCGATTTTGGGGAGATTTTTAAATAATGAAGAAAACTAAAATTGTTAGTACCTTAGGGCCAGCTTCAAATGATATTGAAACTATTACAGCTTTGGCTAAGTCAGGCGTAAATGTATTCCGTTTCAACTTTTCACATGGTGATCATGCTGAGCATCTGTCACGGATGAAAATGGTTCGTCAAGTCGAAAAAGAAACTGGCTTAGTACTTGGTATCGCATTAGACACCAAAGGTGCTGAGATTAGAACCACTGATCAAGAAGGTGGCAAGTTTACCATTAATACTGGAGACCAAATTCGTGTATCAATGGACGATTCCAAACCGGGTAACAAGGACATGATCCATGTTACTTACGAAGGTCTTTATGGTGATACCCACGTTGGTGGTCATGTTTTAATTGATGATGGTTTAGTTGACTTATTAATTAAAGAAAAAGACGAAGAAAAGAAAGAGCTAGTTTGTGAAGCTCAAAACACTGGTGTTATAGGTTCCAAAAAGGGTGTTAATGCACCTGGAGTTGAAATTCGCCTGCCAGGAATTACCGCAAAAGATGCTGATGACATCAAATTTGGTTTAGCTCATGGCATTAACTTTATTTTTGCTTCGTTTGCACGTAAGGCACA
This sequence comes from Lactobacillus melliventris, assembly GCF_013346935.1. Lineage (GTDB taxonomy): Bacteria > Bacillota > Bacilli > Lactobacillales > Lactobacillaceae > Lactobacillus. The sequence goes on from NZ_JAAEEB010000001.1 coordinate 232,824, forward strand.
GGATATCCTTGATATCCGTAAGTTGTGTGAAGATGCAGGTTGTGATTATGTTAAGATTTATCCTAAGATTGAATCACAAGAAGGTATCGATAATGCAGATGAAATCTTGCAAGTTTCAGATGGTTTAATGGTTGCTCGTGGTGACATGGGGGTTGAAATTCCATTTATTGATGTGCCATTTGTTCAAAAAGATTTAATCAAGAGAGCAAACGCACTTGGCAAGCCAGTTATTACTGCTACCCAAATGCTTGACTCAATGCAAGAAAATCCTCGTCCAACTCGTGCTGAAGTTTCAGACGTAGCTAACGCTGTACTTGACGGTACCGATGCAACTATGCTTTCTGGTGAATCCGCCAACGGTTTGTACCCAGTTAAGGCTGTTTCTGCAATGGCTGAAATTGATGAAAGAACTGAACAAGAACTTCTTAAGCGTAATACATTGGCTCTGCAAAGATTTGAAGAATACAAGGGTTCAAACGTTACTGAAGCTATTGGTGAATCTGTTGTGCGGACTGCCCAAGAATTAGGTGTTAAAACCATTATTACTGCAACTAATTCAGGCTATACTGCCAGAATGATTTCTAAATATCGTCCAAACGCCAATATCTTGGCCTTAACTTTTGACGAAAAGATTCAACACTCACTTGGCATTTCTTGGGGTGTTCAACCTTTACTTACTGACAAACCAGCTTCGACTGATGATATGTTTGAAGTAGCAGCTAATGTTGCCAAGGAACAAGGCTATGTTAAAGATGGTGATTTAGTAATCATTGTTGCTGGTGTTCCTGTTGGTGATTCAGGTACAACCAACTTAATGAAATTACAAATCATTGGTAGCAAATTGGCTCAAGGGCTGGGTGTTGGTAACGGCTCAGTTGTTGGTAAAACAGTTGTTGTTAATAGTGCTGAAGAAGCTATCAGCAAGGTTAAAGAGGGCGACATCATGGTTGCCAGAACTACTGATCCTGATTACATGCCAGCTATTAAGAAGGCTTCAGGTTTAGTTGTTGAAGCTTCTGGATTGACTTCACACGCTGCAGTTGTCGGTTTATCATTAGGAATTCCAGTTGTGGTCGGTGTTACTGGTGCTACTGAAAAGATTGGCAGTGGTATTACTATTACTGTTGATGCTCGTCGTGGTGCTATTTACCAAGGTGAAGTTTCAAATCTTTAATTAAAGTAAAATGTGAAAATAGCCAGTAGCCAGTACTGGCTATTTTTGTTTGCTTTTGATCTGGGTAAATTAAATTAAAATCATTAGTTAATTTGGTTTGACTGATATCAATTTAAGCCATTAAAATGATATACTTGTTATCAGATCCAATATCTAGACTTAGGAGATTAATCATGCTAGGCACTATTGCAACTGGAAAAATAATAGATCAAAATGAAAATTCTTTTTTTGTTCAAGTCGAAGGTTTCACTTATGAATTGAAACGAAAGGAAATTACTCAGGAAGAAAAGCCAAAACTGGGAGATCAAATCAAAGGATTTCTGTACGATAATAAACAGCATAATCGCGAAATGACCCAGTTTCTACCCTTTGCTCAAGAAGATCAATATGCTTGGAGCAAAGTGACTGAAGTCAAGTATAACTTAGGTGTTTTTGTAGATATTGGTTTGCCAGATAAAGATATAGTGATTTCCTTGGATGATCTCCCTTATGACAAAGAACGCTGGCCTGAAGTTGGTGATCAACTGCTAGTTCATCTTGAAACTGATGAAAAAGATCGTATTTGGGCAAAAATGGCGGATGAAAATATTTTTGAACAACTTGCAGCTCATTTTCCAGACGGTATGAATAATAAAGATGTTTTTGGGACTGTTTATTCAGCCCGTGAAGTAGGAGCATTTGTAATTACTAAAGAATATTATTTGGGTTTTGTTCATCCGTCACAAATGGCTCGGCCACTACGTTTAGGTGAACAATTTAAGGGTAGAGTTGTTGGTGTTAGTCAGTATGGCCGCCTAAATTTGAGCAGTCTGCCGCGATCATTTGAAGAAATAGATGAAGATGCGCAGATGATTTTGATGAGTTTGCGCAGAAAAAAAGATAAAACATTACCTTTTTATGATAAATCTGATGCAGAGGATATAAAAAGCTATTTTGGCATCTCAAAATCTGCTTTTAAACGAGCATTAGGACACTTGTTGAAGGGAAAATACATAGTGGAAGATAAAACTACTGGAACAATTTCATTAGTTAACGACCCCGAAGAAGACAAAAATGAATAATTTAACAGAACAAGTTGAGGACTATTTAAGATATAGTCAAATTGAGCGAGGACTAAGTGCTAATACAATTACTGCTTACAAGCAGGATTTAAGCTCTTTCATTAATTTTTTGCAAAAGGAAAATTTAACTTCCTGGCCGACTAAAGCAATTGATATTGATGCTTTTTTGGCCGAGCAACGCGATCAAAAGAAAGCAACAAGTTCTATTAGTCGTTTAATTTCAAGTCTGCGAAAATTTTACCAGTGGCTGGTAAGACAAAATATTCAAAAATTGAATCCTATGCTTGAAATAGACTCACCCAAAAAACGTCGTCCTTTACCAGTTGCTTTAACCACAGTCGAAGTTACTGACTTACTTAAGCAACCTGATATAAAAAAGAAACTGGGATTACGAGACCGTGCTTTACTTGAAACGTTGTACGCAACGGGCATAAGGGTGAGCGAATTAATAAACCTTAAATTTACCGACTTGCATGAAGAATTGAAATTAGTCAAAGTTTTTGGTAAAGGGTCAAAAGAACGGTTGATTCCTATTAGTAAAGTTGCTTTGTCCTGGATTAATAGTTACAAAGAAAAAGTACGTGATCCACTCATATTAAAAGTGGGAAAAAATACGGATTTTATTTTTCTTAACAGCCGCGGCGGTTCTCTAACTCGACAAGCTGTGTGGCAAATTATCAAGCATTACTGCAAGCTGGCAGGTATTCAGAAAAATGTTACCCCTCATACTTTAAGACACACCTTCGCTACTCACTTACTTGAAAATGGGGCTGATTTGCGTGTGGTTCAAGAGATTTTAGGACACTCGGATATTAGTACTACACAAATTTATACCAATTTGTCCCAAAAACATATCATACAAGTTTACGAGAAAACTCATCCCCGAATTTAAGGTGATTAAATGTTAATTGAATGTAAAAATGACACGGAAAAAGTAGCAATGGGTTTGTTATCCTATTTACCGGATTTTAAAAATCTCGCAAATCTTAAGGATGAAATTCAATTAAATAAAAATAGTGCTGAATTTTGTCTATATCTTTATCGGTCTAAGGATCCTAATTTTATTGGTGTGATTGGCACGCAAGCGAATAAACAATTTGTTGTCATTCGCTACATTTCATTTGCTCCTGATTTTCGCAAAGCTAAATACGAAGCAAAGGCAGTACAAGAACTGGCTCAAAGTAATCCCCAAAAAAGAATTACGGCTGTTCCTGAATATATTGATCTGATTAAATATTTAAAAAAGGACTAAAAAATATGAGTGCTAATCTTACTTTGGAATTACCCAATTTTGAAGGCCCCTTAGATTTGTTGCTGCACTTAATTAAAGTACAGAAAATTGATATTTATGATATTCCGATAGCCCAAATTACCAGCCAATATTTAGCTTATTTACATCAAATGCAAAGTCTTAATTTGAAAATTGCCGGTGAATATTTCGTGATGTCATCATTGTTGTTACGCATAAAGTCTCAATCACTACTGCCGCAAAATGATTTCATAGAAAATGATGAGGAACAGGAAGATCCTAGGGATGAACTCGTACAGCAGCTTATTACCTATTCAATATTCAAAAAAATCTCGGTTTACTTTAAAAAGCGTAACGAAAAGGTTCCCATTACTGCTGCTAAAGAGGAAAGCGTGCCCCTTAGTAAAAAGATTCAGCCGTTACCTCGAGGACAAATTACTTCCACCGAATTGGCTAATACGTTTATTTTAGTATTACAAAGAATGAAGATCAGACAGCCAGATATTGTTTCGGTTGAGGTGAAAGAGACCTCTGTTAAAGAGATGAGTACTTTTTTGCAAAATGAATTGGCAAAGCGCAAAAAGGTCAGTTTTTTTGCATGTTGTCAAAGAATGAAAACTTTATCTGATGTTATTGGTTTGTTTTTAGCATTGCTTGAACTTTGTAAAAAGCAAGAATTGCGGGTAACACAAAATAGAACATTTGGCGATCTGAACTTAGAAAGAATTGATAGCGATGATAACTAAAATTGCCCAGTTAGAGGCTCTATTGTATGTGGCCGGTGATAGTGGCATTGAAAGCACTAATTTGTGTGAACTTTTGCAAGTTGACAGGCCTGCACTGCGCGAATTAACTAAAAGTTTGCAGGAAAAATTACAGCAAAATTCAGATTCAGGTCTACAAATACAGCAACTAAACGATTCTTATAAATTGACAACAAGGCCGGAAGTAAGCAAAACAATTGAAAACTTTTTTCAAAAAGATTTAACTAAAAGTCTTAGTCAGTCCGCTTTGGAAATATTAGCAATTGTTGCTTATAAGCAGCCTATTACTCGGATAGAAATTGATGAAATCAGAGGGGTAAATTCATCTGGTGCTTTACAAACATTAATTTGGCGGGGTCTTGTAAAGATAAATGGCAAAAAAGAGGCTCCGGGACACCCTAATTTATACGTGACAACTGACTATTTTTTGCAGTATTTTGGTTATCAAAGTTTAGCCGATTTACCTCTAATTGAAGATTTTGAAGATGATAGTGTTAATGCCGAAGGTGAAATCGATTTATTTGCGGCTAAGGGTCAAGCAGATAAGAATATTGCTAAAACTCAAAAAGGAGAATCATAATGGTGTTAGAACGATTACAAAAAGTAATTGCTGAAGCTGGAATTGCTTCACGACGCAAGGCTGAAAAAATGATCACCGCAGGGCGGGTGACAGTTGATGGTAATGTAGTTACAAAATTAGGTACTAAGGTAGATACATTTAGTAATATTACCGTCGATGGCGAACCAATTGAGCGGGAAAGTTTGCACACATACCTTTTTTATAAACCGCGTGGTGTGGTATCGACTGCCAGCGATGACAAAGGCCGAAAAACCGTTGTTGACTACTTTAAAGAATTGCCCTACCGCTTGTACCCAATTGGCAGACTAGATTATGACACGTCAGGTTTACTCTTGATGACCAATGACGGAGAGCTTGCAAATTTATTGATGCATCCACGCAATAATGTAGCCAAAGTATATGTTGCTAAAATTACGGGTGTGCTTTCTCCTGCAGAAATCAGTCAGCTTACCCACGGAGTAAAAATTGATCGTCATAGATGTGCTCCAGCTAAAGTTAAAGTAATTAGAACTGACCGCAAAAAAAATAGCCAAATAGTACAGTTAACTATTCATGAGGGGCAGTATCATCAAGTAAAAAGAATGTTTAAGGCCGTTCATCATCAGGTTAAAAAATTAGCACGTGAAAGATATGCCTTTTTAACCCTGGATTCTCTGATTTCCGGAAGTTTTCGCGAATTATCCCATGAGGAAGTTGACAGATTAAAAGACGTAGATTAAGATGGTATTTGAAAATTAAATATTAAGTTTGTTGTCTTCATGGCAGGGTGAAAATCCCGACCGGCGGTGAGAGTCCGCGACCCACGAAAGTGGTGGAATCTATTGTGATACCGATAGTTAAAGTCTAGATGAAAGAAGACAGACTAAACTAAAAGCCAAGATCTTTAGCTTACTTTTACTCGGTCTGTTGCTAGGAGCAGCAGACCGAGTTTTTTGGAGGTAAGAATTTTGCAAAGAAAAGGCAGAAATAATTTAGTCAATATAGTAGCTTATACTTTAATTGGAACAATTGCATATGTATTAATGCTTTTGGAAATACCATTGCCTGTCACTAGCTTCTTAAAATTTGATTTTTCTGATGTTGTAATTACAATTGGTACTTTTTTATTTGGTCCGTTACCCGGTATTTTCATCGCGTTTGTGAGAATGCTAATTAATTTAATATATAAAGGTTTTGCTCTACCAAGTTTAGTGGGTCAATCTGCGGCCTTTTTAGCATCAATTTCATTTGCTTTACCGTTTTATTATTTGACTAGAAATATCAATAAAGATGAAAAGAGTTTTACAAAAAAACATTTAAAACCAATTTTAGGTATAGTCCTTGGCATTATAGCAATGGCTTTTGTTTTGTCAGTTTTAAATGCTCTGGTCCTAACACCTTTTTATGCAGCAACTACGGTACCCAATTTGCCAGCTATTCATGGTTATTCAGGTCTACTGGCGTTTACTGAGAAAGTTTATTTGGGCAAATTGCTCCACATTCCATCAATGAGTGCCTATATTTTTGGCATTATTGTGCCGTTTAATTTATTAAAAGGGGCAATAAATGGTACGGTTGTTTACTTACTGTTTGAAACTGTTTTGAGAACAATCAAACCATTTGTCAGAAAAAACTTCAATTTAAAAAACTAAAATCAGAAATTATAAAATCGGTCTATTAAATGACCGATTTTTTTATCCACTTAAATGTTAAATATGCTAAAATTAAACAGGTTAGGTAAGGAGGCTTTTTAAGATGACTAATAATCCTAAGGGACCATATCAACATTATAAACGTCCACAAAAAACAAGAGTTGAAGCGTACAACTCTGTTTCTAAAGGTTGGATTGTACTCATTGTTTTACTTATAATGATACTAATTGGCCTTGTTCCAGTAGTTCATCATTTAGCAGCGAATAATAGTTCAAGTAATAAAATAGTTGAAGTACGCAAAACCCATAAAAAAGCTGCTAAAAAAGCAAAAACTAAAGCTTCTCCTGCAAAAAACAAACTTGTCGAAAATAAAACTAAGAGCAAGCCGAAAGCAGAACAGAAAGCTAAGGTTAAGCAAAAAAGGAAACACGCAAAAACTAAACCCAAAATTAGACAATATATAGTTCAAAGTGGAGATTCTTTAAGTAGTATTGCTCGTCGTTTTAAAATTTCTGTTGGTCAATTAGCTGAGTTAAATCAACTTGATCCTAACAGTCAGGTGGATATCGGACAAGTACTGCGTATCAAATAACTTAGAAAGGATAGGGACTGCAGTCCCTTTTTTATTGAATGCAAGTAGCAATTGATGGACCAGCTTCAGCTGGAAAAAGTACAGTAGCGAAGATAATAGCTCAAAAATTGAACTTTACGTATATTGATACGGGAGCAATGTACCGTGCTTCTACCTGGTTAGCACGTGAACACAAACTTAGTTATAGTGATGAAAAAGGCATATTGGCTGCTATTGACAAAGAAAAAATTGAACTGAAAAGTGAAAATGGCCAACAAAAAGTTTTTGCCGGCGATAAGGATATATCTCAAGATATACGTACACCGGATATTTCTGCTCACGTTTCTCAAGTATCAGCTTTGGCAGGTATCAGAGCTAAAATGGTCAGTTTGCAAAGACAAATGGCCGGTCAGATGAATGTAGTGATGGATGGTCGTGATATTGGGACCACGGTTTTGCCTGCAGCTGACGTTAAAATCTTTTTAGTTGCGTCTGCTCATTCTCGAGCCCAAAGAAGAATGCTTGATTTTAAAGAAAGAGGAATTAAAACTAACCAGTCCCTTGAAGAAATTGAACAAGACATAGTGGAAAGGGATTATAAAGATTCGCATCGTAAAATTTCACCATTAAAAAAGGCACTTGATGCTATTGAAATAGACACAACTTCTATGACTATAGACCAGGTAGTTAATGCAATCTTATCTGAAATTAAAAAAAGTCAAAAAAACTATAAAAAAAGGGTATAAAACAGTAGAAAAATATCAAACTTTCATTTAGAATTAGAGTATGATATTGGGAGGTAAATAATGTCAGAAAACAGTAATCAATTTTTAGATGCATTAAAGCAAATGCAAGGAGTTGAGGTCGGAGATATTGTAGATGTTGAAGTCTTAGACGTTGAAGAAGGTCAAATCGATGTTGGTGTTGAAAATGCCGGTATTGAAGGTGTAATTCCTCGTCGTGAATACACTTCAGATCGCAACGTTGACCTACGTGAAGCAGTTAAACCAGGCGATAAGCTCAAAGCTTTAGTTTTAAGAAAAGCCGGCGGAGACAAAGAGAATGGTGAATTCTTCTTCTCAGTTACCCGCTTGAAGGAAAGAGAAGCTTACGATGAACTGCAAAAAGATTTTGAAGCCGGAAAGACAATTGAAGGCACAGTTACTTCTTCAGTTCGTGGTGGTTTGTTAGTAGATGTAGGCACTAGAGGATTTTTACCTGCGTCATTAATTTCTAACCGTTATGTTTCGGATCTTAAGCCATTTATCGGCAAAACCATGAAACTTAAAATTACTGAAATTGATCCAAGTAAGAACCGCTTAATCCTTTCTCACAAAGATTTAATTGAAGAAGAACGTGAAGAAGCTTTTGACAAGGTTGCATCACAGTTAGTTGTGGGTGATGTTGTTGAAGGCAAGGTTTCCCGTTTAACTAATTTTGGAGCTTTTGTTGATGTTGGCGGTGTTGATGGTTTAGTCCACATTTCCGAGATCTCATACAAACATGTTGATAAGCCAAGCGATGTTTTAAAGGCTGGTCAAGATGTCAAAGTTAAAGTAATTGGTATTGATGATGATAGACATCGCATCTCCCTTTCAATTAAGCAAACTGAACCTTCTCCTTTTGAACAAGCTACAGCTGACTTACACGAAGGCGATGTGTTTGAAGGCGAAGTTAAATCTTTAACTAACTTCGGTGCTTTTGTTGAAGTAGCTGATAATATTCAAGGTTTAGTTCACGTTTCTGAAATATCATATAAACACGTAGACAAGCCAAGTGATGTTTTAAAGGTTGGTCAAAAAGTTAAAGTCAAGGTCTTAAACATTGACCCTGGTGAGCGTCGCATTTCACTTTCTATGAAGGCTGCTGAGCCAAAGAATTCTGAAAATGAAGGCAACCGTTCACACAGTTCATATAACCGCAATTCAGTAAATAAAAAATATATGAACAATGATGACAGCGGCTTTGCTTTAGGTGACATCATAGGTGACCAATTAAAAGATCGTCGTTAATTTAAATAAAAAGCCGACTCTTAAGTCGGTTTTTTTATTTGTAAAAGGAGGCTGAAAAATGGTTTTACCCGTAGTTGCAATTGTAGGACAGCCTAATGTTGGTAAATCAACGCTTTTCAACCGGATTATTAATCAACGGTTAGCAATAGTTGAAGATAAACCTGGCGTGACTAGAGACCGTAATTATGCGCAAGCTGAATGGTTAGGGCACAAATTTGATTTGATTGATACTGGTGGAATAACTTGGGAAAATAGTAATATTGAAGAAGAAATAAGAGCCCAAGCTGAAATAGCAATTGAAGAAGCGGATGTAATCATCTTTTTAACTAATGTCGCTAATCATGTAACAAATCTTGATGAGCGCATTGCCCAAATGCTTTATCAAACTAAGAAGCCAGTGATTTTAGCTGTAAATAAAGCTGATAATCCAGAGCAGCGGATGGACATTTATGATTTTTATAGCTTAGGTTTTGGCGATCCTATTCCTGTTTCAAGCGTGCATGGCACGGGTATTGGAGATTTGCTGGATCAAATAGTGCAAAGTTTGCCTAAAGACTTGAAGCAAAATGAGCAGGAGCAAATTTCTTTTAGTGTAATAGGTCGGCCTAATGTAGGAAAATCATCAATTGTCAACCGCCTTGTCGGAGAAAATCGTGTAATTGTTAATAACGAAGAGGGAACGACCCGTGACGCAGTTGATACCCCTTTTGAAACAGATGGTACTAAATTTAGAATTGTTGATACAGCTGGTATAAGGCGCCGGGGAAAAGTTTACGAAAAGACTGAAAAATACTCAGTAATGAGAGCAATGGGTGCAATTGAGCATTCCGATGTTGTCTGCTTAGTACTTGATGCTAGCACAGGTATTAGAGAGCAGGACAAGCATGTTGCTGGGTATGCCCACGATGCTGGTAGAGGGATTATTATTGTTGTCAATAAATGGGATTTGCCTAAAAAAACAAGTAACAGTGGCAAGGATTTTGAACAAATTATTCGTACAGAATTTCAATATCTTGATTACGCTCCTATTTTATTTGTTTCAGCAAAAACGGGGCAAAATCTGGCGAAAATTCCCGAATTGGTTCGAAGAGTTTCTCATAATCAGCAACAAAGAATTAAATCCAGCGTGTTAAATGACCTCTTACTAGAAACCAGCAAGTTAGTTCCGACGCCTATGATTAAAGGTAAAAGATTACGCGTTTACTACATGACGCAGGTAGCCACTAATCCACCAACTTTTGTCGTATTTGTCAATGATCCGGAATTAATGCATTTTTCATATCAGCGCTTTTTAATTAACCAGTTAAGGGAAAATTTTGACTTCTCCGGCACCCCTATAAAAATTATTGCTCGAAAAAGAAAATAGTTTGTATCTACCAAAGACACAAAAATCACATTTTTAGAGGTAATTGCTTGTTGTATCAAGGGTTTTGTGCTATTTTGAAATCAAGGAAAAAAGTGATGCTAATAATCATTTATTCCCTGTTCCTCTATTGAGGAATTAAATAAGGATCTTACTAAGAGATTCAAGTTACAGGAGGTGAATTCCCAATGGCAAATAAGGCAGAATTAGTCACTGAAGTTGCAGCAAAAGCTAAATTAACTAAAAAAGATGCAGCTACAGCAGTTGATGCAATTTTTAGTTCAATCCAAGAAGATCTTGCTAAAGGCAAAAAAGTACAATTAATTGGCTTTGGTACTTTTGAAGTACGTAAGCGCGCAGCTCGTAAAGGACGTAATCCACAAACAGGCGATGAAATCCAAATTCCAGCAAGTGTTGTACCTGCATTTAGACCTGGTAAAGCTCTTAAGGAAGCTGTTAAATAGCTCAATGACTTTATTTAAAAGATGGTGGCTTAATTCGCCATCATCTTTTTTGTTTGATATTATTTGTAGCTGTAATTGACCTGATCGGCTAAAATAAAATAATGGAGGAATGAAAAATGAGCTATTCGGAAAAGCTGCTTGACGCAATTGAGCGGCAAGATTTTTCTCAAGAAAAGTCATTATTACAAAAAGCCTTGGACAAAGATGAACCAGAGATTTTAGCATCACTAGCTGAGAACTTGGTGGGGTTAGGATTTACCGATCTAGCAAAGGAAATTTATCGCAGTTTAATTGCCCGTTTTCCCAAAGAAGACTTGTTTAAGATTTATTTAGCTGAGATATTATTAAATGACGGTCAAGATGATGATGGTTTAACTTTGCTTTATAATGTTAGTCCTGACTCCTCCGCCTATCTTGACAGCTTGCTTGTTCAAGCTGACTATTATCAGACTAACGGTCTGCTGGAAACGGCCTATCAAAAACTGCTAGAAGCTGAAAAAATTGCACCTGATGAAGATGTCGTAAAGTTTGGTTTGGCTGAACTCGATTATCTGAGTGGCCATTATGAACAAGCACTTTCGAGATACCAAGATTTGTTGAAGCGTCATAAAACATTTAGTGAAGTCAATTTAAATGACCGTCTGTTTCAAACTTTAGCCAAATTAGGTCGTTACGAAGAGGCAGGGGAAGTAATTGCTAAAAATGGCAATGATATTCTTGATATTGACAGTAAGTATCAGGCTGCCTTGGTAATGTTAACTCTGCATAAAGATGACCAGGCAATTAAGTATTTGAATGAAGTAATCGATCAAAGTCCTGATTATGTTAATGCTTACAGGTTGTTAACTACGGCATATGAGCATAAAAACGATAACGAACAAGAATTACGCTCGGCTCAATTAGGAATAGCATATAATGAACTTGACCCCGTTCTTTATAAAAAAGGAGCACAAGCAGCTGTTAGGTTGAATGACTTAGATACAGCTAAAAACTTGTTACAAAAAGGAATAAAAAAACTTCCTGAAAACTTTGATTTGCGTTTGCAGTTATCTAATCTTTACGTTAGAGAAAATGACAATGAAGCAAACATTGCTCTTTTTGCCAAGGTTGACGATGAAGACTTAGAACCACAGGTTCACTGGAATTTAGCTCTTTCTTACCAAAATTTGGATCAAAGTGCAAAAGCAAAAAGTGAGTTTTTATTAGCCTATCCAGAATTTAAAAATAATAGTGCTTTTTTAAAGCAAATGCTACTATTTTTTAATACCGAACCCAATTCTCAAGACATCGTAAAGGAATTATTAGAAGCCTATCTAAAACTCGAACCCGAAGATACTGAGATGCAGGAAATGTATGATGAATTACTGTCATAATTGCTAAATTAATATGATTACCTGGATTTGAAAAAAAAGATAGTTTTGTAAGCATCCACCTTAAATTTAATAATTAAAAAAGGCAAATAAACTAGTTGCGAAAAACTTGAGTTATTTGCCTTTTTAAATCTTTATGAAGCTATTTCCTAATCAGCAGGTGGTGGCTTTTTTGTTTATAAGTAAAGCCTTCGCCTAAAACCTCATGAACTTCAATAACGCTGACAAATGCCTGGGGATCTTCTGCAGCTATTAATTCTTTTACTAGGGGAATTTCTCTGGGAGAAACTACTAAGTAAATTACTGGTCTTTTAGTTTTTTTATAACCACCACGCGCCTCAAGATAGGTGAAACCACGATCCAGCTTTAAGTCAATCATTTTTGCAATTTCTTGATAATGATCAGAAATAATAAGCAGACCACGTGCAGAATATGCACCCTGTTGAACAGCGTCCATAACACGTGACAGAATAAACGCTGCTACTAGGGTATACATGATATGTTTGAGGTCAAGGTATGTTAAAGAAGATAATAAAATAATGGTATCGCAAAACAGTAAAACTTTGCCAGAAGATATGCCATATTTCATTTGCATAATTCTGGCGATAATATCTGTACCACCCGAAGTACCATTAAAACGAAAAACTAACCCTAACCCAATGCCAGAAAGCGTGCCAGCCAGAATTGCTGACAAGAAGAGGTCGTGTTCTAGGTTCAATTGAGATATAATAGGGATTAAGCGCCAGAACCATAGGAAAAAGGACAGCCATAATGTTCCCCAAATAGTATAGGCCAACAGTCTTTTGCCCATAAAACGGTATCCTAGGATGATTAGCGGTATATTAAGTAGTAAGGACGATAATCCCATATTAATGCCCCAGAAGTGTCTTAATAACAAGGTAATACCGCTGATACCACCATCTGTGAGTTTATTTGGTACTGAAATCATGTCAAGGCTGAGAGCATAAATCGCACAGCCAATCATAATCATTAACAGTTCCATGATGCTTTTTTTGTTAATTTTTTGCATAATAAAAACTTTCTTTTCTAAACCATTACCTTAAGACTACCATAAATTAAAGACAAAAAAACTAATAAATGAGTTGATTTAATAATGATGAAAATAAATAATTTACCAGCTATTTTTACAGCAGCTTTTCCGGTACTTCAACAGTTAGAACAAGCAAATTATGAAGCATATTTTGTTGGTGGTTCTGTTCGCGACCTGCTTTTAAAAAGGCCGATACACGACATTGATATTGCCACGAGTGCCTATCCAGAAGAAGTTAAACAGCTTTTTCCTAAGACAATTGATACCGGAATTAAGCATGGTACAGTTACCGTTTTGCATGGCGGTTCAAGCTATGAAATAACTACCTTTAGAACAGAATCAGGTTACCAGGATTTTCGCAGACCCGATCATGTTACTTTTGTGCAAAATTTAGCTGAAGATTTAAAAAGGCGTGATTTTACCATTAACGCTTTAGCGATGAATAGAAAGGGTGAAATAATTGACCTTTTCAACGGCATAGGAGATTTACAAAAGCACCTCATTAAAGCAGTAGGAGATCCAATGAAGAGGTTTCATGAAGATGCTTTACGGATGATGAGGGCTGTTCGTTTTATGAGTCAGCTTTGTTTTGACCTGGAACCTCAAACTGAAAAAGCCGTAATGGATATGCATCAACTATTGCCCAAAATTTCAGTTGAACGAATTCGTGATGAGTTTGTCAAAATGGGTACCGGAATGAACTCACGCGCAGCTTTCAAAGTGTTTTTACGGACGAAATTAAGTGAGGGTGTGCCGGATTTTGCTGGTAAAAGTGAGTTGCTGGGGATCTATCCCAAACTGAAATTTAACCCAAGTATGGAAACCAGTTTGTGGGCTATCATAATCATTTTATTGAAAATTACTGATAATCAGATAACTCAGTTTATGCGTGATTGGAAAAATTCAAATGCCATGACGGAAAAAGTTAAAAAAATTGTAAATTTGTTTGACTTAATTTCTGCAAAATCTCCTTCTGACCTTGAATTATTCAATGCTGGTAAAGAGACTCTCCTTAACACTATTGATGTAGCTCACATTTTAGGACAACCAATCAATTCTGAGGCTTTAGTAGATCGCTATACAGCATTGCCGATTAAATCAATGTCTGAACTTGCCATTGACGGGCAATTCTTAATAGCTAATGGCGTAAAGCCAGGACCAAACTTAGGACAAATACTTAATCAAATAAAGCAAAAAGTCATTGCAGGTGAATTAGTCAACTCTGAAGATGATATTCAAGAATATTTAGAGCAAATTAAGTAATTCAAACGTACAGTAGTACGGAGAAAAACATTAGGGTTGAGCCTAAAATAACGAATAGATGCCAGATTACATGAATAAAGGGAATACCTTTCATTGTGTAAAAAAGGGCACCAACTGTATAAGCTACGCCACCGCCAACTAAAAGCCAAAATCCCGTGGGACTGAGACGAACATAGAGGTAGTTGCCAGCCAAAATTACGAGCCAGCCCATTGCGACATACAAAATAGTATCAAGTATTACATGCTTACCCCTATTAAAAATATAGTAAATGATGCCAAATATAGCGATGATCCAAACCAAACTGAACAGTAAAATACCCCATTTACCACCAATGGCGACTAATGAAAAAGGGGTATACGAACCAGCAATTAGCAGAAAAATTGATGAGTGATCAAAAATTTGAAAAACATTGCGGGCGCGGGTAAAAATTAAACTATGAAAAAGTGTAGAGAATAAATATAGGAGAAGCAAACAGGAACCATAAATAGTAAAAGTGACGATTCTTAAGAGGCTATGGGTTGAAACTGCTTTAATGATTAACAGAACTAGACCTGCTACTGCTAAACAGAAGCCGATACCATGGGTGACAGCACTTAAAATGTTATCTACTAAGTAGTATGTTTTGGATCTTTGAGCAGGTTCCTGCCACAACTTTTGCAATTTCATCATGAAACAGTTTGTTCGCTTTCTTTTATTTACAAGTTTTTTTGCTATAATGATTTATAATTAATACAGTTCACATTCTATCATAAATGAGAACATCTAAGCAGAATTGAGGGCGAGTACGTTGTCAGAAATTAAAATTTTGACTGATTCTTCCGCGCAGTTAACGCCGGAAGAAATAAAAAAATATCATATTACCGTTGTGCCTTTGTCGGTCACAATTGACGGCAATACCTATATTGATGGAGTGGAAATAACCAGACAGCAATTTGTCCAAAAAATGAGCGAGTCTAAAAAGTTGCCAACCACCAGTCAACCACCAATCGGAACAATAGTTGATACCATTAATGAGCTGACTAAAGATGGCAGTGAAGTCATCGGCATTTTTCTAGCCAAGGTATTAAGCGGAACAATTGACGCTGCTCGTCAGGCTGTGAAATTAACGGGTAAATCTGATCTGGTTCATATTGTTGACTCTGAATTGACGGATCGTTCTGAAGGCTTTCAGGTTTTAGCTGCTGCACGCGATGCAGCTGCAGGCAAGACTATTCCTGAAATTTTAGCTCATATTGAAAAAATTAAAAAAACTCAGCGTTTGCACTTACTAGTTGTTAATTTAGAAAATGTTATTAAGGGTGGACGTTTGGGTCCCTTAGCCGGCAAAATTGTGAACATGCTTAATATCAGAATTGAATTGCAGATGCCCAATGGCCATTTGAAAATTGCTAAAAAAGGTCGCGGCAAGAAGTTCTCTTTAGCTTTTGATAAGCGCATTTTAGATGAGATCGAAGCTAATAAAGAAAAAATTAAAGAAGTTGGCATATCTTATGTCGCAAATGGTAGTACGCCGCAGAAGCTTCTTGATTTAGCCCAGAAAATTAAAGATATCAATTCCAAAATAGATGTTTTGGTGAGAGAAACCAGTCCTATTATTGCTACACACGCAGGGATGGGTGCTTACGCAATTTTGTATTATACGGAGTAGAAATTGGCCTATAGAGAAAGTTTTTATCGTTATTTGATGACTCAGCGCAATGCTGATTCAAATGATGAAGTTGCACAATTTGCCAATAACGCACAAAATGATCAGACTTTTCCTAAACAAGAACAGAATTATGAGAAATTATCTGATTATCTTGAGCTCAATGCTGGCTATTTACCAAGTATGAGCATTTTTGATAAAGCATATCAAATGTATCGTGAAAAGATGACGTATTAATTTAAGGCTTCCTTGAAATTTGAAGCCATTTTAGTTGGGGAAAGGCAGATAATGGTTAACATTCAATGGTATCCGGGACATATGAATAAAGCTCGGAATCAACTTGAAGATAAAATGAGCTTGATTGATGTCTTCGTTGAAGTTTTGGATGCAAGAATTCCTCAGTCTTCACGTAATCCAATGATCGAAAAATTGGTGGGAGATAAGCCACATTTAATTATTTTGAATAAGGCAGATTTAGCTGATCCAGTAATGACCAAAAGATGGCAAAAAAAATTTACCACCAAAGGAAAATATGTGATGGCTTTGGATTCTCTTCATAACACCAATATGCAGATATTAGTGAAAATGATTAAAAAAGCTGCTGCTAATAAAATTAATAAGTTGACCCAAAAAGGGGCAGTCAGCCCAGTGATTAGAGTGGCTATTGCCGGCATACCTAATTGTGGTAAATCAACCATTATTAATCGTCTTGTAGGCCGAAATGTGACTCAAGTTGGTAATAAACCGGGAGTGACAAAGGGCCAAAATTGGTTAAAAACTACTGAAAATATTCAAGTCTTAGATACTCCAGGTATTTTATGGCCTAAGTTTGAAGACCAAACAGTTGGATTAAAGCTTGCCGCTCTTGGTGCCATCAAGGATACTGTTTTTAGTGCCGATGATGTTGCTTTATTTGTTTTATCAAAATTGCGCAAACATTATTTAAACGATTTAAGTAAGTTTGCTCGCACACCAAAAGCTGAAATTGAACGAATTAATGATACTGATTTGTTATTGGCATTAACTGAAGAATACGGCATGCGTGATGATTATGATCGCTTTTCTATGTACCTATTACAAAGGCTGCGCAAGGGAAAAGTAGGAAGGATTACATTAGATCGCATATGACGATTGGAGAAATCAAAAAATTACTTGCTAAGGATGCAGTTAGTCCAGAAGATTTGAATATCTTAAAAAATGATACGCGTGTTGGTGTGCAGAAATTACTACTTAGTTACAATAATCGTCAGCAAAAATTAGCTAAGAAGAAAGCGGCTTTTTTAAAAAGATTTGCATATGAAAAAACGTTTTGGGCAAAAAAGCAAATAGTTGCTGGCGTAGATGAGGTGGGCAGAGGTCCATTAGCCGGTCCGGTGGTGACAGCTGCTGTAGTCATTGATAACAGTTTTGATCTAATTGATGTTAATGACTCTAAAAAATTAAGCGCCAGTCGGCGTTTAGAATTATATCCATTAATTTTAGAAAAAGCAGTTGATGTGGCAATTGGAGTTAAAAGTCCTGAGATTATTGATAAAGTAAACATATACGAGGCAGACCGGTTGGCAATGGCTGAAGCGGTAAAGGATTTACATGTTAAAACTGATGCCTTGCTGGTTGATGCTATGCAAATACCGGTGAATCTACCGCAAATTCGATTAATTAAGGGAGACTCTAAGTCAAACTCTATTGCCGCAGCTTCAATTGTAGCTAAAGTTTTTAGGGATAAATTGATGGCGGATTATGCGCGAATTTATCCTGAATACCATTTTGACGAAAATGCTGGTTATGGCACTCAGACTCATATTCAAGCACTTAAGAAATACGGACCATGCCCGATTCACCGCAAGACTTTTGCACCTGTAAATTCCTTTTATCAATAAAAAATATTCCTCCTTTTTACGTATTTGTATTTAGGAGGTTTTTTTATGAAAATTACCAGCTTTCTTTTGCGCTTGAAATTACAAAAAAACATCGGTTATGTTAAGATGTTACGGGTTGCAAGTCAGTTAAATGTTGATGAGGTCACTATTCAAACTATCAAAAATTTGGACTTGACAAGCAGCTTGATTAAAACCTGCATCAATGCTTATAATGACATGCATGCAGACAAAATGATTAAAAGAGTAGAAAAACAATGTCAAATTATCAGTTTTTTTGATTCTGAATATCCTGAGAACTTACGTCAAATATACCAGCCACCGCTAATTTTATTTTTACAAGGTAATGTACAATTGCTGCAAAAAAACATCGTAACAATAGTCGGCTCACGGCAGGCGACCAGTTACAGCAGTATTGTTTTGAATAAGATTGTACCTAACTTAATAAAAAATGATTATGTTATTGCCAGTGGCTTGGCTAAAGGCGTAGATGTAATGGCACACAAAGCAACATTAAAATATCATGGTCAAACAATAGCGGTGGTAGGTAATGGCTTAAATCATTATTATCCCATGATAAATTGTCATGTGCAGGAACAGATTGCACAAAAGGGGTTAATACTAAGTGAGTACCTGCCAGATACTCCGCCTAAGCCATTCAGATTTCCTCAACGAAACAGAATTTTAGCTGGTATAGCTGAAAGTGTAATTGTCACAGAAGCCAAGCAAAAATCTGGGTCTTTAATTACAGCTAATTTAGCTTTACAAGAAAATCGTAATATTTATGCTGTTCCGGGACCAATTACCAGTGAGCTTTCTCAAGGACCTAATAAACTCATTCAAGCAGGAGCTTATCCCATTACTGATTTTGATTTCTAACTTGAAAGATTTGACAATTAGTAGTTAAATATTCTATTCTCAATTAAGTATTTAAAAAAGAATTTAATGAGGAGGCTTTTGATGCCTACTAAATCAAAGCCAAAGAAACGTAAAAAAACATTAGTCATAGTTGAGTCTCCGGCAAAGGCTAAAACTATTGAAAAATATTTGGGGCGTAATTATCGTGTTATCGCTTCAAAAGGACACATTCGTGACTTACCTAAATCACAGATGGGAATTGACTTCGACAATAATTATAAGCCAAAGTATATTTCAATTAGGGGTAAGGGCGATACCATTAAGGAACTTAAGTCTGAAGCTAAAAAAGCTAAAGATGTTTATTTAGCATCCGACCCCGATCGCGAAGGCGAAGCCATTGCCTGGCACGTAGCCCATGTTCTTAATTTAGACCAAAATGACAAAAATCGAGTAACTTTTAACGAAGTCACTAAAGATGCAGTTAAAAACAGTTTTAAAAATCCTAGAACGATCGACATGGATACTGTTAATGCCCAACAGGCCCGGAGAATTCTGGACAGAATTGTGGGCTACTCTCTTTCTCCTATTTTATGGGAAAAAGTTAAAAAAGGCTTGAGTGCTGGACGTGTTCAGTCGGTTGCTTTAAAGCTGGTGATTGATCGGGAAAAAGAGATCAAGAACTTTAAGCCCCAGGAATACTGGACAATTGACGCTGAATTCAAAAAAGCGGCCAAGACTTTTAAGGGTCAATTCTGGGGGATAAACGGCAAGAAAACTGATTTGCCAAATAATGATGCTGTACAAAATGTTTTAACTAAAGTCGATAAAAAGAAAATTTTTCAAGTTGAGAATGTGGTTAAACGTGAACGCCGGCGCCAACCAGCTGCCCCCTTTACTACATCCACTTTGCAGCAGGAAGCCAATAAGCGCTTGAATTATCGTACTAGAAGAACAATGAGTATTGCTCAACAATTGTATGAAGGAATTAGTCTGGGTAAGCAGGGCACTGTTGGTCTAATTACCTATATGAGAACAGACTCTAAACGTACTTCTCCGGTGGCGCAGGCTGAAGCTTCAAAATTTTTAAACGAGAAATATGGTAAAGAATACGCTGCCAAAGGGGCTCGCCATTTTAAAAATCAAGAAGATGCTCAAGATGCCCACGAGGCAATTCGACCAACTAGCGTCTATCGAACACCAGAGTCGCTTAAATCCGTTTTAACAACTGAACAGTATCGTTTGTATAAATTAATTTGGTCCCGCTTTTTAGCCAGTGAAATGACCCCAGCTGTATATGATACGGTAAGAGCAGATATCACTCAAAATGGGATAATTTTTAGAACAACCGGTTCTAAAATGAAATTTGCCGGTTTTACCAAGGTTTATGACAACCAGCAGGAAACCAATATTGAACTGCCGGAATTAAATAATGGCGATGAAGTCAAACTGACTAAATCAGATAATAAGCAACATTTTACCATGCCACCTGCTAGATATACCGAAGCAAGTTTGGTTCATGCGCTAGAAGAAAATGGTGTCGGTCGGCCTTCAACTTATGCGCCTACTATTGATACAATTCAGCGGCGTTATTATGTTAAATTGGATGGTAAAGCGATTGTCCCAACCGAGTTGGGAGAGATCGTAGACAATTTAATTGAGCAGTTTTTCCCTGACATCGTCAATATCGATTTTACGGCTCAACTCGAAAATGACCTTGACGGAATCGAAGAGGGTAAGAAAAACTGGGTTAAAGTCATTGATGAGTACTACCATCCCTTTAAAAAAGAATTAGACAAGGCCGATGCCGGTATTAAAAAGGTGCAAATTAAAGATGAGCCTGCAGGATTTAATTGTGACATCTGTGGCGCACCAATGGTTATTAAAATGGGACGTTATGGTAAGTTTTATGCTTGTTCTCGTTTCCCTGATTGTCGTAACACTAAAGCAATAGTGAAAAAAGTAGGCGTTACCTGTCCTAAATGTGGTAAGGGTGACGTAATTGAGAAAAAGTCTAAGCGTAACCGTAAATTTTATGGTTGCTCGCGCTACCCGGATTGTGATTTTGTTTCCTGGGATAAACCGATTAACCGTAATTGTCCCAACTGTGGTCATTTTCTCATTGAAAAGAGAAATAAAAAGGGGCCTGTTGTCCTCTGTCCGAACGGCGATTATAAAGAAGAAGCTAATAATGAGAAAAACCCGATAGAAAGTTAAATTTATGTTAATATCATCAGATCATTTGTGGTTTGATGATATTCTTGTATATAAGAAAATAATTTTAGTAAAGGAATATGATGATATGCCTGAAAAAGTAACTGTAGTCGGTGGTGGCTTGGCTGGTAGTGAAGCAGCTTGGCAATTAGCCAAACGTGGAATCACGGTTGATTTTTATGAAATGCGTCCGCAAAAAATGACACCTGCTCATAAAACAGACCAGCTGGCCGAACTGGTATGTACCAACTCAATGCGTTCGAATCAATTATCTAACGCGGTTGGATTATTAAAAGAAGAAATGCGGCAACTTGATTCATTAATTATGGCGGCTGCTGATCAATCTCAAGTTCCTGCAGGAGGAGCACTTGCAGTTGATCGGACTGAATTTAGCGGCTATGTCACAAGCAAGTTGCACTCTTTACCTAACATTAATTTTCATACAAAAGAAATTACACAAATCCCGTCTGACACGATTGCCATTGTTGCAACGGGTCCTTTAACTAGTGACAAGCTTGCCGCAGAAATACAAAGGTTTTCTGGTGCAGAAAGTTTGCATTTCTTTGATGCCGCAGCTCCGATAATTGCTGCTGCTTCGATCGATATGAATATCGTTTATAAGAAATCACGTTATGACAAGGGAGAGGCTGCATACTTAAACTGCCCCATGACAAAGCAAGAGTATGAGAATTTTGCGCGGGAATTAGTCAATGCCGAATCGGCTGAAGTTCACGACTTTGAAAACAGTGATGTTTTTGAAGGTTGCATGCCGATTGAGGTCATGGCAAAAAGAGGACCTAAGACAATGCTTTTTGGTCCCCTTAAGCCGGTAGGGTTAGAAGATCCGACTACTGGTAAAATTCCTTATGCTGTGGTTCAGCTCAGGCAGGATAATGCAATAGCATCAATGTATAATATAGTTGGTTTCCAAACGCATCTTAAATACGGTGAACAGAAACGGGTTTTTTCAATGATTCCCGGACTTGCTCATGCTCGTTTTATTAGGTACGGTAAAATGCATCGCAATACTTATATGGCTTCACCAGCAGTTTTAACTCCAGCGTATGAGGCAAAAAAGCAGCCTGGTTTATTTTTTGCTGGTCAAGTTACTGGGGTTGAAGGCTATGTTGAAAGTGCCGGCAGTGGTCTTGTTTGTGGAATTAATGCTGCCAGAAGAGCTAATGGGCAAGAACCGGTGACTTTTCCCAAATTAACTGCTTTAGGTTCGATGGCTAATTATGTCACTAGCGCCGATATTAAGCATTTTCAGCCAATGAATGCCAGCTTTGCACTAATTCCTGGACTAGAAGGGCGTAAGATCCGTAATAAGAAAGAACGTCATTTACAAATAAGCCAGAGAAGTTTAGAGAGCTTAAAGGAATTTCAACAGAAAGTATTGAATTAAATGAATGAACAACAAGATAATTTACTAGTTCTTTTTACCGACTATTTGCTCAATGAGCGTCAGTACAGCCCTAAAACAATTATCTCCTATCAAACCGACTTAAAATCTGCAAAAAGGTTTTGGCAGGATTCAGGGGGATTTGATGGTTGGAAAAAAATAGGTAGAAGAGACATTGAAATATATCTGCAGCACTTAGCCGATCAAAATTTAGCGCGTTCGACACAGTCGCGCAAGATGTCTAGTCTTAGGTCGTTTTACCGCTTTTTAACTAGACGCAAAATTGTTAAAATAGATCCAACCCAGACTATAATTCTACGTGCCAAAGAGCGCAAACTACCTCAGTTCTTTTATGCTCCTGAACTTAAGCAGGTTTTTGACTCATTATCTGGAACTGACCCGTTAACTTTGCGTAACTTGGCATTAATTGAATTGTTTTATACTACGGGGATGAGGGTCAGTGAAGTAAGCAATTTAAAAAGAAAACAAATAGATTTAGATTTAAAGATAATTTTAGTTCATGGTAAGGGTAATAAAGACCGGTATGTTGCTTTTGACGATCAGACTAAAGCTGCTTTGGTCAAATACTTGGAAGATGGACGCAAGCAGCTTTTAAATGATCAGGAAGATTTAGGCTATGTATTTCTAAACAACACAGGAAAGCGGCTAACAGAACGTGGTATCGAGTATATCATGCAAAAAGTTTTCAATGGAGCTGGCATTAATGGTAAAGTACATCCGCACGAGTTGCGCCATTCATTTGCGACGGCAATGTTGAATAACGGCGCCGACTTGCGCAGTGTACAAGAACTCTTAGGCCATGATAATTTGTCAACAACTCAAATATACACGCATGTAACTATGAGTCATTTGCAGGCAAACTATGAAAAATACTTTGCTCGCAACGATAAGAAAGATGAGGCAAAATAATGACAACAATATGTTCAGTAAAATTTAATGGTAAAACCGCAATTGCTGGTGATGGCCAGGTTACTTTAGGAGAAAAAGTAATAGCCAAAGCTACTGCTAAAAAAATAAGACGTATTTATCATGATCAAGTGGTAATTGGTTTTGCTGGTGGTGTAGCTGATGCTGTCAGTTTGCAGGATATGCTTGAAGGTAAACTGGAAGCTTTTGGTGGAGATTTACGCAGGGCAGCCGTTGAAATGGCCCAAGCTTGGCGTAAAGATGCCACTTTGCAAAAGCTGGAAGCAATGCTGATTGCGTTTAATGAAAAAGATCTTTTGCTAATCTCAGGTAACGGTGAAGTGCTTGAACCCGATGAAAATGTAGTGGCGATTGGCTCTGGCGGAAATTTTGCCCAAGCGGCTGCAATTGCAATGACCAGACATTCTTCTAATATGACTGCCAGTGAAATTGCTCATGAAGCCGTTGAAATAGCCTCTGGAATTGATATCTTCACTGATGATCAGATTATCACAGACGAATTGTAATAACGGAGCGTAAAAAATATGGAAACCAAAACACCTAAACAAATAGTTAACTTACTTAATGAATATATAATAGGGCAGGATGAGGCCAAGAAGGCTGTTGCTGTTGCTTTGTATAATCGTTATCGCAGAATGCAACTGCCAAAGAAAATGCAAGAGGACATTACCCCCAAGAATTTGTTAATGGCTGGCCCTACTGGTGTTGGTAAAACAGAAATTGCTAGAAGGCTGGCCGCAATTGTCAACGCCCCATTTGTTAAGGTAGAAGCTACAAAATTTACTGAAGTTGGCTATGTGGGCCGTGATGTGGAATCGATGGTCCGCGATTTGGTCAATGAAGCGGTTCGTATGGAAGAAAAGGATCAATTTGACCGTGTTCGCCCTCAGGCAGCTAAAGAAGCCAATAAAATTTTAGTACGCTTGCTTGTACCCGGAATTAAGCGTGACAAACGCAAGAATCAAATGCAGGAATGGCAAGACATGATGTCGATGATTATGGCGGCTGGTCAAAACAATGACCAGAATTCACCAGCAGATCAAGAAGAAATAACAGATGATATTCGCAATGAGAGATTGACTGTTTCAGAACAGTTGAATAAAGGTCTGCTTGAAAATCGTGAGGTTACAATCGAAGTTGAGCAGGCACCAAAGGTTAACTCGATGGGTGACATGATGGGGCAAATGGGAATTGATATGAGTTCAATGCTCAATGATTTAGTACCTAAGAAGAAAATCAAACGAACTCTCCTTGTCAAAGATGCCCGGGAAGTTTTAATTCAGCAAGAATCCCGTAAAATGGTTGATTATGATTCCTTATATCAAAAGGCAATTGAACGAACGGCAAATAATGGGATCATTTTTATTGATGAAATTGATAAGATTACAGCTGGCAATCAGAAAACTTCCGGTGAAGTATCGCGTGAAGGAGTACAAAGAGATATTTTGCCAATTGTTGAAGGTTCAACAGTTCAAACTAAATATGGCCCGGTAACTACAGACCATATTCTCTTCATTGCAGCTGGCGCTTTTTCAGAGTCCAAGCCGAGTGACCTTATCCCCGAATTACAAGGACGTTTCCCAATTAGAGTGGAACTTAATGCCTTGTCAAAGGATGACTTCGTTAAAATACTTAAGGACCCAGAGGACTCATTATTAGAGCAATATGTAGCATTGATGAAAGCCGATGGGATAAAGTTAGTCTTCACACAAGAAGCAGTTGAGCGGATTGCGCAAATTGCTTACGATGTTAACCAGGGAACAGATAATATTGGTGCCAGACGGTTGTCAACAATTCTTGAGAAGTTGCTGGAAGATGTCCTATACGAAGGCCCGGACATGACAATGGGAGAAATTACTGTAACTGAAGCATATGTTAATGAAAAACTTAGTGATATAATAACAAATAAAGATCTAACTAAGTTCATTCTTTAACAAAGGTGATGATTAAACATGAATTACACTATCAAAAATAGCATTCTTAAAGTTGAAATTGCTAGTAAGGGTGCTGAAGTGCAAAGTGTAAAAAGTTTACATAGTGGATATGAGTATATTTGGCAGGCAGATCCTCAAGTCTGGAATCGGCATGCACCTGTTCTTTTTCCAATAGTCGGCAGACTAAAAAATGACGAATATACTTACCAAGGGAAAACCTATCATTTAACTCAACATGGTTTCGCCCGTGATTTAGAGTTTCAAGTGGTGCGTCATACAGATGAAAGTATTACATTTTTGCTGACCGACTCTGAAGAGACCAGGAAGGTTTATCCGTTCAAGTTTGAACTACGAGTGAATTACAATTTACTCAATAATCTCTTAGAAGAAAACTTCACTGTTGTTAACAAAACGGATGGCGAAATGATCTTTGGTATTGGTGGTCACCCTGGATTCAATATTCCTACAAGTAAAACCTTATCTAAGGAAGATTTTTACTTTAGTACCAAACCTTCTCGTGCGCGTGTTCATATTCCTTTGAAGGGCGCATTTCTGGATTGGCCTAATCGGTCGTTGGCTTCTACTAATAGCTTAATTACTCTTAGTGATCATCTATTTAAAAATGACGCGCTGATTTTTCAAATGCGCGGCCACGATAATAGGATATCTTTAAAAACTGATGCCAATAATTTTCATGTAAATGTTTGGTTGCGAGATGCACCTTTTGTGGGTGTGTGGTCACAATACCCGACAACTGCAGATTATGTCTGTATTGAACCGTGGTGGGGGATAGCAGACCGCTTTGATACCAACCAAAAGCTGGAAGAGAAGTATGGTATGAACCATCTGGAAGCGGGAGAAACTTTTACTGCTGGTTTTAGCATGGCTTTCCATGACCAAGACGAATAAATTTTGAGTTCAAGATAATAGACGCAAAAAAGGAAGTACCAGACTTCCTTTTTTTATATCACCAAAATAAAAATTAAATATTGCGAACAAGTGTTCATACATCTATAATATAATAGCTAGCTGTTGAGACTAGCCGTATTTATTTGCTATGCAATTATAGTTTGTGGTGCTTTTTCTTATACCAATACCACAAGCCAAAGGGAATAATATTTTCTTGGTGCTGCAATAAGCGTTTAATATTGCTTCTGTGACGAATAAACAAGATAATCATGATGCAGCCAACAATGATTTCCAAAAAAACATCATGAAAAAAGAAAGTTGCAATAAATATCAGAACCACAGCAATCAGGCTTGAAAGGCTGACATAAGACGTGATAAAAACTAATGGTAGAAAAATAAGAGCGCAAATGCCAAAGAACTTGAGATTATAACCTAAGAAGAGGCCGGCACTGGTTGCTACAGCTTTTCCGCCCTTAAATTTGAGAAAAATAGAGAATGTATGTCCTAAGATCGCCAGACCACCCGAAATTAATAGGATATATTTGGGCACATTAAGATGAAATATCCTTGGCAAGTTGGTAGCGAGTGTTCCTTTTAAAACGTCAACGATGAGAACCACACTGCCGGCAAATGGTCCGAAGACGCGAAAAGAGTTGGTGGTACCGATATTGCCGGAGCCATAGTTTCTAATATCTTCAGCAAAAAAGATTTTACCGACGATCACGCCTGTAGGAAAAGACCCTATTAAATATGCTAGAATAAATATCAGAATTAAATTTAAATTTATCATTTTTATCCCACTCTCTTAAAGTCTAATGCTATTTTAGCAGAGATTATTGCGTTTGCGGGCTAAATAATAAATGATTTTTAACTGGAGGAGTCTATTTGGTTAAAACAAATAAAAAAATAAATTCTTATGATGACTCATCAATTCAGATTCTTCATGGTCTGGAAGCCGTGCGTAAACGGCCGGGAATGTACATTGGGTCGACTGATGTGCATGGCTTAAACCAGCTAGTCTACGAAATTGTAGATAACTCGGTTGATGAAGCAATGGCCGGATTCGGTAACGAAATTGACGTGACGATTCATAAAGATAACAGTGTGACGGTTCGTGACTTTGGCCGGGGTATGCCTACTGGAATGCATAAATCGGGTAAGCCCACTATCGAAGTCATCTTAACCGTTTTACATGCTGGGGGTAAGTTTACCGAGCAAAACTACAAAACTTCAGGTGGACTTCATGGGGTTGGATCCTCTGTGGTTAATGCTCTTTCCAGTTATATGGACGTGAAAGTTGTGCGAGAAGGCACTGCTTATGAAGAAGAGTTCAAAGATGGTGGTCATCCAGTTGGAACTTTAAAATGTTTGGGTAAAACTAAAGAGCCGACAGGCACTACCATTACTTTTAAACCTGATGAGAAAATTTTTTCAACAATCAGATATAAGTATGAAACTATTCAAGAGCGCATCAGAGAGTCTGCTTTTCTGTTAAAGGGCGTACGCTTTGTTTTAACTGACGAACGTGAACCCGAACATCATGATGACTTTAAATATGATGATGGCATTAAAGCTTTTGTCTCATATCTCAATGAGGGTAAAGATTCTTTAAGCGATGTTTTTTATTTTTCCGGAAAACAAGATGAAATTGAAGTTGAGTTTAGCGGTCAATACAGTGACAGCTACTCAGAAAATCTGGTTTCTTTTGTTAATAATGTGCGCACTTCAGACGGTGGCACTCACGAAGTAGGGGCCCGTAGTGGCTTTACGCGTGCTTTTAACGATTATGCCAAGAAGCAAGGCTTGTTAGGGAAAAAAGATAAAAATATTGACGGGTCGGATTATCGTGAGGGCTTAAGCGCGGTTTTATCAGTTAAGATCCCAGAAGAGCTGTTGGAGTTTGAAGGGCAGACTAAAGGTAAATTAGGCACTCCGCAAGCAAGATCTGTAGTTGATGCGATTGTCTATGAAAAAATGTCTTACTACTTAATGGAAAAAGGTGAGCTGGCTCAAGAGCTGGTAAAAAAGGCACAAAGAGCGAGGGATGCTCGTGAAGCTGCCAAAAAAGCGCGCAATGAAAGTCGAAATGGTAAAAAACGGCGCAAAAAAGAAGTGCTTTCAGGTAAGTTAACTCCAGCACAATCACGCAACCCCAAAAAGAACGAATTATTTTTGGTTGAGGGTGACTCAGCTGGTGGCTCCGCAAAACAAGGTAGAGACCGTAAGTTCCAGGCTATCTTGCCTTTACGTGGTAAAGTTTTGAACACCCAAAAAGCCAAGCTTCAGGATATTTTTAAGAATGAAGAGATTAACACTATGATCTACACTATCGGCGCTGGAGTCGGAGCCGAATTTAACGTGGAAGATTCCAATTATGATAAGGTAATTATCATGACGGACGCCGATGATGATGGTGCCCATATTCAGATTTTGTTGTTAACCTTTTTCTACCGTTATATGAGGCCAATGATTGAACATGGTAAAGTTTATATTGCTCTGCCTCCTCTTTATCGTCTGCAAAAAGGTCGTGGTAAAAAGGCTCAAGTGCAATATTCCTGGACCGATGAAGAGCTTGCTGCCGCTGAAAAGAAAATGGGTCGCGGTTATACTTTACAGCGATTTAAGGGACTGGGAGAAATGAATGCTGAGCAATTATGGCAAACAACTATGGATCCGGAAACCAGACTGCTTATTCGTGTCAAAATCGATGATGCTGCTTTAGCAGAACGACGTGTTACCACACTCATGGGAGATAAGGCTGGAGCCAGACGAAAATGGATTGAAGAGAATGTTAAGTTTAGATTAGGCGATAACACTTCAATTTTAGAAGAAGAAAATGAATAAAGAGGTTTTTGATTAATGGCAACAAAAGAACGAATTCGTGAAATGCCGCTTGAGCAAGTCATGGGTGAGCGTTTTGGCAGATATTCCAAATACATTATTCAGGAACGGGCCTTACCGGATATTCGTGACGGGTTAAAACCTGTGCAGAGAAGAATCCTTTATGCCATGTTCCAGGATAACAATACTTATGACAAACCATTTAAAAAAGCAGCTAAAGCTGTAGGTAATATTATGGGTAATTTTCACCCTCATGGTGACAGTTCAATTTATGGTGCTTTAGTTCACCTTTCGCAAGATTGGAAAATGCGGGAGCCTTTAATTGAAATGCATGGTAATAATGGCTCAATGGACGGGGATGGCCCCGCGGCTATGCGTTATACTGAATCTCGTTTGAGTAAAATATCTAACATGTTACTGCAGGATATTGATAAAAATACAGTCAATATGGTCCTGAATTTTGACGATACCGAGTATGAGCCCACCGTTTTACCGGTACGTTTCCCCAATTTACTAGTTAATGGTTCTACCGGTATTTCAGCGGGCTATGCTACAGAAATTCCGCCACATAATTTAACCGAAGTAATTGATGCGACTATCTATTTGCTAAAAAATCCTAATGCCACTCTTAGCGATCTGATGCAATTTGTCAAAGGTCCTGATTTTCCAACTGGCGCCATCGTTCTGGGCGAAAAAGGCTTACGTGAAGCTTATGAGACAGGGCGTGGCCGAATACAGGTAAGAGCTAAATCTTCTATTCAAGAAATAAGAGGGCACCGGGAAGAAATTGTAATTACGGAAATTCCTTTTGCTGTTAATAAGGCGCTGCTAGTTAAGAAAATGGATGAAATCCGTCTTAACAGAGAAATTGACGGGATAGCTGAGGTCCGGGATGAAACTGACCGTCATGGTTTGTCAATTGTAGTCGAATTGAAAAAAGGTGCCGATGCACAAAATATTTTAAATTATCTCTTTAAAAATACTGAATTACAGGTTTCCTATAATTTCAATATGGTTGCTATTGATCACATGACGCCAATGCAGGTTGGTTTAAAGCATATCTTGTCTTCATACTTAGAACATGAAAAAGAAGTAGTTACCAAAAGAACTAAGTATGATTTAAATAAAGCTGAAGAACGTCTGGAAATTATCCAGGGCTTGATTCATGCCATGGACATTTTAGATCAAGTTATCAAAGTCATTCGGGCATCAAAAAATAAGACCGAAGCTAAGAAAAATTTGTCTAATGAATTTGAATTTTCAGCTCGACAAGCAGAAGCAATTGTTTCTTTGCAACTATATAGACTTACTAATACCGATGTAGATGCTTTAGTTAAAGAGCAAACGGAATTAAGCGAAAAGATAGCTCGTTTTAAGGAGCTTTTATCTAATAACAAAACTTTGGAAAAGGAAATAGTTAAAGAACTATCACTTGTTAAAAAAGAATTTGGTAATCCAAGAAGGACCGAAATTTCTTCTGCAAATGCTAAGATCCAAATTGATGAAAAAGCTCTAGTAGCCGATGAACAGGTACGTGTGTTGATAAGTCGCGATGGCTACTTGAAAAGATCTTCTATTCGTTCATGGCAGTCAAGTGATGATGAGGATAACGGCTTGCCAAGCGGGGATGATGTGGTATTTGAAAAAACAGTATCTACTTTAACCAATTTATACCTTTTTACCAGTCGAGGAAATGTTATTTACCGTCCGGTAAATGAACTAGTTGAGGCAAAGTGGAAGGAAACTGGCCAACATTTGTCTCAAGAAATTGGGTTAAATGATGATGAAAACATTATTCGTGTATTTGACCTCGACAACTTAAACCAAAATGTCAACTTTTTACTTGCTACCAATGATGGTTATATCAAACAATTACAATTAAGTAATTTGCAACCTACAAGGACTTATCATTCACGAGCAATTACAGCGATGAAAATGAAAAAATCAGACAGCATGGTTGTTCGCGTTGATTTAGTTAAGAATAAAAGTAATGACGAAATAATTTTATTTACTCATAACGCATATGCTATTCGCTATAATTTGGCAGAAATTCCTGAATCTGGAGCCAAATCGTTTGGAGTAAAGTCTGTCAATCTTAAGCCTGCGGACTATATCATTTCTTATATCTTAATAAATCCTAATTATCTTGATTTGGTTCATGTTGGCATAATTACACAAAGAGGGGCGTTTAAACAGTTTAAAGCTAATCTGGTAAATAAAGTATCACGTGCCAAACGAGGGGTACTTGTATTACGAGAACTTAAAACTAAGCCACACCGCATTGTCGCGGTTACGTCTTATGGGCAAGATCATACTTTAATTGTAACCACTACGAGTAAAAGGCACATAAAGATCTTAACTAGTGATTATCCGTTAGGTGATAGATATTCGAATGGTTCATTTGTGATTGATACTACTAGTGACGGGGAGCCAGTTAATATAAGACTGAGCAGGCCATCAGGCAATAATTAATTTTAGTTTATTTAATGATATCAATAAATTGTGAAAGTGCTTTATTGAATTACAATAATACTTTGACACAAAGGGGTTTTTGATTGATAATAGCATATATATAGAGCCATATTATTGTTAAGATAGAAGGAATAATATTATGCCTAAAACAGATACAATACTCTCAACCAAGTCCCTACATTATTTTTTGCAATTAATTGATACTATGAATTATACTCAGGCAGCTCAGATCCTGGGCATTACTCAACCGGCTTTAACTCAACAAATTAAGAAAATCGAGCATGCAATTGGAACACCGTTATTTGGACAAATGGGTAAAAAGCTTTACTTAACGGAAGCGGGTAAGCAATTGCAAACTGGAGCGATTCAATTGCTTGGAACCATTAATTCTGTGGTTAGTGATATTCAAGAATTTACACAGGCTGACAAGGGTAATATTGCAATTGGTGTTTTAGAAAGTGTTGATTCTGATCTGCTCAGACGGTTTTTGGTTGAGTTTAACCAAAAGTTTCCGCATATTACCATTAGTGTCTCTTATTTTAACCGGAAAGATCTTTGGTATAATCTTGATAATAATTTAATTGATTTAGGATTACTTTATGTTCCTGAAACTGCTAAAAAGAGTCAATCCAATATACAGAATCAGTATGAACAAATGAAGGTCACACAAGAGAGATTGACAATCTTGACACATAATTCTAGTTTTAAGGCAAAAAAGGCATACCCAGTTTCCAAATTTTTAGGAAAAAATTGGGTGCTTTATCCGGATGGCTTTTACTTAACTCAATTACTAAAAGATAAATTAGGCTCAAAATTAAATGCTAAAAACGGGTTAAATGTTCCTTTAACCTTTACTTCGACAAAGCAAATGGTTGATACAGCGCAGGAAACTGATTATGATACAGTTGTAAGTGAATCATATTATCAGCTTAACCAAGGTGAAATTGATTTAAAACCAGTATTTTTAAAAGGTGTTCCAAAATTCACAACATCAATTATCTATCGCAAGGGTAAGAAAGAAGTTCCTCGGATTGAAAACTTTTTGGCCGAATTTAAAAAGTTTTTGAAAGCTTAATGCATCTTACAATCAATAAGACATAATCAATTATTTAAACTAAAATATAAATTTAAATTTCTTCTAGGAAGAAAAGGTTTTATTAGGTAAACTAGAAGATAAGTAAAAAAATTAAAAGAAACAGGGGAAAGTTAAATGGAAAAAGAATTAGTTTTTGGTCATCAAAATCCAGATACAGATGCCATAGGAACAGCGATTGCATATTCATATTTGCAAAATAAATTAGGCTACAATACAGAAGCGGTAGCTTTAGGTGAACCTAACGATGAAACAGCCTTTGCCTTAAAGAAATTTGGTTTTGAAGCGCCAAGAGTTATTAAAACAGCTGCTAATGAAGTGAATAAGGTAATGCTTGTTGATCATAACGAACCGCAACAAAGCGTTTCCGATATTGATAAAGTGACTGTAACACATGTTGTTGACCATCATAGAATTATGAATTTTAATACAAGTATGCCTCTGTTTTATCTTGCGGAACCTGTAGGTTGCACAAGTACAATTATGTATGGACTGTACAAGCATTTTAAGGTGGAAATTCCCAAAAATATTGCTGGAATTATGCTCTCAGCAATAATATCAGACACATTATTGCTAAAATCGCCAACTACTACTGAGAGAGATAAAAAGGCTGTTCAGGAACTTGCAGAAATTGCTAATGTTGATTACCAAAAATATGGTTTGGAAGAACTGAAGGCTGGAACTAATATAGCAAGTAAATCTGAAGAAGAATTAATTGATCTAGATGCTAAATCATTTGATTTGAATGGCAAGAACGTTCGGGTTGCTCAAATCAATGTAGTTGACTTACCAGAGGCTTTGGAACGTAAAGAGGCTTTCTTAAAGACAATGGAAGACTCCGCCAATTCTGAAGGCTACGATTTATTTATGCTGCTTATAACTAATGTACTTGACTCAGATTCAACTGCATTAGTTATAGGTTCAGATGAAGCTTTAGCTTCATTTGAAAAGGCATTTGGTGAGGTTAAGGATTCTGAAATTAGCTTGCCGGGTGTTGTTTCGAGAAAGAAACAGGTTGTGCCACCACTAACTGAAGCTTTTAAGTAATTTAAAAAACACGAAATAGATTTTCTCTATTTCGTGTTTTTTTAATCTTTATTAATTTCCTTAGCCAAAATGATGAATGATTTGCATACTCTTTCAGCTTTATCAGGTGACATTTTTCTAAGTTCATTAAGAACCTTCTTAATAAATACTGGAGTATTATCTTGATGATTTTCAACTTTAACTTCTTTAAAGCGATAGGCATTCATAATAATATCCGGTGTAGTGGTATTTAAGGCTCTGGCAATGGAGTCAAGCTTTTGAATACTAATATTCTGGTTTTTGGTACGCTCGAGACGGGAAATAAAATTAACCGACAAATCGCTTAATTCAGCGAGATCCTCCTGGGTTAATTTTTGTTCACGTCGCCTGCGACATATTTCTTTTCCTAAATTTATACTCATGGAATAAATTCAACCCTTTCAAAAAAATAATTCCATATTCTATAATAACAGATTAATTATAGAATTAAACATTAAAATAAAAAAATAATGAATAAAACACTTGCTTTTAGCAAAATTAAACTCAAACTAAATGTTTTAAACTATACCCCACATAGTATTGTAAGCTATTTTTTGGGAAAATAAAATAAAAAAGCACCAATTAATA
Source organism: Lactobacillus melliventris (assembly GCF_013346935.1). GTDB lineage: Bacteria > Bacillota > Bacilli > Lactobacillales > Lactobacillaceae > Lactobacillus. The sequence continues at coordinate 267,221 of NZ_JAAEEB010000001.1, forward strand.
ACCTTAAAATGAAAAAGGAAAGAGTGGCAAATATTATATCAAAGACTGCTTTCGCTTGCTATGGCTGCGAGTAGAAAGACACTTGCTCAAAAAAAGAGCACGACTAAATGGGTTTATATATTTATCAAGCTTAGAAAGCGCTTTTATTTATATTTTTCCATATTTATGCTAGTTATTTTGAATATAGAAATTAACTGCGGATGGATTAACTATATTTTGGGGTAGTATGTTATAACTGTTCGGGTAATTCTTATATTGCAAGTTAAAATTAAAACTGAAATTTCTATTTCAATCATAAAAATACACTGTCAGTCTTTATCATAAAACTTTTAGCAAATTTTGAATATAAAGTAACTTTTTTAGCTCCAAGAGGGTGATTTAGGTTTGAGATATTTCAGCATGCCTAAGCAAGATATAACTTCGTATAATATATATTATGTAAAGTTATATTAAAAATTCAGGATAGAGGGTTAATCAACAAATACCTTGGTTAAAATTTTTATGTTGACACAAGTATTTAGAGTCTTTTAAAATTCAAAAACCGCTTAACTGATCATTTAACAGCAATTAATTTTCTCAGTAGTAATTTAAATTTTTCTTACATAGACAGATTTCCATCTTTGAATTCACAAAATTTAATATAGAAACAACTAGTTCTAAATCGTAAAAGTTTATGTATTAAGTGGCAAATCATCATAAGTGTGAATCGTTAATGTAAGTGGTAAGTTTAGTATCTTTTTAATTGGTATAAAGAAAGTGTGCGATTTACTGGAAATAGTAATTTGGTATTACATTTATTTTATTGCTTTCATTAAAACTATAATTTTAATGAAAGCAAATAAAGGAAATATTGCAGTCAAAATTTTCTTTATATCAGACTCTATGGCTCACACAAAGTTAGCAATTAGCGCGTAAGTTTTTAAACGAGATATTTTAAATTGTTGCTTTAAATATGTTAATGTATAGCTTAAAAATAAAGCTGTTTCCCCTCTTTTAAAGTACGCTACAGCTAGCTCCAATTTCATGGTTTTCTCTCTTAATGCTCTATAATTTTGATCTGAACACTCTATTTTTAGCAATTAATTATCAGGCTTAAATAACTAAATAATATTTATCAAATCACCCTCTTAATTTCTAGCAAATTAAACCGCAGTTCAATAATCTGTGCGATAAATGTACTTGAGCGACTATCTGTTTGATTTTTCCCCTTTCTTTAGGGTAACCAAGAATAAAAATGACAAACATACATTCTGATTTTGCTTTATAATAGAATACATAATTATTTCAGTCAGGAGAATTTTGCTACGTGGAAACAAAAAGATACTTAGATCTAATCGATGATGAATTGAAAAAAATGCCGGATTTTGTCAAAGATTATAACTTTGGTACCAGTCATTCTTTAGCTACATCCTATCAATATTTAACAGAAATCAGACGTTTCTTTGACTGGCTGCGCCAAGAAGGCATTTCACAGGCTAAAAATAATCAAAAAATTGAAACTGAAACTTTGGCCAAACTGCAGCGCAATGATATTATGCTTTACATTAACTATTTGGGTCACGTCAAAAATAAGCAGGGTAATCTTAACTCCCCCACTACTATCAATCGTTCCATAAATGCGTTGAGGTCCTTGTTTAAGTTTTTAACTATAACTGCTGATAATATTAATGGTCAGCCATATTTTGAACGAAATGTAATGCTTAAAATTGATTCCCTCAATAATACAGAAACGCTGAACTACCGTGCACATGTCCTTGAATCACACATGTATACCGGCAAATTAAAATATCAGTTTCTAGACTTTATTGCTACTAAATACGAACTTCAATGCAATAAACATGCTCTACCGGGTTTTAAAGTTAATAAAGAACGTGATATGGCAATTATTGCATTAATTTTGGGAACAGGGATAAGGGTCTCAGAATGTGCAGGAATTGATGTTTCTGACATTAATTTTAGAAAGGCTACGCTGGACGTAACACGTAAAGGTGGTCAAAGAGACAGCGTTCCAATTGCCGAATGGACAATAATTTATATCAAAGGATATAAAAAGATACGCCAGGAACGCTATTCAGCCTCAAAAAAAGATGCAGCATTCTTTCTTACACGGTGGCACAATAAAACAAGAAGGATTACTGCCAGTGCAATTGAAAAGATGGTTAATAAATATTCAGCTGCCTTTGGACATCCACTTACCCCTCATAAATTGCGTCATACTGTGGCTTCTGAATTATATGATGTGACTAAAGACCAGGTTTTGGTTGCCCAGCAGCTGGGACAAAAAGGAACTTCAGCAACTGATTTATATACTCACGTCGATCAAAAAAAGCAAAGAGCTGCCTTGAATGAGATTACTGAAGCTGATAAAAACAATAGTAAAAAGCAAGCATAATAGTGCTTGCTTTTTTGGTTATTCGAATCTGGTCTGCCAATTTGAACTTTGATTAGCCTCAAAGCACATTTTTATTTCTGCTAAAGAGTTTCGTGGTAGTGACAAAGGTGGCAGATTATCAAAGTCAAAGAACGAGCATTTTTCAGTTTCAGTATTATTGACAAACTTTCCTCCTAAATCTCTGCAGAGAAAAATAACATTGCATACATTAATAGCGCGTTCAACTCGTTTATTATCATAAATGTTAGTTGAATGGTTATTTACGGCAATGATTTGCTCAACCGCGATCTTATGACCAGACTCTTCTTCTGCCTCCTTTATACAATTTTCTTTAACCGTCATATTTGGTTCACACCAACCACCAGGCATTGACCATAAATTGTCGGTAGACTCTTTCACCAACAAAATTTTTTGCTTAGTAAAAATTGCTGCTCTAGTAGATACTTTAGGGGTTTGATAGCCATCATCACTACTAAATAACCCCTTAACCACGTTAATAGGTTCACCAGTTTTAGCAGCCATCATCTTTGTGGCAATTTCTCTTATCTGTTGGTATCTTTCTCTATCAAAACGATCGTGGCCGTATTCAATGCCATCTTGAGCAATACTTTGTAGTTCTATTGCCCACCTTGAAAGTTGGTCTAATTTTTTCATAAAAAGCCCCAATTTCTTAGCAAAAGCGCAACCTTTCAAAGGTTGCTCTTACTTTGTTAAATCAATTTTATCAATATCTATCATCCAGCCAATAGCAAAAGATTTTTCTCCCAAATGTGTCGCAATAACGGGACTAAACTTCGTTACTGAAATATTTTGCTTGGGAAATTTCTCCTTTAAAAAGTCCTCTGCTTCTTCAGCTTGACTTTTATCATTAGAATCAATGATAAAAAGTTTAATTTGGTCTTTATAAGGCAACTTATCAATCTTTTCCACTGTTAAACTTTTAATTTTGATAAAAGCCCGTTTCATTGATCGAATCTTATCAAATGCCACAATATCGCCATCTTTAAAAGTAAGCAGTGGCTTGATGTTCAGCATGGATCCGATAAAAGCAGTGGCATTGCTCAAACGTCCCCCACGACTCAGATTTTTTAAATCATTGACTACAAAAATCTCATCAATGGTTGATTTGATTTTATCTAATTTTACCAGAATGGTATCAAGGTCAAGACCATTCTTTATCATTCTGGCTGCAGCTAAAACCAAATTTCCCTGCAGACGAACTGTCATCATCGTGTCTATAGCATGTAGATTATATTTGGGATTGTTTTCCGATATATTACAAAGTGTCTGATAAAAACCTGAAATTCCGCTTGAAAGTGTAATTGCGATAATAGCTTCATACCCTTCGTCATGTAAGCGATCAAAAAGACGAATTAAATCACCGCTACTTGGTTGAGAAGTCTTAGGAAAATCAGCTCCCTCTCTTTGCATTTTAAAAAGCTGATCAGAAGTAATATCAACATTTTCTAAGTACTCTTTTTGACCTATGATTATGGGAATAGATATAACAATAATATTGTTTTTTTCCGCCTCTTGTTTTGTTATGGCGCTGGTACTATCAGTAACTAAAGCAATCTTCATCTAACTTACCTTTCGCTTTTGTCTGTACAACATACAAGAATTATAGCATAAAAAAATAAGTGTTTCGACCATCAACTAGTAGAACAAATTATTTTTCACTTCTTTGTAATAACTCACTGAAGATGTGGTTAAAAGTTGCTACTTCTTGTTTGCTAAGACCTTGCAACAAGGATTCTTCTATCTCTTTTAATACTTGTTTTAATTGGATAATTTTTTGAAGTCCTGTTTCATTTAACAAAACAATTTTGCTTGAATCTTTCTCAGATCTTTTAACTGTAATAAAACTAACTGTTTTCTTCTGCTGTAATTGTCTACTCAATGTAGATAACGAAATTTTTAAATTGTCAGCTAAATCTCCCATTTTTAAAGCTGTATTGTTATTTTGATCGAAATATAGCAAAATTCTAGTTTGTGATAAATTTAAGCCACATTTTCTATTTATTTCGTTTTTTATATTTCCCGCAATTGTGCTAAAAGATAAAACATCCATTTAACTACCTTTTCTGATAAAAACCAAAATAACTTATAAGCATGTATTTAAAAAGTCCATATGTTTTCCCAAAGAAAATTAGTTTGTGAAACAATTGGGTTACCTGTATAGTAATATTATTTACTATTATTTTTTGCTTATAAATATTTATATTAATAACTTTAAATCTATATTACCAGTATATCAGTTTTTTGCAATAGCTGCTTTAAAAAGTAGATTTATAATTAATATATGATTAGTAGTACTCTTTTTTAAGATTTAATCATAAAATCTGCCTAAAGCGAATACAAATTGTTTAATAATTGATATAATAGTAAGCGTGTTTTGAGGTGATAATTATGGCTTTTGACGGCTTATTCATACATAGTCTTTTAAATAGTGTTAAGCCAAAAATAATCAATGGTCGGCTTTCAAAAATATACCAACCATTTGAACAAGATTTAGTATTAACTTTTAGAAAAGAGCGCAAAAATATTCAGTTGTTACTATCAGCAAATGCGCAATACCCTCGGTTTTACATAACTAGCCAGACTATTGCCAATCCTGATAAGGCTCCTACTTTTGTCATGGTACTGCGCAAATATTTGGAAGGCTCAGTATTAAAAGAGATTGAACAGCTGGGTGTAGACCGCATAGTAAATTTTAATTTTAGTAATCGTAATGAGCTGGGAGATCAAGTTCAGTTAGTTTTATCTTTAGAATTAATGGGACGACATAGTAATGTCATACTTTATGATCAAAAAAGTGGACATATAATCGATTTGCTTAAACGGATTAATCCAGATGAAAACAGAGTGCGGCTGCTTTTACCTAAAGCAAAATATGAATTACCGCCCTTAATATCTGGAATAAACGGCTTTGAAGTAACAGAAAAAGAGTTTAGAGAAAAAACTATGCATTCTGATCCAGTAGATTTTGCCAGTCAAATTGGTGGCCTGGATCGTGACGATCGTCAGGAGCTCACTGGTTATTTGGAAGATGATTTTTCTTATTCGTCCTTTAAAACTTTTATGGATCAGTTTAATAAAAAAGGCGCTTTTATATTAAAAACGCCAAAAAATAAACGTAAGATTTTTCCCTACCTACCCTACCATCTTAACCTGACAAAAGAAAGTGCTGATCCGGATATTAATCATGCTTTAAATGAGTTTTACGAGTATCAGTCAAATCAAGATTGGGTAAGGCAAAAGTCAGCTCAAATTGAGCGGCTAATCAAAAATGAGTACAAAAAATTAACCAAAAAAATTGTTAAGCTCAAAAAGCAGCTAGAACAGGCAGAAAATTCTGAAGGATACAGGATACAAGGAGAAATACTTAACGCAAATTTATCGCAAGTTAAGCCAGGGATGGCAGAGGTTTCTTTGCCAAATTATTATGATAATAATCGCCCATTAAAAATTAAACTCGATGTTGCCCTTTCTCCGGCCCGTAATGCGCAGAAATATTTCACTAAATATAAAAAATTACGTGATTCTATTAAACACGTTAAAGAGCAAATATCTATTGCTCAGGATAACTTAGATTATTTTGATTCTGTTCAGACTGCAATTGATAATGCTGAACCGCAAGATATCGATCAAATTACTGAAGAGTTAATGAACCAGGGATATTTGAAGAAGCCCCAAAAACCAAAACGGAAAAAGAAAATTACCGAAAAAAATCTGAATAAATTTCGTATATCTTCGGGTAAAACTGTTTTAGTTGGCAAGAATAATTTGCAAAATGACTGGTTAACTTTAAAAAAGGCCAATAAAACTGATATTTGGTTTCATGTTAAAAATATTCCGGGCTCACACGTGATTTTGCAATCAGCGGAGGCGACAGATGAGGACATTCGAGAAACAGCTGAAATCGCCGCATATTTCTCTAAAGCTAAAAATTCTGCGCACGTACAAGTCGATTATGTTCAAGATAAACGTGTCAAAAAACCAAATGGAGCAAAACCAGGCTTTGTAATTTATACTGGTCAAAATTCAATTGAAGTAACCCCTGAAAAAACCAGGGTATTATCGAAGAGAATAAATTAGAAAGCGAGGATGAAGAAATCATCCTCGCTTTTTAAATCGGCTGAGTGGTTAATGATAAAGACTCTAAAACACTTAAAATAAGTTCAGTAGTTTCGATACTTGAAAACACTGGTATGTTCTGATTCAAAGCCTCATCGCGTATTCTAGTTGCATCATCACTAGCGGAATCAGATAAATTTGTAATATTTATTACCATATCAATCTTATGCTGGCGAATCTTGTCTAATAAGCTGCGAGAGCCATGACTAATTTTTGACACTATTCCAGTTGTAATACCGGCTTCTGCCAGTTCATTAGCCGTGCCCTCGGTTGCAATTATTTTAAACCCTAACCGATAAAATCTTTGAGCCAATTCTGTAACTTTTTTCTTGTCTTCGTCGCGCACCGATATAAAAATTATTCCATAATTTGGTATTTTTAAACCACTAGCTTCATACCCTTTGTATAAGGCCTTTGCGAGTTCGGTATCCCTGCCCATAACAGAACCAGAAGACTTCATTTTAGAATCGAACGTATTTTCGCTTTGATAATTAATATAAGAAAAGACTGGCATTTTAACAAATATAAAGCTATTTGAACGCCATAATCCACTTTTGTATCCCAATTCAGGCAAAGACTTTCCGATTAAAACTTCTGTCGCACATTTGGTAATATCCTTACCAAGAGCCTTGGAAAGAAAAGCAATATTATGGCCGGCATAAGGCTTAATTTGTAATAAATATACTTTCTTATCAACAATTAAGAAATGTAAAGTAAAAATACCACGCATATTGATACGCTTAACTAGTGCAATAGTAAATTCAGTTAATAATTTCTTGGCCGTTTTGGATAAGTTTTGTGGTTTAAAAACAGCTATTGAATCTGACGCATGTGAACCTGTTTGTTCCAAGTGCTCAATGATACCTGGAAGGGTTACATTTTTTCCATCTGAAATGGCAGTTATCTCATATTTATTTCCCTCAATAAAATGAGATAAGCTTACCTTAGAAAGCTGATTTTCTTTTAAATATTTTTTTAAGGCTGGTAAATCATAAACGACAGCCGATTTTTGCTTTACTCCCAAATTATTAAAACCACCAATTAAAATTGGAAATCCGTGTTCTTTAATGAACTTCTGAGCAGCACTTTTATTAACAGTCGTTAGGAGTTTGTTTTGACTTAAATTTTTTACTGGTTTATTTAACGCCTGTTTTATGCGATCTTTAGGATTAACATCCTTGTTACCTAAAATATTCAGACCGTTTTCGATAAGTTTCTTACGCAGAGCATTCATTTCTTTACCAGAAAACTGTATTAAAACATCTTTGATTTTTTCTTTCTTGGCAATTTGAAGAATACTTTCAACTGTAATTGGCTCAAAATAAACTTTAGCTACTCTTTTGTAGCTAATAGCAACTGATTCATCGTTATTTGAAAGTAAAATAATGTCATAATTATTATTATGTAAAGTATCAATTGCATGACTTATCATGTAGTCGAATTCACTCGTAACTGACACTTGTGATGGCAGCATTCCAATTATTAAAACCTTTTTAGAGGCAGTCAAAACTTGGCTTTCGTCTTGAACTCCAAAAGAACTATAATATGCTTTAACTAATGGCTTAATGGTTCCCGCAGTGCCATCAATTTGCTGGAAGGCGGGTTTTAAATGTATTTTTACAAGTCTTTTTTCAATCGCATCCACACTGATCATAGATAAGTTAGCAATTAAAAGATTACGAAACCCCCTCTTTTTGGCTTCAATTAATAATTCATCGGTTAAGTGCTCATTTACTAATTTATGACCAATTTCAACTATATGAAACAGCTTTTGGAAATATACTGGATGAATATGAACAATTTCATGTAATTCTTGATAACTAAAACCTTTTGCAATTGCAGCGAGTAGCTTAAGTAAATGTAACTCATCAGGTTGTTTTAGATCAGAAATAATTTCTGATTTATCCTTAGCTTTTTCCGCCTGCAAAACGCTTAGTGACATTTTTATATTTACTGTTGAAGCCAAACCTTTTAAAAAAGCAGATTCAAAATTTGTACCTAAACCAATAGCTTCTCCACTCGCCTGCATTCTACTGCTTAATTTGTAATGATTGCTACCAGATTGCGTTAATGACCAAAATGGCATCCTAATGGCTACTTTGTCTAAGGTTGGTTCGATTGCAGCATTAAGTCCTGATAATGGATCTTTAATTTCATCTAAACGATAACCGAGTGCAATTTTACAAACGATATAACCCAAACTATACAGTCCTATCCTCTTAGACCAAATAGCACTACGCGTTAGTCTGGGTTTTATCGATAAAACTTTGACAGCAAATTTAGTACCTTCGTGTTTAACTGCGAAATGTATATTAAGAATTCCTACTATTTGCAGACTATCTGCTATTTTTTTGGCAATTGTCCGAATCCTTTGTACTTGGTCATTGTTAAGGGTCAAGGCTGGCATTACAGCCGCCGAATCACCGGCATTAATAGCTACAGACTCAATAGTATCTGCTAGATTAGTAAAAAGTGTATTCCCTGAGCCATCACGAATAATATTGGCAATTATTTCGTCCCAAGAAGATAAGTCTTCTGCTAAGTGATAATTGCCAAACGAAAAATTTTCCAGTCGTTTTTCTTTTTGTAAATATTCGTTTAGATCAGTAATATTATTAAAAATAATTTTTTGGTTAAGCACTGAATCATTTTGTTTGATAAGCATCACAGGAAAGTGAACGAACTCTTCCAGTTGTTTTTGCAAATTAATTGCATCGAAATCAGTTAGATTCCAATATTTGCTGGCCTCAATCTGATTTTCTGTCAGAAAAGCGTTCATTTTTTGATGATTGTCAATTGCCAAAGTGCGTTTGTTTAAAGTTAACAAGCGCACTCCCATTTGACTCAGAATACCATCTTGAACAAGTTCCCGGGTAACTTTTAAACCAGTTGTAGAGCCGTAAGCAGAGATAATGGCATTTGGTTCTTCCATGCGAATTATTCTTTTGAGAAATTCCAAGGTCATTGGTTCAAGATATACGGTTAAGCCGGGTTTTTTATCAGTAGAAATAGTTGCAGGGTTAGGATTGACTAAAACAACTTGAATATCTTCTTCAAAAAGTGCATTAATAGCGTCTTCAACTAATAAATCAGTTTCGGATACTTTACCGACTAAAGTTGGACCTGATCCGATGATTAATACTTTATCTAAATCATTATCTAAAGGCATGTTTACACCATCATCTTTACAAAGTTATCAAAAATGGGAAGAGCATCTAGACTTCCTGGTGCTCCTTCGGCATTGAAAGCTGTACCAATTACCTTATTGGTTTTATTGCTGTAACCGGCAAGTAATTCACTGTGAAGATCGTAAAATTCTCTTTCCATTTTGAATTGAACGCTGTTTGGCAGAACCAGTTGATCAATATTCATAGCCACTTGCCAAATCTTGTTTGTATTTTGATCAATTACAGGATAATTAATACCATTATATGGTTGTGGTAAGTCGACAAGTTCAAAATTCAAAAAATCGCTTAATGTTAAAAACCCTAAGCCAATTCCCCAAATGGGAATTTGACCATAAAATGCTGAAAGAATTGGTTCTAGGTCTGGCATTAATTCATTTGGCCTGCCAGGCCCTCCCGAGATGATAATTCCTTGCGGTCGCAAATTTTCAATATCGGGCACAGCAACATTATATGGTAAAACTGTAGCATTAACCTTTCTTAAAGATAATTCTCTAAGCATGGAATGCTTTAAACCAAGATCAATTATAGCTACAGTTTTCCCTACATTAGGTACTGCATAGGCATTCTTAGTAGAAACAGCTGCAGATTTGTTTTTAGGCAATACTAAGGCTTTAATTTGGTCAAAAGCGTGTTCATCATTTGTGTCCATAATCGACGCTTTGATTGTTTTCTCCTTATTCAAAAGATGAACTAAGGCTCTGGTATCGACATTAAAAATTGCTGGTATATTTTTTTCTTTTAAAAAAGAAGCTAAATCCTGAAAGTTGCCACTTTCGGAAATATTTTGTGCAACATCATTGGCGATTATTCCTTTTACTGTCGGATTAATGCTTTCATAGTCAATAGCATTAATACCGTTGCCACCAATCATTGGGGCAGTAAATACAAGAATTTTACCTGTATTGGTTGGGTCAGTCAGTGCTTCTTGATAACCAAAATTACCCGTTTGAATTGCTAACTCACCGGTAGAAATTATTGAAGCTCCTAATCCTTCTCCTGGAAAAGATTGACCATTTTCCAGAATCAAATATCGTTTCATTTAATCACTTTTTTCTCTCAATTCAGTCAGTCTTTGCAAAAAAATTCGTGGAGGTTTTACTGCAAATTCGAGCCATTTACCAGTTGTTGGCTGTCTGAACCCTAATACTTGAGCATGCAAAAATTGACCATTTCCCTTTAAGGTATGATGCGGTCCGTATAATGGGTCCCCTGCAACAGGATGTCCAATATAAGTAAGGTGTACCCTGATTTGATGAGTACGACCTGTTTCAAGTTGACATCTGAGTAAACTGTAATTTTGAAATTGTTCAAGAACAGTAAAATGTGTAATGGCTTCTTTGCCGTTTGCTACTACAGCCATTTTTTTACGATTATAATGATCGCGTCCAATTGGAGCTTCTATTGTTCCTTGTTTTTCAGAAAAATTGCCGTGTACTATTGCTAAATACAGTCTTTTATTAGTTTTTGTGGCCAATTGTTTTTCTAAACTTTCACGCGCCAAAGCATTTTTGGCCACCATTAATAAACCAGATGTATCCTTGTCAATGCGATGGACGATGCCCGGACGAAATCCTTCAGTGCTTTTAGCCAGATTTTTCGTATGAAATAATAATGCATTAACGAGTGTGTGATCTGGGTGTCCAGCAGCTGGATGGACTACCATACCCTGTGGCTTGTTAACTACTATAACGTCTTGATCTTCATAAACTATGTCTAATGGAATATCTTCTGGGACTAGAGCCAGTGGCTTTAATTTTGGAACAATAACCGTAATTAAGTCATTTTTTTGAACCTTATAGGACGACTTAACTATTTTTTGGTTAACCAGGATATTTTGATCATGGAGCAATTCCTGAATTCGCGAACGTGATAAAGAAGGAATTGCGTTTGCCAGCACTTTGTCTATTCTGCCCTTTTCATCATGGATAACAAGCTGGTATTTATTTGACATCGTTTTTTTCGCTTTCGTCAAAAAAGAGTAGATAAATAAATACCAATATTATGCCAATTGTAATGGCAGAGTCAGCAATATTAAAAATATTGAAGTGAATAAAGTCAACTTGAATCATATCAATAACATACTTTAAATGAATACGGTCAATTAAATTGCCAATAATTCCGCCTAAAACCAGTGCTACACCAGAATCAAAAAGCTTACTATGAAAATTGTTTCGTAGCAGGTAATATAAACAAATTACGATAGCGATAATACTAATCAGGTAAAAAAGTCCCATTTGACCGGGCAAAATATTCCAAGCAGCTCCGTCATTTTGTACATAAGTAAATGAAAAAACGTGGGGAATAATCTGCTGCGTTTCTCCCAGCTGGTAATTACCGGCAATAAAGGATTTCAACCCTTGATCAAGAAGTACAATAAATAATGAAATAATTAAATATAAGAATTGCATTGATACTTTTTAAAATAAGCCACTAATTTTACCATTATTGTCAACGTCAATATCTAATGCTGCTGGGTGTTTAGGTAATCCTGGCATATCTAAAACATGTCCAGTGGTGATAACAATAAATCCAGCTCCATTTTTCAGACTTGCGCCCTTCACATGCAAAGTAAAATCGGTTGGTGCTCCTAATAGTTTTTGATTATCAGTAAATGAGTACTGTGTCTTGGCAATAATGACTGGCAGCCTATCCTTCCCCATTTTCTCAAGTTCATGAATATCATTTTCGGCTTTTTCAGTATATTCTACTTTAGCTGCATGATAAATTTTTTGTGCTATTTTAGCAATTTTAGTTTTTACCTTATCATCTTTTTGATAAGTGGGTACTAGCTTGCCTGCTGCTGAATTTGCTAAATCAAGGACAGCTTTCGCAGCTTCTATTCCGCCCTTTGAGCCCTGTTCATGATAATCAACGACAACAGAATCAATTCCTTCTTCTTTAATCAATTGCTGTAAAAGCGAAAGTTCATTTTCGCTGTCAGTTGCAAAATGATTAATTAAAACAATCACAGGAATACCATAATTACGCATATTGTTCATATGTCTCTTAAGATTTGCAAAACCGCTACGTAAAGCAGACAGATTTTCTTTACTTAAGTTTTCAGTAGTACCTTCTGCTTGATATTTTAAGGCACGTACGGTCGCTACGACCACGCTGGCATCAGGCTTTTTATCCAAATGCTCAGATACAAAGTCCATGAATTTTTGACCACCTAAGTCGCTGCCGAATCCTGCTTCAGTTAAAACATAATCACTTAAATGCAATGCTAAATTAGTTGCCATAACGGTATTGGCACCGTGGGCAATATTGGCAAAAGGTCCACCGTGTACAAGAGCGGGTGTATGTTCAATTGTTTGCACTAGATTTGGCTTTAAGGCGTTAGAAAGCAAGGCTGCAATTGCACCCTCAAATCCCAAATCCTTGACATACACAGGCTTATCATCTTTAGTGTAGCCCACGAGCATTAGACCAATTCTCTTTTTTAAATCATTAATGTCGGTAGCCAAACACAAAATGGCCATTAGTTCATTGGCAACTGTGATTGCAAAACTGGATTTATGCTCAATTCCGTTGAACTTTGAACCTTGTCCTACAGTGATATTTCTTAAACTGCGATCATTTACGTCAATTCCTCGTTTCAAGAGAATCCGGTCAGGATCTAGTCCAAGTTCATTTCCCTGATAAATGTAGTTGTCTACTAAGGCTGCCAAAGTGTCAATAGCAGCTGTCAAGGCATGCATATCTCCCGTAAAATGGAGGTTAATGTCTTCCATTGGAATTACCTGGGCTTGTCCACCACCAGTTGCTCCGCCTTTTAAGCCAAAAACTGGGCCCATTGAAGGTTCGCGCAAGGCAATCATCGTTTTCTGGTGTAATTGATTGTTAATGGCATCTCCCAGACCAATAGTCATTGTTGATTTACCTTCTCCAGCTGGAGTTGGAGAAATTGAAGTAACCAGAATCAGTTTACCAAGGTGCTTGTTCGCCAGTGTCTTTTTAATTGCCTGCCAATTGATCTTGGCCTTATCATTGCCATATGGCTCAATATCTGTACTACTTAAGCCAACCTTAGCAGCAATTTCGTTAATGGGTAATGCGTGTGCTTCTTGTGCAATTTGAATATCTGATTTCATTGCGCATGCCTCTTTCTGTATATAAATTTAATAACTAAACATCCATCTTATGTAATATCCTTTTCATATTAGAATTTAGGTCCCACCTTTTCTTTAATCAATTGTCATTATATCAAACATTAAGCATTTTTTATGCATAACCTGCTATAAATTATGAATAAAGCTAAATTTTCTGCAATAAATAAAATAGCTACTTTTTCCAAATTATGATATGACCCCCCAAATTTAAGACAAATTTGGCGGTCACATCACTATTCTATTTTGACTATTTTTCAAATCTTAACAAATAATAGTGACCAAATTCGTCCAATTTAATTTCATAAATTTTAAAAAAATGCCATTGCAGTAAAATAGTTGGCTCAGATAACATTTTGGTCCTAGAACGAAATGGGAGTTTGAATATGCTCGTATCCCAATAAGAATTAAAATAAGTATAGAGCAATAAAATAAGGAAAATTAAAGCACAAATAAGTGCTGGCCAATTAAAAACTTTAGTGCTTTCATATAAAAATATCAGACTCAAGAAAAATACAATTAAGATCCAGCAAAAATATATTAATCCACTGCGACCTAAAATAATAAAATGCTTTTTTTTCATAAAAATCCCTGTTAATACCAAACTTCTGCATTGAGGTTACTGTGATTACTAGTATCGAATAAAGTTTTCATATAGTCGCTAAAGCGCGGCCTTTGACTAACTAAGATGTTAAATTCTTTAGACGAGTATAAATTTTTTAGTTGCTTTTTTGCGATATGATTATGACCCGTAAAATATTGATAATTCATTTCAATAAAAAGACGGTTTACCCTTTTTAGCAATCTAGATTGATCATCGTTTAAGTGATCTTTTTTATTTGAATTACCAGTTAAATTTCTTATTTGAATCTTCTTTAAGTAGCTGTGAAAGTGAACCAGATTCGGATCTAGCCGTTCTTCTTTAGTTAAAAAAGGTTTCATATCAAATGTATGTCGCTGATATTCAATGTGATCCGGTCTTACTTTGACTATGCCATATCCTTGATCGTATGAACAAAAACTTGAAGTAACAATTTCTGTAGTGGGTGTTTTTGCCTGTGGCTCGACGATATTTTGAGCATGAATGTGGCCGGAAAAAGCCATTTTAACCTTATAATCTTGGCATAAACGGCATAATGTTTGTGCATTGTTTAAAACAAAGCCGCGATTAACCGCCGGATTATGAACATAAAGATTATGGTGCATGAATAAAAGTGGTTTAAGGTGCCTCATCTTGGCACTTTCTAACTGCTTTTCTAACCAGACAATTTGCTCTTCGCTTATTTGCCCTTCAGTAGAGGGAGCTCCACTAGCTTCATGTTCACCATAAATGTTGGAATCAAGTAATAGTAAGAGGTATTCTTTATTTAATTGTACGCTGTATGCCAATGAATTGGGATCAATACTTTGAGCACAATCATATGAGCTTTTAAAAATTCCTTGCCAATCAGTGGGACTTATTTGATGGGCATAAAGCTGATTAGGACCTTGAAAAGCTCTGGCCCACCCATCATATATGTCGTGGTTTCCTGGCAAAACCAGTAATTTAGTTTCACTTAAATTACGAAATATTTCTGCAAATTTTTGTGCCGAAATAAGCTCACCGTTAAAAGTAACGTCACCAGTAACAATAATAGCTGCCGGCTTTTTTTCATTAGCAAAAGCAGTAAAAGCCCTCAAAGCTGTTTCTTGATATACCAGGTCTTTACCCTGACTGGTATCTTGAATACGTTGAAACGCTTGACCATCATCATGCAAGCTATCTGCAATTAAATGCGTATCTGTAATTACCCAAAATTCGGTATTCGCTTTATTTGTAATCATTTTTTCTTGCCCAATATTGGTAGAAATCAACTCTTAAGTTGCCATTAAATAGTTTGCGCTTTTTGGTCGCTTTTTTACCGAAAAATTTTTCAAATGCTGGATCGCCAACCAAATAATACTGGCTGAATGTGTCATATTTTAAAAGTGACTCACCCATTTGTTTATAAATTACCTCGGCTGATTCCCGATCTTTCAGCCTTTTACCATAAGGCGGATTAGCGATTATAACCCCATTTTCTAAGTCTGTGGCAAAATCCTTTACTGCAACCTGCTTAAAGTAAATATCCTGTAAAACACCAGCATTGTTGGCGTTTAATTTGGCAATTTCTAAAATGGACTGGTCGATATCACAGGCCCATATTGGCTGGTCAAGAGGCTTAATTTCACTTTTAGCTTGCGCCACCAATTCATCATGAATAGAGCTGTCAAACCAATCAAAACCATCAAAAGCAAATTGCCGCCAAATCCCAGGGGCAACATTTTTCCCTATTAGAGCTGCTTCAATAGCTAAAGTACCTGAACCTGTCATGGGGTCAATCAAAGGATGGCTGCCATCATATGGAGTTAGTTTTAATAATCCTGCCGCAAAATTTTCTTTCAGCGGTGCTCCACCATGTTCAATCCGATAGCCTCTCTTAAATAAACTGGCACCAGTAGTGTCTAGCGATATGCGGGCAATGTCTTTATTAATATGAATATCAAGAGGATATTCATTACCATTTTCTGGTAAAAAGCCACGACGATGATACTGATCGGACATTTTATTTACAATCGCTTTTTTTACAATTGATTGAATACCAGGTTCGGAGTGCAACTTTGATCTGACTGACCGGCCTTTAACAGGAAACTTAGCGTCAACTGGTAATAGCTCAGCCCAATCAATATCATAAACCTGATTAAAAAGGGTATCAAAATCGGTCGCCTTGAACTCCTTAAGTAAAATTTTAACGCGGTCTGCTGTTCTCAACCATAGATTGGTTTTGACAATATCTTTTTGATCGCCCTCAAAAAATACTCTACCATTCTCCGTATGGGTTTGATATCCCAGCGTTTGTAGTTCCTTTGCAACAACGCTTTCAAAGCCGACACCCATGGTTGTATATAATTGATATTTTCTCATCTTTTATTCTTTCCTTTAAAAAAAGCGTTGAGCCCTTTGAAAAGCTCAACGCTGCCAATGCAAATTTCTGTAAGCCACGTTCTGTTCGGGTATTTGTGGCATAAATACCTGTAGCAGCCATCTATCTTTGCTATATTAGTAGCAATCCAATCTTTAGTTCATTTTCTTAGATTGAACGCCCCCACCAAGTTTGGGTTGCACGCTCGCAGGGTTTACCTCGTTCCACCAAAAGTGTTTCCACTTCTGCTTCGTCACTGTGGCACTTTTCAGAATATTCATGCATATCATTAGAATGACTTAGCACTTTTTTCGCCGTAACTTAAAATTCTTTAGCTTATTGGGCTAAATACGAACACTACAAGCATCTCAGCTCGTGCGTGCGTGGACTTTCCTCAGCCTGACCTCTTTCAGATCAAACCGCGACTGCTCAAAAATTGCACCATTAAGAATTATATCAAAGCTTACTCTTTTTGTAACCCATAAACTCGTTGTTCAAGATTATAAACTTTGCGTTCAAGAGTAGAAATTCGTTGAATAATGGCCATATTAGTGGAATTTTCAGTTTGTGTATCTGATTTATTAATTGGATTGAAGCTCTGCGTTGAACGTTCATGATTAGGGGTATATGTCTTGATACTTTCCGCAGATGTTACTGGAGTTATTCTCATTGTTTTTTGTGAATCAAGAGCTTGCTCTTTATGATGGTCATCCATTAATTCACCCTGCAGCTTGCCAATTTGGCCGTAAAGGTCTTCAATTATTTGCTCAAAGGTGTCATAATCTGCAATTACTTTATCTAAAAAAGCGTCAACTTCATCTGGGTCTAAGCCTTTAACTTTTGTCCTAAATTGTTTTTTTAAAATATCCTGTGTGGATAGTTGAATATCATTTAAATCTGCCATGATAATATACAACTCCTTTTTTTATCACTTTTATTCTAGCAAAAACTAGCCATGCTTAAAACAAAAATGTTAATTTCGAAATAAAGTTATCCTTATTCTTTATAATTATCTTCTTGATTTTCTTGATACTCCTCAGCTTCATCTTGTAGATCATAAAAATCAATTAATTCAAGCGGATATTCTTTTGTTTCTTGGTATTTCTTGATTAAATTATAATCAAACTTGGGTTTACCTGGATTTTCAGGGTCATAAAGCATTAAGGCTCTATCTGTATGTAGTAGCATAAAATTCTGGTAATTGCGCAGTTGAACTGGGTTTTGATACGGTTCTTTAGATGTAGAAGCAAAAAAGTCAACTTGACTTTTTAAATTAAGATACTTTTCTTGATTGCTTTCATTCCATCTGCCGGCAAAGTCTTCATAGGGCACAATAATAGATGTTCTTAAAGGATATTTTTCCCGCAAGGATACGGCCACTTCACTTGCCCATTGCTCTACTCCCAGATTTGCTCCAGTTATTACCCAATCTAGCTGGTTATTCTCCAATAAATTTAACATATGTTTTTTTAAAACTAATTTTATGATTTTGATTTTGGGATCCTTATCTCCGAAGGTATTTAATTCGTAGTTACGGTACCCAGTTACCCATAGTCTTTGCATAATGAAACAAATGGCTCCTTGTTCAAAAACTTTTTCTTTATTGCTATAATGCTAGCAGGAGTGATATTTATGGTCAAATATCCAACCGGCAGTTCTGCCGCTTTTCGCAACTTAAATGATAAGCCCCAAGCTTCACATAAAAGAAGAAAACATAAAAATATTAATTTTTCCGATCGAGGGATGAACCTTGAACAGATGATTAATGAATCTAATAAATATTATCGTACTAAAGAAATAGCCGTGGTACATAAAAAGCCTACGCCTGTTCAAATTGTTAAGGTAGACTACCCTAAAAGATCACGTGCAGTAATAAAAGAAGCATACTTTCGCCAGGAATCGACCACAGATTATAATGGTGTATATAAAGGTTACTATTTGGATTTTGAAGCTAAAGAAACCAAAAACAAAACTAATTTTCCCTTAAAAAATTTCCACGAACATCAAATAGTTCATTTAGCAGAATGCTTGAAGCAAAAAGGAATATGCTTTACAATAATAGGATTTACAAGCTTAAACCGCTATTTTGTTACTCCCGCAAGCGCAATTATCAAAGCTTGGTGGACAAAAAACAAAAGTTCATTAACATTAAAAGAAGTCGAGGATTGGTCAATAGAGATTAAGAACGGTTTTCAACCAACACTTCCGTATTTGAAAGCTGTAGATTCTTTTATCTCGGATAGGAAAATACACGATGACAAATAAAAATTTCAACTCAAATAATGGACGTGAATCACGTAAAAACTACCGCCAAAGTTTACCTAAACCATTGTGGCGCCGCATACTTAAGTGGACGTTTTTGGTTATTTTTCTATTTCTGGTAGCCGGCGTTGGTCTATTTGCATTTTACGCTAAGGATGCTCCCAATATTAGTCGCGCTGACCTTGAAAGTGGCGGCTCTTCAGGATTATATAATACAAATGGTAAATTTGTAATGTCTTTAGGTACCGAAAAGCGACAATACGTCAAGGACAGCAAAGATTTGCAACTGTTAAAAGATGCTATCGTGTCGGTTGAAGATAAACGCTTTTATAAGGATAAGTTGGGAATTGATCCGATTCGAATTGTAGGATCAATGTTAACTAATGCCAAGAGTAAAAGTATCTCTGCCGGCGGTTCTACCATCACCCAGCAATTAGTTAAGCTGACAAAATTTTCAACAGCTGCTTCCCAACGGACTTTACGCAGAAAGGCTCAAGAAGCCTGGCTGGCCATGAGGGTGCAGCGAGAATACAGTCATGATGAAATCTTGGAATTTTATATAAATAAAGTTTACATGAATTATGGCAATACTGGAATTGGCACTGCAGCTAATTTTTATTATGGTAAAAAAATTGGGGACTTAGACTTAGCTCAAACAGCGATGCTGGCAGGAATGCCTAATAGGCCTACTGTTTATAATCCCTATACCTACCCGCAATATGCAAAATACCGCCGTGATATTGTTTTAAAGGCAATGTTGAGGAATAAAAAAATTTCGCAAGAACAATATGATGAGGCTAGCAAGGAAAGCATTAAAAAAGGCTTAAAACCGCATAATCAGCGTAAACAGTCAAATTTACGTAAAATTAATGATCCTTATGTTAAAGAAGCAATCGCTGAGGTTAGAGCCAAGGGTTTTGATCCTTTCCGTGATAATTTAAAAATTACGATTAATATGGATCAGAAAGCTCAAAAGAAACTATATCAATTGGCTAATAATGGGCAGGTTCCCTTTACTAACGATAAAATGCAGATTGGTGCTTCCGTAGTTGATCCTAGCAATGGTCATGTGGTAGCTATATTGGGCGGCAGGCACCTGCCTTCTTCAGTCCAGCTAGGCTTAGATCGGGCTGTGCAAACTACTCGTTCAACTGGATCTTCAATTAAGCCTGTTTTAGATTATGGTCCTGCCATTGAATACCTTAATTGGTCAACAGCTAAAATGCTAGATGATAGCAAATACGTCTATCCGGGGACCAACGTTCAATTATACGACTGGGACAATAAATATGACGGCATGATGACTATGCGGCATGCCTTAGAACAATCACGTAACGTTCCTGCAGTAAAAACATTAAGAGAAGTCGGCATACCTCGTGCGAGAAAGTTTGCCGGCAAAATGGACATTGATATTCCGAAGGATTCCGGCCTGTCTGTAGCTATCGGCGCGAATGCTTCCAGTTTACAAATGGCGGGAGCTTTTAGTGCTTTTGCAACGATGGGTATTTACCATAAACCGCAATTTGTTTCAAAAATTGAAACTCCTGATGGATTAACCAGAAATTATGATTCTGAGGGTATTCGTGTTATGAGTAAAGCCACAGCTTACATAATTACGGATATGTTAAAAGGTGTTATAAAACATGGCTCTGGCAGAAATGCCCAGATTAATGGTTTGTATCATGCCGGTAAAACTGGATCAGTTAAGTATTCAGAACAGGATTTAGCACGTTACCCAGGGTACGCAGCTACGCCAAAGGATTCCTGGTTTGTTGGTTACACACCTCGTTATGCAATAGGTGTTTGGACCGGCTATGATAACCTTAAAGATGGGACTATTTCCGGCATCGGACAGCAGTCAGCGCAGCTTTTTTATAAAAACATGATGACCTATTTAATGAGAAATAAAGAAAATGTTGACTGGCAAAAGCCCGACTCGGTGATTAGGGCTAGAATTGCTAAAAATTCGAATCCTCCAGAGGTTTCTTCTACTGGGGAATGGCAACTGTTTGTTCGTGGACATTCTCCTGTTGGTATAGTTGATGATAGCAGCGACTATGATGAAGACGATGAAAAAACTAATACTAATAATTCATCTTCTACCAGCAATACTCAAGAAAGAAATTCAGTTCATCACGAAAATGGTTCAACGACCCAAAACAATAAAAATGAAAAGAAAGATAAGGATTTAAAAGATAAGCCGCAAACAGGTAATACTGGTAAAGATAATTCATCTGATTCGAGTCAAAATAATGATGCAAATAATTCCAATTCTGAAAATAATCCGCACCATGAACAGAAGCCGAATAAGCCTGGAGGCGAAAGTAATAACTCGGGCAATGACGAGAATCATCATTAATTAAAAGAACCGCTGAAAAAATTTCAGCGGTTCTTTTATTATTTTTTCACAAATAAATAAACTATTAGTTCTATAAGGCCAATAAAAGCAAAAAAGACTATTAAAACAGCTAAGGAAATGAGTTTGACATTCATTGTATTAGCTGTACCCGTGCCATCATAGGGACGCAGCCAGAGAAATAATGCCATACCAGCAAATAAAACAACTAAAATAATGTTAGTTATGCGCCACCTACTCATGTTTTAAAACCTCTTTTAAATTAATTTGTTAAAGGAATTATACTAAATTTTTTAGTTTTTTAGTACTATTTTTCTTTTAAATAAGTATAGGGGTCATTCTTGTCCCGTGCTGTCATTGAGTAGCGACCAAATAAAATCATAGCGTGATGTGTATGAATCCATTCACTTTTAGGTAAAATTTCCTCTAATCTCTTTTCTACTTCCAGTGGCTTAGCATCTTGCGGTACTATATGAAAGCGCTTAGAAATTCGTGATACATGAGTATCGACTGCTATCGCAGGTATGCCAAACCCTTCAGCTAAAACAACGTTAGCCGTTTTCTCTCCGACTCCAGGTAAAGAAAGCAAACTTTTTTTGTCATGAGGAATTTTACTATCATATTTTGAAACTAAAATTTCAGCAGTTGCTTTTAAGTGCTTAGCTTTAGAATGATAAAGTCCAATTTGAGAGATATGTTTTTCTATTTCCGGAATCGTTGCTGTTGCTAAGTTTTTCGGTTCAGGATAGTCTTTCATAAATTTAGGCATTACTCGATTTACCATTTTATCAGTGGTTTGAGCGCTCATTAAAACCGCGCATAATAAATTAAATTTATTATCCCATACCAGTTCACTTTTTGCGTCAGGATACATTTTGTTGATACATTCTAGAACTTTTCTGGCTTCTTTAGCACTAAGAATTTTTTCTGTTTCCATTTAGCGATTCCTCCTCAAAAACTTTTGGACCTCACTCACTGTTTTTAAATTATGCCTTTGCCAATTTAACAGAATGCGATCGATGTACTTTAAACTATATGCCTGAGATAAAACAGCTTCCCGCAAAGCCAGCTTGATAACAGCAGGATCATAATGGTCAACGTTTAGCCAGGCAGCAATTTCTTCGCGTTCGATTGGGCTTAAGTAGCGGCCAAATTCAATTTCAAATTGGCGAACTAATTGATTTAGAGGACTGTTGTCAATTACAGAGGTTGAATTATCTTTGCCATTTTTATTGAGGGTACTATCAGTTTTTCCTGCTAACAATTTATCCAGTTTGTCGTACAGCTGGTTAAGGTTATATTTATTTCCAATCATGCCCTTTTGATCAGTTACCTGATCAATTACCAAAAAATTTTGTTCAATTAATTTTTGCAATAAGGATCCAATTTCTGCAACGGAAAAATTAGTGTTGGCCGCAATTTCTTCATTAGTTGGGAAAAAGTCTCCTTTTTGAGCAAACATTTCCAGTTGCAAAATGACCATCATTTCAGCGTCATCAATTTTTAGCTGGGGATAATAAGCTAGCAAACCGTTTGATAACAGAGTTACACCTAAAGCACGGTAATCATTATATTGCATGATTTTTCTCCTTTAAAAAAGTTGAACTAAAGTAATTTTAGTTCAACTTTTAATTATCTGATTGATTTTATTATTAAGGCTCAAGTCTGTTAATCATTCTTGGGAATGGGATAGCTTCACGAACATGGTCTAAATTACAAATCCAAGCAATTACCCGTTCAAATCCCATGCCAAAGCCAGAATGAGGTACGCTACCATATTTACGCAAATCAAGGTACCAGCTATAATCATTTTCATTTAAGCCAGCTTCATGAATTTGTTTAAGTAAGGTATCGTAATCACTTTCACGTTCAGAACCACCCATTATCTCGCCATAACCTTCAGGTGCTAGAACGTCTGCACATAGATATTCCTTAGGGTTCTCAGGATTCTTCTTCATATAAAAAGGTTTAATAGCGGTTGGATAATTTACAATGAAGAACGGACGATCAAATTGTTCAGAAATAAAAGCTTCATCAGGTGCGCCAAAATCATCCCCCCATTTAAAGTCTCGTCCATCATCCTGCAACATTTTTACTGCATCATCATAAGACAAACGGGTATAATTGCCCTGAGAAGCAGGCTCAAGTTTCTTAGGATCTCTTCTCAAAATTTCCAGTTCATATTGGCAATTTTGTAAAACTTGTCCAGTGACATATGACAGGAACCGTTCCTGCAAAGCAAGAGATTCAGCTTGATGCATCCAGGCCATTTCCGGCTCCATCATCCAAAACTCGGTTAAATGACGACGAGTTTTTGACTCCTCTGCTCTAAAAGTTGGGCCAAACGTAAAAATTTTTCCGAATGCTTCAGCCCCTACTTCACCATAAAGTTGACCAGATTGAGAAAGATATGCATCTCCACCGAAATATTCAGTATGGAATAATTCCGTAGTTCCTTCGGGAGCAGAATGCATAAAGATCGGAGCATCAAATTTTATAAAACCTTCATTTTCAAAGAAGTCAACAGTTGCTTTGAAAATAACGTTTCTGATTCGCATGATCGCAAACGGGCGCTTGCTTCTTAACCACAAATGCCTGTGATCAAGAAGAAATTCAATACCGTGTTCTTTATTACCGATAGGATAGCCTTCATTATTAGTAATAAGCTTCAAATCCGAAATCTGAATTTCATAACCAAAGTGAGAACGTTCGTCTTGATGAACAGTCCCCTTGATGTAGAAACTTGCTTCTTGATGCAGTGATTTTGCTGTCTCAAAAACTTCATCTGAAACAGCATTTTTACGAATAACGCCTTGGAAAAATGCTGTACCATCACGTAATTGTAAGAAAACTATCTTGCCACTTGAACGTTTATCCGTCAGCCAAACGTGCATTTGCACTTCCTGGTCGACATGATTGCGACAATCTGCTATAGAAATTAATTCTGTCATAAACTTTTATTCCACTTTCCTTATCATAATCAAATTAATAATACCAAAGTTTGAGCAATTTAGCGACTTAACCTATTAATTTTCCATTTTTAAAATCAAAAAGTTGATAATGATATTCCCCCGCATCATTTTTAGAACTTACTTCCCAAACCGGCTTATTCTGATACCAGCCTAGATTTACCTCAGTAATTTTTGCAGTTGGCCTTTTAGCACTGTATTTGTTGCGGATAACTGCTTCATTAACACCCTTACTTGCTGGATATAAATATGCTTTTTTAGACCCAGGCAAATAAATAAAATAATAGGTCTTATGATTCTTAGTCAGACCTTTTAAAGAATAGCTGTTAATGCCACGATTCAAATGATAGGTCTTTTCGGTGTACTTGATCGGAGTCTTTTGTAGGGCAATTTTGTTAAGCTCGCGGGTTTCTGCTCTTTCAGGATTACCAGCTTTATAAAAAATTATTATAAAAGCAAAGTATAACAATACCAGTATTAAGAATACCCATGCTAAAAATTTAAATGTTTGTTTAGTATCATCTTGTATCATAGTTTTCTAGCTTTTCTTGTAAATCATTCAAAGATATTTTTTTAACTTTAACGGGAACAGCAGCCAGAAAGATAGGACCATAATCCTGAGACCAAATTCTCGAATCTAATATTAAAAATTGCCCTTTATCCTGCTCTCCCCGTATTAGCCTGCCCATTCCCTGCTTAAACCGAATAACCGCCCGAGGCATCGTGTCAGAATGAAAAACGTCAATTCCTCTGTCAACGAGCTGTCTTTGGCGCAATTTAACTTCAGGTAAATCAGGGGCTTCAAATGGCAATTTGGTTGCTATGACCAAATCTACACCACATTCGTGAAAATCAATTCCTTCCCAAAAACTATCTGCACCAAGTATCAGAGCTTTTTTAGCAATGGCGAATCTTTTAATAATACGATTATTTGACCCAGAAACACCCTGAGCCAAAATTTCAAAATCACGTAAGTTGGGCGAATTGATAATAGCACTAAATGTTTTTTTGATTTGTTCTAAATTTGTCATTAGTATTAAAACATGATTTTTATTTGCCAAGTCATTTTCAATAATTTGTGTTAGCTTTTTTTCGTAGGAAGGATCATTGATATCTGGAAAATCAATTACAGATAAAACCTCAAGATGTTTTGCTAATTTAAATGTGCTTGTTCCAATGTATTTTTGGGGTGCTAAGTCGGTTAAACCCAAAAGTTTAATTATAAAATCAAAACCATTTTCACTAATCAAAGTTGCACTTACAAATGAAATGTGATCGAAGCGAGCGTATATTTTCTGCAACTCTGGCGTTGCGTCAAGCATCAGCCAGCTTAAATTGGCACTCAAAGGATCTTGAGGATTAGTTAAAGTCACAATGAAGCCTTCTGATTCAACATAAGCCTTTTTACGAAGCAAATCAGATAACTGATAGCTTTTTGTAATAAAATCATCCAGTTGATCAATTTGGCCTGAAGTTTCACTTAAAATTGCATCCCGGTCAATATTTGAATTGTCAGTTTCATTGTACATCTTAAATAAAATTTGATTGGTATTTTGCCTGATGTCTTCCAGCTTCCGCTGCAGCTCCGTCAGTTTGACTAAAAACTGACTATTTTTGGGAAATAAATCCCTTCCTCTAAAGCTAAGTAGCAAATTACCATTAGCCAAAGTATTTTGGCTGACAGCCTTTTTCTTTTTAGAACAAAGTAAACGCTGCAAATGATTTATTACCTTAATTAACTCAAGGATTGCCGGATCCAGCTTTTCCAATAAAAAATTAAACTGAACGTCATTACCGTATTGATTAAATACACTGTCATCGGCATAATAAAGCAAATTACGCAGATGGTTGAGAGCTCCCCATAATGATTCGAACTGAAACGAATCGTTTCTAGAACTGATAACATTGTCTACAAAGCGGTGAGCCTCATCAATAACAAGATACGGATTTTGTCCCCAAATAGTATCGTTATAATGATTGGCTAAATATGCGTGATTAGTCACTAAAATGTCAGCCTGCTCTTGCCTTTGTCTAGCCAAGTTCCAAAAATCAACGCCCGCAAAAATGCTACCAACGCGAGCATCTCCAGGATGGGCAATTTGAGTAAATAAAGGTGCACGATAGTTAGTAAGCTGCAGTTCGTCTAAATCGCCGGTCTTAGTTTCGGTTAACCATACTAAAATACGCATTTGCAAAACTAAAGTCAACTTATTAGGAGTACCTTGATATAAACTCTGATAAAAGCCATCTAGATCAAGGTAATGACTGCTGGCTTTGACTTCTTCGGCTTTTAAGTCCAACTTGGTAACGTTCAATAATTGGGGTATTTCATGATTAATAATCTGTCTTTGCAAAACTTTTGTAGGCGTAGCAATTACTAATTTTCTATTGGTATATAAATGATAGGAATAAGCAAATAAATAAGAAAAAGTCTTACCGGTACCATTAGGAGCTTCAACTAATAGTGTCCTTTGCTTTGAGGCGCTTAAAAACTGTTCAATGCGATTAATTAGGTCTACCTGCGGTTGCCGGTAATTAATTTTATTTTGAAACAGCTTCTTTTTTGCGCTATCACTTTTCGGAAAAGTAGTTGACGACTGACCTGCGGTGATTGGTACTTTTTCCTGCTTACGCAAGATTATTTGTCGTACTTGTTGGTATGCAGAAGATAAAGGACGTTTCTCTTTACGTGCATCATCAGCAATAGTTGTAAAAATCCAGGAAGTATCGCGGATTAAACCGTGTGCCAAAGAACTTAAAGTGTTAAGGGTAGCTTGGGGTAAATTTTCAAGCCGCTCAATAATTTTTATTAGTAAAACTGCAGTGCCATATGCATCAGAGTCAGCTTTATGGGGGTTTAAATGTTTAATTTGCAATAATGCCGTTAAATCGCTCAATTTATATGATGGTTCCGTAGGAAAAGCAATTTTGGCCAGTTCCACGGTGTCAATTGCACGATTGGTTAAGGGCTCATAACCATGTTGTACTAATTCATAATTTAAAAACGGCAAATCAAAATTGACGTTATGAGCAACGAAAACAGTATCCTTTAAAATTTTTACAATCTTTGGTGCATAAAAAGAAAAATCTTTTGCATGAGCCACATCCTTATTGTGTATATGAGTCAGATTTTGAACCGCTATTGGAATTTCGCGGTGGGGGTTAATCATAAATGAATATGTTTTGACAACTTTCATATTTTTAATAATGGCGCAGCCAAACTGGATAATATGATTGTTATCTTCTCGCTGTGTTCCGGTAGTTTCCAGATCAACAACTGCAAATACGGTCTGCTCAAATGATTTCATTCTGCATTACCCCTCCTTTCTTTACTTAACTTCAACAATTTGGCATGCATCTAATAAGATTAAATATTTAGCTTTAACTTTTTGGTCGGAAAAAGAATTTAAAGCTCTTTCATATAAACGCAATTGCCCCGCATACTTTTGCTTAATTTTGGCGATAGCTAATTCTAAATGGCTGTGATCGATATGATCAGTTTTATAATCAAACAATATTATGCCATCTTTTTCACTAAAATAACCGTCTATTGTACCATGAATTAAAATTTTTGCATCCGGGTCACTGAAATTAGCAAATAGAACGTCAGCTGGCAACAGACTTGAAAATTCAATTTCGCGCTGCAGATTTGCAGGATTTTCCCAAAATTTTTGGGCAAAATCACTATGAACAAACCAATTTATTTGTTGCAAATTTAAACTGGCAACAATTTTGCTGTTGAGCTTATTTTGTTTTACTAACTGCCGCACTTCTTCTTCAACCTGCTCTGCTTTGCCGGAGCCATGATAATCATAGTATTGCAGGATCAGGTGCATTGCTGTACCAATTTCCGCCCCGGTAAATTTTGTCTGATATAAAAAATCAGGTTTAGTATCAATCGGTTGCAAATAACGGTTGGTAGAAGAAATCAGGTGCGCGTTTTCAAGTTCAGCATCAAGAGGATCATTAAAAGCTTTTTTAATCTCGGATACCGATTGATAAGCAGTTGTTTGACTGGCATCTTGAAAAGGATAATTAAAATTAAACAGTTTTTTGGTATATTGTGCTAGTGCTGAAATGCTTTCAGTTTTGCTTTCTTGCGGGCTAATTTCTTCTTGAAGATGAACTTTTTCGTCATGGTACTGGATATAAAGCAATTCTTGACTAGTTTCCGAGGCTGAATTGATATCACTAATTTTTTGACTTAAAAGCTTATCCCATCTGATTGATGGACCAATCAAACTCATAGGATTTGAAGCGTTAAGCTTGCTGCTCAACGAGAGATGTCCTTTTTGATCAGCTTCATTTTGCCAATTTTCAATTATCTGCGGTAGATTCTTTAAATCAGCTACCAAAATTAACTTTTGCTTAGCTCTAGTCATCCCCACATATAAAATGCGCGCTTCTTCTTCTAAAAGTTGTCTCTTCTTAGATATATTTACAATAGATTTAACCAGGGTATCAGCACGATAATGTTTTTGCTTGATAGTTAAACCTACAGCACTTGAATTGATAATATAATTGCCGCTTAAATCCCTCTTTTGAAATTGATGCTGCAAGCCTAAGTAAAAAACAATGGGAAATTCCAAACCCTTGGAACTATGTACAGTCATTAAGCGCACGGAGTTGCCAGCTTCTTTAGTTAAGAGTGGCTGGGCCAAGTCCTTTTGGCTGCGTCGCATTCGCTCGATAAAATTAATAAATTGATATAGGCCCTTAAAACCAGCGCTTTCATAAGAAGCAGCTCTTTCATATAAAGCCTCTAAATTAACTCTTCTCTGCTTGCCATTAGGTAGAGAGGTCATAATTTCAAGCAGGCTGGTTTTTTCATAGATACTCCAGATCAATTCTGAAATTCTATGTGTTGCAGCGAATTTACGTAATTCTTCGAGTTGATTCAAAAAATCTTTTACTTTTTGACTAAGTTCGTTACCCACGGCAACATAAGAAGTTAAAGCGTTGTAAAAACTGGCATTCTGCGTATGAATTCTGATAGTACTGAGTTCTGGTTCTGTAAAATTAAAAAGAGGCGACCTTAATACAGCTACTAAAGGAATATCCTGGTCTGGATTATCAATGATCCTGAGGTAGTTCATGATAATAGTTAATTCTAAAGTTTGAAAATAATTTTTCGCATCGGTAACCATTATTGGAATATGGCTTTTGGCAAACTCTTGCATAATTTCAAGATTATTGCTGCGACTTCTGGTTAAAATAACAATATCACTGTACTTAAAAGGTCTTAAATGATTGCTATTTGGCGAACTTTTGTCATAAACTAACAAATTTTCTTCTGCGAATTTGTTAATTCGGTTAATAACCATCGCAATTTCAGCTGAATCAATATCATCAGTATCTTCATCTTGCGAGCTTTTTTCGTTGTTATTTTTTTCATGAAAAAGTATTTCAGTCGCGTCAGGAAGATTTGAGGGGTAATATTTGGCACCATAAGTCAGCTGACTCTCATGGTTATAATCAATGCCACCAAAGTCAGCTGTCAAAATATTTTTAAATATTTGATTAACAATAGAAATAACTGGCTTAGAGGAGCGGAAATTGTCCGACAATAAAATTCTTTCTTCTTTTGCTTGATTTTCTTTAAGGGCTGCCTCTTGATATTTATGTAAAAACAAACTTGGTTCGGCCTGTCTGAAACCATAAATTGATTGTTTAACGTCGCCAACCATAAACAGATTGTTTTGACCATCTTTTTTAATTAGTTGCAAAATATTTTCTTGTAGCGGATTGATGTCCTGATACTCGTCGACCAAAATCTCATTAAATTTATTTTGATAAAATGTCCGCGCCATTTGTGATGCAGAAGTGTCTTGGCTGAGAATTTGGTAAGCTAATTGTTCCATGTCACTAAAATCAAGCAGGTTTTCTGCTCTTTTAAGCTCATTGAAACGGTCAATCAGTGCCAGTTCTGCTTTTACAACCGCAGTCATTATTTGCTGGCCTTTTTGCATCATGGACAATTGCTCTTTTTCGTCAGTGGCATAAAAAGAGGTAAAGGCAGTAAAAATCTGATCTCTTGCTTCTTTTTTAAAATCAGAGCACTTGTCATAAAAAGCTATAATATCTTCGTCCCATTTTTTAGAACTATGCGGATTACCTCTGAAAATACAAGCACGTAGTTTTTCTCGCTGATCATCATATGTGCTATCATTTTTCAAGTCATGCAAATAACCACTAAGACATTTTTCAAACAAGTCAAAACTTTCTTTTAATTTGTGCAGTTCCTTAGTAGCCATGACCGCACTTTGACACATATGCTCTAACTTATCAGCAAGATTTTGAAAAAGATCGACTAAATAAGGCTTAATTTCTTTCTGCCACAAAGAAGATTTGCTTACTTCTTCTCCCATCTGATATTTTTGGGCTAACCCTTGTAGCCATTGGCGATAATCAGGTTTTGCCATTGCGTAATTGTATAAATCTAACAATAAATTCTGTGGTGATTCCGCATCCCTGTCACCTGCAAAATTGTCATAAAAAGCTATGAAGTCTTTATCTTTTTTCTCTAAAAACTCTCCTTCAACTTCTTTCAATGCCCTTTCTCGCATTAATTCTGCTTGTGAATCGTCAGTTAGTATACTGAAGCTGGGGTCAATGTTAATTATGTAATAAAAGCGATGGATTACATCCAGACAAAAGGCATCAATTGTAGAGATATTGGCAGAATTAAGCAAATTTAACTGTTGACGCAAGTATGAATTGTTTGAAGACTTCTGTATTTCATTTGATAATACTTCTTTAATCCGTTTTTTCATTTCAGCTGCAGCTGCTTTTGTAAATGTAACTACTAAAAGCTGATCAACACTGACACCAGAAAGAATTTCTTTCATTAAACGTTGCACAAGAACGGTAGTTTTACCACTACCTGCTGAAGCTGATACAAGTATGTCGCGACCATGATCATTAATAGCTTTTTCCTGAACGGCTGTAAATGGGGTTTTCTCTTTTTCTAGAACCATCTTTAATTTCTCTCCTTTAGCCGTTTTTTAATCTTTTCCAACAGTTCCTCCCTTTTCAGGCTTCCTACTTGATGATATTTATTTTCTTTCAACATGGCATCAAAAAAGAAAATATCACGAAAGTCTGAATAAGTTAAGGCATTTTTTCCATTCCCATATTTATAGGGATTTAACTTTACTTTTCCCGCTAAAATTTGACTGGAGGCATCTTTAATAAGCTCTTCGTCGTATTTGAGCAATAATTCAAATTCATCACTATTGAAATAACTGCCACCAAATTTTAAAGATCCATCTTTTGTGGAACTAACTCCGGCATAAATGGAAGAAGTACTACGTGGATTGTTTAAGTCAGGCTCAGCAGCGAGCATTAATAGCTGGTCGTCATTAATTAAACCGGTATATTTAAGTTTAATTTGACCATCTAAGTAGTCTTCTTTTATCTGCAAATTAGTGTTATACAAGTTTTTGCTATTTAGCCTCTCAGTTTGTCTGGTAACTGTTTGGTAAAAAGCACCTAAAAGTGAGAGTGGTTCAGAACCAGCAAAGAATTTGTGGTTTTGCATTAAAACATCTAGATATGAAACCATTTGTAAAGAAATACCTTCGTAAAATAATCCCAGATCAAATTTTTTAGCTGAGGACTTATAATCAATTACTTGAGCAATTAATTCGTTTTGCTCTGGAACCTGAGCCAAATCAACTCGATCTATTTTTCCTCTTAAATTAACGTAATGATTGCCTTTTATGCCTGGCAGCTTAAAGTTAAGTCCTTGCACCTGCTCACCTTTTCCAAAACTGAGCTCTGAATATTTAGCACGCAGAGGGGTTTTGGAAACTGCATGGTGCCAATTGCTTGCCACTTTACTGGTAGTTTGATCAAGGCATTTAAATAAAAACTCATTGAATGGATCATTTAATAATTGCTTGTATCTGGCTTCGCCTTTCATTTTGGTACGTGCAATTTCCAGTAACTGATTAAGTGTTTCATCATCAATTTCTTTTAAATCAAGTGAACGGTCATTTAGTTCCTTAACCAAACGATCAAAAGTTTCGTGGAAATAATTGCCAGCTTGTATAAAATCAAATTCATTTTCAAATCTCTTATGAAGGCGTAAGCCATATGTTAAAAAATATTCGTATGAATTTTCATAAAAGGTTTCCAACTGCGAAACTGAAGAATTGAGGTTTGACCCATATAATTTTTGTGCCAAATCAGGGCCGATATTTTGGGGTTCATTTATAAAATTACTTCCCTCTATGACTTTAGCTGTTTTTTGTGGTAAAAGTTTAGCGGTTAGCTTTAACAATTCTTTAACATCAATGTCTTTTTTTGCCTGGTTAAGATAACTTAAATATCCTAAACTTGCTTGGGCATTAGTAATAAAAGACAGTAGCTGACTCGTTTCTTCTGGCAGATTATGCTGCGAAAATTCTGCTGCACCAGCGTTCTTAAACCTTTCATAATAGATTGAAGGTTGAACTGTGTCTCCTTCATCAGAGGCTAAAGAATAAGTTAAGTAAACTTTATCCTGTGCTAAAGCCAGACAAATACCAAACTGGTAATTTTGATCCCAGTTGCTTAATTCTTGTCTGTCTTCAATATATGAGTCTTCACCAAAATCCTTTTTCAGTTCTGCTAGGTTTTCTGGACTTAAAAACCCGGGAGTGTTTTGTATCTGCGGCAGCCCATTAACCGTTGCGCCCATAATAAAAACTTGTTTATAGCCACTAACTTGAACAATCCCCATTTCAGATAAATTGACTGCATCAAGTGTGGCCGGAATTTGCGAAAAGGTAGCTTCCTTAAAACCATTGATCAGTACATCAAAAAAGCTCTTAAGGTCAAAACTGTCCGGATTAATCAGTAAATAATCATGTAAGAGGTTGATCAATAAGTCCCACACCTGCTCAGACTGACGCGCTTCTTGCAAGGCCCCACTCTCTTGAGCATCAGCACGCCACTTTTCTAAAATATTATTCACACCGTTTCGAGTTAAAAAGTCGAAAAAGGTCGTAATTGCTTTTTGGGTATCTGTCTCATCTTTTAAGCTTTGGAACAACTTGGTAATTTGTTTAACAAAAAAATCCTTTAGTTTATCTATTTTGTTAACTTCTTCTGGTACCTTGTCTAAATCAATTACCTCTGCAGCCATATATTCAGTGAAACTTCTGCGCCAAAGATTATGGTTAATGCCGTGTGCCAGAACAAAATTTTCCAGCTGATCAACATCGTATATATAAGCAGATTCATCTTGATACCACTTCGGGATAATAAGCCTAGTTTTCATGATTGCCAGCATATTTTGCGTTTGAAATGGTCTATTCAGCAACTGCGCAATATTTTCAATCAAAACAACCAGAGGGTGATATTTCATTTCCTGCTGCAAGTCATTAAAAAACGGAATTTGATTCTGCCTTAGAATTGGAGTTAAATAGGTTTCGTATTCATGTAAATTAGGTGCCAAAACCAAAAAGTCCTGGTAACGATAATGCCTTAAAGCAACCTGCTGATAAATGGTATGAGCAACGTAATAAGCTTCAGCGTATCTATTGTCAGCACGCACAAGCTGCACCTGATCCAGTTCACCAATATCACTAACCGTCCCCGTCCAAAATTCATTGAGTAACTCTCTTTTGGTAGGTTTGGGATTAATAATTGTCGTTGATATTTGATGAGGCAAATTACGGGTTTGAATATACTGCAGTAGTTTATTGATGGTAGTTTGAATAACGTAATCATAGTCTCCCGGCTCCGGGGTAGAATTAATTTCACCCTCTTTGGTTTTGAATGCCAAAGTGACACTATGAGCTTTAGCCATCAGTAATTTAACGGTTAAGCATTCTTGCAGTGAAAAATGGGAAAAATCACTGAAGTAAAAGTCGGTTGTGCTTAGTCCCTTGCAGTCAGCCAGATATTCATTTAATTGCAATTGAATTTCATTTGAAGTAGAAAATTTACCTTTAATAGCCTCAATGAAAGCAGAATATAAAATATTCAAATCTGCAACTTTGTTTTTGGTTTCAAGATCTAGAGTATCCAGATCAATCTCGTTAAGGTCCAAGTTACCTTCGCGTATTTGCAAAATTGTGTCATACAATTGTTTGAGCAAGCCGGGATTTAAATTGGTGGTTTGAAAGAGATGCAGCTGCTCTTTATTTTGCTCAATGATTTTTGCTAAAAGCATAGCCGCTGCAGCATCATCCAGCTCTGTTGGTAAGCCCTGCTTGGCATCTTTTAAGAAGAACCAGGCCAACCTGGAAAAAGATAAAACTTGTAAATTTTTCACTGATTGCTCTGTCTGGTTTTTACTAACAGCTAGCCTGTTAATTGCCCTGACTTCTGTGGTAAACTTAATGTGATTAGGAACGATGACAAAAGTTTTATGATTAGGAAAACGTTGATAATTTTCTATTGCTTCCTGTAAAACTTTTTCCTGCATGGGATCGGTTTGCCGACCTAGTAAAATTTTAATCATCTATTCTGCGCTCCTTTGCCATTATTTTAGCATAGGAACTAAAAATTTTTAAAAACAATAAGGATCTTAAATAAAATGAAATCAAGTTTTTTAGGACACGGAAAAGTTATTTTAATTGGTGAACATTCAGTAGTTTATGGCTATGATGCTTTGGCATTGCCAATCACTTCTTTGCATATTAAAACAACTGTAGAACCATCTGAAAAAATGTGGATGGATACGGCTCATTATCAGGGGCCTTTTTTTATGGCTCCGGATGAATATGATGGCTTAAAATATGTAGTTAAAACAATGTTGAAAAAAGCCGCAAGTCAAGCAGCTCTTAAAATAACCTATACGGGAGAGATTCCAATTGAACGCGGTTTAGGTTCTAGTGCAACCGTGGCACTGGCGACTACGCGCGCAATGAATGATTATTTCCACTTAAATTTAACTGAAACTGAAATTATTAATATAACTAACCACGCAGAAATGATCAACCATGGTAAAGCATCGGGTCTTGATGCTGCCACTGTTAATTCTGATTGCCTCATCTTTTTTAATCAAAAAGATGGTCCCAAGCCGCTAAGGTCGAAATTACAAGCTACCTTACTTATCATGGATACAGGTGATTTGGGTAGTACGAAAAAAGCTGTCACTCAAGTTCATAAGCTTTTAAATGAATCCCCGACAGCGCAAAACAATCTTGAGCAATTAGGTAGATTAGCTGATGAAACTAAAACTGCCTGGTTAAATAAAGATGCAGCGACAGTAGGCTTAGCTTTTAATCGGGCTCAAGAAATATTGCATTCATTTAACCTTTCAACTGGTAAGATTGATCAATTACAAAAAATAGCTCTCGCAAATGAGGCCTTGGGTTTTAAATTGTCTGGCAGTGGACTGGGCGGCATCGTGATTGCTTTGTGTCGCAATGAGGATGATGCTCTGAAAATAGCGCATAAATGTCAAAATATTGTGGCACATAGTTGGATTGAGGAAATTTAATTTATGGAAAAAACAGTTCGTGCTCATACCAATATTGCCCTGATCAAATATTGGGGAAAAGCAAACCAAAGTCTGCGTTTACCACTAATGTCCAGTTTGTCTATGACACTTGATCAATTTTATACTGATACTAAAGTTTCTGCAGGTCCTAAAAACCAGTTTTGGTTAAATGGCGTTGAACAAAGTGGACAAAGTTATCAAAGGGTTTTTTCTTTTTTAAAACTGTTACAAGAAAAATTTGACGTTAAGGGTAATTTAAAGGTTGAGTCAGTTAATCACGTTCCTACAGCTGCAGGCCTGGCCTCTTCCAGTTCTGCTTTTGCGGCTTTAGCGGGAGCCTTTTGCGTGCACTATGGTATTAATCTGTCAGCAGTTGAACTTTCCCGTCTGGCTCGTTGGGGTTCAGGTTCAGCCAGCAGGTCAATATATGGCGGCTTTGCGATTTGGCAAAAAGGTACTGATAATGAATCATCCTATGCTTATGCTTTAGATGAAAAACCCAAAATGGATCTACAACTATTAGTGGTTGAATTGAATAAAAACCCTAAAGAATTATCCTCTACTCAGGGCATGAAACAAGCACAAACCTCTCCTTTTTTCAGGCCGTGGCTTGAGCGTAATCAAGCTGAGTTGGCCCAGATGGTTGCTGCTATCAAAGCAAATGATTTTTCAAAACTGGGTAGTTTAGCAGAATTAAATGCCTGTGAAATGCATGCTGTTAATTTAACTGCCCAACCGGGTTTTACATATTTTGAGCCTGCAACTATTAAAGCAATCAAATTAGTAGCTGATTTGCGCAGGCTTGGTATAGAATGTTACTTCACAATAGATGCCGGACCTAATATAAAAATCTTAAGTCAATTAAAAAATGTAAAAGATATTACTAAGAGGTTTGTATCCGAATTCCATAATGTTAACATAATAAATGCAAGTTTTGGTCCAGGTATTTCATGTCTGAACTAGTTAATGTAAATTAATTGATTAGGAGATTTAATTCTTTTGATAACAGAACAAGCACCCGGAAAATTATACATAGCTGGCGAGTACGCAGTATTAGAACAAGATTGTCCTGCAATTTTAGTCGCAGTCAATCAGTTTATTCGCGTTTCAATCATTAAGTCGAAATCAAAAACTGGTTTAATCCACTCTAAACAATATTCTCAAAGCTCCATTCATTGGGTTAGAAATGGCGCAAAAATGGTTATTGACAATCGTGATAATCCATTCGAATACATTTTGGCTGCGATTTCATACACGGAACGTTTCTGCTTGGAACAAAAAGTCAAGATGAAAGTCTATGACTTATATGTCAATTCAGATCTTGATTCTTCGGATGGGAAAAAATATGGTTTGGGCTCCAGTGCTGCAGTTACAGTAGCCACAGTCAAAGCAATCTTGCGTTTTTATAATGTTGCTTTTAGTAATGAATTAGTTTATAAATTATCAGCCATTTCTCATTATTCAGTTCAAGGAAACGGTTCTGCTGGTGACATTGCAGCCAGTGTTTATGGTGGCTGGATTGCCTATCAGACTTTTGATAAACAATGGCTTGCTAATGAACTGGCTCATAAAACATTATCGGAAGTGGTCAATGAAGCCTGGCCTGGTTTGAAGATACAACTTTTAACCCCTCCCGCCGGCTTAAAACTAATGATTGGCTGGAGTCAAAAGCCTGCCTCCACTTCGCGGCTTGTTGATGAAACTAATGCCAATAAGGCCGCCTTAAACGGACAATATCAAGAATTTCTCAAGCTTTCGCGTAAATGCGTACTAAAGATGATTACCGGATTTGAACAACAAGATATTCAGTTAATAAAAAAGCAAATTCGAGTTAATCGTAAATTGTTGCAGCATTTTGCACAAATAAATCAAATTGCAATTGAAATTCCGCGACTTTCCCAACTGATCAATATCGCCGAATCATTTGGAGGAGCTGCTAAAACTTCCGGTGCCGGAAATGGCGACTGCGGTATTGTAATCGCTGATGCAAATACAGATACTGCCTATCTTGAAGATAAATGGCGCCAAAACGGTATAATGCCGCTAGACTTTCGCGTTCACCAAATTCGGGTTGCAGACTAGAGGAAGAACATGTCACTTAGATCTAATCGTAAAGAAGAA
The DNA here is from genome assembly GCF_013346935.1 of Lactobacillus melliventris. Taxonomy (GTDB): domain Bacteria; phylum Bacillota; class Bacilli; order Lactobacillales; family Lactobacillaceae; genus Lactobacillus. Next base: position 305,134 of record NZ_JAAEEB010000001.1, read on the forward strand.
CATTTGGTTTTAGCAGAAAGATTTTATCAAGATAATAAACAAAATAGTTTTGATCAGATGCATTTGGTGCGGCCGGCTTTACCTGAAACCGAAGTAAGTGTCAAAGCCATACAAACGACAATGTTTGGCAAAAAAGTGGCAGCCCCCTTTTTTATTAATGCAATGACCGGTGGTTCTCATAAATCCTATTTGATTAATAAGAAATTAGGACAAGTTGCCGCTAAAACTAATATTGCTCTGGCACTTGGCTCAGCCAGCATTTTGACGAAAGAGCCTTCTCTTAGTGACAGCTTTTTGATTGCACGCCAGCAAGACCCCACTGGCGTTTTAATTGCAAATGTAAATGCTAAAACTGCGGCCGAACAAGCACAAAAAATAGTTACAGAATTAAAGGCTGACGCTTTACAAGTTCATTTGAACGCAGTGCAAGAAATAGCCATGCCTGAGGGAGACCGTGACTTTTATTGGCTAAATAATTTAAAAGAATTACGTCAAAAAGTAACCGTGCCAATTATCATTAAAGAAGTCGGCTTTGGTTTAGATGAAAGAACAATTCATTTGTTGAAAAATGAAGGCTTTAAAGTTTTCGATGTTGCTGGCAGTGGCGGTACAAATTTTGCCCAAATAGAAAATGCTCGTAATACCAATGATGTTTCTTATCTGAAAGATATCGGCTTACCCACTGTCATTTCAAGCTTAATGGCTGCTAAACAGCAGGTTGATTTTATTGTTTCAGGTGGCGTGCGTAATCCTTTGGACGTTTTTAAGGGATTATGTCTAGGTGGAAAAGCTGTTGGTATATCAAATGTTTTTCTACAAGCTTTAATCAAACACGATATTAATTATTTGCAAAATTTTATTTTAGAATGGCAAGAAGAACTTGCTAACCTGCTAGCTATTTACGGTCAAAATGATTTAACAAAGTTAACCAAAATCAAAAAATATTATGATTTGCCGTTAAAAATAGCCATTGATCAGCTATTATAGGTTCTTATAAAAAAACAAATAACTATTGTCTTACATATGATTAGTTATTTGTTTTTTTTTAATTTAATAGACGCCAAATCTCTTTTTGAACGGCGCTATCATTGCTTGAGCCGATAATGTGAGTAGCAGCCTTCTTAGCCACGGGAAGTGCTGTTCCTGTGGCATAACTGGTGCCAGCATATTTTAGCATCCCCACGTCATTGCCACTATCACCAAAAGTTACCATTTCTTTAGGATTAATTTTGAATTTACTACTTAAAAACTGTAAGCCCTTTGCCTTATTCATACCTTTTGTTGACATATCTATCGATGAAGAAGAGCCAGAAACAAAGTCAATTTCAGGATAATTACGTCTTAATTTTTCTAAAAGATGCGGCATTTTATTTTCAGCAACATCAAACGTAACCTTGAAGATTTGATCATCAAGGTGATTAAAACTCTCAACAACTGTCAGTTTTTCATAGTACTTTTTTAGTTCTTTAGCGTACTCAGGTCCATCTTTTTTTAAAATATAAGCGCTGGCAAGACCCGAAACCGTGACTTTTTCATTACTTTTCTGAATTATCTTCATGATTGTTTGCCAGTCCTTTTCAGAAAGACAATCAACGTGAATTACCTGCTTGCCTTGTGCTACTAATGCCCCATTCTCCGCTATGTAGAATAGCTGATTGGCCACTTGTGGAAATCGCGAATATAAATTTTCAAACTGATTTCCGCTGGCAACAACAAACTTAATTCCCTTTTTTTGCATAATCTGAAATTCTTGCAAAAACAATCCCTGATCATACGTTTTCTGATCTGTTAACCAAGTTCCGTCCATATCTGTAGCAATTAGTTTAATCATTCTTTTTTCTTTCTATTAAACTCGTAGTCCCTTAGGATAATAATTCTTAATAATATGATTGCTGATTTTACCAAAACCTAAAATGAAATTTTGGCAACTGACTAAAACAAAGCCTGTTTCGTTAGCTTGCGTTCTTAATGTTTCTCCGTGTAAATACTTTAAATAGCTTTCCCTGCTTAGTTCAACTACTCTGTTTTGTTTCTGTTCTGCTAACACCATGGCTAATTGATGTCCGGGTTCAAAACGGTTTTTCTTTAACACACCCAGTTCAACGCCATTTGCTAGTATCTGCAAATGAAGATTCGCACTATCTGATAATGCCGGTATAAAAACGTGATTATTACGTACTCGACTATTTAACCGCCAATTTTTTATTGCTGCTGGTAAATTAAATTTATCTAGTACTTCCGCTATTAATTGAATTTCAGATTTAGTTAGAGCTTCTTTTTGAGGCCTTTTTTTCTTCTTCGCTTTTTGATTTGGCGAGATTTTGCCAGGGACGGCCACTTTTGACGATAATTTTAATTTTGCAGCAAATTGCCCTTCACCTAACTCAGCTGTAGGCCAAAATCGTACTGTCTTAATGAGATCAGGGTTATTGTCAGCCCATTCAGGGTGTCCATGAGCAATAGCGTGCGTTTTTACGTCTAGTGACATAATAGTCAAATTAAATTTTTGACTTAGCCACGAAACTATTTGTTCATTTTCCTCTGGAGAATATGTACAGGTAGAATAGACTAATTCTCCTTCTGGCTTTAACATTTTGACTGCCGCATTTAAGATTTCTTTTTGTCGTTCTTGGCAAAGCAGGACGTAATTTTGTGACCAATACTTAATAGCCTGAGGGTTCTTACGAAACATACCTTCTCCACTACAAGGCGCATCAACTAAAATTTTATCAAAATAATGAGGAAAACACTGTGCTAATTTTTCTGGCTTTTCGCTGACAATTAAAGAATTTGTTGTGCCCCAACGTTCAAGATTTTCGCGCAATACTTTTGCTCTGGTGTGTGAAATTTCATTTGCAACCAAAAGTCCTTCACCCTTTAGCTGTTCGCTGATTGCAGTACTCTTGCCACCTGGTGCGGCACATAAATCAAGCACTTTTTGTCCCGGACGCGCTTCAACAAATAATGCTGGAAACATTGCCGTGGGTTCCTGTGAATAAACAGCTCCACTTACCCAGGCTGGATCTTGACCACTGATTTTACCATAATAGGCTTGGGGTATGCCTGAAACTTCTTTTTTTGGATCACAAGAAAGACAGTGGTTTTCTTTTAATGAATTAACGCGAAATGCACTTTTGGGACTATCATTAATTGAATTGAAAAACTGCTGTGCTCTACTTTTTCCTAATAACCTAGTATATTTTTCCTTAAAATCCTCAGGCAGTTTAGGCATTATTTTGATCCTTTCGTGATAAATGCAAGATGCATATGCTGTATATAATAGAAATGATGATCCAGCAGCCTGTAAGGAGCCAGATTAAGTGCTGCGGCTTTGATAAAAATGTTCGCCATATCAAGAAGAAATATGCACTTATAGTTACCAATACTTCAATCAATAATATTCTGATACCGTGATTTATTAACCAATTACGCAATAAATTGCCCTTTAAGTGAGTTGACTTAACCGTTTTCCAATCTATAAAAGCTAAAACTAAATTGCTAAATGAAGCAATTAACAATAAGATTATGATAAATGTAATTTCCCTAATGATTGAAAACTGATGTATTTGGTGGTTTTTAACAAAAAGCGGTATTTTAGCCTTAACCCCATAATGTTTGGCAATTTGACGAATTACTTTATTTGAACTATCTATTATAATTTGATAATCACGTAATTTAAATTTTCCCGTTGGCTGTTTGGGACTAGTAGTAAGATAATAACTATCTTGTTTCATTTGGCGATAATGTTTTAAAGTACCTACAACTGTATAATATTTCTTATTCAAATACACATATTCGTTCCCTTGCACCTTATAGGTAGGGACTTTCGCATTTAATCCCAGTACAGCAAAAGAAACCTGGCCTTTAAAGTCTTCTTTAGTAAAATATCTGCCAGACTCTGTCGGCAAGTTTAATACATCATGGTTTGACCAGACCAAAGTTTGATTTTTTTTAGATCTGCAAGTCATATGAACTTGAATTTTGTTATGGGGATATTTTTTTTGCAAATAAAGCAAAAAAGATCTAACATTTTGCTTATTTTTTATTTCAATGTAGCGGGTATTATTACTTAGACCATATGCCTCAAGTAGTTGATCCGCTTCTCGTGACTGAACGTTTGACAGCATACTGCCAATTCCTAGAAACGATAAAAATATAATAATAACTAAAATTATTTTTTTAAATTTCATGTGCTATCTCAAAAATTTGTTCATCAATAAAATCAAAACTTGTAAATGTCTGGTTGATTAGCCTTAGTTCCTTTGAATGAAGAAATGGCTCCTTTTGCCAAAAACTTGCAGAGTTGGTCACACCATTTTTTTCACCTACAAACAATAGATGTGTGGCAGAATTAAATTTTTGCCAAGTGGCAACAACTTTTTCATCACTGTTGCCAAAGTTAGGTGCCCAGGAGCAAATTATTAAATCGACATCATTAAATTGCTTGACAGCTCTTACAGCATCATAATTACTAACAGGCACAAATGCTTTAACGCCAGTGTTTGAAGTCTTTGACCAATTAAAATTATCCGTGACCTTCATTTTAACGCCTACTTGTGACAAAGCTTTACTCCAATAGCCGTTACCTGCCATTATTTCTAATCCAGTGTTAACTTTTAGCTGATCTTTAATTACTTGGGCTGTTTCTAGATTTGGAATTGACCATAGGCCAAACTTAATTGCTAAAAATTGCCGGGTATTATTTAGCAGCTGATTAATCGTTTTAAAATCTTCTAGTTGATCCCTAGAATTAAATTTGTGGCAAATTTCCTCAGCGATATCGGGTAAAAACCCCAGCTTTTCTGGTGCTCTTTTTAAAACCTGCTTTTGCCTTATGGTAGCAACAATATTATTAATTTCCTCTACTTGTTGATGCACAGACTCAATAATAAGTCTGGCATCTAATTGGTTAATTTTACTTAAAAAATCTGTCATTATCAAATACCTATAATGATTTTAACATTCAAACGACCAGATTTCAGTTATAATAAAGAGTAACATGAAAAAGGAGAATATTTTATGGCAAAAAAAGTTACAAAAAACCAAGACGAAGAGGAAGAAAGCTTAGGTAAATTTATTCTTGATGTCGTCATAATGATGGCAGTAATTTTGGGAGTTTTCTTTGTTTTATTCCATTTCGTACTTTCTAATGATAGAGTTTCAGGGCCATCGATGCAACCAACGTTTGAAGATAATGATCGTTTAATCGCTGTCCGCCATTTCACTCCTAAGCGCAATGACGTGGTAGTGCTGCTTGCTCCAAAAGCCGCAAATGATACCCCTGGTGCTTATTACATCAAACGCATCATTGGTTTACCGGGTGATAAGCTGGTTTCCAAGAATGATAAGATGTATGTCAATGGTAAGCTCTTACCTGAGCCATATCTAGAAAATCACTTTAAAAAAGCTAATAATGCTCAAGGACAGACGTATACGACCAATTTTACTTATAAAGTTCCCAAAGGTTATTATTGGGTAATGGGTGATCACCGTGACATATCTAAGGATTCGCATATGTTTGGACCTGTTAAAAGACAGAATCTGATTGGTAAAGTCAAATTCAGGTATTGGCCATTTAATAAAATTCAAGGTTTTTAACTTTAATTTTCTTTGAATTTTAGTATTTTTCCGTTAAAATAAATTGTAAAGGAGAATTTAATATGAATCAGCAGTTAGAGGAATTATCCGATGCAATTATTGACTTTCAAGTCAAACATCATGTTACTGATACGGATTTAGCTTTTGCTAGTCATTTGTCAGTTGAAAAGATTCATGCGATGAAAACTGGTGAAGGTGAATTTACTCCTGAAGAAATCAATCAGCTGTATGATTACCTTGCTGCGAATCATTGAAAAGTTTGTTATAAATATAGCCTGCAATTCGTCTTAGTTAATTGCAGGCTTTTATTTTTAGTAAATTTAGAAGAATGCTCATTATAGGACTAGTTACAAAAATATTCTACTTTTGTAAAGTTTAGTAGCTAAAAGCATTGTTGCTTAGACTATATCGCCTTTTGTCTTTTTTCTGGTTTAACATTTTTATTATTTGTCTCATGGCTATTTTTTTGCTGTTGAAAAGACGCTAAAAAATTTTTTAGCGTCTTTTAGTATGCAAATTTTATTTACCTTCTCTTGCTTCAAAAAACTTACTGAAAAGAATGGTATCAAAAAACCAGAACAATATGTTAATCAGAAGCATTAATAATAATGCTATAGCTAAATCATCATTTGTACCTGTGGTTTCTCCCATCATAAACCTAAACGGAAACGAAATTATTTGTAGGCCTATGTTACTGGCTTTGATTGCAAGCCAGGCAACTAAAATAATGACTAAAACGGCAATTATTCGAAAATAAGCTTTGCTGAGCGCTTGTGGCAGGAAGTCTAAAAGTGCACGACTTGAGTAATTTAAAAAGCTGATTATGAAGTACCCAAAAAATGCGCAAAGAATAACCATCATAAGTGCACCAAAGAAATTAAACATAATCTCCAAGTCAACTTGTTGCAAATGTCTGCCAATATCAGCAAACAATTCGATTAGGGAGCGATGAAACTGACTATCAAAAGTGAAAGTTACAACACTTAAAATTAATGTGCAGATAATTTCTAATATCACAAAGAAAAGTAAAGCAGCAAATGAACTTAAAATGTTATCAAAATAGAGTTTATTATCATCAATTGGTATTAAGCGCCAAGTCTGATTACCACTCACTCTTTCATTTTGAAAACAGGTAGTTAAATAAAAGATTCCAGTGAACAGCCATGCTTGTACAATAAAAATAGCTAGCCATAATGTAAAAAAGTTAGAAAAAATTTGTCTGTTGATATAAACGTGGCCGTTATTAAAATTGAAAAAAGTCATCGCAAATGAGGCAACAGTCTGGATAATTAACAGAAGAGAAATCCATTTAGTTTTTAACCTAAAGAGTACGGTAAAATAACGATTAAAAATTGCCATTATTCCTCCTCCTCTCTCTGGTAAAAGCTTTCATAAAAATCTTCTACTGTCTGGTTATCCGCTCTAATTTCTTCAGTAGACTTTTGCATACAGACAGTTTTATTTTTAATAATTACCACTTCATCTAATACTGCAGCAATTTCATTGACAAAATGATCAGAAATTAAAATAGTAGACTTTTCCTGCTTCCATAAGATGATCGATTTGATAATCTTTTTACGAGCCATAGCATCAATTCCGGAAAAAGGTTCATCCAGAAGATATAAATCGGTTTTTCTAGAAAAAGTTAGAGCAATTATCAGCTTTTCTTTCATTCCTTTGGACATTTCAGATAAGCGCAGATCAGAAGCTAAATTCATGAATTTTCTTAACTGCTCAAATTGCTTTAGACTAAAATCATGGTATAGAATTTGGTAAAACTTGACGATTTCATTAACTTTGACGGAGTTGGAAAATCCAGTTAAGCCATCAGTAAAAGAAAGATGCTCTTTTCTATCAGCCTCTTTAGTAAAACCAGCAACTTTTACCGTGCCTTGGTAATTTTTGGCAACTCCGCTGATAATTCTCATCAATGTGGTTTTACCTGCACCGTTTTCGCCCAAAAGAGCGACAATTTTTCCCGGTTTGAGTGTTAAATTTAAATCAGTAATAATTTTTTTCTGGTTCTTTTTGTAAACCAAATCGGTTATTTCTAAAGGGTTTGCCATTATTTATGCTCCTCTTTAAGATATTCAGATAAAGATTTGAGAATTTGTTCGTCAGATACTCCTAAAGAATTCATACTATGTACAAACTTATCTAGTTCCGCATTAATTAGTTCCCTTTTTGTTTTATCAAGTAAAGTAGTATCTTCAGTGACAAAATTACCTTCTCCCCTCTTGGTGTACAAAATACCTTCAAAATTCATCTGTTGTAAAGCACGTTGCACGGTATTGACATTAACAGTAAGTTGCACTGCCAGTTCACGTACAGAAGGGATTTTTTTACCTGGCTTCAATTTGCCGGTAATTATTTGTCGATATAGGTATTGCTTAATTTGTAAGTAAATGGGAATGTTATCTTTAAATTCCACAAGTCCACCATCCTTTGGCCGTAATACACCTATAATACACTATCATAAACTAGATTGATTTTTTCCGCAAACCTTTTAACATTTGTAGTTAAACTACTTTTTGTAAATAGTTGGTAAGTTTCTACTTTTTATTAGTAACCCTACTTATGTTCAGTTGCTTCATAAAAATGATTAATTAGGAAAATATTGCTGCCTAATAAAATAAGATCGCTAATTGCGTTTGCCAAAATTGCAAAAGGTAAACTACTAGAAAGATTAAGTCCATAATTAGTCGGATGAATCACTGATAAAAGAACTTGGTAAACAAAGATATTTTGGATTTTAAAGAAGAACCAGATTAATCCGAAGATTATGACTATGTGTAATACTTTCACAACTGCTCCATTAATGTTTGCAGGGACAAAATCTAGTATTGCTCGGCTGGCAAAATTAAAGAAACTGATAACAAAATATAAAAAGAAACAACTTAAAATAGCTAAAACGATCGTACCAAGTATTATCCAGAATAAATTAATGTCAAGATTGCGTAGAATGCTTTTTAATAAATCGCGGAAAAAGTATACAACAGGCTTGTCGGTCAGATACGATGAAAACAGTAATATCATTACTGTGACGAATTCGAGTACAATAAAGTAAATAAAAGATACGAACGTGCTTAATACATTAACAAGATAAAATTGCCCATCGCTTATTGCAGCTAAGCGCCAAGTTTGACTGCGATTAAATTTCTCGCTTTGTAACGGCGTAATAAAATAAACAAAAAAAATAACAAAAAAGGCCAAGAAGACAAAATATAATGCCCATTCCGGTAAAATTCCGACATTGTTTTGGGGATTTTTGCGGATATGCCAATTGATTACTTCATAATATGTAAAAAAGGCACATGCAAGAGCTGCAATTACCTGGAAAAAAAGTAATATGTGTAATTTTTTAGTTTTAATTTTAAATAATCGATTAAATAACCTATTAAATTCTGCCATTTTGAACTCCTTATTTTTTAATTTTGCTCGATGCCAAATTGTCGCTCATATAAAATTGGTATTATGCCTCTATTTTTTACTCTGCTTCAAAGAAATGCTTAAATAAAAAGATATTAATGACGAACACAATTAAATTAACAACTACAACAATTAAATTAAGATAGGGTAAAGTATTGTTGTAAGCCGGATTTAAGTTTAAAAAATGCAAAAGGCTGCCTAAAAATTGGTCGACAAAAATTTTTTCTACTTTGGTAAAAAGCCAGGCTATTACGATAACAATAAAAATATGTAATAGTTTGACAATTAATCCGTTTGAAGCTACAGGAAGATAATCCATGATCGCTTTACTGGAAAAATTTAAAAAGCTGATCAATAACGAAATGAAAAGGCAACATAAAAGTAAGAGTAACATGATATCAAAAATTAAACGAATTGTATTCAGATCAAAATTTGGTCTAAATTGCTTAAACATTCTTTCGCATGATTTACGAAAAGCCTTGTCCATAAAAAATGAAACAATTAGTAAGATCCCTGCAACAATAATGTCAAGAAAAATGAAATAGAAAAAAGTAATAAACGAGCTTAAACTATTAGCAATATAAAATTTTTCATCAGTGATTGCAGTTAAACGCCAAGTTTGACTCCGATTAATTCGCTCATTTTTGACAGCCATATAAATAAAAAAGAAAATGATAAAAAAGACACTCAATAGACAAAAGTACATTAGCCAATCAGGTAAAAGCTCGGAGTAAAGATTTAAAAATTCACCAAACTCACCTGTACGAATCAGTATCCCAAAAATAGAAAATGCTAAAGCACCAACTATTTGAATAATTAAAAATGAATAAACTTTCTTGGCTTTTTCTACAAAGAATCTGCCAAATAAATTTTTAAAAGAGGTCATGCTTTTCCCTTCTCCTCTGAAAACATTGAAACAGTATTAGGTTTTACTTCTCTCCTGCTTCAAAAAAATGATTGATTAAGAAGACGTTAATACCAAGTATTATTAAATCAATGATAAACATCATTAATACAACGGATTCCAATCCCGCAAGACCAGTGGATCTTAGTAAAACTATATTGATAATATAGTTGGCAAAGACACTATAGAGCCTAACTAGTAATCCCACCAAGACGATAATTATAAATATGCGCACAAAAGAAATTAGAATATGACTTGATGCATGTGGTAAAAAGTCTAAAATTGCTTGACTGGAAAAGTTAAGGAAACTAACCAAAAAGTAAAGAAAAAGACAAGTAAGAATTAGCAGTAACATAATGCCAATAAAATCAAGAATTGCAGTACTGTTTAAATCAACATCAATCTGTAAATTTTTGCCAAATTTAGGATTAGTAAATATTGATAAAAATAAAAAACAAATTGCAATTAACACATCTAAGAGCACAAAATAAATCAACGAAACAAATGAACTTAAAATATTCGCAACATAAAACTTGCCATCACTGATTGGTGCTAAACGCCATGTTTGATTTCTATTTAACCGTTCATTTTCAACTACAGTTAAAATGAACAAAATCGGTCCGAACAAGAAAGTTAATGATGCAAACAGTGCCATCCATCCTGGTAAAAACTCGAGATTATCGTGCGAATTAAAGTGAAGTCTGCCAGAATAAAAACTAAAATAAGTAAAAAATGCTGAAGCTAGAGAACTAATGAATTGCAGAATAACTAAAAGATAAACATTTTTGGCTTTTTTCTGCAGTAACTTTTCAAACAAATGATTGAAAACGTTCATTATTCCTCCTCCGCATCGTATAAACCTTCATAATAATCTTCAACACTTTTATGATGCTCGCGGATCTCTTCAGTAGATTTGTGCGTGTAAATGGTTTTGTCTTTAATAATGACGATTTCATCAAGCATACTGGCTATTTCGTTGACAAAATGATCTGAAACAAGAATCGTTGAATTTTCCGGTTTCCATAAAATGATCGAATTAATTATTTTTTTGCGCGCCATGGCATCTATCCCCGAAAAGGGCTCATCTAATAAGTAAAGGTCAACTTTGCGCGAAAATGCCAGGGCAATGATTAACTTTTCTTTCATTCCTTTGGACATTTCAGATAAGCGCATCTCTGAATCTAATTTCATAAACTGACGCAACTGTTCAAATTGATTTTGATCAAAATCTTGATAGATGACCTTATAAAATTTAACAATTTCTTTGATTTTCGTTGAATTAGCAAAACCTGTTAATCCATCAGTAAATGACAGATGTGCTTTTCTTTCTGCAACATTATTCTCGCCTGAAATATTAACTGTCCCGTGATAGTTTTTGGCCATGCCACTGATGATGCGCATTAAAGTTGTCTTCCCAGCACCATTCTCACCTAGAAGGGCTACAATTTTTCCTGGTTGTAAATTTAAATTGATGTTATCCAAAATTGTTTTTAGATTTTTCTTGTAAGTTAAATCTCTTATTTCCAATAGATTTTCCATTTTTTACTCCCTACTTTAAGTGTTTAGTTAAAATTAAATTAAGCTGTCGCGCTGAAACTCCTAAGGCCTTCATATTATGCACAAATTTACTTTGTTCAGATCTGATAATGTCTCTTTTAATTTTTTCCAGTAATTTTTTATCATTAGTCACAAAATTACCCTCTCCTCTTTTAGTAATTAAAAGCCCTGACATAGTCATATGTTTGAGCGCTTTTTGAATAGTATTCACGTTGACCATTAGATGGGTTGCTAAACTACGGACAGATGGAATTTTTTGACTGGGTGTAAGTTTTCCGGTAATTATTTGGCGACATAAATCTTCTTGGATTTGAACATATATCGGCCTATCATCTTTAAACTTCATATTTTCCCTCTAACTGTATTACATTTATAATACACTATAATATTACAATAAACTTAAAAGTTATGCAATTACTTACTTAAAATCTTTTTCTGCGAAAGATTAAATAGCCGGTAATCACAAAAATAAGAATATAGACTAGACTACCCATAAAAAGCTCTTGGTTATTCAGGTGGGTAGTTAAAACATACATGCCATAATTACCATATTGCCGGGTTAAGTCCACCATATTAAAAGGGTTCCATTTCATAATGCTTATAAGCTTGCCCCCGTTCATTAAGTCGGAAGAAATGTTTTGACCTATGAATGTCACTAACAGGCTTGCTGTAATTACAATTGCACTACTATTAATTAGGCACGAGAGTAAAAAAACAATAGCAATAATTAACATTGTAGTTACTAAATCTATTAGAGAAGCAGTTACCATGTTTAGCCATACCGGCTGATGGTATAAATAAAGTTCTGACCAATTAACTCGATAATTAAATATGGTATAACGCAGACAAATGGTATAAAAAAGAGCTAGCAAATGCAGAAAAACATCGTATAAGAACAAAACAATATACTTCGATAAGTAGACATATATTTTATTCGAAGACTTATATAAAAGTGTCAAAATCGTATTGTTTTGAAATTCCATCGAAAAACACGTGGCACCTACTATCACTAGGATAAACATTATGAAATCAGATGAATCAAAAGTTAATGTTAAAATTAGCTTTTTACTTTCATCTGCTAAAGCGAAACCGGTAATAAGCATTAGAAAAAATAATATAATAGCTGCAATCCAGCTAATTTTGCGGTGCACTAATTTATATAGTTCCTGCTTAATACTATAAATCATTTTAGTTATCTCCTCTCTTTATACTCGTCGATGTTTGAATAGATAGTATCCCAAGACCATAAAAATTATGCCGTAAACGATATTGGCTATAATTAGTTCAACATTTGATAAGTTCGATTTTAAGCTAAGGTTTGGATTTGATAATTGCTGGGAAATAAAAATCATATTTAAAAAATTCCATTTAATAGTACTTATAAAATGGGGAAAGCTTTGCATTAATCCCCTCGAAAAACTGGCACCAAAAAATGCTAGTACAATTCCAAAACAAACTACTACAGCGTTATTTTTAACCAGCATAATGAGCATAAAAGATAAACCAATGCTAAAAAAGGAATAAATCAATGCTCCTGCTAAGTTAATTAGCAGATCATTTAAAAGATTATTACCATTTTTGTTAAGTAACCAATCATACCTGGCAGCATTAAAGAACATGCTTAAAATCGAAGTAAGTAGAAATGCGATTACTGTTAAGAAAAAACTATAGATTAAGACAACCAAAAACTTGGCAAAGTAAATTTGATACTTGCTTGAAGTCTTATACTCCAACATGATAATCGTGTTATTCTTGTATTCCATTGAAAAAATTGCAGATGCTACGGTAATAACAATTAAAGGAATCCACTCAATTGCACCAAATCCGTAGCTAAGGGATTGGCGCGTAATAGGTTTAGTAAAAAAGTTGTAAATCATTGTTACAATGAGAACAATCAGACCATACAAAGCGATGTTTTCATGGCTTAATTTATAGATTTCCTGTTTAAAGCTTATAAGCATTCTGTCTATCCCCTTTTCTTTTCCAAGACATCAACTACAATTCGTTCAAGGTTGGCTTCAAGCGGCAAAATTTCTTTTAAATGAACACCTTCGTTAAAAAGCAGATCTTCTATTTTGTATATGTCGTTTTGACTTACTATCAAATAATTTTCATTTTCTGTAAACGTGATCTGGTAAGCAGCAAAAATCTTTTTTGCAAGTTTATTATTTTCAGTAGTCAAATGGTATTTTTGGTGACTAATTTTTTCAAATTCTTTGACCTCTTTATTCAATATAATTTCTCCCCCAGAGATTAAGACAACTCTCGTCATTACTTTTTGTAATTCACTTAAAATATGACTTGAGATTAAAAAAGCTGTTCCTTGATCAGAATATCTTTTGATTAATTTTCTTATTCGAATCGTTGATTCAATGTCAAGTCCGTTCATTGGTTCATCAAGAATTACAATTTGGGGCTGATTTAATAAGGCGATTGCTATTCCTAATTTTTGCTTCATACCAAGAGAATATCCTTTAGCCTTATTATTAATATATGAATCCATTTGTAATTCAGAAATCAAATGTGCCATATCTTTTTGGTCATGAGCATAAAGAGTTAAATTTTGTTTACCAGTAAGAAATGGGTAAATTGCCGGATGTTCAATTAACGCACCTGCCTTATTTAAAGCCTGATGATCATTTTCAGAAACTTCTCGCCCATTAACTACAACTTTTCCTTTGAATTTCATTAAACCCAGGATAGTTTTCATAATGGTGGTTTTCCCAGCACCATTTGGTCCAATTAAGCCTATTATTTCACCAGGTTTAATCTTAAAAGTGGCATTTTTGACTAACACTGTTTTGCCAACATAAGTACTAACATTATCCATTTGTAGTACAATAATACTTTTCACTCTTAATCATCCTTACTAAAAATTATTATACTAGTGAGCTACATAAATAATACACTAATATAATAAAATAAATTTTATTTTTTTGCAAATTTATTTTTAATCAAAAGTCTTAGAATAATTTAAATGTTCCACATCTTGCCTGTTAATATTACAAGAAATAAAAAAGGCACCTAAAACCATTTTTGATAATGATTTTAGGTGCTCGTTAGCATATTTTTAATAACTGTGCATAATTTTGCTAACCTTTTATAAGCTTAAATTCCTTTATCAGAACAAGCTTTTAATTTTTAATTTTTTTATAAACAGTCTTAAAAAGGCCCGTTTTTGTTTCACTACTTATTAGCGGCAGCATTCATTTGTACCATTTTTATCATGACGTCTACTGCTTTTGCCATAGACTCAAGAACGGTATATTCAAACCTGCCATGCATGTTTTCCTGTCCAGAGAAAAGGTCGGGACAAGGTAAGCCTCTATAAGTCAGAAGTGAACCATCAGTTCCTCCTCTTACTGGATCTTCATTAATGGTTAAGCCTTCTGCCTTATATGCTTTTCTTGCCAAATTAACAATCTCCATGTGATCTTTAAGAATATCGGCCATGTTGTAGTACTGATCTCTCATGTTAAGCTTAATTCTCTCAGTACCAAAGTCCTTGTTCATTTGATTAACAATAGCCTTGACTTTATTTTTACGATATTCCAGACCATCTCTTTCAAAATCGCGGACGATGTATTCCATTTGAGCGTTATCAACTGTACCAGTAAAATTGGTTAGATGATAAAAGCCTTCCCTGCCGGACGTTTTTTCAGGGACTTCGTTTTGCGGAAGTTGATTTTGGAAGTTAATGCCAACTTGGATAGCATTAATCATCTGATCTTTAGCTACTGAAGGATGTACATTTACGCCTTGGATATCTAGAGTAAATGTAGCTGCGGAGAAAGTACCCCAATCTAACTTTCCAGGAGCCCCACCGTCTACTGTGAAGGCAAAATCTGCCCCAAATTCATCAATATCAAAATGCTGGGCCCCCATACCG
The DNA here is from genome assembly GCF_013346935.1 of Lactobacillus melliventris. Taxonomy (GTDB): domain Bacteria; phylum Bacillota; class Bacilli; order Lactobacillales; family Lactobacillaceae; genus Lactobacillus. The sequence goes on from NZ_JAAEEB010000001.1 coordinate 320,511, forward strand.
ATTTCTTCGTCAGGAGTAAAACCAAAGCGAATCTTACCGTGTTTGATTTCTGGGTGGTTTAACAAATATTCTGCTAATGTAACTAATTCCGCTACGCCACATTTATCATCCCCGCCAAGCAGTGTGTCTCCTGAAGCTGTAATAATAGTCTGTCCCGCATATTTCTTTAAGTTCGGAAATTCGGCAGGATCTAAATAGAATTCGGAATCTCCAAGGCGAATTTTTGATTTGCCGTCATAATTTTCATGAACTTGCGGTTTGACATTTTCCGCATTAAAGTCTGCGGTATCACAATGCGCTAGAAGTCCCATTACAGGTACATCATAATCTACATTAGCCGGAATTTCCGCAATGACACAGCCTGATTTCTGATTATAATGCACATCTTTCAGGCCAAGCTCTTTGAGATCAGGTAAAATAACCTGTTTTTGAAAATCTTCTTGACGCTTAGTTGAAGGAAACCTGTCTGAATGCTCATCAGAGCGTGAATTAACTTTGACATATTTTAAAAATCTTGGTAATAAATTTGGATACTCCATCTTATCTCCTTAATTAACATAAATCTTGAAATGGGTTAGTCGATACTTCAGATTGGGTGATTTCGACATTCCAAGAGTTTTCTTTATTCCATTCATGCAGCTTTTGATAAATTTTTTCTTTAAAAATCTTTTCAGTGTAGTGACCTGGATCAACTACCGTCAGACCGGCAGAAATCATATCGTGGCCTGTATGGTAATAAACATCTCCTGTAATAAAAGCATCAATATTCTCTTCTACTGCTTGATGCCAATATTTACCGCCATCACCACAAATAAAACAAACTGAAGATATAGTCTGCTGATTATCAGCAGTAATTAATCTTACCATTTTTACCTGCATCTTGTCTTTGACGTAATAAGCAAATTCCTTGGCAGAAAGTGGCTGAAGCAATCTCCCCTTACGTCCTATAGCAATGCCATCATTATCTGGACAAAACGGCTCAACGTCTTTCAAACCCAACTCTTCAGCTTGCCAGTCGCTTGAACCATCTTCAGCCTTGTCTGAATTAGTATGTATAGAATAGACCGTAATGCCATGAGCAATTATTTTACCGTACATAGCATATTGGGGATTGGCAAAATCCAAGTTTGGAGCGGGGCGAAACATCAAGGGATGATGACTGATAATCAAGTCAACACCATTTTGCACTGCCTCGTCCACCACTTGTGGTCTGACATCTAAGGTGGTCATTATTTTAGTGACATTTTGCTCAAGTGAGCCTATTTGGATGCCAATTGGATCACCTTGGCTAGCTATTTCTTCTGGAAAATGTTGTCTCAAGACAGCAACTATATCCTTTACTTTAGTCATTTAATTCTTCCTCAATCATTTTTATTTCAGATTCAATTTGCTTAATATGTGCCCCATCTTTTTCCTGGGCCTTATTTAAATTAGTTAGCAGCCTTTGATGGTAAGCTAATTGATCACGCCATTTTTGATAAAAAACTTGATTTTTTTCTTTTAGAATTTCAGGTCCAAAAAATATTTGCCGGTCAGTTAAACTGATAGTATTTTCCAGCTCTTGTGCCTTAATCAGTTCATATATATGTCCGGCTTCAGCGATAATTTTTTCGTTAATAATTTGATACTTATGTGCCGAAAGCCATTCACGCACACCCGGCTCCCCCACATTAGGCTCCAAAATTAATGTAGCAAAATGAAAATTTCTTGACCAAGCTTCGTTTAAAATATTGGTCATTAACTTGCCACCCATACCGGCAATTACCACTGTATCAATTTTGTCTTTGGCGCTAATTGTTTCAAGTCCAGATCCTAAACGAGTTTCAATTTTGTTTTTTAAGCCAGCAGCAATGATATCTTTTTCAGCATTTTCTAAAGGCCCAGCTGCTACATCACTGGCAATAGCATAATCCACTTTACCCTCTTTTACTAATTGGATCGGTAAATAAGCGTGATCTGTTCCAATGTCTGCTACACGGGCTCCTTGATCAACCATTTGTGCTAAAGTACTTAATCGTAAATTCATCCTCATCCTACTTTCTTTATAATAGAATTTTAGCATAATGCTTTTTATAAGATAAAAATAAAATAATAAATTTAGCTACTCTTATTATTAGTTTCTAAAGCAATCTGGCGGTCTGACAGCGCTGATACATCTGTTAGCTTCATTTAGAACTAAAGCAAAAATCATTGCTTGCTATATTAAAACAAAGTGTAAAAATTTTCTTTTTCTTTCTAAATTCCTATTTTATAATTTAATGTAAGACTTAAAAGAAAGAGATATTTCATTTAATGGATAGAACCGAACCAGTTACTTTAACGAATATGTGTATGATTAAAAGCAAGAATAAAATATTAGTGTTGAATCGTAATGATCCCTCTTGGCCAGGACTTACTTTTCCAGGTGGCCATGTTGAAGATCATGAGTCCTTTTATGATTCAGTGGTGCGGGAAGTTAAAGAAGAAACAAATTTAGATATCAAAAACCCGCGCCTATGTGGCATTAAGCAATTTTATGATGAAAATGATCACCGCTATCTTGTTCTTTTTTATATAGCGACTGAATTCACTGGCACAGTCAAAGCCTCAAGAGAAGGCAAATTGACGTGGATGACTAAAGAAGAACTTTTCCAACATAAATTAGCATATAATTTTGACCGTGACTTGCTGGTATACTTTAATGAAGATATTGATGAGCATATCTTGGACGGTAAACGGGATGAATTATTTTAAGGAGTATCGAAATGCTTTCTGAACAAGCAATTAAGTGTTGGCATTTAGGACAAATAATAGTCCAAGAAATTCTGATCATTGTGGCATTTGGGCTATTTTTTATAATCAAACCCCTGACCAAGAGTAGACTAGGAGCAATAATAGTTCTGCCAATTTTGTTCATACTGGTTCTATTGCAACTAACCCTTTTATATGAAAAACATCCTGAAAGAAAATTGGTTTATTTTAATCATTATTTTCAGTCTGTCAATATATTATTATGCTTTTTTGTACTACTCACTTTGGAAGCAGCATTCATCAAAATTTTGAATAATAAGAATGCGATCTTTTTATTAATTCTCCTTACCCTGTATGAACTCATTATGCTTCTTCCAATGGCGGAACTGGCATGGGGCAAAATAAAGAATCCGATTGGCCAGATCATAACTTTATTGTTGTTTGCAAGTTTGATTGTTTCGCTACCTGAAATTTTAACTATGGATAGCCATTCTTGGCTTCAAGTTCTCAACACCACAGGAATCACAGGTAGCATTTGTTTTGTGATTTCATCAATTGTTGTAATGAAAAGCTGGCATTATCAAAATCCGAGTTTGAGAATAAGTCCAAGAGCTAAGTATTCAGTTCTTGCGGTTATATTTATTTTTATTATTGCTGACTGCCTAATTAATGCTTTTAATGATGCAGATAATTTAGGACAATTGCTAACACGCTGGGATTTTCATATAACAACAAAACACGTAACTCAGTATATTTGTCAGGGCATAGAAGCTGGTGTAGCTGAAGAATGGTTAATGCGTTTTTGTGTTTTAAGTATATCACTCAAAATATTTAAAAATTCTAAAAATCAAGTTTTATTGGCAGTATTACTGGATGGTTTGCTTTTCGGTTCAATTCATCTTACTAACGCACTAATGCAACCACTCTCTGCCACAATTTTACAAATGATTAATGCGTTTGCCGCAGGTATTGTTTTTGCTGGAGTTTATTTATATACAGGTTCTTTTTTGGTTAATTTGGGCTATCATGCAGTTTATGATATACTAGCCTTCCTAGCTACTGGCTCAACAGTTATGACAGTACCCCATATCTTTGACTGGGAATATCTCTTTATTACCACTTTGATCTATTTGGCTTTTGCTTTCTTCTTATTATCAGGTAAGCGAAAAAGTGTTATCGCATATAATTTGCAGCAATGGGGACTAGAAAATAATCATGCTGCTAGCGATTTAACTTTTAGCTAATAAAAAAGACAAGATTTTTCAAATCTTGTCTTTTGTTTGGCTAATTAATCTAGGAAATCACGTAATTGATTTGACCTACTTGGATGTCTTAGTTTACGTAAAGCTTTAGCTTCAATTTGACGAATACGCTCTCTCGTAACTCCAAACACTTTACCAACTTCCTCAAGTGTTCTAGTACGACCATCATCCAAGCCAAAACGTAATCTTAAAACGTTCTCTTCACGATCAGTTAAAGTGTCAAGCACTTCTTCTAATTGTTCTTTGAGCATTTCGTATGAAGCATGTTGTTCAGGACTAGTTGCATCCTTATCCTTAATAAAGTCACCTAAATGTGAATCATCCTCTTCACCAATAGGAGTTTCCAAAGATACTGGTTCTTGTGCAATTTTTAAAATGTCCCTAACTTTAGAAGTAGGCATGTCCATTTCTGCCCCGATTTCCTCAGGAGTTGGTTCACGTCCTAAGTCCTGCAACAGTTGTCTCTGAATTCTAATCAACTTGTTAATTGTTTCAACCATGTGGACCGGAATTCGAATAGTTCTAGCTTGATCAGCAATTGCACGGGTGATAGCTTGTCTAATCCACCAAGTTGCGTAAGTTGAGAACTTGAAACCTAGGCTGTAATCGAATTTATCTACTGCCTTCATCAGACCCATGTTACCTTCCTGGATAAGGTCCAAAAATGACATACCACGACCTACATAACGCTTAGCAATAGAAACCACTAAACGAAGATTGGCCTCAGCCAATTCTTGTTTAGCTTCTTCATCACCTTTTTCAATCCTTTTTGCCAAAGAAATTTCTTGATCAGCATTTAGTAAGGGTACGCGGCCGATTTCTTTCAGATACATTCTGACCGGATCATTCATTCTGACACTTGAAGGTGCCGACATATCTTTTAATTCAGCCTTTTCAACATCTTTTTGCTTTTTTAAAGCTAATCTCGAAGGATTACCCTTCTCGTCAACAATGCTAATGCCATTATCTTCAAATTCCTGAACTAATTGGTCAACTGCTTTTCCCTGTAGTTTATAGGGCTTAATCAATTGAGCAACGAATTCTTTTTCAGTAATAGATTTATCTTTTTTAACATCTTTAACTACCTTTTTGACCATTTTGTCTAAAGATAATTTTTCGGTGTTAGCGGTTTTTCCATTTTCTACCACAATAAGCCCCCCTTTAACCCTGGATCCTTTTTAACTGCAAAATTTTACGAGTAATACTTAATATTTCATCCGTATCAGTTTTACGTTTAGCATCTTGTAAATCATTCATTAGTTGCTGTAGTTTAAAATCAATTTTACGCCTGTTTAAAGCATTAATTTGCTCATCGATTTCGCGGTCTGAAAAATCCTGGGGCATGTCTGTCATTTCAGCATTAACTATTATACCTTGAAGTTCACTAGGAATAAAATCTAAAAAACTATTAACTCCCGGATTTTCTTGATTTTCACTAAAATTTAACCATAATTCCGCTAATTTTTGATATTTGGGATCTGGAAATAAAAATTGGTGCGATAATAAATATTCACGAGCATGTTTTGAATGAATAAATAAATATAATAACCGAGTTTGAACAGGATCATTTTTACTATAATTCTGTTCAGGTTCAACAGGAGAATCAGGATAATTATTATTTGCTTCTTCAGGTTGCACACCATAATTGTTTTGGTGTCTTCTAGCCGCATTTTGCTGTCTGCGATATTTGGTAAAATTAACTTTGAGTGAATCCTTAGAAACACCTTGTTGTTGCGAAATCTTATCCAAATATAGATCTTGCTCTACTGGATTAGACAATTGAACAATCTCTTTCACTGCTTCGTCGAGATAAGCCAATTTTTCGCGGTCATTTGCTAAATTATATTTTTGAGCCAACCTTTTAAGAAAAAAGTCTGTAGGAGTTAAAGCACCCTTAACTTCTTCCTGATATTTTTCCCAACCATATTTCTTTACATATTCATCAGGATCCAGCTTTTCCGGCAGCACTACTATCCCTAAATTAAAACCACCAATGCTATTAAACATTCTGGCTGCACGTTCTTCAGCGTGTATTCCTGGATCGTCTCCGTCATAATTAATAATGATATTTTTAGTGATCCTGCGTAACATATAAATTTGTTGATCAGTCAAGCTGGTTCCCATCGAAGCTATACCGGATTTAATTCCTGCTTTATAGGCCGCAATTACATCCATGTATCCCTCATACAAAATTAAATGCTTTTCGCTGCGGACTGCTTTTTTTGCTTCCGCAAAATGAAAAAGAGTTTTAGATTTAGTAAAAATTTTGGTTTCAGGACTATTAATGTATTTAGCTTCTGTTTTATCTTGCGAAAGCCTTCTACCAGAAAATCCAACCACATAGTCGCCTTCATCAGTGAGAGGAAACATCAGCCGATCTCTAAAGCGATCAAATAATTCACCAGTCTGAGATTGCACAAATAAGCCACTCTCAGCCAAATCTTCATCTTTAAATTTCTGGTCTCTTAAATAAGTCAAAAGCAAATTGTTTTGTTTAGGAGCATAACCAATACGAAAATGAGCAATTATTTCATCGTTAAGACCACGTTGTTTAGCATAATTATATCCTGGTCTACCAGCATTGGTTGAAACTAATACTTTATGATAAAAATCGGCAGCCTCCTCATTAATTTTTATTAAAATATTGGAAAACTTTGGTTTTTGGTTATTATATTGTCCGATATCAATATGACCAAAATCAGCAACTTTTTGAACACTCTCAGGAAATGTGAGATTTTCTTTATACATTAGAAAAGAAAACACATTACCACCTTTGCCACAGCCAAAGCATTTAAAAAATTGTTTCCCTTCATTAACAGTAAAAGAAGGAGTTTTTTCTTCATGAAATGGACAAAGACCAACATAATCTTTGCCTTTCTTTTCTAGAGAAACATACTGGCTTATGACATTTACAATATTGACATTATTACGAACTTTAGCAATAGTTTCTTCAGGTATAAGACCGGCCATCTTTGCACCTACTTTTTATTTAATAACTAATTTGCTTAAATCACCCAATCGCTTTGAAAGTTGTGCCACATCACTTAGCTGTGCCAAACGATTATTTTTAACAGCTTCATCTTTAGCCATAATCATATTAGTTTCGAAGTAAAGATCAATTACTGGCTGTAATTTCACAAATCCGTCATAAAGATCTGCTAATTTATCAATTTTACTTAAATCGTTAACGCCCTCGGAAAGTTGGATTTCGGTATCGTTATCAAATAAGTCCTTGTTAACAATATTCTTACCTTTATATTTTGCCTTTTTCAAAATATTATTAATTCTAATTAAACTTTCTACTACTGGTTTGAATTTATCATCATCATGATGTAATTGCAAAACTTTTGCTGCAGCTAAAATTTGTATTGGATCCTGCTGACTTGAAGCTAAAACTGCATCAATTATGTCATATTTATAATTATTTTTCTGTAAGTACTGTTTAATACGATCACGAATAAATAAAGAAATCTCTTCTTCCTGCTCAGCTTTTTTAGGCAGCTTAGCCGGAGTTTGATTTTCAAGAGCCGACACAATCTCTGGTAAGACATCATTAAAAGGTAATGACCAACTCTGGTTTATTAAAATGCGCACAATACCATAAGCATAGCGGCGAAGAGCGTAGGGATCATTGGATGAACTAGGGATCATACCCACAGCAAAGAAGGTAATTATAGTATCTAATTTATCTGCAATAGATAACAAGGAGCCTACAGTTGTTTGGGGCAAATTTCCTTCTGAAGTAGTTGGCATATAATGTTCTGCAATTGCTGCGGCAACATCATCCTTTTCACCAGCCAATTTGGCATAATGCTTGCCCATGACACCTTGCAATTCAGCAAATTCTCCTACCATTTGAGTTACCAAATCAAACTTATATATTTGGCTAGCACGATCGAAATCACTGACAACTTGCTTATCTAGGTGCCATCTTTTTGCTAAGAAATCACCAATGATATTGACACGCTTCATCTTCTCAGACATTGAGCCAATTTTGTCATGAAACGAAACATTGTCCAATTTTTGTACAAAGTGACTTAGAGGATATTTTATGTCTTCATCATAGAAGAATTGCGCATCATCAAGTCGTGCTACCAAGACCTTTTCATTTCCTGAAACCACATTTTCTAAGTAATCTTTATTACCATTGCGCACAGCAATAAAATGATTAATTAATTCTCCATTTTGATCATAGACTTCAAAGTAACGCTGATTATCCTTCATCGAAGTGATAAGAACTTCTTTGGGCATCTGCAAATACTTTTTAGCAAAAGAACCTGCAAAAACAGTAGGATATTCAACTAAATTTGTTACCTCTTCAAGTAAACTTTCATCAGGTTTAATTTGCCAATTATTTTTCTTAACCAATTTATTCATTTGGTCAATGATCATTTTCCGACGTTTATTTGCGTCAACAATCACAAATTGATCTTTTAACGCATCTTCATAGTCGGAACTATTGGCTAAAACTACGCTATCTCCCAGAAAACGATGCCCTGCCGTCTTTCTACCAGCTGTAATGTCAAGAATTTTTACGGGTATTACATCACTGCCATATAGTGAAACAAGCCAGTGAATAGGACGGACAAATTCGAAATCGTGAGAATCCCACCGCATTTTTGTGGGAAAAGTCATAGACTTAATGATTTCACTCATTCCCAAAAGGATATCACTTGTTTTTTTACCCTCTTTTTTTACATGCACGTAAGCGTATTCCGTACCTTTTAATTTGTCAAAATAAATATCGTCAGTGGTCATTCCTTGGCCACGGGCAAATCCCTGTGCGGCTTTGGTCCAATTTTTATCTTTGTCAAGAGCAATTTTCTTTGCAGGTCCCTTTTTTATTTCATCAATATCTTCTTGTTTTTCCGCCAAAGCTTCAACTAAGACAGTTAGTCTCCGAGGCGTTGAGAAAGTTTTAGTACATTTAAATTTAAGACCTTTTTCTTTAAGAAACTTTTCTGTTCTTTGCGCAAGCTGTTTAACACTCCGTTCAACAACATGAGCCGGCATTTCCTCAGTACCAATTTCAAATAAATAATCTTTAGCCATTTTCAAGTCCCGCTTTCTTATCTTCTGCTTTTTTCAATAACGGAAAGCCTCTTTTTTCGCGTTCTTCTACAAAACATACCGCTACTTCATGAGCCAAATTTCTAATTCGAGCTAAATAACCCGCTCTTTCAGTAACTGAAACAGCTCCCCTGGCATCAAGCAAGTTAAAAGTGTGTGAACATTTTAAAATATAATCGTACGCTGGTTGAACTAAGTTTAGGCCGATTAATTCTTTAGCTGTTTTTTCATAAACATCAAAAAACTGTAAAAGATCTTCCTGATTTGATTCTTCAAAAGCATACTTGGAGTTTTCATATTCAGCTTCTTTAAATATATCACGGTATAAAACACCATTGCCCCATTCTAGGTCAAAAACAGAGTTGACATTCTGTATATATGAAGCTAATCGTTCCACTCCATATGTGATTTCACTCATTGTGGGTTTAACGTCAAGTTCACCAACGGTTTGAAAATAAGTAAACTGACTTACTTCCATTCCATCAAGCCAAACTTCCCAACCAACACCGGCACAGCCCATTGAAGGGTTTTCCCAGTTGTCTTCTACAAACCTAATGTCATGCTCAAGTGTATTGATACCTAGTTCTTTTAAGCTGTCTAAGTAGTATTGTTGAATATTTTCCGGTGCAGGTTTTATCACCACTTGGAATTGATGATGTTGAAACAATCTGTTAGGGTTATCACCATACCTGCCGTCAGCCGGACGTCTTGATGGCTCGACATAACATGCAGCCCATGGTTCTGGTCCCACAGCGCGTAAAAAAGTATAGGGACTCATTGTTCCTGCTCCCTTTTCAACATCGTAAGAGGGCATTACCATGCAGCCCTTTGAAGACCAAAATTTTTCTAATTTAAAAACCATATCTTGAATAGTTAATTTTTTCTTTGCCATTTATATTTCCTTCCTGCATCAGACCATAAAAAAAGCCTATGCAAAACATGCATAGGGACGAGATTTAATCGCGGTTCCACCCTAATTCAGGAAATAATTCCTGCTCTTAATTAAATTGACTAGAGGTGCCTTTTCCCAGATGCTCTCCCACTGTTTAGCACTCGCTTAACAGGTACTTTTTTTATCCTCATTATCGCCAAAATACATTATTATTTTACCATAAAATTCAGTGAAGCAGAAGACTCACTCGTTTAATTTAAGTTCATCTAAAAACTTTTTAGTTTTGAGGTTAAGATCAATTGTTTCCTGATATATGCGGTCAATAGCCTTACGGGTCGCCGTTTTGGTAGCAGTATTTATTTTGATGTCGCCTAACCGTTCAAAAGGAAGTAAAAAGATCGTTCTTAAAACAGCAGTTTCCTTTGGTTTTAAATGTAATCGGCCAGGATCTGTATCAAAATGCTGACTACATAAAATGCCACCACTTTTAATGGAATAATCAAATTCGCCTTGTTCTTTACCACAAATAACGCAATGACGCATTTCTGGCTCAACACCATAAGCTTGCAATAATTGCATTTGCACAATTTGGGTGATCATTTCAGGATCAGTTCCAGCGTTAATTTTTTGTAACGCAAAATTTGCCAGATTATAGTATTTACCCAGATTTTGATATTCAATAAAAGCATGATCTATCAAATCAAGGATAAAAGAAGCATATGCATTTTTAGTTAAATCACTAAACAGGCCATCAAATTGACTGACGTCTTTATAAGTTCTGAGCGTACTTAGACCGTGACCAGTAAAATATATGACATAAGTGCCATAGGAAAAATTAAGTAAAGATGCACCTAGTTTTGATTTTGGCTTAAGTGCTCCATGAGCAAGTAGAGTAATTATTCCATTATTCTTGGTCATTATTTTTGCCAATAAATCTGCCTCACGGTATTTTTGCCTTTTAAAAATAATTCCCTGCACTTCTTTTAATTGTCGTGCCATTTTAGCTAAAATCCTTGGGATTATAGCCTATTTGCTTTAAAAAGCGTGGATCAGAACGCCAATTATGTTGAACTTTAACCCAGAGATGCAAATTGACTTTTTCACCTAACAAATCTTCAATTTGATGTCGGGAATTAATGCCAATCTGCTTCAGCATCTTTCCGCTTTTGCCAATAATAATTCCTTTTTGACCATTCTTTTCAACATAGATGGTAGCTTCAATTTGCAGTTTATTATTTTCATGCTTATTCATTTGTTCGACCCAAACAGCAGTAGCATGAGGAACTTCTTCAGCAGTCAGGTTTAAAATTTGTTCACGAATTAATTCTGCTACCATGAAATATTCAGGGCGATCAGTTATTTGATCTGTTCCATAATATTTAGGTCCTACAGGTAAATATTGATGCAACACCTGAATCAGATCACTAATCCCTATTCCCTGCGTTGCAGAAACTGGCAAAAATTCCTTAAAAATGTCCAGTTGACGGTATTGATCAATAATTGGTAACAGTGCGTTGGGATTAACCTGATCTACTTTATTAATAAGAAGCAAAACTGGAACCTTCGCTTTTTTCAACAAATCAGTAATATAAGCATCACCTTTGCCCATTTTTTCTGGTTCAACCATAAATAAAATGAGATCGACATCGTTTAAGCTAGACAAGCTGGCTTTATCCATATAATTATCTAAATCAAGGTGGGGCTTAAATATACCGGGAGTGTCAACAAAAACCGCCTGCATATCATCAGTGGTTAAAATGCCAGAAATCTTGTTACGCGTAGTCTGAGGTTTACTTGAGGTAATAGCAACTTTTTGACCTACTAAATAATTCATTAGGGTAGATTTACCAACATTAGGTCTTCCTAATAAAGCAACAAAACCAGATTTATTTTTTATATCATCAGTCATTATTTTCCTCTGCCTTCATCAAGTTGATCCGGATATAGTGGCAACCCATATTCTTCTAAAACTTTACCCTGAATTTTAAACATTACTTTTGCTTCATTTGGTTTAATATGATCATACCCATTAAGATGCAGAAAGCCGTGAACCAAGGTATAACCAAATTCGCGGTCCCAACCTGTACCATAATCCTTACTATGACGCATAATTACACTCGGACACATAAATAGATCGCCTATATCCTCACTGAATTCTGGATCATCTTCAAATGTACTGTAATCCAACAGGTCTTCACCATCTTCAATGGCAAACGAAATAACATCAGTCGGTCTGTCTTTGTCACGATATTTCTTATTAATTTCATTGCTTTTCTCTTCATCAACAAAATTAATACTCATTTCCAAGTTATTCTTTTTAGCAATATCATTTTTAGCAAGCAAAAGAAGGTCATTAATCCATTTCTTCCAATCACGCGTTTTATCATCAAGAAAACCAACTTCATCATTGAAAGTAATATCAATTGGGTTCATTAATTTTATTTATCTTCCTTTTCATATGCATTAATAATCTTGGCAACAACCGGGTGACGAACAACATCGTTAGCTGAAAACCAAATAAATTTTATTTCAGCAATATTTTTTAAAATTCTCTGGGCATCAATTAATCCACTACGTTGTTTTCCAGGAAGATCAACTTGAGTCATATCACCATTAACAATCATTTTTGAATTGAAACCCAGTCTTGTTAAAAACATTTTCATTTGAGCATCAGTGGTATTTTGAGCTTCATCTAAAATCACAAAAGCATCGTCCAAAGTGCGTCCGCGCATATAAGCCAAAGGAGCTACTTCAATAACTCCCCGTTCCATTAAATGATCAGTAGTATTTGTTCCTAATATAGCATAAAGAGAGTCATAGATTGGCCTTAAGTAAGGATCAACTTTTTCTTTTAAATCACCAGGTAAAAAGCCTAATGACTCTCCTGCTTCAACAGCAGGCCTAGTTAATACAATTCTAGAAACTTCTCCTCTTTTAAAAGCAGCAATTGCACATACCACCGCTATAAATGTCTTACCAGTACCGGCAGGACCAATACCAAATACAACATCATTTTTTTCAATTGCTTCTACATACTTTTTCTGACCCATATTTTTAACTCTAATCGGTTTGCCTTTAGCATCCCGAATTAAAATCTTTTTGTATAAGTCAGGAAAATATTCCGTAGTACCTTTATCGGCCATTTTCATGGCACTCACAACATCAGCGGGACCAATGTTGATATTGGCATTAACTACATTATCCAAAGCTTGCAGAACAGCTGATACTTTCTTGATATTTTTATCTTCACCCTGAATGGCAATGCTATTACCAGTGTCAATTACACTAGTATTATAGCCAGTTGATAAAAGATTCAAGTTACTATCATTAACTCCAACTAGTTTTTGGATATTTTCAGGATTTTTAGGAATAAAATTGGTTTGGGCCAAATAACTCTGCTCCTTTTCTTGCGTTTAACTTAACTGCTTACGCACCGCATTAGAAGCTGCTTTACCATCAGCTTTACCTTTTATTTTAGGCATCAAAGCTTTCATCACTTTGCCAAAATCGGACTTGCCCTTAGCTTCAGTTTCAGAAATTGCTTGGGAAACAGCCTGGTTGAGCTCTTCATCTGTCATTTGCTTGGGCAGATAATTTTCAACAATAGCTAATTCCTGTTTGGTTTCTCCTACTAAGTCGTCTCTATTAGCCTTAGTAAATTCTGCAATTGATTCTTCACGCTGCTTCTTTTCTCTGCTGAGAACTGTCAGTTCTTCATCAGCGGTTAAATCATGACCAGCTTTAATCTTTTCATTCATCAAAGCTGCTTTTATCATACGCACTGTGTTTAATTTTACTTTATCACGTGCTTTCATTGCGTCTTTCATATCTGACATTATTTGCTCAGACAAACTCAAATAAATTCCCTCTTTCTGTGTAAAGTCTAGGTAAATTATATCAAATTTGAACCTTAGTTTAAATTAAATGATGCCTTAAACTTTTGATATTTGTAATGAAAAAAACGACTTCTATCTTTTGATAAAAGTCGTTTATAATTAATAATGTCTACGTTTACGAGCTGCTTCAGACTTGAGTTTCCTACGAACGCTAGGTTTTTCATAGAACTCGCGCTTACGGTATTCTTGTAGAGTACCGCTTCTAGAAACGGAACGTTTAAAACGACGAAGAGCATCATCAATAGACTCGTTTTCGTGAACGACTGTCTTGGCCATATGTGATCCCTCCTTCCATTTCTTGACGTTACCGTCATACATTTAACTAAATTATATCAAACATCAACAATCGGTCAATACAAACGTTCAATATTTTTTAGAAAAAAGTTAACCTGTTAATGACTTTTGTTAAATTGTATAATAAATTAAAAAAGGAGTAAATGATGGCTGAAGCGACACCAAAAAAAGAAGTTAACATTATAATTATTTCAGATTCTGCAGGAGATACAGCGTTCAATAATGCTGTAGCTGCCGCAGCACAATTTCCTGACGCGCAAATCACTTACAGAAGATATCCTTTCATAATTAACAAAGAAAAATTAGAGGAGACTTTTGAAGAGATAATACAATACCCTAATTTGTTACTTATTTACAGCCTGGTAAAAGATGAAATGCAAATACCAGTTATTCGCTTTGTCAGAGAACATCACATCGAAAGCGTAGATATTCTGTCGCCTGCAATTGAGTCTATCCAAAAATTGACTGGTCTTAAACCTGAGCAAAAAATTGGTGCACAACACAAAATGAACCAAAAATACTTCGATCGGATTTCTGCAATGGAGTTTGCTGTAATGTACGATGATGGGAAGGATCCTAAAGGGTTTTTGGAAGCAGATGTTGTTCTGCTGGGAGTTTCAAGGACTTCAAAAACGCCTTTATCTTTATTTTTAGCAAACAAAAATTTGAAGGTAGCGAATTTACCGCTGGTGCCTGACACCCATATTCCTAAAGAAATATATCAAATTGATCCTAAAAAGATTATTGGTTTGACTAACGATTTATCCGTTTTAAATGAAATTAGGCGTGAAAGAATGATTTCTTATGGTTTGAGTCCTGATACGTCTTACTCTAATACTGATGCGATTAAAAAGGAATTGGATTCTGCGCAAAAACTCTATGATAAATTAGGCTGTTTTGTAATTAACGTTGCGCACCGCTCAATTGAAGAAACAGCAGCTATCATAATGAATCATTTAGGAGTCCAAAAATAATTTCTAGTGAAATTTTTAACTGATAATGGCTTATTTAAAAAAGCGCCAAGTTTAAGAATATCTAGGCTGATTAATTGCAGTAAGGTGGCTCAAAAAATAAAATAGAAGTAGGCAATAACAGATTTTAGTTCATAGAAAGGGCCAAATTATGCAAGCAAATAATGAAAAACTAGATACTGCGATTTTCGCTGGTGGGTGCTTCTGGTGCATGGTTAAACCTTTTGATTCACTGCCTGGAATTAAGAAAGTGATTTCTGGATATACAGGAGGTCATGTCCCAAATCCTACTTATGAGCAAGTTTGCACTGGAACTACTGGTCATACAGAGGCAGTGGAAATAACTTTTGATCCTGAAATTATGTCGTATCAGAAATTATTGGACTACTATTGGCAAGTAACGGATCCTACAGATGCAAGCGGACAATTTCAGGATCGTGGAGATAACTATCGTCCAGTAATCTTTTATAATTCCCCTGCTCAAAAAGAAGCAGCTGAAAATTCAAAAGAAGCTTTACAAAATAGCGGCAAATTTGATGCCCCCATTGTTACTCAAATTGAACCTGCTAAACCGTTTTATCCGGCAGAAGATTACCATCAGGATTTTTACAAAAAAAATCCTTTCCGGTACAATCTTGAAGAGTCTGGTGGTAGAGCAGATTTCATAAAAAAACATTGGCAGAATTAATCAAAGTTTTGACCAAAAGTGCTTTAAATTTTACGTAGTTGTGTTAGTATACTTAAGAAAAATACTAGTTTTTATATTTAATATAAAAACTAGTATTTTATTATTTTATAAAAATTAATTAGAGTGCTTAATAAAAAGGATTTATTAACAATGGATCAACTTGACGCGTTCAATCGGCGGTATAACCTACTATCAAAAATTTCTGCATCTTTTTTTTATTCATTAGCGGTTGCCGTAGCTTTAAATTTCTTTTGGACACCCGGCCACATGTACTCCTCGGGGGTTACTGGTTTTGCACAATTGATTAACACTATGAGCGAGCGGTTTTTGCCCTTTACCTTGTCAACTTCAGTCCTCTACTTTGTTCTTAACTTGCCCCTACTTCTTTTAGCGTGGATAAAGATTGGCCATAAATTTACCTTCTTTACCATTATTACTGTCATACTTGGTTCAATTATGATGAGAGTCATTCAACCGGTGAATATGCATATTGACCCTCTTGTCTGTGCTATTTTTGGTGGTATGATCAACGGACTGGGAACAGGTTTTGCTCTAAAGAATGGTATTTCAACTGGCGGACTGGATATCATTGGAATAGTAATTCAAAGGAAAACGGGTACTAGTTACGGTAAAATCAGTATTTTAATTAACCTGATTATTATTGCTGCTGCGGGTTTTGCTTTCGGCTGGACCCGTGCCCTTTATTCAGCTTTGACAATTTTCATCAATGGCCGTGTAATCGATGCTGTATACACTCAGCATCAAAAATTACAAGTCACAATTGTTACAGAAAAGCCTAAAACAATCATTGATGGCATTCAAGAAAAAATGCACCGGGGCATCACTATCTTTCATGATGTTGAGGGTGCATACAGCCATAACGAGAAAAAAGTTCTCATTACAGTTATTGATAGATATGATATGTATGACGTTTTACATATTGTTAAAAAAAGCGATCCATATGCTTTTATGAGTGTTACCGAAGTAGAACGAGTTTATGGCAGTTTTAAGGAGCAAGAAATAGTTTAGAAAATAAAAATGATAATTCATCAGGCCTTTAATGAAGGTATTATTAAGACTAAAATTAAGTTTTTAGATTTTAGCTATGGACAAACTTTTAATACTTAATCGAAAACCTGTTTTTAAAATTTATCTCAATCCTTTTCTTTTTTATTACTCTTCCTACTATCAAGTTATGATATACATTCTGTACGAATTTTAAAAATGGCTTTACTTAGATAAATTAATCTAACCCGAATGTTTTATTTAGTCAATAAAAAGGTCGCACTCAAATTAAATAATATCGTGCGATCTTAGTAAAATTATTTTTATTTATATATTGTACTGTCTATTATCTTTTATTTTTGTTTACACCTTTGCCTGGAGCTTCATCTTCTGATAAGTTGCTTGGCAATGGATTTAATTTAAATGCCTCATCTGAACGCGGTGAACTTGTGTTGATCTTGCTATTAGATTTATGCAAAGTTACTGTCCCCCATGCTGGTACTGTTACTTCTTGCCACTTCACTGCTTGTCCACTTATAGCTACTGCGGCTTTCAATGCCTTTCCTGTAGGATTATACAAGTGTGCCGCAATATCTCCGTTTGGTGCTAAAAAGGCTACAGATCCAATGCCGCCAGTATATCCATCTTGCGTATACGTTGTTGATCCTATGACTTTAGATCCCGGCTCAACATCTTGACCAAAGTTACGCAACATATAATATTCCAGATTGCGTTGAACTTTACCTGTCTTGTGGTCAATTGTAACAACTCCGCGACGTCCTGTAGATCCAACCATATTAGGTAGTCCGCGTTCATCCAGAGCCATATTCCATAAAATAATTGATGATGTGCCTTGGCGTACCAGCCAGTTACCAATTAAGCCCATCATAATATGCGATGCATCCTCTGGAGTTTCTTCTAGCATGCAGCGACGTTCAGTCATAGATGATTTCCAGTTAGGAAAGGCCCGACTACCTTTAAATAAATTACTGTAAGGCCCATCATAGGTGTGAAAAGCAAACCCATCAAACGCGGTAGCTTGTTGCGGGGTTATCTGCTCTGCTAGGTTAGTGTTTAACACATTAAAACTGCCATCCCAGAAATAAATCTTAGTGTCAGGGAAAGACTTGTCTAAGGCAGGACGTAAATACTTGTATCCAAAATTAGCTATTTCAGGAATTGTCCAAATCATAGCTGGCCAGGCAGCCGCATTAGACGGTTCATTTTGAATAGTTAACGCATAAATCGGTATACCTAGTTTTTTATATGCTTCCAGATACTTGACAAAGTATTGGGCATACACGCCTTCAAAAGTATCTTTATCATCATAGCTGTATCCTGTATACTCACCAAACCGTAAGTGTCCACCCATCTTCAATTCGCCAGTATTTTTCATCCAAGCTGGCGCTGACCATGGAGAAGCCATGATTTTCACTGCTGGATTAATTTGTAAAATTTCTTGTACTACTGGTACGATATACTTCAAATCTTTTGTCGCATTGGGTGCTCCAGGGGTACCCTCACCAATTGAAAACTTGGCAAGATTAGAATCATGCTCTCCAAATGGAACGTCATCATATGTATAATATGGTTGGCTAGCTGGTTCACAAGATCCTAGGGGAATACGAATCATGGAATAAGCACCCTGCTCAGGATCAAACAATTCATGTAGTAAAGCGCTACGTTGTTCTTTACTCTGTTTCCAAATTAATGAGGCTGCGGCATCCGTAATAGCAGCACCTGCACCTAACCAATCTTGATGCTTATCGGCAGGATCAATAATGATTTTATAAACATCCTTTTGAACGTTGTCCTGTAATTGCGGCGTATTTAAAGGCGTACGCTTCTGCGAAAGATCACCAGCTGTGACTGTCCAAAATTCTTGCGAAAATTGATTCGATTTATTAATATTTGACATAATTTTCCTCCTATATTATCTTTTATTTTTGTTTACACCTTTGCCTGGAGCTTCATCTTCTGATAAGTTGCTTGGCAATGGATTTAATTTAAATGCCTCATCTGAACGCGGTGAACTTGTGTTGATCTTGCTATTAGATTTATGCAAAGTTACTGTCCCCCATGCTGGTACTGTTACTTCTTGCCACTTCATTGCTTGTCCACTTATAGCTACTGCGGCTTTCAATGCCTTTCCTGTAGGATTATACAAGTGTGCCGCAATATCTCCGTTTGGTGCTAAAAAGGCTACAGATCCAATGCCGCCAGTATATCCATCTTGCGTATACGTTGTTGATCCTATGACTTTAGATCCCGGCTCAACATCTTGACCAAAGTTACGCAACATATAATATTCCAGATTGCGTTGAACTTTACCTGTCTTGTGGTCAATTGTAACAACTCCGCGACGTCCTGTAGATCCAGCCATATTAGGTAGTCCGCGTTCATCCAGAGCCATATTCCATAAAATAATTGATGATGTGCCTTGGCGTACCAGCCAGTTACCAATTAAGCCCATCATAATATGCGATGCATCCTCTGGAGTTTCTTCTAGCATGCAGCGACGTTCAGTCATAGATGATTTCCAGTTAGGAAAGGCCCGACTACCTTTAAATAAATTACTGTAAGGCCCATCATAGGTGTGAAAAGCAAACCCATCAAACGCGGTAGCTTGTTGCGGGGTTATCTGCTCTGCTAGGTTAGTGTTTAACACATTAAAACTGCCATCCCAGAAATAAATCTTAGTGTCAGGGAAAGACTTGTCTAAGGCAGGACGTAAATACTTGTATCCAAAATTAGCTATTTCAGGAATTGTCCAAATCATAGCTGGCCAGGCAGCCGCATTAGACGGTTCATTTTGAATAGTTAACGCATAAATCGGTATACCTAGTTTTTTATATGCTTCCAGATACTTGACAAAGTATTGGGCATACACGCCTTCAAAAGTATCTTTATCATCATAGCTGTATCCTGTATACTCACCAAACCGTAAGTGTCCACCCATCTTCAATTCGCCAGTATTTTTCATCCAAGCTGGCGCTGACCATGGAGAAGCCATGATTTTCACTGCTGGATTAATTTGTAAAATTTCTTGTACTACTGGTACGATATACTTCAAATCTTTTGTCGCATTGGGTGCTCCAGGGGTACCCTCACCAATTGAAAACTTGGCAAGATTAGAATCATGCTCTCCAAATGGAACGTCATCATATGTATAATATGGTTGGCTAGCTGGTTCACAAGATCCTAGGGGAATACGAATCATGGAATAAGCACCCTGCTCAGGATCAAACAATTCATGTAGTAAAGCGCTACGTTGTTCTTTACTCTGTTTCCAAATTAATGAGGCTGCGGCATCCGTAATAGCAGCACCTGCACCTAACCAATCTTGATGCTTATCGGCAGGATCAATAATGATTTTATAAACATCCTTTTGAACGTTGTCCTGTAATTGCGGCGTATTTAAAGGCGTACGCTTCTGCGAAAGATCACCAGCTGTGACTGTCCAAAATTCTTGCGAAAATTGATTCGATTTATTAATATTTGACATAATTTT
>NZ_JAAEEB010000002.1 GCF_013346935.1 Lactobacillus melliventris
CATCAGACTTGCGTCCATTGTGGAAGATTCCCTACTGCTGCCTCCCGTAGGAGTTTGGGCCGTGTCTCAGTCCCAATGTGGCCGGTCAGTCTCTCAACTCGGCTATGCATCATCGCCTTGGTAGGCCCTTACCTTACCAACTAGCTAATGCACCGCGGGCCCATCCTTTAGTGACAGCTCGAAAGCCGCCTTTCTCAGCTTGAGCATGCGCTCTTGCTGCTTATTTGGTATTAGCACCTGTTTCCAAGTGGTATCCCAAGCTAAAGGGCAGGTTGCCCACGTGTTACTCACCCATCCGCCGCTCGCGCTTCTGACTTCCTACCGAAGTATTCCGTCAAAATTGCTCGCTCGACTTGCATGTATTAGGCACGCCGCCAGCGTTCGTCCTGAGCCAGGATCAAACTCTCATTTTTTAAATGTTTGTTTGAATGTTTGCTCATTCGTTCCAAGATTCGCATCTCGGATTTATTTGCTTGCGAAATTGACTTCGCTCTTTTGTTTTGGGTTCTTTAAACCCGCACATTTTTGCGAAAACATTGTTCAGTTTTCAAGGTACTACCCGCTGCTTTAAAGCAGCTTGTTTATTTTGCCAGATTCTTTTGCTTTTGTCAAGCACTTTTTTCCGACTTATTTTTGCCGTCTTACCGGACAGCGTTTATTATCTTACTAAAACAATTGACTTTTGTCAACTGCTTTTGCTTGATTTTTTAACGCTGTCTTCGTGCTCTTGCCTTGCGGCTCATTGCCCGACGACAGTTATTAATACTAGCAAGTATTTTTCTTTTTTGCAAGTCTTTTTTGCATTTTTTTGAAATAAAAATATTTCTTCATTATATTTGAATTATTTTTGCTCAATTAATTAGCCTAGCTTCGCCGTAATCTAGTTAGAATTGCCCCACAATTTCCTTGAAATATTTGTCTCATCTCTTCTTTATTTGTCACAATTTCGTATCTTAAAACTAGCAAACGTTATCTAAACTTAATCCTTTCGTATAACCTAATTAATTTAAAAGTTTTATAATACAACTATCTTTTTAAGGAGATTAAAACTATTTTGAAACATAAAATCATTACACTAGTCACGTCCTTAACTATGGCCGCTACACCCCTAGCCGCTGTTTCTACTACACAAGTCAAAGCAGCACCAAGCAGCACGCAGACAGAAATGTATAATTTTGTCAGAAATACCTTGCAAAAACATCATGTTCGCGGCATTGTCACCGTTGTTAAAAACGGTGTACCACAGACAATTAGCTATGGTTATGCTTGGTATGGTAAGCGTATCGGCAACGG
This sequence comes from Lactobacillus melliventris, assembly GCF_013346935.1. Lineage (GTDB taxonomy): Bacteria > Bacillota > Bacilli > Lactobacillales > Lactobacillaceae > Lactobacillus. The sequence goes on from NZ_JAAEEB010000002.1 coordinate 1,294, forward strand.
CAATAGCCAAGTCGTCTATCCGACAGCTTCTTTGCAAAAAGTAATAACTGCGGCCATGGTAGTCCAGTTAATTAACGAAACCAAGGGCACTAATAATTCCTTCACCCAATATACCAAAATATCTCGCTGGTACCCTAACCTCAAAAATGCGGATAATATCACTGTAGGCAATCTGTTAACTCATACTTCCGGCATTATGGCGACTAAAACCGAAGTAGACAGGGACCGAAACTATTCGGAAGAAAAAGCAATTAACTGGGTAGTTAACAACATTAATTCTTCTCCATCCGACACAATAGGTAATTATCATTACAATAATAGTAATTATATTTTACTTACAGGCATTATCAGGCAAATCACCGGTAGATCGTATGCGGATAATATCCAAAGTCGAATTATTGACAAGCTGAACTTGCAAAATACATATCTTTACCAAAACATTCCTAAAAGTAAAACAGACCCCATTTCATACTATTCAAATGGTGGTAAAAATTATCAAAAAGCCGCTTATCTTAAAAAGAGTTTAGTTTCACAGATTCCAGGTGCTGGTAATCTATTTACTACTACAGAAGAATATTACAAAATGCAAGTTGGTTTAACAGATGGCTCTATTCTTAATAAAAACGATTTTTATTATCTAACACACTTAAAAAGCAAAGTAGTTAATTATTCGGGCGGACTTTATTTATATAATAACGATAATATTAAAAACGCCTATGGGAGTTTTAAAGGGGTTCATTTTGGTACCTGGATGCAGCTCACTGCAGATAATCAAAACGGTATTGTGATGTTTTTAAATCAAACTGATGATAATGAAAATGACCAAAAAGATGTAGGCTACGAAATATTGCAGCACATCAAGCCTAATACTTTCGTCGCGCGTTAGTTTTAGTTATCAACTCTTTGATTTAGCTTAACTTCTAAAATCATTTAATTACGATGAATTCGGTTTAAAACAAATAAGAGCCAGGAGAATTTCCTAACTCTTATTTGTTACTTGTAATATTTATTAAAAGTTACTCTTTTTGACGTATTGGTTTTTCCCTACGATATAGTATAGCTTCCGGTGGATCTTAACAGCTGCGCCATAAGTTTTTATTCTTTGGCCCTTCTTTAATGCCTTTCGCTGCAACTTTTTAGCTGCTTTATTGTAAATATAGCTGTTGCGTCTTAGCTTGCGCTTAACGCCCGAAACATTAGTAGCCTTAACATAGTTATCCTGGCCTAAATCGTAATACTTCTTGCCCTGAATAACTTTAGTGCCATAGGTCCAAATAGTCTTGCCCATAAAGTATTCACCAGTTTTACGGCTGCCATTTTGGTCGTACAGGTAGGAATTATGAAAAACTGTTCTCCTCACTGCAGCTTGCCCTGTGACATTTTGCGAGTAAATATAGGTGACACTTTGCGGATTGGCGGTATAAAAGCCAGTCGCATTAGCTGGTCTTTGGGTCAGCTTATAGCCAGCCAGAGCTACTTCTTGCGTAAGATAACCTTCACCGACATTACCGGTTAAAATCTGATCAGGTGCAAGTTGCTTGCCGGTTTCATCTTGATAGTGGACCGTAACCGAGCCACCCACAATTGGTTGCCTGCCAGCAGCATCGCCAGGGTTAACCGGGGCATTTTTAGTGTAAACATAAGTGATTTCGGTTTCGGTACCAGAGAATTTGCCAGTTGGCTTTGTTTTCAAAGTATAACCTTTGATATCTTTAACAGCACTGTCGGGATAGAGGTCACCAATAGCACCTGTTAGTTGTTCATCGGTTACACCAGCAATTGGCTTACCATCCTGGTCAACATAGTGCGCCAGCACCTTGACCTGGTTAGTGTAAACATAAGTGACTTCGGTTACTGTCGTTGAAAACTTGCCACTTGGCTTTGTTTGAATTACATAACCTTCAATCGTTTTATTAGGATAGTCATCGCCAATCTTGCCACTCAGTGTTTCATCAGGAACACTAGCAATCGGTTTACCGTCCTGGTCAACGTAATGGGCTAACACCTTGACTTGGTTTGTGTAAACATAAGTGACTTCGGTTTCGGTACCAGAGAATTTACCGCTCGGTTTGGACTTCAAAATATAACCTTTTATATCTTTAACAGCACTGTCCGGATAAGGATCACCAATCTTGCCACTTAGTGTTTTATCATCGGCAATTGGTTTGCCGTCTTGGTCAACATAGTGGGCCAGCACCTTAACCTGGTTAGTGTAAACATAGGTGACTGCGGTTACTGACGCTGAAAACTTGCCAGTCGGTTTTGTTTGAATTACATAACCGGCAATTTCCTTTGCGGGATAATCATCGCCAATCTTGCCAGCCAAAGTGTCATCATCGGCAATTGGCTTACCGTCCTGATCAACATAGTGGGCCAGTACCTTGACCTGGTTGGTGTAAACATAAGTGACTTCGGTTTCAGTACCAGAGAACTTACCACTTGGTTTTGTTTGAATTACATAACCTTCAATCGTTTTATCTGGATAATCATCACCAATCTTTCCATTTAAAGTGTCATCATCGGCAACAGGCTTGCCGTTCTGGTCAACATAGTGAGCCAGCACTTTGACTTGATTGGTGTAAACATAAGTGACTTCAGTTTCCGTGCCAGAGAATTTACCGCTCGGTTTGGACTTCAAAATATAACCTTTGATATCTTTAACAACATTATCTGGATAAGGCTGATCAATGATACCGCTTATCGTCTGGTCAGGCGCACCCGCAATTGGCTTGCCGTCCTGGTCAACGTAATGGACCAGCACTTTAACCTGATTAGTATAAACATAAGTGACTTCCTGGACTTTATCTGTATAAGTTCCTTTAGCATTTGCAGGAGTGGTTTTTACCACATAGCCAGCAATATTTTGGGGTTCGCTGCTATAAGAGTCACCGATTTTTCCACTTAAAATTTGATCTGGAGCCAGTGTTGCACCAGTTTCATCACGGTAGTGGACTGTAACTGCACCGCCTAACCTGACATACGTATCTTGGTCTCTGCTCCCGGAATAGTTACTCATTAATTGACTAGAAGTCCAGCTCTTATTTCCCTGGGGTTTATCTACTGTACCATTGCCTACGTTCAACCAAACGCCGGATACATCAAGTCCAGTTCCCTGTAAATAATTCTTAGGACCCAAAACTAAAGTAGACAATTTAGGTATACTTTTTAACATTTCACTTTTACTAGTCACCTGAGCCATTTGGAAACTACTAATATTTAAAGTTTTTAAGTTTGTGGAGAACCTAAACATACCCCTCATATCAGTAACTTTACCAGTATCAAAATTACTTAAGTCTAGACTGGTTAAACTGTTAGTACTAGGAAACATATATGACATATCAGTAACTTTAGCAGTATTAAAATTACGCAAATCAAGACTGGTTAAACTTTGACAATTGGAAAACATAAAGCTCATAATAGTAACATTAGAGGTATCAAAACTGTGTAAGTCTACGTTAGATAACTTTTTACAACCGGCAAACATCATAGACATATTAGTTACTTTATTGGTGTTAAAGCCACGCAAATCAAGATGCTCTAAATTCTCACATCCGTTAAACATATCATACATATCATTTACTTTAGAAGTATCGAAACTACTGACATTCAAATTAGTTAATTTTTTACAATTCCAAAAAATTTCTGCCATAGAGGTGGCTTTAGTAGTATTAAAATTGCTTAAATCTAAAGAACTTAAATTTTGACAGCCAAAAAACATAAAGCTCATATTAGTCACTTCGGAAGTATCAACTTGATTTAAGCCCCTAATTTCAGTTAGGTTTTCAAAAAAAGCGAACATATAACTAGCGGTACCAATAACTTTTAACGGTCCGGTGATCCTAATTTTCTTAAGAGATTTATAATCATAATAATATTTTTCAAAAATCAGAAAAATAGCCCTAGGATTAGTCACCGTACCACCTGGTATAGTTAATATACCAGTAGCAGTATCCAAAGTTACATTAATTCCGCTCCAGGAGATTGTCAAAATAGAACGCGGGGTAATTCCTTTAGCTTTTTCGCCCGCAGCTGGCAGTTCATTAGAGTCTTGAGTTCCACTGCTAGGAGATGTTGAGGGTTGCGCTACATTGCTAGCTGCAGCTTCAGAAGTAGTACTTGCTTGATTATTATTAGCAGCAGAACTATCAGCTGAAGCTGCTGTCTGATTATTATTGCTAGCCGGTAGGGAGCTGCTTTGAGTTTGTTGCTTTTTAGCAGCAGCAGAATCAACTAAAGTATCAGCTTTAGCCATATCAGGAGACATAATAATTAAGCCTAAAGTAGCAGCAGCTAAGCTAGTAAATATTAATTTACCCCGATGGTGGCAGTTGGATTTAGAGTTCATTGTCAAACCATAATTAAACCTTTCACAAATTAAAGAAATAAAATAAAAAGATAAGGTAATAATAACATTTTAAAAGTAAAAAACAGTATATTGCTAGAAATATTTTAAAAGTAACAACAGTTACGAGCCAATTTTTGTTATTCGAATAGGGTTCTCATACACAGAACAAGAGTCTGGTAAGGTCTTTAGTATCAGATTTTATTCCACCATATCCAAATAATTTTGTACTTAAATATAACTATTTGGAATTCACATCAGACTATGACTAGCTTATTTGATCCTTGAATAATAAGATAGCAGCTACATTTCACGTTATTAGTGCTTGTGTTAAAAAGATTTACTTATGCCGAAATAATTTAGGTATAATAAAAACCCCGAAATTGTTTCAATTTCGGAGTTTGTAGTCACAAGGTAATTTATCAACTTTTTACTTTATGTTTAAGTTTTTAATATTTAAAAGTTAAAATTATTTTTCACGTTTCTTTTTGATTTTGTCATACAGATACATCGTATCAGAGATAGCGAAATAGACAAGTGTAATAAAAAATGCAACTGTAGCAATTTTAAGAGCCAAACTAAAATTAGTTAATGCTGTCCACATTAAAAAGACTACATATAGAGCCGCAATTGGTAAAACAACTCGATTAATTCGATGTTCTTGACGCATAGCATGAATTGCTTTATTTTGATCTGCATCTTTAAGGTTACGTTCTGCCATTTTGTTACCTCCTTTTTATGGCCTACTTATTTAAATTTTATAGTATTTTAACATAATATTGGTAAAATAGATAATTTTATTAATATTTATTTAATATTTTTTATCTGTGTTATCAAGTAAAAATTCTAGAATGGTGACTCTTGAAACGTTACAGCTAACACAAAAAATCTAAGAAAATTAATTCTTAGACTTTTTCTTATTCATCAAATAATAACTCATACATTTTGGTACTCAATGGCTTTTCTAATAATAAATTCATCCCTACCGCTGCTTTTTTCTTCGGCCCTAGCAATTCTTCTTTGACCGTATCTTTTTGAATATCTACCTGTCCTAAATAGTAAAACTGCTTGCCAATCGCATCACTCTTCTTAACAAAAAGCAGCAACTTCATTTGCGGCGTATTAAGCAATCTCTGCACCTCATCTGATTCTAGATGACGTGGCGATCGCGTATACCAGCGCAAACAGCGGCCGTCTTCTAGCGTATTATGGTATAAAGCATTGCGCTTTTTCTTTGAATCTTTTTGATAAGTGATAAAAATAGGAGTTTCATGCTCGTCCACACGGTAGCCATACATTGGTGCAGAAACATCTAAAGGCCAATTGAGCAACCGACAAGCATCTTTACGATCGTATTGCTCGTAAAGAGTAAATTGCTTTTGGTTATCATATTTTTGATTCATTGCCAAACCGGTTTTAATCACATCAACAAACAATTTTTTAAAAGTATTATTTTGCAAAAGAGACTGCGTCAATTGCGGTGCTAATGCATAATCCAGTAAATCAGCTTTAACCACAAGCGGCTGGCCGCCATATTGTTCTTTCTTGGTTGTCTTGCCCTGCTTAATGTCAAAAAAGCTTAATGAAAGAATGTCTTCTACTGATGTCAGCACTTTCTCATTAACATAAGCACCATAATCATGCAGCTTTTTCTCAAATTCTTCCTGACTAACCTGCTCTTTTTCTAAAAGTAGTTGCAAAAGTAACAGTTCATGTGGCCTTTTGCCATTCAATAATTCTTTAGTAACAAAAGATAAAACCGCACTCTCATAACCATTCAATTTTACAGGCTCACCCATCTTGGCTAGAAACTCGCCATAGTGCCCAAGACTATGATTATTGGCAAAGACCATTGGTGAAGTTGAACCGTAACGATAAAAATCAAATAGCAAGGGCGGACGCCCTATCTTTTCAGCTAATTCTTGGTAAGACTGCCGCAATTCTTTAATGCTGTCTAATTTAATCTTATCTAGCGAAGCCAAAATTTTGGCAGAAGCAATTTGGCTAAAGTTAATCGTTGAAACATCAATAAAGCTCGGGAGCACACTTTCTTCACGTGCCTTATCCTGCGAACGACTGTCATCCTGATTCAAAGCGATCGGAATTAAATAGTTATTTTTATAGTTACCGATAAAGTCGATGACCGTAACATAATCTTTACCGGGATATTTACGTAAGCCCCGACCTAGCTGCTGGATAAAAACAATACTGGACTGCGTATTCCGCAACATAATTATCTGATTTAAAGCCGGAATATCAATGCCCTCATTAAAGAGATCAACGGTAATGATGTAATCAATTTTACCTTGTTCCAGCTGCCTGACCACTTGCAGTCTTCTTTTTTCACTGTCTTCATTAGTTAAGGCGATTGCCGGATGCTTGCGCTCTGAAAAAGCCTGTGCTAATTCGCGTGCTTCTTCTTGACGGCTGCAAAAGACCAGTCCTTTAGCTTGAGAGCCACAGTAGCCGTAATAATCCAGCTGCTTTAAGACATAGTCAACCCGCTCGGGCGCCAGTAATCTGCGTAAGTTGGCGGTCTCATCAATGCTTGCACCATCAACTTCATAGTCTGCAACGCCCACATAATGAAAAGGAGCCAGCATTTTTTCTTCCAATGCTTCCCGCAAGCGGATTTCATAAGCTAGATTATAATCAAAGAGGCGGTAAACATCTTGATCGTCCATTCTTTCTGGCGTGGCAGTCATCCCCAACCAAAATTGCGGCTTAAACTTAGCAAAAATGCGCTGGTAACTTGGTGCAGCTGCTCTGTGGGCCTCATCAATCAAAATGTAATCAAAAGTTGTTGCGCTTAAGCTGGCAAGTACTTCCGGCTGACTTAAAGTCTGCACGGTGGCAAAAACATATTTGCGCTCAAGCTGGTGCTTATGTCCGGTTAACAAGCCATAATCGGCTAACTTCCCGCCAATTACCTGGTAAAAACTTTTTAAAGCTTTTTTGGCAATTTGTTCACGATGGACTACATAAAGAAACTTGCGCGGTTTAAAATCTTTAACCGCAAAAGCCCCCAAATACGTTTTCCCAGTTCCAGTCGCTGAAACTACCAGGCCGCGTTTTTGCCCACCATCAACTAGTCCCTTTAGTTCATGCAGTGCTTCCTGCTGCATCTTATTTGGTACAATTTTAGCTGCTTCATTAACATGAACCTGGGAATGCGGTTGTGGCTTTACCCAATTTTGTTCATATTCTCTTATCCAGCTTGCGGATAATGGCATGCTCGTCTTTTTTAATTCATGCAGCTGTTTAGCAATTTGTTTTGTCAGTGTCGCATTATTCTTCGAACTAATTTTCAAAGCCCACTCATAATTACTTAAAAGTGCCGCACGGGTAAAATTAGCACTGCCAATAACCAAAGTTTGCCAGTCGTCATGGTCAAAGAGATAACCCTTAGCGTGAAAACCTGCTTGCGGCGTAATCTTTACCGTTAAGTTGCTAATCTTCATTAATTCCCGAAAGACTTTGGGGTTGTTAAATCCTAGATAGTCGCCTGTAATTAACGTACCCGTAACGTTTCTTTTAGCCAAATCAGCCATGACTACTTTAAAGGGAACGAGCATATCCTGCGTCACAAAAGCCACTGCCCAGGTAAAAGTGTTGCAGCTGAGCAGCTCTTGGCGCAAAGTCAGCCAAATGTTCTCCTGCTTATTATTTTGCAGGAGCTTTGGTCCTAATACTTCATGTCCCGGATAACGGGAATCATATAAACCGTTAAGAATGGCGTCTTGCAAGGGCTCATCCATACTCATCACCTCAAAATTATTTTACACAAAAGAAAAAGAAACCCAACCTGATGTGACCCTTAATTTGTCCTAATTTTAGGGATCACATCAACCCTTTGGCTCTCTTTTGTTAGCTATTTATAAGTCTATTTCTAATAAAATTGGGCAATGATCAGCGCGCGCTCCTGTGTCCATCATTTCAGAACGCTTGACCTTGTCAGCAACTCTATTGCTTGTCAGCCAGTAATCAATTCTCCAGCCTGAGTTGTTTGCTTTGGCAGTTCTTACCCTTTGAGCCCACCAAGAATAGACCCCTTCAACGTTGCCGTGAAGTTTTCTAAAAGTATCCGTAAAACCGGCTTTAAGCATTTTGGTAAAATCTGCCCGTTCTTCATCAGTAAAGCCGGCAGAATGATGATTAGTATCAGGATGCTTCAGGTCGATTTCATGGTGCGCACAATTATAATCACCACTAGCCAAGACCGGTTTTTCTTGATCTAGTTGTTGCAAATATGCGATGTATTTTTCATCCCACACTTGCCGGTCATCTAGGCGCTTAAGGCCATTACCAGAATTGGGGGTATATACTTGTGTGACAAAATACTCAGGAAACTCTAAAGTAATGATTCTGCCTTCGTGATCCATTGGCTCCGGTGCTCCAATAATAGGATAAGTTACTTTAGGCTTAAGTTCTTTTTTATATAAAAACATAGTCCCGGCGTAACCTTTACGAGCTGGTTCTTCTGATGAACGCCAGACTATATCATATTCAGGGAACTCTTTAGTTAATATTTCCAAATGTTTTTTAGTAGGACCTGTGGAGCGTAATTTGGTTTCTTGAATGGCAACAATATCTGCATTTTGGGCATGTATTTTTTCTAAAACCTTACGTGTCTCCACTGCACGCGAGGAAGTTCCGGTTAAAGCAGCATTTAGTGAGTCGATATTCCACGAAATTAAGATCATATTCTTCTCCTTATTATTCATTTCTTTCATTATATAGTTTTTTCACGGGGACTCAAAATTTCAGTAATTTTACCAGTACTATTTTGACATAAAATTTTATCTGATTAGCTCAAAAATGCTGTTATTTTTTTCACGACCTCGGCAAAAAAATTCGTAATTTTTTTAATATTGCTTAATCCCTTGATACACAATATTGTAAGCGATTACTACTGCGGCGCGGTTTTTGCAAAAATTTATTTTTCACAATTTTATATTTTTAAATCATTTTAAGCAAGTGTATAATAGCACAAGAGATAACAATAATAATCTTTGGAGGTTAGATTTTATGACTAAAATTTATGCTTATGCCATTCGTAAAGATGAGGAACCATATGTACATGAATGGAAGGAAGCTCACAAGGATGTTGAGGTTGATTACACTGACCAACTTCTTACCCCTGAAACAGCTGAATTAGCTAAAGGTGCTGATGGTGTCGTAACTTACCAGCAACTTGATTATAAAGCTGATACAATTGAAGCTTTGGATAAATTAGGTATTCATAACTGGTCAATCCGTAACGTTGGTATTGACAATATCGACCTAAAGAAAGCTAAAGAATTAGGCTTCAAGATCACTAATGTTCCTGTTTATTCACCAGATGCCATTGCTGAACATGCTGCCATTCAGGCTGCCAGAGTTTTACGTCAAGATAAGGCAATGGATGAAAAAATCGCTAAGCATGATCTTCGCTGGGCACCTACAATCGGTCGTGAAGTACGTGACCAAACAGTTGGTGTCGTTGGTACTGGTCATATTGGTCAAGTATTCATGAGAATTATGGAAGGCTTTGGCGCTAAAGTTATTGCCTACGATATTTTCAAGAACCCAGAATTGGAAAAGAAGGGCTACTACGTTGACGACTTAGATGAGCTTTACGCTAAGGCTGACGTTATTTCACTTCACGTTCCTGATACTCCAGAAAATGTTCACATGATTAACGATGATTCAATCAAGAAGATGAAGGACGGCGTTGTGATCGTCAACGTTTCTCGTGGACCATTAGTTGATACAGATGCAGTTGTGCGCGGTCTTGATTCAGGCAAGATTTTTGGCTTCGTAATGGATACTTACGAAAACGAAGTTGGTATTTTCAACAGTGACTTTAGTGGCAAAGAATTTCCTGACAAGCGTCTGGCTGACTTAATCGCACGGCCAAATGTTTTGGTTACACCACACACAGCCTTCTACACTACTCACGCTGTACGCAACATGGTCGTTAAGGCCTTTGACAACAACTTGAAGTTAATTAAGGGTGAAAAAGCTGATACTCCAGTTGATTTAGACAAAGAGTTTTAATTTCTACACTTATTTCCCTTCTTAAATACACTTTTAACATTTCAAATAATACAAAAAGACACCAGATAAAATTATCTGATGTCTTTTTTAGGCTTAATTTAATTAGCAGAAGCATTAACAGCTTGAATTAATGCGTTTCTAAAGCCCATTTCTTCCAGTTTGGTGACGCCTCTAATAGTAGAGCCACCTGGCGTAGTGACCTCATCTTTTAATTCTTCAGGCAGCTTTTTACTAGCTAATGCTAATTTACTGGTACCCAAAAGCATTTGGTTAACTATTTCGTATGATTCTGCCCGCTTAACGCCATTTTGTACAGCGGCATCACTAAGAGCTGCAACCAGCAAATCAACGTAAGCAGGTGTGCACCCGGCTACCGTACCATAGATACCCAGTAAGTTTTCGGGTACGACATATACTGCTCCCATTTGAGTAAAAATCTTTTTCACAGCAGCAACTATTTCCGGCTTTTCATCTGGCAGAAAACTAATAACAGTAATTCCAGCACCAATTTGAACAGGTGTGTTGGGTACAACTTTGGCAAAGGTAGTGCCTTGCGGAAGATTTTCATTAATCTGCGTCAGGTCACCACCACCAGTTGACAAAATTATGCCATGATATTTTTGGCCTAAATTTTTGATGATGGTTGCAGTAATTGAGCCGCCCACTGCAACTACCACTGCTTGACAATCCTTAAAATCATCATAATTATTGATTAAGGTTAAGTGCAGCTTAGCTGCAAGTTTTTGCGCTGTATGGTGCTGTCCACCGTCAAAAACATAGATATCTTCACTGGGATTTTTAGCATTTAACAAGCCCTTAATAATTGCGGCGCCAATCTTACCAGCCCCAATAAAGCCAATTTTCATCACTTATTCACCTTTTAAAAATCCGTTTGATCTGGATCGTTTGCTAACTTACCTGCTCCATGCAAACCATCAAGTTTAGCCATATCTTCTTCAGATATAGTAAAGTCAAAGACTTGTAAGTTGGATTCAAGACGCTCGCGGTGGACCGATTTTGGTAAGGGAACAAAGCCATGTTGCAACGACCAGCGTAACAGGACTTGTGCTGGACTTTTATCATAGTGTTGGGCTACAGAAACTACTGTTTCGTTGGCAAATAAATCTCCTCTGCCTAGTGGTGAGTAAGCTTCACTGAGAATACCCAGCTCTTTGTTATAAGCTGTTACGTCTTCCTCCATATCACTAGGATTCAAGTAAATTTGATTGACGGCCGGACGAATTTTGGCAGTTTTCAGTAGTTCAGCCAAATGCTTGCGTCTAAAATTAGAGACTCCAATTGCACGAATTTTTCCTGCCTGTACTGCTTCTTCCATTGCTTGCCAGCTCTCCGCATTTAATTCAGCCCAGTGATCACGTACAGGAGCCGGATTAGGCCAATGGATTAGATACAAATCAAGATAATCCAAGTCTAACTTAGTCAAGCTTTCGTCAATGGCAGCTTTAGTTTTTTGATAGCCGTGGTGGTCATTCCACAACTTAGTGGTCACAAACAAATCATGTCTGTTCACTCCACTTACTTTGATTCCCCGGCCAATACTTTCTTCGTTACCATATGCGGCAGCAGTATCAATTAACCGGTAGCCCAGATCCAGTGCATTCTCAACGGTTTTTTGAGCAACTTCACCGTCAGGAGTTTGCCAGGTTCCCAGTCCGATAACCGGTATTTTGACGCCATTATTTAGTTCATAAGTATCATTTAAAGAATGAATTTTGCTAGTCATAATTTTTCACCTCTCCCATCATTATACCGGATTGAACTATACTTCTACAGTAAAAGATAGCAATTATTGCGGTTGTTTTTGGAAGTCGCTTTTAAGTAAAGCCACAAATTCAGGATAGGTAGTTACTTCGTATAACGGATGCAAGTTCATCGTATTTTTCCGTTTCCGGTGGTTATACCAAATACTGTCAAAGCCATATTTTTCTGCACCCAATATGTCTGACTGCAAGCCATCACCAAAGAAAACAGTTTGCTCTGGGCCAATTTTAGTATGAGCAAAAAAGTAATCAAAGATACGGGCATCAGGTTTAGCAAATCCTGCTTCTTCTGACGTCACAATCAACGAAAAATAATTAGCGATTCCGGCTAATTGTAGCCGATGTCTTTGCATATATGCTTCGCCATTACTCAAAATAGTCAATGCATAATTTTGCTTTTTGGCATAGCGTAAAGTATCAACTACACCCGGCAGCAGTTTGTGAGCTTCACTAAAATAAGAGCGGTATTCGTTCATTACTGCTAAGCCGTCAATTTCAATCCCGAATTTAGCTTTAATAAAATTGGCAAAAGCTATTTTACTCAGCTGCTCATAGTCGATCTTGCCCTGCTCAAGCTCACGCCACAGGCCTTGATTATATGCATGATAGTCCCGCTGCAGCTCATCAGTTAACGGCCATTGATGCGCTTTAAAAAGACTCTGCAGAGCAAAACTCTCTGTAGCAGCAAAGTCAATTAAGGTATCATCAACATCAAAAATTATTTGTTTATAACGCAAGCATGTTCTTCCTCTCCAACTATTCCTCAGAATATAACACGTATTCACTAAAAATTAGTGTGGAGATTCATTATAACAATATTTCACAGCTAAAGAACATAATTAACTATTTTTAAATTTTGGGTTGCATTGCTACTGCTATTTCACAAAATAAGCTATAATATCCTTTAATTTTAGCAAAAGGGGTGATTGGGCATGTTTACACTATTATTGGTTTTGTTTCTCATTTGGCTTTTTATCAAAATGGGTCTTGGCTTTTTTAAAATTCTATTTTTCCTTCTGACCTGTGCTCTGACCTTCTTTTTCTTTGTTCAATTACTGATTCCGGTAGCTGTTTTTCTGGGAGTCATTTTTCTCATATTTGCCCTAGTTAGACGCTAGTTTATCTCCAAAATTAAACATATATTCAAGCATAATAAGTATCACTTTTAACTTATTATGCTTTTTTATATTTGCGAATGCTATATGATTTTTATTAACCTCGATAACTTACTCGCACATCACGTTGTGACTTTTACTTGTGTTTGAGACTAAATTTTTCTCTATTAAATACAAGATATTGTGGTATAGTTCTATTGGACACCATAGATAATGTATCTGTGGAACAATAATTAATTTTAAGGAGTGACTTTGAATATGAAAAATACGAGCATAACGTTGGATCAGGGCTACATTGATCAAGTGAAACAAAATGTCACCCCCCATTGGGGAGAACTTGGCTGGGTTACTTATAAACGAACCTATGCCAGATGGCTTCCGGAAAAAAATCGTTCCGAAAATTGGGACGAAACGGTTAAACGTGTAATTGAGGGCAACATTAACCTTGATCCTCGTCTCAAAGGCACTCCTTCAAAAGAAGTAGTCGCTGAACTAACAAACGAAGCCAAGGATTTATTTAAACTAGTGTACGGTTTAGGAGCAACGCCTTCTGGACGTAATCTGTGGGTTTCCGGCACCGACTACCAAAAGCGCAATGGTGACTCGTTAAATAATTGCTGGTTTATTGCTATTCGGCCGCAAAAATACGGTGATAGCCATATAGTTCCCGACTATTTAGGTCAAACGCAAGAAGCAGTTTCAATGCCTTTTTCATTTCTTTTTGACGAATCAATGAAAGGTGGCGGCGTTGGCTTTTCTGTTGTCCAAGACAATATTAAAAAGATTCCTACAGTTGATAATAAAATCGATTTAACGGTTGTAATTGACAAAAAGAGCGCTTCATACGCTGATTCAGTTAAACTTGGTGCAACGGATAAAGATGAATGGGCCAAGCAAAGCAAGGACAAATCAGATTACGTTTATTACAATTTGCCTGATACTCGCGAAGGTTGGGTTTTAGCTAATGCCCGTTTAATCGACATGCACTTCAATCAAACTAATCCCGAGAATAAGACCAAGCTGGTACTTGACATCAGCAGAATTCGTCCTTACGGAGCTAAAATTCACGGCTTTGGCGGTACCGCTTCTGGTCCTATGCCCTTAGTGGAAATGTTTTTCGATATTAACAACATTATTAACAACCGGGCTGACGGCAACTTAACTTCTGTTGATTGTACAGATATCTGCAACCTGATTGGTAAAACAGTCGTTGCTGGTAATGTAAGAAGGTCAGCGGAACTAGCTTTAGGTACAAGCACCGACCAAGACTTTATCACTATGAAACAAGATAAAGACAAACTTTACCACCACCGTTGGGCCTCAAACAACAGTGTAGCCATTGATTCTAACTTTGATGAATATGAACCGATCGCAAACGGTATTAGAGAAAATGGTGAACCGGGAATAGTTAACCTGGATTTATCTCGTAATTATGGCCGGATCATTGACGGTTATCAAAAAGATATTGACGGTGATGTTGAAGGTACTAACCCTTGTGGAGAAATTTCCTTGGGTAATGGTGAACCATGCAACCTGTTTGAAGTATTCCCGTATATTGCCGAACAAGAAAACTGGGATTTAAAAGATGTTTTCAGATTGGCAACTCGCTTTGCTAAACGAGTAACCTTTAGTAGCTACGACTGGGAAATATCCCGCAATATCATTTCCAAGAACCGGAGAATTGGTGTTTCAATGTCAGGCATTCAGGACTGGCTCTTAAATGACCTGGGTCACCGCGTTGTTACCGGCTTTGAAGACAGCGTTGATGAAGAAACCGGTGAAAAGATTAAGAAGCCAATTTACGATCCTCAGGGAATTAAAATGGTCACTTCCGCTTACCAGGCAGTCATTGATGCTGATAAGGAATACAGCAAGACCTTAAATTGCAACGAGTCGATTAAACATACTACTGTTAAGCCTTCAGGTACTGTCGCCAAATTAGCTGGAGCTTCTGAAGGGATGCACTTCCACTATGCCGGTTACCTCATTCAACGGATTCGCTTCCAAGCTTCTGATCCACTGCTTAAAGCGCTCGATGCCTGCGGTTACTACTCAGAACCAGATATCTACTCACCAAACACAACTTGTGTCGAATTCCCATTGCGTGCAGCTCACGCCGACAGCAAGAACTTTGCCTCAGCTGGCACGGTTTCAATTGAAGAACAGTTTGCAACACAAGCCTTTTTGCAAACTTACTGGTCAGATAACGCAGTCAGTTGTACGGTTACCTTCCAAAGCGATGAAGGGGACAAGATTACACCGCTGTTTAAACAATACCGGCATGTGATTAAGTCAACTTCTTTATTGCCATATTATGGTGGCTCACTGAAACAAGCGCCAAAAGAACCTATTGACAAAGAAAAATATGAAGAAAGAAAAGCTGAGATCACCGGTGATGTTGCTCAAGTATTTGCCGAGCAAAACGATGATCAAAAAGATTTGGAGTTAGTTGATCAAACCGACTGTGAATCTGGTGCATGTCCTGTTAAATAAATTAAGTAGGCGAAATCTTAGTCATGAAAAAAAGTAAATTACCAGTAATTGCCAGCGTCGCTGCTATTTTTGCCTTTAGCCTATCCGGCTGTGAGAACAACCAGACAAAGCCAAAACCCAAGACAAATAATATTTCTGTTAGCTATGTTTTAGCTGCTAAAAATGATACTGAAAAAAAGACAGTTAAAGTGCCGCAAAAATCTACTGTAATGACCGGTTTGAAAAAGGCGTGGAAAGTTGACAGTAATAAAGGCTTTATCACGGCAATTGACGGTAAAAAACAAAATGCTAAAAAGAAAATTTACTGGACTTACACTATCAATGGCAAATACGCTACCAAGGGTGCTAACCAGCAAAAAGTCGCAAATAAAGACAAAGTTAAGTTTACTTTAGCCAAAATGAAGTAAAACTATTGGCCGTGCAAGTGACTAAGTACGAACTATTTTAGTGCTTGCACAAAAATATTAATAGATTGGGAGTTTATATATGAAAAGAAGCAAATTATCAGTTTTGACCGGAATAGCCACCATTTTTACCTTTGCAGGCTATGAAACAACTCAAAATGTCCAACAGGTTGATGCCAGCAGTAAGATCAAAGTTACTTACACTCTAAAAGTACATAATAAGACCTACAAGAAGAAGACTATTAAATTGCCAAAGCATTCAACTGTAATGCGTGGTTTAAGAAAATGCTGGAAAATAAAGAGTGACCATGGACTTATTACTTCAATAGCTGGTAAGAGCCAAAATCCAAGTAAAAAAATCTATTGGACTTACAAAATAAATGGTAAGTTCGCTCAAAAAGGTGCCGCAATCCAAAAATTGGCAAATAAAGATAAGGTTAAGTTTACTTTAGCAAAAGTTAACTTCTAAATTACTATGGCACGTAATTCAACTAAGAAATTAGCATTACTAGCAATTTTAACAGCCATGTGCGTAGCGCTAAGAATTTTTAAAATAATTCCTGTGCCTAATGTCCAGCCGGTAACCGATATTTTAATGATTGTAACGTTGAATATCGGCTTCGGCTTTGGCTTTGCCTTAGCTCTTTTAACCATGGTCGTCTCCAATATTTACTTAGGTTTTGGCATTTGGACTGTGGCACAAGTTTTAGCCTTTGGCGGCTGCGTTTTAACCGTTGCTTTGCTGGATAAATTCACGCCATTGAAAAAGCATTTTACTCTGCAACTAATTCTTGCCGTTTTTCTCGGCTGGGAATATGGCTGCTTTGTCGACTTTGGTATGTCTATCTTCGGCGGCTTTAACGCGTTCCTAGCTTACTGGGCTGGAAGTTTAGTCTTTGATACCTACCATGCTGTTGGTAATTTGGTATTCTATCCTATTCTCTACAAGCCACTGAATATTGCACTTGATCATTACAAACGGAGGCTTTTATGACGATTAAAATTTATACTAAAGTAGGCGATCAAGGCTTTACCAAACAGGTTACCGGTAAAATGGTTCCTAAATATGACCTGCAAATTGTTGCTGTCGGCGATATTGATGAGCTTGATTCTTACTTAGGTGTCGTAATTGCCAATTTGTCTGCTAAATGCCAAGAGCTACATGACCCTATTCAAAACTTGCAGCGGGACTTATATGAACTCGAAAGCGATATTGTTGTCAAAAGGCACGAAGAGATTACACCTGAAACCGTAACCAAGCTGGAAATGGAAATCGACGAACTTAATAAGAAAATACCCCAAACAACCCATTTCATTTTGCCTGGCGGTTCCATTACAGCAACTCACTTACATTATGCTCGGACAGTTGCCAGACGGGCTGAGCGTTCACTGGTTAAGTTGAATGCTGAAGAGCAAGAGTTAGCTCCTGCCTGTTTAAAGTATCTCAACCGTTTATCAGATTACCTTTTCATTCTAGCGCGCTATGCCAACGTACTGGATGGCGTTCCTGAAGTCAAAAGTAAAATCAAATAAGTTTATTAGCATTTAAAAAAGTGAAGTAGTTCCAACCAAGATTACTCCACTTTTTCTTTATCTTAAATTAGTATTTTACTGCCACCAGAGTTTAATTAAACCTTGTGTGCCCAAATCACCTAAGTGCTTTTCATCAACAAGTATCTCATATAACTTCTTAGCTTCTGCAGTAGCCGGCAAGTCAATTTTCATTTCTTTCGCAGTCTCTAAAGCAATGCGCAAGTCTTTCAAAAAATGCTTACTGAAAAAGCCTGGAGTATAGTCACCCTTTAAGACGCGCGGACCGTAGTTACTTAAACTCCAGTTAGCAGCACTACCAGCACCAACAGTTTTAAGGACGGCTTCAAGATCAAGACCGGCTTTTTTGGCATAAACCAGCATTTCTGTCATGCCAGTCATGGTGCCTGCAATCATGATCTGGTTAGCCATTTTAGTATTCTGTCCCGCACCAGCTGGTCCAAAATAATGAACTTGCTTTCCGAAATCCTTAAAAACAGGTTCCAAGTTTTGGTATGCGGACTCATCACCACCAACCATAATTGTCAGTGTACCGTTCTTTGCGCCCAGGTCACCGCCTGAAACGGGAGCATCGAGGACTTTTGCTCCTTGTTTTTCACCCGCGGCGAAAATCTTTTGCGCTAAAGCCGGCTTGGAAGTTGTCATGTCTACCAAATTTTTACCCTTAACTTCGGCCTGTAAAATACCGTTATCGCCGAAATAAACTTGCTCAACATCAGTTGGAAAACCAACAATCGTGAAAATGGTATCAGTTTGTTCAACTATAGCTTTAGGATTTTCACACCAAGTAGCACCTTTTGCAACCAGATTATCAGTCTTACTCTTTGTCCTGTTATAGACCCACAGCTCGTGGCCAGCTTTTAATAAGTTAAGGCAAATTGCGTTACCCATTACGCCAGTGCCAATAAAACCTATTTTCATAATCAACATCTCCCTTATTAAAACGTTTTCTGGACAATTTAATCATACCACTAACTTATCTTTAATAAGCAGGTATTTAGATTTTGATTAACAAATAGCTCTGCCTGTCCACCATATTCCGGCATCTCTAATAAAGTACAATTCTTGATGGCCCACTTGCACTTAGATATGCACTCTGATTTATGCACAAAATGATATTTGATTATATTTTCCAATTGTCATTTTGATCCCCTAATCAATTTCAAACGTACCTAGTAATTATAGTTTAAACGATGCCATATCATTTTTAACTAAAAAATTAGGTTACTATTTGACTTAACCTTAACTTTAAGTACTACAATTTTGATAATTATAAAATTTATCCTGCTGAACATAGCAATTGCTATAATTGTCAGCTCGCTACCACAATAAAGTATTTTATAATTATTAATAAAGATTGAATAAATTAGTGCAGGGAGGCACTTGAAAATGAACAAACATGAAGATTTCTTATTAAACCACATTGCTGGACCCCAGGATCTTAAAAAATTAAGCATCCCTGAAATGGAAAAATTAGCCCAGGAAATCAGAACATTAATCTTAGAAAAAGATGCGGCTGAAGGAGGTCACCTTGGTCCCGACTTGGGGATTGTGGAGGCTACAATTGCTTATCATTACGTCTTTAATGCACCCGAAGACAAAATTATTTGGGACGTTTCGCACCAAACATATCCCCATAAAATGTTAACCGGACGGGCACAGGCCTGGCTTGATCCCGACCACTATGAAGATGTCACTCCGTATTCTAATCCGGACGAAAGTCCTTATGATTACTATTCAATCGGCCATACTTCAACCTCTATTGCGCTAGCAACAGGTATGGCTAAGGCCCGCGATTTAATGGGCAAGCATGAAAATATCATGGCTTTAATTGGTGATGGTTCGATGACTGGCGGACTGGCCTTTGAAGGCTTAAACAATGCTGCAATTGAAAAACATAACTTGGTAGTTGTAGTTAATGATAATCAATGGTCAATTGATGAAAATGTTGGCGGCTTAGTGACAGCTCTAAAGAAATTACGTGATTCAAACGGTCAGACTGCCGAAAATCCGTTTACAGCTATGGGCTTTGATTACCGCTATGTCGCAGACGGTAATAACCTGACTGATATGATTGCCGCTTTTAAAGCAGTTAAAGATGTTGATCATCCCATTTTATTACACATTAATACGCTTAAGGGCAAGGGCTATGAGCCCGCAGTTTCTGATGAAGAGGCTCATCACTGGGTATCACCCTTTAATTTACAAAATGATCAACCACTTGCTCCAGAAAGTCAGGAGCCTACCCCTAATTCAGTGGCGCTTGACGTGATTAAAGATGAGATTAAAGCAGGAAAAAGCGTCATGGCGATAGATGCAGCCATTCCGGGTGTCTTTGACCTGGAAGAGTTCAAAAAAGAATTTCCCGATCATTACACGGACGTGGGCATTGCTGAACAAGAGTCTGTTGCTTTTGCCACGGGGTTTGCCAAAGAAGGTGGGATTCCAGTTCTAATGGAAAATTCTACTTTCTTACAGCGTGCTTTTGACCAACTGTCTCACGATACGGCTGCCAACGACCTGCCCGTTGTAATGCTAGTAGCTGGTGGCAGAATCTCTAATCAATCTAAGACGCACTTGGGAATCTTTGACCAAGTAATGATTTCTAACTTGCCTAACTGGATTTATCTGGCTCCTACTACACTAGAAGAAGAAAAAGCAATGATCAAGTGGGCTATTAGCCAAAGAAAACACCCCGTTGCTATTAAAATGCCGGCTAATGTGCCAGATTCAGACGAACAAACTGTAGCAACCAACTACTCAGAAATTAAATATCGGGTTAAACCAGGTAAAAATGTAGCAGTTTTGGCACTAGGAGATTTTTATCAATTAGGTAAAGACGTGGCAACTAAGTTAGGAGCTACCCTAGTTAATCCACTTTCTGCCAATATTTTAGATAAACGAGCCCTAGACCAGTTAGCAGCCAATCATCGAGTAATTGTTACTCTTGAAGATAACTCTATAGATGGTGGTTTTGGGCAAAAAGTGGCATCCTACCTTGGTAAAACCAAAGTTAAAGTACTTAATTACGGTCAAAAGCGCGTTTATACTGACCAAACTCCAGTTAAAGAAATTTACCAGCAAAATCATTTAACTACTGCTCAAATTGTGGCGGATGTACAGCAGCTTTTATAATTGCAAACTATGGCTGCAAGGAGTTGATTAATAATGACCAGAAAACGTAAGGCCATCCTTTTTAGTACATTAATAACAGTCATACTGCTATTAGGAATTTACTTTTTAAAAAATAATTACCAAAAAGAAAATGGTGCCAGCATTCGCATCGATACGCCAACACTTTTTGTACATGGCTGGGGCAGCAGTTACCACGCCGAAGAAAGTATGGTGGCTTATGCCCAAAAACAGCATGCTACTAATTCTGTCATACGCGCCGATGTTAGTCCTGCCGGTAAAGTCACTTTACTAGGGACAATTAAAATACGGGCCAAGAACCCGATAGTTGAAGTTAATCTTCAAAATAATAAGAGCATTTTTGCTGGAACGAATAATCAAATTGCTGCCATGAACAAAAGCAGCAATTATATTAAAGACGTAATTAATGCACTGCAAAAAAGGTATCGTTTTAATCGCATCAATTTAGTAGGACATTCAATGGGTAATTTACAAATTGCCTATTACTTGCGCAATAATGCCACTAATGCGCACATGCCTCAACTAAATAAACAGGTTTCGATTGCTGGTCATTATAATGGCTATGTTGGGGAACAAGGAGCACCAAATAAAACTGTCTTAAATCGCGCTGGCAAACCGCAAAAAATGAGTGCAGGCTACCGCGGACTTATAAGTTTGAGAAAAAAATTTCCTCAAAAAGCTGCAGTTTTAAATATCTATGGTGATATGGGGTCTGGCAGTGATGGTGATGTCACCGTTAACTCTGCCCGTTCTTACCGTTACTTAGTCAGTAAACGCGCCCGTTCATATCAAGAAAAAGAAATCAGAGGTCCTCGCGCCCAACATAGTAAATTACATGAAAACACACAAGTTGACCGTTTGCTAGTTAACTTTCTCTGGTAATTAGCTTACTGTATTTTACCTTGATCGTATAAACTTATTTTGTTTTTTAACCGCGCAATGGTAACTTGAATATTTTGGTCTTGCTTTTCTAGCCTATGCAATTCTTTGACTAAAATTTGCCGTCTGGGTTTCTTAGTATCACTACCCTGCTGCATCAATTTAGTATATTCCAACAAATCATTTACCGGAATTTTCACCTGACGCATGCACTTAATAAAACTAATCCAAGTAAGATCTTTTTCTTCGTAGTTTCTGACGCCATGTTCCTTCTTTATCACAGGTATTAAGCCCATCTTTTCATAGTATCTCAGAGTTACAGGAGTCAAATCTACTCTTTCAGCCACTTCCGATATTTTCATTATTGTTCCTCTTTCTGATAGACCTAAACTTAGATCTAAGTTTAAGCATTAGCTAAAAAAATATATTAAGTTAAACACAGCGATTGTTCTTGCTTGTTTTATCTAATATTGATTGAAAAGTAACCTATAGTTAATAGTTATAGGTGCTTTTTATCTTTCGATTTTACCGATTAGTTAAAATTTTAGTCATACTACTTTTTTATGTAAAATACTTTTTAAACATGATCTTGTATAACTTGTTTGCATTAAAGGGAATTTTTAGCGGCAAAAACAATTTAGCAAGGAGAAGATAATATGGAACTAAGAGTTTTAAATTACTTTGTAGCCGTGGCCCAAGAAGGCAATATGACCCGTGCTGCCAGAAAGCTGCTTATCTCCCAGCCAGCTTTATCAAGACAAATTGCTGAACTGGAAGCTGAACTTGGCGTTAAATTGTTTAGCCGTAAGTCGCGGCATTTAGCTTTAACTCCAGCAGGTCATTATTTACTTGAACAGGCACAAGAAATTTTAGATTTAACTGCTAAAACCAAAAGAAACTTGACAAAAGCTTCTTTTATTAGTGGTGATTTAACCATCGCTGCGGGAGAAAGCCTCGGGATGCAGCGGGTCATGAATGTGGTCAGCGCAATTATTAAAGAGCATCCTTCTGTTAAAATTCACTTATTAAGTGGGGACTACAGTTATGCCGAACGCAAGTTAGACAACGGGACGGTTGACTTTGCAGTCATTATCGGGAACGTTCCTTTAGCTAATTACGCCTCTTTAACTTTACCCGAAAGAGATACTTGGGGAATTTTAATGCCTGCTAATGATCCTTTAGCGCAAAAAGCAGTGATCAAACCAGGAGATTTACAAGGACGCTCTTTATTAAATTCACAGCAAGCGCAAAAAATGCACCTTTTTCAAAACTGGCTAGGAAATTATTACGATTCAGTCAATTTTATTGGCAGTTATAATTTAAATTTTAACGGTACTTTGATGGTTAAGAATCATGCCGCATTAATGCTTACTCTAGATAAATTAGCTGATACTTCGAAAAATTCGGGCATTACGTTTAGAAAATTGCAGCCAGAGCTGCAGCAAGCTATCAGGGTAGTTTGGAAACGTGAAGTTAATTTATCACCAGTCGCAGAATTATTTTTAAAATTATTGCAGGAATCAATTTTTGAGTAATAGGATTTAATGCAATAAAAGAAAAAGAGTTTAAGAGACTTAAAAAGCCCTGTAGCCATAAGCTACAGGGCTTTTTAGTGTTAACTGCCAGTACTTTGGTATTTTTGTAAAAATACCCGCCATAACTGATAAATTAGGATAAAAAAGAATACACAGGCGCCAGGAATTAGTAAAAGCCAGACCCACTCGTGCTTAACTGCAATTTTTTCTTGTGGAATTGAAGCAACCCAGCCGATTGGCAAGATAAAGGTCATAATTAGCCTTAAAGCCGACGAATAGATCGCTAAGGGGTATTTACTCATGTCAAAAAAGTCAAATGTTGTTTCTGCCAAGTTGGCTAAACCATTAGAAAGTAGTGCAACGATATTACCTAATACAGCTAGTCCTAAGAAGATGAGCGAAGTAAAAAGCGAGATAAAAATAAACATGACCGTGATATACCACGGATTATGTAACTGCATATCCACAATTATCAACAACAAAAGCGCAACAATTAAATCGCCCCATGCGTCCTCATCCACACGTTCATTAACAAGCTGAAATAAAGGATTGACTGGTTTAATTAAGATTGTATCTAAGCGCCCGTCATGAATATAATCAGAAATGTTGAGTGCATTGATAAAAAAGCAGCGAAAAATAGCAAAAGCTAAAGTTGCCAAGGCATAAGTTAAAAGCAGCTGTGCAAAACTATAGCCTTTAATGCGGGGCACAATATTAAAAATAAATCTTAAAGCGAGGATATTAAGCAAGTTTTGAATGATCATCCCTGCTAGTGCAAAATAAAAGTCCAAGTCATAAACAGCAAGTGATTTTAAATTTACTTTTAAATAAGTGGCTAACAATTTTAAATATCTCATTATTACCCTCCTTGAATCACAGTTGAAACAACGGAGCGCTTAAACAAGAATTTAAAAAGCACGTTGAACAGGATAATGTAGAAAAGCTGGATCAAAACTACTTGAATAAATAAACTCCACGATGGCTTTTGCGCCAGCATTCCTACTGCACCAAATGAATATTGAAATGGCAAATAAGCGGCCAACTTTTTGATCACTGCCGGATAAAAATTGGCCGGAAAAATATTGCCAGCTAATACCAATAGTATTGCTTCTTTAAAAGTGGAGATGCCCCAAATACTATAAGTGTAAAAAGAAAATGTCCCTAAAAGCAGTTCCAGCTCAAAATACAATAAATACGCCAAAGTGGTTGCTACTAAGACCATTAAAATTGTGCTCACTGCAATTTGAAAATTCAGAATCCATAAACAAACTAATAAATCCACTGTACCAATCACTGCAAATTTGACAACTGAATAGCCAATGCTTTCCCACAGTAGCTGCGTTGCAAATGCTACTGGTTTTAACAGGTCAAGTGCAATATCACCAGAACGAACTTTATCATTCACATCGTAGCTGGTTTTAGGAAAAAGCACGGTCAAAAGCTGCATTAATACCAAATAACTAATTGTTTGTTTAAATTCACCGTTTGGCTTGCCAGTTAGAACAGCTTGCCACAAAAAATACTGTACGGTAAGCGAAATTAAAGATGAAAACAGCCAGAAAATCAAAGCATATTTTGAGGCTAGACCTTTTTTTACTCCTATTTTAATGAGCATTAGCCTATATTTCATTGCTGCACCTCCTGCTGTTTGAGGTGCGCCAATAAATATGCCAATTTATTGCTCTTAACTTCAATATTGGCAACTGGGATGCGGGCAGTAATTGTACTTAACACTTCTTTCAGATTTTCTTGCTTAATGCCTGCAATCTGATATGAACCGTTTTCAAGCTGCACCATGTTGGGCCACTGCTTTATTAAATCAGCGCTCAATTTATCCGCACTAGTAAAAGTGACTGTTGTGGGCACATCTAATTCTGCTAGTTGTAGACTACTTTGATCTAATACCAACTGACCTTTATTCAAAATTAAAATGCGTGAGCATACTTTGGCTACTTCATCGAGATCGTGCGAAGTGAAAATGATCGTTTTATCAGTTAATTGTTGTAAAAATTGCGTGATACTATTTTTTGTCAGAACGTCAAGTCCAATTGTGGGTTCATCTAAAATAAGCAGTTCAGGATCGTGAATAAGAGCTGCAATGAATTCAGCCTTCATTCGTTGACCCAAACTAAGGGTGCGCACCGGTTGCGTTAAAAACTCGGTAGCCTGCAACATCCGCGCTAACTTTGTTACCCGTTTGGTAAAAATATCCTCCGGTACTTGATATATTTCACGGTTGAGTTTGAAGGTGTCTATTGCGGGCAAATCCCAGCGTAATTGGCTTCTTTGCCCGAATACTACTCCTATTTTAGCCGCATTTTTTTGTCTGTTATTAAGCGGATCTCTACCAAAAGTCTTGATACTGCCGCCATCAGGCTGCAAAATACCTAAAATCATTTTGATCAAGGTTGACTTGCCGGAACCATTTAACCCCACTAAGCCAACATGATCTCCTTGATGAATCTCTAGAGAAACATTTTTTACTGCGTCAAAAATGCGATATTCTTTGTGAAACAGCTTAGCTGCTTTCA
The DNA here is from genome assembly GCF_013346935.1 of Lactobacillus melliventris. Taxonomy (GTDB): domain Bacteria; phylum Bacillota; class Bacilli; order Lactobacillales; family Lactobacillaceae; genus Lactobacillus. Next base: position 27,117 of record NZ_JAAEEB010000002.1, read on the forward strand.
CCTTACGATACCGTTTCGCCAGGTTCTTGGTTTCAATTATCATTAATTATTCCCCAATACTTAATTCAGAGTGCAGATTTCTTCCCCAATATAGAAACCAACACTCACCTTGAACCGGCGTTTCCAAATCATAGCGCCATTATAGCGCTTAATTCTTATTTTTCCAAACTCTTGCAGTTACTTTGAAAATAAAGCTAAGATAAAAATAGCCACAATTACCAAGATATCTGCAAATTTCATCTTCTCTTTGAGGAAAATATCGCCAAAGATGACGCTGTATAAAGAGGTCATGTTTAAAAAGATCCAGGCAATGCTTGAGTTGGGTGAAGACGTTGCCAAAGTATAAGTTACTTGCGCTAAAAGAGTCAAAACCGCCCGGGAGCCATAAATCAGGTAAACCTTACCTTTAAGATTTTCAGCGCTGATTTTAAGAGTTCTGTTTTTATAAATAAAAGTAATTAAGGTAATTAAACAGCGCACATAAATTGTCATGATAGTAAAAAAGACCAGATCAATCGGTTTGATTAGGCCTTTAGTTAATACCGGTGAAAGTGCAGCTTGAATAATCAATAAGGGCGCAATCACAGCGAAGGTGGTCAATAAAGTTTTTAAATTTAAATTATTGTGGCGCTGCTCGAAAACAATATAAATAACCACGATTACAGTGGAAATAATAGAAACTAAATATGAAGATTTGCTAAAGTAACCCATTGTCAGCAAGATGGCCCAAGGAATAAAAAGATCGGTCACCTTGCTCAAAAGCACAGACTGCATAATTGAAACTTTTTTGAACACATAGCTGTAACCATAGGCAACTATCTGCGCCAAAAAAGCATATAAAAGGACTTTAATAAGATAGTTGTTGGTTATTCTGGGACTAGGAAAATTGTGCAAGACGTAAATTAGAAAGAAAGTTACTAAAACCGAACTACAAATATTATTTAAAAAGTTCACATCAATTGAACTTTGCTTCCGATACCCCATTTGGTAACGGTCAATAACTGATATTATTCCTCTAGAAAATGAAGAAATAGTGGCAAAAATAATCAACCAAATATTACTGATAATCATGGTTCCTCCATATAACAAACATAGTCTAAAACTATTACTAATATTTTGGTCTTTGCAGCCACAATAAAAAAGTCAGAGAAATAGTTATTACCAGTAACTATGAGTAATTCCGTTACTAAAATCCAGCCATTGGACATACAAAGTTTAAATGTATTCAAATGATATCCACTAAGGATTAATCATAAAAATACAGTATTTGTCTTAAATAGTATTTTATTATACATCAAGTTTAAATTTCAAAAAAGACTATAAAAAAGCTTTTTTATTGACAAAATTTCAGTACAGAGCTAGATTATAAAGTGTAAGCGGATACTTTTTTATTCTTTTTTAAAGATATAAATAATCATTATTATGAATTAGTTTAAAAAATATTGAAAGGAGGTGTAATATGAACCATAAAAAGATAAAACACGCAAAAAAAGAGTTAACAATAAAGTTAACTCTCAGTATTATGATAATACCGTTTTTAGTACTATACTCTGATCAAAGAACAATTAGTACTAATAATTATCATATATCTGTTAACATTACTTTACAGTAATTCAACTATTATTGCAAGAATTAGATAAATATAGAAGCTTACCTAAGTTTCTTGCGTTATCATTATTGTTTTAGATGATTGTTAGATCAATAATTATTTATCTAATTTGTATGATAAATTATTTAATCATAGCTCAGGACTAACTTCCGATATTTGATCGGAGTTAGTCCTTTGTTTATTGAATTACAGCAAGACTTTATCGGTAGTCTTTCCCAATATCAAGCTTTGGATGCATTGGTCACTTTTATTGTCAAAGACCAACTTAAGTTTATTAAAGCCAACTTTGACTTTATCAAGCTGCTTTTACAAGAAATACTGACTGACCCCAAATTACTGCAATATTTTAAAGACTTAATCAGTAAAGAAACTGATTTTATTAATGTGTTCAATGGTTGGAAACAAAAATTTTCTGAAATTGATCCGAAATTGATACCAATTACAATAATTAGAGCAATTATTGGACCCATTGGTGCCTTTGCCTTGCAAACGGATTTCTTTAACTATCAAGGAGACACTATTAGCGATTATAGTTTGATTAAAAAACAAATTATAGCTGGACTAACCAATTAAGAGCAATTTAGTTTTACATAAAAAGACTAGGACTTTTTGTACTGAGCCCTAACACTTTAAGAAAATAGCAAAAAAATAAACTGGTGTTTAACCTCATTACTTTAATGTTTATTGTAATCACCGGTTTATATACCGACCACATATTGGTGCAATAACAGGAGTTTTAATGCTCTGTTTCCTTAATTTAATAACTGATATCAAATCCTTGTCTGTTAACGCCATGAAATGTGATTAAAGCATTAAATAATTTTGTTATGTTAATTATTTATATTTTCTTGGTTAAAGTATGTTGGTTTTTCGCCATTCTATGAGCAATTGCAGTTTTTCTAAATCAAGATTCCTTTTAGTTACACTGCATATCTCAAATAGAAAAGCACCACTAAAAAAGCTCCAACGTTTGCTTAACATTGAAGCTCAATATTACATCAGTTTGCCAAAAATTAGCTATTACAAAAATTTAATTAGTACACCCACCGTAGCTACTAGAGTCAATATTAGAATTACTTTGTTAGCGCTCATCCTTTTAGATGAAATCAGCCAAAAAGTAAATAAAACTGCAACTAGAGGTAATAGTCCCGGGAAGAATCCATCAATAATTGTTTCAAGTGGCTTGGTTTGTGAACCAAAAGGAATCTTGACAGTTGTTTTTAAAGCAATTGTCGAAGCGGCAAGACCACCGATAACAATTGTACCTAAAACTGTAAACATGTTCGTCAGACGCTTAGCACTTTCACCAACAATTTTGTCTACAGCAGACACACCTAACTTATAACCACCTTTAAAGCAAACTACTTCTACAATAGTAATAATCACCGCATAAGTTACGATGTAAAATAGCGGACCTAAGGGACTGCCACCTTTAGATAGACCCATGGCAATTGATAAGAGCGTGGGAATTAGAATACCCTGCATCAGTGAGTCACCAATACCAGCTAAGGGTCCCATCAATGAAGCCTTAACATCGACCGGCATCTCTTCGCTGACGTTAGTGTTGCCCATACCAATTTGTTCTTCTAGTGAGGCTACAATACCATTAACCAGCTGTCCGGTTTGTGGTTCCGTATTATAAAAAGGCGAATGCCGCTTAAGCAACCGCTGATAGGCTTTATCATTATTTTTATAATATTTATTGCCTAAAGGCATATATGAAACCGCCCACGCAGCGCCGTGCATTTTTTCATAACTCATAGCAGATTCAGGCAAGAACATATATCTTAAAAAAATTGACCGTAATTCTTTTTTAGTTAAGCGCTCAGGTTTAGCTGGTTGGACTACCGACGTTTGTTTATCATCTTGATTAGCCATTATTTTGCCTCCTTAGAATAAATCTGCATCCTCGTATTCATCTTCTGTTTGGATAGCTTTTTCTGCATCAGATGAATTACTACTATTATTACTGCTAGTTCTACCAGATATCTGGTAAACAAGATAGGCAATTAAAACAGCAATAAATACTAAGCCAATAGTACTCATTTTGGCAAAAGCAATCATTGCAAAACCAAATAGAAAGTAGATTAATTGCAGCTTATTTTTAATTAGCATATTCATTAGCATTGCAATACCAAGAGCAGGCAGTAATCCGCCCAGTACTGTGATAATACTGGTTATTTGCGTTGGAATTACCTTGAGTAAAGCTTCAACTGCTCCTCTGCCAAAGTATATTGCAGCCCATATTGGCACTGCACGTACCAAGAAAGTAATAATTTGTGGCCAAACAACTTGGTCCATAATAAGAGCATGTTTATTAAAACGGTCAATGTCACGATCGGCTCTATGATTAAAATAGGAAAAGCCTGCCATTCTTAAGTTATAAAAAATCAGACCAAACGTTTGACCAATAAAAATAGCGAGGGTAACTGCAATTGCAGGATCTTTAGTTGTAGCCATTGCTAATCCAATTCCGCCATAAGAAGCATAAGTGATTTCCGTACTTGAAGTTCCACCAGTATGCATTGTCGCAATGAAAACCGCTTGTACGGCTAACCCACAAAGTATACCTGCTTTAACATCTCCAAAAATCAAACCACACAAGAAGCCTGCAATTAAGGGTCTGCCTAAAATATAGAATCCGTAGGCAACGCCACCCATAACGATACTATCAACTGCTCCCAAGTACCCGAGAATACCAACTAAAGCAGCTTGCCAAAAAAGAGCCATATTCATTTTTATCCCTCCTTGGCTTTCAACTCATCATAGTGCTTTTTAACCTCAGGCCACGTCTTTTTCTTTTCATCTGGAATCAGTTGGAAAGAAATATTTATGCCATGGTTATACATGTAGTCAAATGCTTCATAATCTTTATCATCAAGGGCTAAAGTTCTTTCAACGACTATTGCCCCCTCACGCGTATTCATTGGTCCTACATTCAGTTCATTACCCCAATCAGCTCCATTTTGCAAAAGTTTAGCGAAAGTTTGAGGTGAATTTGATATTAAGAAAAAGTTTTTGTTTGACTGTACCCCCTTTTTAATTATTTCTGGACCTTTATCATCGCTAAATATACCTACTTTTAGGTTTCCAGCTGCTGCTTTTAAAACTTTTGTTCTGAGTTTATCGTGAATGATCTTATCACCCACTACTAAGAAACCATCTATGGGTCTTTCCTTCGACCATCTTGTCGTGGTTTGACCATGTATCACACGGTCATCCACTCTAGCTAATGTTATTGCCATAGAGAAACACCTTCCTCTAGCTAAAATTCAATATCTTGATTTGTGTCAGCTGTTTCTTTAGCTACACAAACTCCTTCCTTACCGAATTTTTCAGCTAAATCTGTGATTTCATCTAAACTCGGCTTGCTAGTTAGTGACAGGCCGACTTCCAAAAGCATAGGCAAATTAAGACCCGCTACAACTCTAATCTTTTGCGGGTTTTGAAGATATTTTGCAAAGCACTCGTTATATGGCGAGCCACCCTTAATATCGCAAAGGATTAATAAATCATCTGTTTCTTGATCTATTATGTGAGCAAGTTCTTTTTTAAATTGACCAGTATCATCAGAACTTAGTCCTAAATACTTAATCTGATTAGTTGAACCTGCAAGCATTTGATAACTGTTATAAATACCTTTTGCCATATTCCCGTGTGTTGTAATTAAGATCTTCATTATTTGTACCTTACCTATATAAAATAGAAGTGACTTTATATTGATCAGTTCTAAGCAAAGCGTCAGAGCATTCTATCGGCTCATCATCCGCTGCAAAAGTAACTTGATTTAATTCTAAAGCAGCATCATTTGGTGCCAATTCCATTATTTTTGCCTGTTTTTTGTTTAGATTACGTGCTGAAAAATTCCTAATACCATATTTAATTTTTATTCCTGCATCTTTTTCTATTGCAGCAAATAAAGCAACATTATTAAAATCTACTTTTGCTATTTTCGGACACTTATCCAGAGAAATCCAGTTAAAAGTAAGTATAGCCGGAGTGTCTTCAACACTTCTGAGACGCACCAAATATAATACTTCCTGTTCTTTACCTATTTTTAACTTTTTCTGGATTTCCTTCGTAGGTTTGACAATCTTCTTTTCTATTACTTGCGTGGAAAAATTAATATTTTTTGCTTTCATAGTTTCGGCATACGAGACTAATTCTTGCGCAAAAGGATAAGAAATCTGCGGTTTTGTCACAAAAGTTCCCTTACCTTGGACTTTTTCCAAAGTACCTTCTTTGACTAGCAAAGAGATTGCTTTTCTAACAGTCCCTCGTGCTACTCCGAGATTGTCAACAAACCATTTTTCAGACGGGATTTTGTCGCCCGGTGTTAATATTTTTTTATTAATGTCTGTCTTTATTTGGTTTGCAATTTGCTGATAAATGGATATTGGAGAATTATTATCTATTGATATATTACTCATAGGGATTCATTCCTTCTTTAAAAGTTATTTATTTATAGTATAATCTTTGTTTTTATTATAAAGTATTATACTATTCACCCTAAAAGCAATATAGCTAAATAAAATTAATCAGCTATAGAATCATTCTTTTCCTTTATCCCAGTGATAATTTGGGGACCTGCGCTCGTACCCAGTAATGATGCTCCTGCTTCAAGCAAAGATAGAGCCTGCTGTCTGGTTCTAATACCGCCGGAAGCTTTTACTTCACATTTATCTTGAGCAATTCTCTTTAATAATTGAATGTCATCAATGGTTGCGTGACCACCTTTACCCCAACCACTAGAGTTTTTTAGATAAGTAGCACCAGCATCCCTGGCAAGTTCAGCTGCCTTAATCTTTTCTGGACGTGTCAACATACCAAATTCGAGCATAATTTTAACAATCTTGCCATTTGCCGCCTTAACTACTGCAGCAATTTCATTTTGGTATTCATCGTACATACCAGCTTTTAAAAAACCAACATTAGGCATCCAGTCAAGTTGATCCGCACCATCTGCAAAGCATTGTTGAGCCTCAAACACCTTAACTTCTGTCTTTTGTGCTCCCATTGGAAAACTCATACATGTAGCAACTTGAATGTTGGTTCCTTTTAGTTCTTTCTTTGCAAGAGTGACCCATTGCGGCTGAATCATTACACCATTAAAACCAAAGTGCTTACAATCATCACACAAACCTCTTATATCATCCGGTGTTAATTCCGGATTAACATTAGTATGTTGAATCTTAGACGCCAATTCTTTATCCGACAAATTTAACATAATAAACCACCTTTCATATTGATTAGATTATTTTGAGCAATTGCTGTAATCGCTTACAGTTATATATAAACATTTATAGACGTCTATGTCAAGAGAAAATTAAGATTAATTTTTTTAGTAAGACAACTTCCTACCTAAGTCCCTTTACTACCAATGCTCTTCACCTATTTACTTAGTATTTTTTTGTTTAATTAGCTTAAACTGTTTTTAAATTACTCAATACCGAATCACTTCAAATATGACTGTTTCAAAAAGTAAATAAAAATAGCTATCACACTGATAGCTATTTTTACATTATTTATGCTTTACTATATGCCAGCCCTCGTTTTAATCTCTGCCAAAAGCTGGTATCTTCAGTTTGCAAAATTACGCCTTGATAGATTTTACTAATGTATACTGTCATGCCAGTAATACTTACTATTAAAATTACCAGAGACAAAATAACTTCCATATTACCCACATGACCATTAATTATCCGAATTGGCATCATGAATGAAGAAAAGAATGGCACATAGGATAATACTTGTGGCAAAATTTGTTCGGGGTTAGAAATAAAGGCAAGCGACAGGAAAAAGGCAATAAGGGAAATCATCGTAGTGCCTTGAGCAGCTTTTGAAGAATCTTCTGGCTTGGCTACTAAAGCTCCTGAAAAAGCTGCCAATATCGTATAAATAATTACACCAAGAATCAGGAAAATGAGATTGACATTTACCAAATTACCCAGAATTTTATTTATTACTACCTGGTTGTCATGCATAAATGAAGCCGTAATTTTTGCATGTAAAGCCCAGCGGTAAGTGGCCCAGCCGCCAACAATATAGATTAAAAGTTGCGTAATAATTACACCAAAAATGCCCAGAATTTTGCCTAAGAAATATTTTGCCGCAGTTGTACTGGAGAAAATGATTTCCATAATCTTCGTACCCTTTTCAGAAGCTATTTCTTGAGCTGTAATGCTACTGTAGGAAAGCAAAACCATGTAAACGACCATAATCACTATAATTAATGACACCATTTTAGCCAGTTTATCGCCCAGCTGCTTTTTCTGAAGTACTTCGCGATATCTTGGCTGCTGCTGTAAGGCTTTAATTTGACGTGGCGCCAATTGCGCTTGCTGCAAATTAAGCTGACTCTGCAAGACTTGTAAATAACTTTTTACTTTAGGCTTCAATTCATCATCAATGGGTGACGCTCCGTGATAAATGGCCTTAACCTGCTTTTTTTGCGTCTCAAATACCAGGTAACCATCAATCTTTTCTTTTTTGACAGCCTTTTTAGCAGATTTAGCGGTTTTAATTTTAGCATCAACATATTTATCATTGTTTTTAATAAAGTTTTGGCGAACTTGCTCATTGGAACTGATAACTGCAATCTGGCTGTCTGGATCAGAACTAGCACCGATAGCTCCTCCTAAAGCACTACATCCAATTATGAAAAATGGTCCTAAAATTAAAAGCAGAAAAGACCAAGACTTAACTTGATGCCAATAAGTTTGCAGTGTTACGGTCCATAACTTATTCATGTTGTTCACCAGCTTCCATTCTGAATATTTCGTCAAGTGTTGGTGGTTGCTGCCGGAACTCTTCAACATATTCGCCATTTGTCAATGCGTCAAAGACTTCCGAACCACTATTTTCATTGTCAATTCGCAAAAGATATTGGCCATGCGCTTTCTTTTCCACTTTTTTAACGTGAGGGAGCTGCTGCAATTCTGCAAGCGACTTAGTAGTTTTGCAGTAAATTTCTGTTTTACCAAATGAGTCACGAACAGCGTCAACTGTACCACTTAAAACAACTTGTCCCTTTTTCAACATGATCAAACTATCGCAGATTTCTTCAACGTTTGACATATCGTGACTGGAAAAGATAATTGCTGCATTATTCTTTTTAGCATCTAAAACTGCGTTTTTAAGCAAATCTGCATTTACCGGATCCAAACCACTAAAGGGCTCATCCAAAATAATTAATTGGGGCTGATGAATTAAGGTACAAATTAATTGCACCTTCTGCTGATTACCCTTCGAAAGTGTTTTTATTTTGTCACTTTTCTTACCCTGCACATCAAAGCGTTTCAGCCAGTCATCAATTTGCGGTTTTATTTCTTTTGCTGGGCGGCTTTTTAACTGCGCCAAATAAATAATTTGCTGTTCAATAGTCATTTTGGGCAGTAAACTACGTTCTTCTGGTAAGTAGCCGATAGTATCAAAAGTTTTTTCAGTAATGGGCTGATCTTCCCAAGTAATTTTTCCTTCATAGTGCAGAAAGTTTAAAATACTATGGAAAGTCGTAGTTTTCCCTGCGCCATTTTGACCAATCAAACCCATGATTTCACCAGGCTGAATGGTAAAGTTAACGTCTTTAAGAGCCTGAAAATCACCAAAACGCTTACTTAAATGTTCTACTTTTAGCATAGCTCCCTCCTTTATTCTAATAACAATATAAGCAGATTTTACCATATGCACTAATATAAGCGAAATAGTTTTTTAATTTAAGCAGACTTAAAGCAACAATATTTGCAATACTACTTTCATTCATTTTTTACTGCGTTTTAGGCCAAAATAAAAGGCTAAGAAATCATGTTAGCAAAGCATTAATTTATTAGCCTATTAAAATTTTATGATCAAAATATTTTTAGTGTAAGTTTGTAATTGCCTGTGCAATAGGTACTGTGCCATTAGCAATATCAAATTCCTTTTGGTGTAATTTTCCCGTTAAAATAATGTCAGCAATCGTTTGGGCCACATCTTGACGAGTAATTGTCATATCTGCAATAGAATCAGTAAAATGATCTGCCACTTTGATCTTTCCCGTTCCCTTTTGATTAGTCAGTGCCACTGGCCGCAAAATTGTATAGTCGAGTGAACTGTGCAATAACCACTGATCAGCATAATATTTTGCCGCATAGTAATAATTTTGCGGTCCTGCTGCTGGTGTATTATCCGACCAAAAGCTGCGATCGTCAGATTTAATTGCACTAATCATGATAAAACGGTGAATGTTAGTTTCTTTTGCCGCATTAATTGCTTTGACTGCTCCATCAAGGTCAATCATCATCGTTGCATCAGCACCGGTTTTACCACCTGATCCGGCCGCAAACACTACTACATCAACCGTCTGCATGGCTTTTGCCAATTGCCCTTGCGGTCCTGCTAGATCAATAAATGCGGTAGTAATTCCCTTTTCTTGATAGGCTTTTTCCTGCTCATGGGAGCGCAAACCGGCAATGACTTGGCAAGTCGTACTTTCTTGTAAAATTTTTACCAATAATTGCCCAATTTGTCCGTGAGCACCAATTATCAGAACTTTCATTTTGTAATCACTCCATCCACAATAGTTCATTTTATTATAGTTTAACCACGTATTTCAAAAATGCATTATAAAAGGGCTCTTGACTAATCACTATTAGTTTTAGAACCCTTTTAGATAATTCAAATGTTTTATTAATTAATCATATCATTATATATTAGCTAAATTCTTTTTCTTGGGTGCATCCTTAGGACTATCAGCGTCGTTTTCCTTATAACCAAAGAAGTAGGTCAAAGCAAATGCAGCAACAATAGTCACAATGGAAGCGATCCAGAAGTTCAACAAGTTGTTTGGATTGCCTTGTCCGGCCTTAGGAACAAAGGATGGAAAGCCAATCAGGCTGCCAGTAAAGCCATACATATCAACTTTAAGCAGACCGTTGACCAGACCACCAATGGCAGCACCGAGGCTGGAAGTCATAAATACACGACCATACTTTAAGTTAACACCGTACATTGCCGGTTCAGTAATACCAACAGCCGCGGAAATAGCAGCACTTAAAGATAAGCCCTTTAGGTCAGGATTGTGCTTAGTCTTAAACCAGACGGCAAGTGCGCCGGCACCTTGGGCAATCATCGTTACTGAAACGATACCGTTTAAGATACTATGTCCCGTAGCAGCAATATCATTCGCAATAATTGGCACTACTGCCCAGTGCAGTCCGAAGATAACCAGTATCTGGTAAAGACCACCGATGATTAAACCAGAAAGTGCAGTGTTGACTGTCAGTAACCATTGCAATACTTTGGCAATTCCCGTAGAAATAAATGAAATTACAGGACCCACAATAATTAAGACCGTCATCCCTACTAAGAAAATCTCAACTAAAGGAGTAAAAATTTGTCTTAATGTGACTGGCATCCACTTCTTAATCCACGGTTCAATCTTAGCAGCCATCCAAGCCGCAAAAATCATTGGGAAAATCGAATAAGTATATTGCGGAATATGAATTGGAATACCGAAGAAGTTGGCGTTAATACCAACGCCAGCTAAGTAGTAACTAAATTTACCGCTGGCATAAATTTTTACTAAATCAGGATAAATCAGAAAGCCGCCGATAATAGAGACAACTACCGGGTTAGAACCTAATCTTTGAGCAGCAGTAAAGCCAACGATTAAAGGCAGGAAGTAAAACGACGCATCCCCCATCGCATTGATAATAGTGTAAGTTGGAGAAGCCGTAGACATGTGGCAAAAGTTAGTTAAAATGTTAAGAATACCTTTTAACATACCACTGGCAGCCAGCAAACCAATCACAGGCATCATAGAGCCGGTAATTACGCCTATTAACTGGAAGAAGCCATTTTTAATCTTGCCACCAAGAGATTGGTTAGCCTCTGGAGCCGGAGTTGCAGGTGCAGGCTCACCTTGTCCAGCATATTCAGGCCCAAGTAGTTTAATTAGCTCGTCGTAAACATCTTCTACAGTTTGCCCAATTACTATCTGATATTGGTTATTAGCACGAGTGACATCTATTACTCCTTTAATGTTGTTAACTTCATCATCATTCGGAATGCTATCATCGTTTAAAGTAAACCGCAAACGAGTAAAACAGTGCATAACGTTTTTAACATTATCGGCGCCGCCAACAGCCTGAACAATTTCACGCGCTGTAGTTTGATATTTATTTTCATTTTTATTAGCTGCAGCTGGTACTGCTTTAGCCTGTTTTAATGTAATAGTAGCAGCTGATTCGCCAGCAGCTTTAGTGCCAAGGGAAAGGTCAATACCAGCTAGAACATCTTGAGTATTAGTAATTGCCAAGATGACGGTATTATCTTTTTGAGCATCTTTAATTGCTTGCAGATCCATTGTCCCCAATTGCTGTCCTGCTTTTACCTCAGAGTTTGCTGCTACTTGCAAATCAAATGGTTTGCCGTCAAGTTCGACAGTATCTATGCCCAAGTGAAGCATAACTTCCACACCGTCTGCAGTCTGCAGGCCAAGTGCGTGCTTAGTTTTAGCCACCATTATCACTTTACCTGTTACAGGCGAGACAATCTTCCCAGAGCTAGGTTTAACGGCAAAACCTTCACCTAGCTTCTTCTGAGAAAAAAACCGGATCATTAACATCCTCGAGGTTAATGACCTCACCGGCAACAGGTGCCAGTATTTTTATCGTATTACTCATAATTACGCCTCCATGAAACAACCATATAGCAGGTCGTCATATATATTGATAACGCTTTCCTTAAGATTATAGTTCTTGTATAGACAGGTGTCAACAAATTGCTTATTATATTGTTGTAATAAATAATTTTGTATTATTTTCCAGACTAGACAGGTTAAAAATTAACATAAGGTGGTATGATTAGTGTTAAAAGGTGGATAACAAATAATGAGAGCTAAATATTTACAAATTGCGGCAGATTTAACGAATAAAATTAGGCATGAGCAGTATGTTGCCGGTGATTTCTTGCCAAGTGAACCAGCACTATCAGAGCTATATAATGTTTCACGTGAAACCATCAGAAAATCTTTAAATGAACTCTTAGATGCTGGCCTAATTCAAAAAATAAAAGGTAAAGGTTCAGTAGTTATTAATGCCGCGCGCATTGCCTTCCCAATTTCTAATATTGAATCCTTTGATGAACTTAATAAACAAAAGCAAATGCATGCTACGACCAAAATATTGGAATTAAAAGACACGCAGGTGCCTTTGACTATTATTAAGCATTTATCTTTAACAGAAACTGCTGCAACTTATGTGTCCCGTTTACGATTAATCAATGATGAACCAATTGTGGTTGATGAAGATTATATTTTAAAAAAATATGTACCTAAAATTTCCGCTAAGCAAGCTCAAAGTTCGTTATATCAGTATTTTGAAGATGATTTAGGACTTGAAATTGATTATGCCACTAAAACTATTACCGTAGAACCAGCCAGTCAAAACGTAATGAAGCAGTTGCAGCTTACCGATACCAACTTGGTTGTAGTAGTGCGCAGTTTAACCTATTTAAAAGATACATCTTTTTTTCAATATACTATTTCCCAACACCGGCCCGACAAATTTAAATTTGTAGACTTTGCACATAGAAAAGCACAAAATGGAGGACTTATATTATGAGTTTAGCTGACAAAGTGATTTACCAAATATATCCCAAATCATTTTATGACAGCAATGGTGACGGGATCGGTGACTTAAGGGGGATTATCCAAAAAATTCCTTACTTAAAGAAATTAAATATTGACATGATTTGGTTTAATCCTTTTTTTGTATCTCCTCAGAATGATAATGGCTATGATATTGCCGATTATTATAGTATTGATCCACTATTTGGTACAATGGCTGACTTTGAAGAACTAGTCACAAAGCTTGGGCAAAATCATATTGGTGTGATGCTCGATATGGTGTTAAATCACTGCTCCACTGATCATATTTGGTTTAAAAAAGCCTTAGCCGGAGACGAATATTATCAGAAGTTTTTCTACATTAGAAATCCTAAAGCAGATGGCAGTATGCCCAACAATTGGACATCTAAATTTGGTGGCTCAGCCTGGGCACCTTTTGGTAATAGTGGTAAATATTATCTTCATTTATACGACAAAACTCAAGCTGATTTGGACTGGCACAATCCTGCAGTTAGAAAAGAACTGTTTAAGGTAGTTAACTTTTGGCGCGACAAAGGGGTTAAAGGCTTTCGCTTTGATGTAATTAATGTTATTGGCAAAGATGAAAAACTTACTGACGCGCCCCAGAACACCGCCAGTAAGTTAATGTATACTGATCAACCTATAGTCCATCAATATCTAAAAGAATTAAATCAAAAAACTTTTGGTCAGCAGCCAGATGCAATTACTGTCGGGGAAATGTCATCGACGACTATTGCTAATTCTGTTGCTTACACTAGAAAAGATAATCATGAACTGTCAATGGTTTTCACTTTTCATCATCTAAAAGTTGATTACAAAGATGGCCAGAAATGGACCAGGATACCTTTTGACTTTTCCGCTTTAAAAAATGCTCTTAACGAGTGGCAGATTGGCATGAGTCAAGGTGGCGGCTGGAATGCTCTCTTTTGGAACAATCATGATCAGCCTTGGGCGCTGAGCCGTTTTGGTGATCCTATTAATTTTCGTGAAAAATCTGCAGAAATGCTGGCTACCGTAATGCATTTATTACGTGGAACACCTTATATTTATCAAGGCGAAGAAATTGGCATGATCAATCCTAATTACCAGACAATCACTGACTATGTGGATGTAGAAACGCTTAACGCTTATGACGAGCTTAAACAAGAAGGCTTAAGTGACGCCCAAGCTCTGGCAATTATTCAGGCTAAGTCGCGCGATAACAGCAGAACCCCAATGCACTGGGATAACACTGTTAATGCCGGTTTTACCACAGGAACTCCTTGGCTTAGGCCTAAAGATCAAGATAAAATTAATGTTGCAGCTGAATTGGACCATGGTGAGATTTTCCCTTATTATCAAAAACTGATTTACTTGAGAAAACATTATCCCATTATCGCCAAGGGAAGTTATGAACCGATTGACTTGGATCACCCACAAGTTTTTGCTTATTGCAGACTTTATCACGGGCAAACCTTACTGGTAATTAATAACTTTTATGGTAAAAAAATTACTTATAGCTTGCCTAACGCTTATCAAGAACGACAAGCACAAACATTGATTAGCAATTATCATAAAAATTTACAGAAGGTACCAAAAACTTTAGCTTTGCATCCCTATGAATCACTAGCTTTGTTAATATAGATTAACGCAAAAATACCTCCAAATTTGTCCTAAATTTGGAGGTATTATCTTTGAAAATCGAATCTATTTTTGTTTATCAAAAATACCTAGCCGATAAGTAAATCATTAGCTTTAACTTCTGCACCGTCGTCCTGGTTCAGTTTGATTTCTTTTTCATATCCACTAGTGAACACAACAATGACAGTAGGGTCTAATTTGTTATCAGTTACAACATTCTTATCAAATACTTCTAATTTTTGACCTTGAGTTACCTCGTCATCTTGGTTTACCATCACTTCAAAGCCTTCTCCTTTTAAGTTCACAGTATCAATCCCAATATGAATAAGAATTTCGACACCTTGTGCAGTTTTAATACCTACGGCATGCTTTGTCTTGGGAAGAGCCTCAATTTTACCTGCTACTGGTGCATAAACGGTTACTTTATCCTCATCTGGAATAATGGCAAAACCATCTCCCAGCATTTTTTGTGCAAAAGCCGGGTCATTTACTTTTTCAATCTTTTCAAGTTTGCCACTAATTGGTGCAGTGACCGTAAAGTCTTCCTGCTTCTCTTGTTTCTTACCAAACCACTTAAACATTCTTCTGACCTTCTACTTTCATTAATCTTAAGTAATTAATTTCATGTTTTATTACAATTTTAGCTTTCTAACTATTAACAAATATATACTTTTTAACAAGAAAAACTAGTAACGAAAAAACATTTTCTTGTTTTTTAAGAAAATCACTCCAAAAGTGCTTTTTCCGTTAACTCTCGATATAGCAGCTCGTTCATATCTAACTCACAAAAAAATCCAATACGTAACAGTAAAAACACTTCTCTCTAATCTCATCTTTAACAAGAGAATTCTGTACTATTCAAAATCAAAATTAAAATCTTGAATAAACTTGATAAATTGATAGACAATTCTTTTCGCATTATTTTTCTGTGTAATGGCTACTAAATCAACTTGCGGTTCCCAGTCAAGGGGAACATAGGCTAAGCTGCTGTCAAGTTCAGGATAAATACAGTAAAGACCTAATCCCAGACCTTGATTTGCCTTAAGCAAAACATTTAAAGAAGATATTTCAGCGGCATAAGTAATATTTAAATCTCTATTCAGATGAATAATCTTATTTTGTAAATTAATGATATCTGTCGCTGCCCATCTGTTATCTAAAAACAGTAATTTTTCACTCTGAAAATCCGTCAATTTAATTATACTTTTTTTACTCAAAGGGTTATTTCGAGGAACAATTACTTTGAACAGCTCTGTTTCAATTGGATAGACCTTAATATTATTTAAATCTTCAGCTTCCAATCCAGTTGTCAGCATAACATCCAAATTGTTAGACACCAATTGCTGCTTTAGCTCGTTACGATTCAAGTTTACCAGTACAAATTTCACTTGAGGAAACTTTTTTTGAAATTGACTTAGCCAAAGGGGAATATATTTATCATTAAAAGGATTATATGAATAGCCAAAATTTATTTGCAATCTTTCTTTTTTATCTTTTTCCTGAATCTCCTGTACTGCAGAATTATAGTTATTAATTAATGGCCTGATTTTTTGATAAAAAACTTCACCACTTTTCGTTACATTAACATAGCGCTTGTTACGATTAAACAACTTAACGCCAATTTCATCCTCGATAGCATTAATATCATGTGTGACAGTTGGCTGGGTTACATGAATTGCCTTAGCAGTTTTGGTAAAATTTTTTGTTTCAACTAAATTAACAAAAGTAACAAGTTTTTTTATATCCATATCTTTTTCCTTATAAGTTATTTCTATTATTAATAACTGATATTAATTTCACTTATAATTATAAATAAAATATACTATTTTTGTAAACGGTTTATATAATAAATAAGGAGATTAAAATGGTTAAACATACAGAAGAGGCTACTAGTACATGGATTACCGAGACAGCTAAAAAAGTTAATGCTGCTAAGGGCTCAGATTATGTAGAATTAGATCAAGGACTATTAACAGTTGACCAAATCGACGCATTGCTCAACTGTCTGCCACTCGAGTTAATTACTATTGATAAAGACGATCGTTATGTCTATTGCAATAATGAAATTCCTAAGAAAATGTTACTTTCACCTCGGTGGCCTGAAAAACTTGGCCAAACTTTATCTGAAGTTCACAAAAAGACTTCAATGCCTCATGTTCAAGAAATAATGGATTACGCCAAAACTGGCAAAACCTATAAACTTATTAAACCAAGTGATAACGAATATATGGTTGCCTCCTTTAAGAACATGACTGACAAGAATGACCAATATGCTGGAGTCACAGAATGGATTGTTGATTTATTGCCAATCATTAACTGGTACCTAAAACAAACGGGGCAGAAACTGGTTCCTGACGAAACTAAAAAGGCAACCGATGTAGATTCCGGTGCCTCAATGCAGTCATAAATAAAATTAGTATGTTTATTAAATTCTAGCTGAGAACTAACTTCCGATATTCTATCAGAGTTAGTCCTTTTTAGTTTGACCCTAGTTTTTTCATTGTAGTAGTCAAAGTATTACGATTCACTTAGATTCTTAAGCCATAAAAGTTAATGCTTTTTCTCTGTTATAATAAAGCTGGAGGCAACAGCCTATCTGATATGGATAGGAGGTGATTCCAATGGAAATAGCAAAATTATTTATACAATTTTTTCTTGATTTGCTTAGAGAACTAACAGTTTTCTTAGTTAAAAAACGCTGGCTAAACGACAAGAAGAAAAAGAAGTAGGTTGCCTTCCTTCTTTTATAATTAGCACGCAAAAAAGCTCTATTGTTGGGATAGAGCTTTTTGTGTGACTCCAGTGGAATCGCTAAACTATTTATACACTTATATTCTAGCATAAAATTATTGCAAAAAGAAAACAAAAGTAACGAAAAGCTAACAAAAGTGCCTAAAAAGAGAATTACCAAATTTTAAAGTAATGGTTCTTAATCAGCAACTTTATTAAGATATTTTTGGCTTTATTTAGCTAAAAGCATAAGAGCAGCTTCACGGCTAGACATATTATTAAATTCGCATGATGCCTGACAGCATCATCATTTTATGCCGTAATCATTTCCTCATTTCTGCGAGGATAATTAGCAGATAAATTATAATTCTACATTTTGCAATGATTGCAGAACGTTTTCAGTATCTTGTAACACATCCGCAATAATCTGTTTAACAGACTTTGTTTCTTTAATTAGGCTCAAATCTTGACCAACCATAATTGCGCCATTTTGCGTATCACCTTGATACATGCCCATTTTAATAGTTTTAGCATCAAGACCAGCTTCTTTTTGAGCTGCTTCAGCCTTCAGATGAGTAGCTTCTAAGTCTTTGATCTGATCAGAAAGGTTATTGGCAATCATTCTAAAAGGCGCGTCATTAGCATAAGAAACTTCGGTAGTAGCCATATCTCCTGCAGCAATAATTGCTTGTTTTGCTTTATCACTAATCGGTAACTCATCTGCTATTAAAAAAGCAGTGCCCATTTCTATCCCTTCGGCTCCCAAAGCAAATGCTGCAGCACCACTGTGGCCATCTACAATACCACCAGCAGCTACTACAGGAATATTAATTGCCGCTGCCACTTGTGGCACTAAAGCCATTGTGGACTCAAAAGAGACATGACCGCCTCCTTCCCAGCCTTTGACGACTACCAAATCAGCTCCCGCTTTTTCTGCAGTGACCGCATCGGCCAAATAACTGGCCTTGACAATTATTTTCATGCCCAGTTTATGCCAGCGGGGAAAATATTTTTGGCACAAAGCACCATTAAGCCGCATAGCATCGGCGTAAACTACTGGTGGCTTAGTTGCTGTCAATACTTCATCTGCTTGCTGAACAATTCCCTCTTGCATGATTGCGTTAACGGCAAACGGTTTTTCAGTCAATTTTTTAGTCTGGTTAATTTCTGCAATGCTGGCGTCTTTAGGCATATAACCTAAGCCCAATACGCCCAAACCACCAGCATTTGAGACCGCAGACACTAAAGGAGAAAGTGAAGTAAACGCCATTGCACCCTGAATTACTGGCTTTTCAATTCCTAATACTTCTTTTACTCTATTCACCATTTAGTTTTTACCTCCATCATTTATAAATTTGCTAAAATTAGCATAACGATTCCTTGGTTAAGGTGTAATGACAAATATTTAAATTTTGTCGAGTCAGAAGAAGGCATTACTTAATGGAAAAACAAAATCCCAGTTTAGAGTTACGCCTAAGTAACGCGCTATTTAGCTTGTTGAATGATAAAGATTATGAACAAATCACAATCACAGATATCACCAAAAAAACTAAAGTGGCCAGAACAACTTTTTACATTTGTTTCGACAATAAAGATGAATTGCTGCGTTTTTCTATTAACCGGTATATGATTCCGTTTGTAGCCGGTTTGCGCAACTCACTTGAACTTAAACCTAAAGATAACATGACTAGAACTATCGCGGCACTGAGCGACATAGCACCACAAATTAAATTTCTGCCGTTTTTGCTTAGCATCAAAACTGCAACATTTAATCCCAGTCGCGAAATCGAAAATAATGTTAAAAAAGAAATCAGGCAGATATTACAAAAGGAAAAAATTGCTCCCGCTATTTTGGAATACTTTGCTAGTCTCTATTTTGTCAGTTTATTAGAAACACAAAAATGGTGGGCCAAACATCCCAAGGTTGCTCCCGCTAAAGTCGCTCAACTAATTCACCAAAGCTGCTATCACGGACTTATTTCACTTCTTAATTAACAAAAAAAGAACCAAGCAGTTTATTAGCTTCTTAGTTCTATTTGTTAATATATAGTAATGCATTGTTGATTAATACACCTTGCAACCAAAATAGTCTGTTCAGCTTAATCAGTTTTATTACCTCTTATAAATCAAAAGGATAGTTACTCTTGATTTAACAAGATATTGCCTGATCGCATTTTCTTAAATGCAATATCAATATCATCTGTATCTGCAATGTGTAACATTTCACTGTAGGTACCTTGAAAAACACATTTTTTGTTGCCAACGAATACAATATGCGCCTGTATAGAATCTAATTTATCCAGCTGGTGTAAAGTCATAATAACTTTTTTCTTTTTCTCAACAACTAAAGATACAATTAAGTCTAGAATTAAATTTTCAATATAACTGTCAATTCCACTAAGAGGTTCATCGAATAAATATAATTCTCGCTCCATTATGCTAGTACAATAAACCATAACAGATTGGTATTCCCCACCAGATAAAGACCTTAGTTTAGTATTTACCAGGCCTTTTATAATCTCATTATAAAAACGAGTTTGCGCATTAGTAATTGTAACAGTATGATCATTCATTGATTTAAAAAAATTTATTACTTGTTTTACCGTTAGTTCATCAAAGAAAGACATATTTTGAAATTTATAAATAATATTAGGCATAGAAGGAAAAGCTATCATAGCTGTAGCAGGACGATCAATAAAGCCGTAAATTAGATTAAGTAAAGTCGTTTTACCAGCACCATTACCGCCAATTATTACATTTAACTGATCGGCAATAAATTTTGCGTTAAAATCGGCAAAGATTTCTTTATTTTTATAAGAAAAGTTCAAATGCTTAATTTCCATATTGTCTCCTTACAACTATTTTTCAAAAACTGTAGAAATATTTTGTTTCGCAATAAAAATCATCCCAAATACGACATAAATTAGAATAACGATCAACAAATTAACAAGAGTAGCCCAATTTACTCTAGAAAACATCATTTGCATTATTACTTCATACCCCTTCATTAGGTATTTAACAGGTGTACATAGCAATAACAAATTTAATATTTTGTTTTTTGCTTCAACAGCTGACACCATGAATGAGGCTAAAATAATCAATGTAATAACAATATTGTAAGTTTGCAACTTTAATTTTGTTGTTAACAAAAAATACAAGCCCATAGTTAAAGGCAAAACTAACACAGTCGCAGCTATGATAGTAGTTAACAGTAAATAACCCAGATAAGCAAAAGACTTAAACATTAGTGCGGTAATTAAGTTAAATAGAAATAATTCTATTATTAAAAACGTCCATTGCGATAAAAATTGACTAATCAATACTAGATATTTTGAATTGGTTACCATGTAAATAACTTTATAATAGCCATAGTCACGATACTCAACCATTGCCAGAATCACTGAGTTTAGAACAGTTGTTAAAGCAATATAGGCAAAATAGTATGCACTGCCGCTAATTAATTTACTCTTACTGACAGTATAGTTATTAATCAAGACCGGAGCGTTAGATATAGCAAAATATATAACTGGGAAGACAATGTTAAACATTAGTGCAATTTTGTTGCTAAAAGCATTAATAAGGAAAATCTTGTAGAGCGCATAAAACTTTTTTTTCATATAGAAATCTCCGTGAATATTACCTAACATTTTTGAAATAGTCTAAACTTATCGCCTAAAAGATGTAATCCAAATTCAGCTAGTTTCAATTTCAAATAGATTCTCAGCTTAGCAGCAACAGTCAGTTTACTAATAGTCTTCATTGTACGATAATTATGAAAATTATATGTTATTTTTATATGCCAGTCAATTAAATTTCATAATTTTATTACTTGAAGTTATAAACATACTCCTTTTAGTCTTCCTAGATTATTTGATATTGCAGTTGCTATTACACAAATTAAATTTTACTACAAAGGCTGCTAAATTAACTTGTAGCTTTTCGCCAAAACAAAAAGAACAAGCGGTTAATGCGCCACTTGTCCTTAATTATATTAAATTAAATCCTAATCCTTTACCCCAATTTCTTCATTCAACCAGTAAGTTCTACCATCATCCGTTCTGTTTAAAAGATGATTTTCAATTAGGTCTCGTCTTCTAGTAACATAGTCTGACACAAAGTGCATTAAAATCAGGTTCACTTCCTGCTCAGAATATTTTTTAGCTGGTTCAAATTTAGTTGCCAAATATTGTAAAATCAACAGCCGATTTTTAGCCTTACCAGGCCATACTTTAACAACTCCATCATCATCAATATAGCGCATTAATACTTCTTTATTCTTCATTTTCTCCATTTAAATTAATTATTCGATCAAACAATGATTTTTCAGTAGCAGAAATTTTATGAGCCACTTCAATTACTGCCAAATTAGGCTTTTTTAATAACGTTTTATGAATTGCAAGTGACAGTTCCGGATCAAGGGCACTAGTAGCCTCATCTGCCAGCAATACTGGCCGTTCAGAGAGAAAAGCACGTGCAATTTCAATTCTTTGGATTTGTCCTCCGGATAAATTTGCCCCCTTTTCACCAACTTGATAGTCCCAGCCTTTTTCATCTATGAGCTCTGTTAGTCCCGCCGCTTCGACTGCTTTAGCCAAACTTGCTGGGGAAACCTTTCGACCTAATAAAATATTAAATTTGATTGTATCATCAAAGATAAATGGCTTTTGGTTGACGTAACTAAAATTATCGTGAGCTTCAGCCCAATTACCGGTAACATCTTTATCATCAATAAAGACATGCCCCTCGCTTGGCTTAATTTTACCCAACATTAAGTTTAACAGTGTAGTTTTACCCCAGCCACTAGGTGCCATGAGTAAAATTTTTTCGTTAGGTGCTACCGTCAAGTTAAGATGAGCAAAAATCTTTCTTCCACCTTGACTATAAGTGGCATCTTCAACTTTCAAGCCAGTAAATTGACCAGTTTTCGCACTTTTAATACTGTCAGCTGAAAAAGACAGAGCCTGCTCTACTTTATTCCACATTGGTTTAGTAGACTTAATAGCATTTAATTGTTCAAAAATATTAACTATCGGGTTAATAAATTCATTAGATAGTTGCACTATCATAATTAAAGTACCAACACCAATTTGACCTTGCAACATTAAGATAGCACCTACTAAAAATGGTAGTATAAAGCTGAAAATATCTGCGAAAGCCACAATGACTTCTCCCGCTGCAGCTTGTGTGAAGTTTAAGTTCTTCAATGCCTCTTCCATTCTTTTGGCACTGTTAACGACTTTACTAATAGTCGAACTTTGAGCATCATACAATCCAACAGTTTGCGCTCCGTTTAGCCCGTCATTCACACTCTGGGTATACGAAACATTATTTGTCTCCCAGACTTTTGCTTTGGCTTGAATAGTTTTGGTAAATGCCCTTTGCACTAGTCCGGGAATTAAAGTAGTTACCATAAAAATTAATGTTAAAATCCAAGAATTGATTAAACCAACCACAACTGACAGTAGAAAAGAAGCTAATTCTGCAATGATCATTAGTTCATTTGTAGTCTTAGACGTTTCAATTTGTTTCAGATCGTTGGTCATCAGGCTTAAGCCGTCCTTTTGTGAATCACTGCGTTGTTCAATCAGATAGCTCATCGTTTTCTCTTTAAGATAAACATTGACATCTTGAATAATAGAACACTTGATATAGCGGTATACAAAATTAGACAACATAATAATTAAGATTGTTGCAGCACCAATGCCGGCAATTTTAATTAAATTACTACTGTCGCCTTGACGATATTGCGCTGCATTTAACATGATCTTGGTGACATAAGCAATCACAACATTGCCAAACGCACTGACTATTGCTAAAAGTGTGTATGCACCTAATTTCCATTTAGGCGCAAATTTTAATGAAGATTGCATTTTGCTACTCCTTTTTCATTATTAAAAACGATTGTAATGTTTTAAATTAAGCATATTAAAGCATGAATTATTTTTGAGATTTTTTTACTTCTCATATATGAGAAAAAAGTGCCATAATATCTTAAAAAGGACAAAAACATCATGCAATCTGGAAATGAATTTAAACAATTAAGAAGAAAACAGCATATTACGCTTAAAGAAGCAGCTAAAGGTATTTGTTCCATTCAAATGCTTTCTCGCTGGGAAAATAATCAAGGCCATATGGACTTTAACCGGGTATTAAAACTATGCGAAAGAATCAGTTTATCAGCAACTGAATATATTGCGCTTGCCAAACTAGACCCGCAGGATCATATTGCACTTATTTTAGAAGAATCTTGGAGCAACCACGATAAAGACTATTTGGAAAAACTGGCTCAAGCGGCATTAAATAAATACAAGTTAAGCCAAGATCCTTTTGATCTCGATTATGCAGCAATTGCCTGCAGTTTGTATTACAAAACTTCACAGCACAATATTTTTCCTATAGCCCAGCAAAATGAATTAAACCAGCAATTAAGTAAAATAACTGTTTGGGGTCATGAATTTCTCTCACTGTTTGCCAATGTTATCCCTATTATTAGTCCCAGAATCATTTACCAAATTTCTGTTCAGGTTATCAATAATATTTCTTTTATTAGAAAAGCAGGAGAAGGTACATTTCATTTTGGTATAGCAGCACTATTTGAAGGTGTAATCGGCTTAATTACAAATAATCAGTTTAAATTTGCAGATAAACTGCTCACACAAATAAATCAGATTGACTTACCAGATAACGAAATGTTGCTAATTGTTGGACGCAAATTTTTAAATGCAATTCTCACCTTTCACAATACTGCCAATGATGATCTAGCTGTTTCAATTATTCATTTTTTAACCAGTATGAACATGCAAACTACGGCTACTTACTTTTTACAAATATTAAATCGGGTTAAAGCTCTAAACTAATTATAAAATTTGTTAAATAAGTCTTCGATATCAATTCTTTCAACCGAGTACTGAATATCGGCTTGCACTAGGTTTGCTAGCAGCTGAGTCAGCTTATCTGGGGTAATTTCTGCCAAAGGAACCAGTAGCAGATTATTGGGCAGAGTCTCATAATGATAATCAGATAGCAGCTTAGTAGCTTCAGGACTAGACTGCATTTTTAAATAACGCTTTTTTTGCTTTTTATTGTCTAAATCTTCAATGATATGTCCCTTACCCATAAATAAGACTCTATCAGCATACTGCTGCAAGTTGGACAAAAGGTGTGAGGCCATAATGATCAGCTTCTTTTCTTCTTTTAATTTAAGAAGTATTTGTGAAATTAAAGCCACATTCTGAGGGTCGAGTCCATTCATTACCTCATCTAAAAGCATTACTGGAGAATCAGCTGCTACTACCATGGCAAAGCAAAGTCTCTGTTTCATTCCCAAAGAATATGTCTGCACTTTCCGATCAACATAACTTTTCATTTGCAAGTCAGCGATAATTTGATCAACAGGTTTAGCAGAATTGTGCCAAAGATCAGCATATAAATTAAGATGATCCCGCCCCGTCATGAAAGGAAATAAATCGCTTTGCTCGGGAAAAGAGCAGATTTGCTGGTGCAATTTTATCGTATCTTTTTGACTTTGATAACGTGTACCTTCATACTCAACAAACCCTTTTTGCGGTGTTAAATTATGCAAAATAACATTAATCAGAGTTGACTTACCTGTTCCATTAGGAGCAACCAAGCCAACTATTTCACCTTGTTTAAATTTGAGGTTAATGTCATCTAAAACAACATTTTTCCCAAAAGCCAATCTGACATCTTTTAGTTCTAACATTTTAATCACCCCGCCTAACTAAAGGAATACTTTTAATTTGGGTAAACAGAAACAGTAATATTTCAATGGCAAGCATAGCTATAAGTAGTGGCCCTAGTCCTGAGTTAAAGCCCCAACCAGGAGTATCCATTAAATAAGCTAAATTGCCTGTAGTGCTGTCACCAATTGAAAAATAAGTCATGGGCAGCTTCTCCAACACCGGATGAACAAAGCCCATTCCGAATGAGAAGTACAGTACTTTGGCACTGATGGCAAACAGACTACTGAGCATCCCTGCCACATATTCATTACGTAGAGTCAAAGACAGCAAAATTGTGAGCCTGATAAAAATAAAGGAAACAATGATTGCAAAAATAATGAATTGCAAATAATACATACCCAGCGTTTCCGTTTTAAAGATAAGTTTGAAGTCAATCCGCCCTAAATAGGCGACTGTATTCAATTTTAATGACCCCATACCATATTTAGGTGCGATACAGAGAAGAGCTATTACACTAGCTACAATAAAATCTAGTAGCACTCCTACTTCGACAACCCCTGTTTTAAGCCAGAGAATGGTTCGTTTACTTAAGGGAATATTTTCCAGTACCGTATAATATTTCCGGTCATTAGTCACAATATCAGCTGTAAAGAAGCAAACTATTACTACTAATATTAGAACTGTCCAGCCAGAAAGCGAATTTTGCATTACCTGCAAAGCCGTGCGCTCTTCTAGAATATTTTTATTCAGCGGCGTTTGCCTGTTCTTTTTACCAGCTAAAAGTGCATTGTATAAATGACGCGTGCGTTGATAACCAAAATGCCCATCCTGCTGGTAATTATTACTTTTATTATAAGCAGCTGGATACAAGAAATTTTGGTTTCCTTCTATATGAATCAGATTATCAATATATTGATAACGTTTGCTAGCATACTTAGTATATGTTTGCAAATCATTTTTCTTTAAAGCCCTTAAAAGCTGTTTATCGTATGCTAAAACTTTGGGATATGTACCAACTGCATCTATCGCACCCTTACTGGGAAAATAAAAATAACCCGGTTTATTGGAATAAGCTATCTCTTGCCGTGCTACTTTGAGAAAAGCTGTGTCCTCAATATATTCTTTTTGAATTGGTTTAGCATCGACTTGCTCAATTACTTCATGATTGGGCACACTGACCAAACCAAAATAAAGAGACATAATAATGGTAGCAATAAATAGACCAATATTTTTAGGATTGAGCAAAAATGCCTTTAATTGGAAAAGAAAATAGCGCCATCTCATCGTGCAGCCCCCTTTTTATTAACCAAATACCTAAACCAAACTACACAGACAAGTGACCAAATTAGCAATATTACTGCTGCGGTGGCAAAATTTAGTCCTGAAAATCCAGTTTTACTTGCCACAGTGCCGTTAAGCACATCATTAACGTTTAAGTATACAGACGGTAGCCAAGTAATGGCTTTAAGCAACTTGCTCGGTAAATAAGATAAAACATAAAGAGCAATGCCAATAAAGGTACTTAAATAAACATTTTTGGTTAGTTGGTTAAGAAGCAGGGTCAGACTGGTCACAAAGACCACTAAGACCGCTGTATAGAACAAAAAAATTAAGCAATCCAGCCATATAGGAATTGCCCTAATTTTATTAAAATAAAAAACATTAGGATAATTCAAACTGCGAAAGCCGTTAAGAAGGCCGGCAAACAGATATGCGCCAATTAAACCAATAATTAATGGTATTAAAGTTAAAACCAGATTAATCATTGTTTTACCTTTTACTTCATCTTCTACGCGATACGGAATGTTACGTAAAACCGTTTCATGATCTAATTTAACCATCCACACATCATTAGCAATAAGCAAGATATAAAAGAAGATCAGGACAGCTATGAAGTTCACAATATAAATTAAATAAGTTACGGATACTTTTGAGCTCATTGCAGGTGGTATATGATGCCGGTAAAGATATTTATATGTAACCAGTCTCTGATGCAGTTGGTATTTAGGGGGGACATTTAAGGTGCTGGCACCTAAATAATTATTTTGATAACCATCAAGCATAGTTTGAAATAAGTTAAGTGAACTCTCTAAATATGTTTGTGGTGACTCTAAAACTTCACCATTTTGCAGGCTGGCAATACAACCTTCCTGGGCGTTTAAATTGTCATAAGTTTGCTTATATTTTTGCTTACGTAATAAGTTACCGTTAAAATAGCTGATATTAATTTCCAGTGAGTCATAGTATGACTGCCACTGACGGTAATTGTCGCCCAGATTCTGATTTCCAACTAATAAAACGAAGAAAACCATGAACACAATTAAGGCTCCCATTAGCAGAATGTTTTTCTTGGATTTGCGTGCGATATTGAAATTGGCTTTAAAATATGTGCTCTTCATGAATAATAATACCTGACTTTATGAAACTCACTAGAAACCGGTAAAAGTAATTAATAATGATTTTATCATATTTTAATCAAATTTATTATGGCTTCTAAAGGATAGTGGCTAAATTAAAACAAAAACTAATCTCGTCTTTAATTTAAATCAAGTAAAAAAAGCCGCTGAACTAACGTTTTAAGACGTAATCCAGCAGCTTTTTAATGTTCAATTATAGTAATACGATATTTAATTAAGTGTCAGCAAATAATTATAGCCATCTGCAAAATTAATATTATTGGCCAAGCGGTTTCCCTTATTACTGTAACCAGTAAACTTAAAGGCTAAATATTTTGCTTGGCTGACTAAGGCTTTATCTACTTGCCATTTGATTGGTAAAGTTTGCAAAGGCTGTAAATGAGCAATATCAGTTACATCCTTAGCAGCCACTACGTTTTTAGCTGCATCCAGTAATACTAGTTCTGCTTTATTAATTAAGACAGGAGCAGCCAGGCCATAATTAGTTAGATTAACTTGATAGTCGATATTCTGTTCGTCATTTTGATAGCTAATATCTTTAACAGCTAAACGGTAGCCCAGATAATCCCTGATATATTCATACCAAGAACGACTTACTTCATTATCATTAGCGTCTTTAAACCATGATTTCTGATACGGTAATTTATATTGATCTAAAAGTGCAGGTGTTACTAGTTGCCGTTTCCAAGCACTCAAAGAATAGTCCTTGCCGTCTTCTTTGTAATTATGAGCTATACTCAATGAAGTAAAATGATGAGCTGCTAGACGTTGAGCAATCAGTGGTGCAGAAATTAACTGACCGTTATTGTCTGATGCATTGGCAGAACCCCAAATCATTTCACCGTCAACCGGTACAGTCTGAGATTGTTCTGCCATCGCCTGCCATTCAGCAGAATTAGGATCAGCACCGGCAGTATTCCAAACATGTGGACGACCAATCAAGTAATCATCATGGAATCCAACTCTTTGCCAATCAGAACTCTGCGGGGCAACATTCCGTGACTTGATATTGTAATATCTCACTTGAATAAATAAATCTTTAGGGGTATTAGCTAACATAGCCTGGAGAATTTCTTTTTCATTCATACGGCTGCGGGCACCGCTGTCCCACTCTCCCCAAGCTCCAATAAACCCTGCTTGTAAATTCGCTATTTGATCGCGATGCTGGGCAATCCAGGGTGCTAGCTGTTTAATATGTGCAACTACCTGCTCAGTCGTAGGTTCCTGAGACTTTGGATGAGCATCGTCCCAAATATAAGCAAAGCGCAATACAGCCTGCAAATGGTATTGCTTTAACTTTTGGAAATATTGATCCATATTATTAAAGGCAGTTTGATCTAATGGCTTGTTTTTATAATCTGTTAGATAAAAGTATACTTGTGCAAGACGCGGGTTATCAGCAGAAAATGTAGCTACCGCATTTTGCATTTGCGCTATCCCGGTTTTATCTGCATTAGCCCATAAGCCCTTGCCGGTCTTAACATTTAAATTTAACTCTAAACGAAAGCCGCGATCAGTATTGTTAGCCATTTCTTGATTTTGTTGTTCGGTTAGGGGCTTTTCGTCATATCCAGTAACGGTTGCTGCCTTTACTGAGGATAAACTTTGCTGACTTGATAAAAGAAATAGTCCTAAAAATGCAACTATTAAAGTTAG
This sequence comes from Lactobacillus melliventris, assembly GCF_013346935.1. GTDB lineage: Bacteria > Bacillota > Bacilli > Lactobacillales > Lactobacillaceae > Lactobacillus. The sequence goes on from NZ_JAAEEB010000002.1 coordinate 56,481, forward strand.
TTTCTCAAATATTTTTTTCATAATGATTCCTCGGTCATAATTTAAACCAATTGATGCCATCTGCCCACTGACACTGATTAGCCAGACGTGCCGTACTACCATTAGTAGCAAGCAGTTTGACTCCGACTTTGTCAGGCTGATCAGATTTAGTCAATGGAATAACCGTAGTTATTTCATTATTAGTTTGTAAAGTGCTTTTTTCTACTAAAGCTTTACCAATAACATCCTGCTGTTTATTCACAGCCAGCAATTCTATTTTTGCCAAAGCTAAAGGTGCAGCAAAACCTGTATTTTTCAGTGTAAGGTAAACTGCAGCATTTAAAGCAGAATTATAGCTAATTTGTGTAGTCTCTATGCGATAGCCTAAATAATCACGTAAATATTCAAAATAATTTCGTTTAATTGGCTGCTTTTTCTGATCCCAAAACCATGAAGATTGATATGGCCAATGCTTTTCATCTAATAAACCCGGTGTAACAGGAACATGCTTCCAATATTCAAATGAACCTGTTTGAGGGAATTTAAGCCCTTCTGGTTTGCCAGTTCTCTTTAATTCATTTTCTAGCGTCACGTTAAAATATGAATTAGTTTCTATTTCATGGTAATTATGCGCAATACTCAAAGTAGTGAAATGATTCTCAACCATTCTTTGCGTCATCAATTCAGGAGCGACATATTTTGTTTCTAAATACATAGGATTGGCAAATAACCAAATGCTTTCCCCATCAACAACTGTATTTTTTGATTCTCTTAATAGTTGCTGGTATTCATTAGATTCATGATTTTTACCAGCCGTATTCCATTCGTGGTCAATACCAATTAGAAAATCATCATGAAAGCCAATTCGCTGTTCATTCCATTTTTCAGTAACATTTATATTACGGTTTTTAATATTTAAGTAGCGTACTTGAACCGTCAAATCTTGGGGAGAATTTAACAACAAACTATGAAGAATAGTTGATTCATCAGTAGTATCACGAGCATGTTGCGACCACTCACCCCAAGGGCCAATGATTCCTGCTTGTAAAGCGTGAATCTGCCTGCGGTGTTCCTGCAGCCAACCTGATAACTGCTCCAAATGTTGCTGTACCCTGTGTACACTAGGAGCTTGTCTATAAGGCCTCTTATCTTCAGAAATATATGCAAAACGCAGCAGTGCCTTTAAGTTTAACTTAGCAAGTTCGTCAAAAAAGGCATTCATGTGGTTAAAAGCTTGTGCATCCAGTGGTTTATGTTGATAACCTGTTAAGTAAAAATAAACCTGCACTATTCGCGGCTGATCATCGGTATACAGTGACGCTTCTCTTTTCAAAGCAGCGATAGCATCTTGATCAGCATATTCATAAATGCTCTTACCTGTTTTTACATCTAAATAAACTTCAAAGCGAAAGCCACGATCAGGATTTATTAATAAAGTCTTAGTCTGATCTCCACTTAACTGCTTGGGATAATAATTTGACATCATTGGCCTCCAATATTAATTGCCAGTACTTTCTCGCAAAATTAGTTTAACTTCTAATAACGTTGTAGCGGCGCGCGTCTTTTTTTCTATTATGTCTTCTCTAATTAAATGGACAGCAGTTATACCCAGGTCTTTTTCCGGAACAGAAACTGATGACAATCTGGGAATATAATATTGCGCCATTTGAATATTATCGAACCCAATAATATGGTAATCGGCAGGAGCATGAAAACCTTTTGTATGCAATTCCTGCATTATTCCAATTGCCAATTGATCATTTCCAGCTAAAATTCCTTTGGGTAAAGTAGGTAATTGTGCAATTTCTTTACCCGCCTGGACGCCATCTTCAATGCTCCAACCCGGAGTAAGAATTGAACACTCATCTTGATCATGCAGTTTCATCCACTCCCGATAGCAATTTAAACGAACCTCACCTTTTGCTTGAGTTTTTTCTCCTTGCAAATTAGTCATATAACGGGGACCACCAACATATACAATATTGGTTTGAGCAAATTTTTCTAGTTGTGTTAAAGCTTCTTTTACTCCAGCAGTTAAATTAGCATTAACCAGCTTGACGGAATTATTTTTATATCTTGCTTCAATAATGACGATATTAGAGTTTAATTTTTTTAGTTCGCTAATGGCTGATTCGGACAAGCCGCCGATAACAATCACGCCGTCCCAATAATACAGTCCATCCCAAAATGAACTATCCAAAGAGTTATTTAAATAATAGATAGAACTCAATGTCATTTTTTCTCTTTTGAGTTCTTCAATGATTCCCTGTTTTATTTGTTGGTAATACGTATATTCTGCTACTTGATCCAAGTCCATAGTTGTTAATACACCAACAACTGGACATTTTTTACTTTTATTTTTGATATGATAATTTAATTTTTTTGTAGCCGCTAAAACTTTGGTCCGTGTTTGATCAGTAACACTTAAAGAAGTGTCATCATTTAATATTCGTGAGACTGTACTTGCTGAAACACCTGCTAACTTAGCTACCTGTCTGATATTAGCCATCTTATCTTCTCGTCTTTCATATTTGGGTGTTATAACAGGTGCTATTAATATAAATTTCTTAAAAATATAAACTTTTAGAACCTGATATTCTACACATAATTGTTGCTATTACGGCATTTTTGCAATTATGATAACAAATATTTTTTGCAGTTCAAAGAAAAGACGGTTGTATTATTATTGAAAAATACATCCGTTTTTTCTTACTTTACCTGCTTAAATTTAGTAATATGCTTTTTCTCAGCAGATAATCTGATTACTTATTAATTTCTATATTTCATGCTATTAGGCAACAACTTTCAAGTTGAACAAAACAATAGCCAAGATTAGAACAAACCAAGTTGCTCTAGTTGAGTTCATATGTTTGCGATCCAGTAGCCAATAAATAAAGGCAACTAGTAAAACTGGCATAAGCGATGGCATAATCTGATTAAAGATATCCTGCAATTTCATCGAAACTTTCCCAGCTCTAAAGATGAACGGAATCTTTAACGTAATAACAGTTGGAATTAAAGCTCCTACAACCGTTACCCCCAGCAAAGTTGCTGAGTCAGTCAGTGCATTAAGCTTAGAACTCATTGAAGTAACTAAGTTGACACCTTGCTTGTAGGCAAATGGCATCCAAGTATAAGCCCAAATGTAGAGAACGCCTAGTGCAACCATCCATAAAATAGCGCCAAACGGATTACCTTTAAGGGCCATGTATGATGCAATCGCACCAAAGATAGTTGATTGAACGGTACCTAATAAAGTATCACCTACGGCAGCAAATGGTCCCATAAGACCAGTTTTAATACCTCTTACACCGTCAACTGACTTAATACCCTCTTTTTCTTCAAGAGCAATATCGACACCTTGGATAATAGAACCCATATGCGGACTAGTGTTAAAGTATTCAGACTGCACCCGCATCATTTTCTTCATATCTTCAGGCTTGTCACCATACAACTTACGTAAGATTGGCATTTGTGAACCAACATAACCTGGAGCCATCATAGTTTCGTAGTTCCAGCTTAATGCAGAGGTAAAAATCCAGCGTAAGTTAGCGCTACGAATATCTTTTTTAGTTAACTTATGACTTTGCTCCGTCGTAGTCTTTTCTGTAGTATTATTCTTCATCACCGGTAATTACTCCTTTATCATCAATACCCATTTCAGCAGCTTTTTGTGTATCTAAGCCATTACTGTCGCCACCAGATTGGTTCTTATTATGAATGATAGAATTATAATGATTAATGGCAAAGCCGACTCCGATCAGCGCTACACCAAGCATTGGCACATTTAAGTAAGCAGCAGCTACAAAGCCAAAAATCATGTACGCACCAAATTTCTTAATAGGCAGATAATGCATTAAGATGGCAATACCAACAGCTGGTAACATAGTTCCGGCAGATTTTAATCCACCCATTAACCATTGTGGCATGTAATTCAGCACATTTTTGACAAATGCTTCACCAAAAATTAGCACCAATAATACGGGCACTGACCGTGAAAGCCCCCACGGAATAGCCCCATAAAGACTATTTCGTACAACAGCTTTATCATCGTTACGATCGATTGCCTTATCAATTCTGTGTGCAAAGTAGGTATTAGCAAAACGAGCCAAAATATCAAGTTGCACCATCAATAGGCCAACAGGAATAGCAACACCAATACCGTAGTTAATTCCTTTTCCTGAAATATGTGCAATTGCAGTACCTATGATTGCTCCAGTAGCATAATCAGGAATCGAAGCACCACCAAAAGTACCGACACCCAATATCATTAACTGTAATGTTGCCCCTACGGCCAAACCTAATTTCATATCACCGACAATCAGTCCTGCAATTAATCCAGCGTTAACTGGGTTACCAAAACCAATACCAACTGTGACAATTTCATTGATTTGGAAGAAAGCAAACAAAGACAGCAAAATTATTTGAACTACACTCAATGAATTCATATTATTTCTCCATCCGTTTATTTAATTCAGACATAAAGTCTTCTCTAGAATCGTTCGGGACCATCTGGTGGTAAAGCTTTACTCCCCGAGCATCAAGTTCTTTAAAAGCCTTTATTTCTTCGTCATTTACTCCCACGCTCTTGAACAGTTGCAGTCTGCCTTCACCACTTGGCAAGTTACCAACGTTAACTTCTTTAATTGGTACTCCTGCATCAACCATCTGAACCAGAGCTTCCGGTTCACGTGTAATAATAAATATTTTTTGGTCGGCGTAACGGCCTTGAACAATATTGTTACTTGCACGATCCGGTGGCAAAATACTTAAAGCTGCCTGGGTAGGACGAGCTAACTTCAAAGCTGTTTTTTCCAAGTCATCTTTAGATACTTTATCGCCAACAACCATTAGTCGTTCTGCTCCTAATTGCCCAGTCCACACACGAGCTACTTGACCATGAATTAGACGGCTATCAACTCTGACATTTACTAACTGCACAATTCATTACCTCCTTCTTGTTATCGCTTACATCAACTTACACTAAAATTATAGTTTATATATTTTGTTTTGTAAACATAATTTTTTTTAGTAAACAACATTGACATTGATTTGTTTTATTAATAAGCTAATCTTAAACAACTATTATTAAAGAAAGCGTGCCGGTATGATTACAGTTCAACGATCAAAAAATAATATTTCAATGGGTAAACCTACAACTGTAATAGTCAATGGTTTAAGGGTAGGCAGTATCGCTGCAGGTTATGCTTTAAAACTAAACTTAAAAAAAGGAGACACACTGCAACTCACCCAAGGCGGATTAAATCGCTCGCCCAAAATGATTATTAATAAGACTGACGCTCATTATAAAGTTATTCCTAATCCCAAGTCCTCTGTCTTAATAGCCGTCATGGTCGCAGCTTTATTATTAATCCCGCCTATGATTAAAAGCTATGTTCCCTTTTCACAAAATGTTTCAGCAATTATTATTTTTTTAATCTTTTTACTTATTGAATTAGTTTTCAATTTCCGCTGTGGTTTACTTATCGAAGAAATTTAATTAAGTGCAGCAAATGTTGCAGTTTTAACTTTTATATGCAAAAAAGCTGATAATTGTCGCTTTACCCGACATTTATCAGCTTTCTTACATTAGTATTGGTAAACAAAACAATTAAGAGCTAACACAAAACTAATTTTCCTGAATTAAATTTTATTTAAGTGATTGGCCATTCGTTTCTATTACATTTTTATACCAATATGCCGATTTTTTAAGCATCCGTTTATATGTTCCTTTTCCATCATTATGCTTATCTACATAAATTAAGCCATATCGCTTATCCATTTCACCAGTACCTGCAGAAACTAGGTCTATACAACCCCACATTGTATATCCCATTAAATCAACACCATCTTTTTCAACTGCGTCAAGCATCGATTTTAAGTTCATTTTTAAATATTTAATTCTATAATCATCTTCAATTTTTCCATTTTCATTTATTTTATCAATAGCACCTAAACCATTTTCAACAATCCATAATGGTTTATGGTACCTATCATATAATGTATTTAAAGCTATTCTGAGCGAGTTGGGATCTAAAGCCCAGCCCCAGTCATTTGTTTCAAGATATGGATTTTTCACACCAGCTTGTAAATTAGCTGAAAAGTCTGTCTCTCCATTATGAGTAGTAACTGTATTTGAAGTGTAACAAGAAAAGCTTAAGAAATCGGCTCTAAAATGATTAATTAACTCGTAATCTTTAGGAGTATCATTTAATTTAATATGCTCTCTCTTATATTCTTGAAGCTTATAATCAGAGTAAAAGCCTCCAGTTTGGACGTCAGCATAGAACAATGTATCTTGCATCATTTTCATTGCTGCTAACTGGTCGTTAGGATCTGAAGTTAATGCATATACTGGACTATATGCTATCATTTCCCCAACTTTTAATTCTGGATCAATTTCATGAGCCATTTTGACAGTCATAGCACTAGCAACAAATTGATTATGTGCAGCTTGAGCTCTTTTCTCTTTTGAACCATCAATTAATCCACCTGCTAAGAATGGATTTACATCCATACAATTAATTTCGTTGAATGTCAGCCAATATTTGACTCTATCATGATATCTATTAATTACTAACTCAGCATATCTCATAAATAGTTCAATTAGCTTTCTACTTTCCCAACCATTATATTTAATTGCTAAGTGTAATGGTGTTTCATAATGAGAAAGAGTTACCAAAGGCTCTATATTATATTTTTTTAGTTCATTAAATACTTTATCATAAAATTCAAGTCCTTTTTGATTCGGCTTTTTCTCCTCTCCGGTAGGAAATATTCTTGACCAATTGATACTCATGCGGAAAGTTTTAAAACCTATTTCAGCAAAAAGCTTTATATCTTCCTGGTAGTGATGATAAAAGTCTGATGCTTCATGACTTGGATAGTAATATTTTTGATCAATAACAGCTGGTACTGTTCCCTCAGGTACAACTCTTTGTCCTGAACCAAATAAGAAGTCTTTAGCGCCTGTTGCACCTGTTTTCAAATTTTTCCAAGTTACTTTTCTAGGCTTTCCATAAGAGCCATTAGTCATTACATCCGCAGTACTTAAACCTTTACCATCTTCTAAATATGCTCCTTCATATTGGTTGGCAGCCGTTGCACCACCCCATAAAAAGTTTTGATTAAATCCCATAATAGTCTCCTTAATTATTAAGAATTAAATAAAGTATCATTTTTATAGTAACACTTTTTGAAAGCTAAATTTTTAGCTTAGTTATTTGATACATCTTTGCTAAAAACTTATTTTGTAAGTCAATATTATCAACTCTAGCGTCATAATTAGTTTCTTTTAAATGATAAAAGTACTTGCCTGAAACCGCATTATTATCTAATGTTGCCAAATATACTTGCGTTGAATAACCCTGAATTAAGCTGTCCGTTGCTTGTGATCCTCCCATTCTTGTTGGTACCCAACCCGGATCTACAGTAGTCACAATAGTATTTTTATAAAGCCTTGCTATGCTTTTAGCTAGCAAAAGTACCTGCAGCTTAGAAGAAGAGTAGTCCGTATCCTTCTCTATTTGATCAATTTCCAAGCTCGCACCTAAATGCATGTTAGATGAAGTAAATATTATTTTCTTAGGAATTCTGATTAATGAGGACATTATATAAGGTGCTAAAACATTCACTTTAAAAATAAGCTCATTATTCGAACTATATACACCTGCATTATGAATAATAGTATCCAGTTGACCCAATTTATTTATTTCTTTTGAAAGTCTAATAACTTCTGACCTTTTTCCTAAATCACCTATAAAAACATTTTTTGCTTGTGGTAATTTGTTTTTTACATAAATTGCTTTTTCTTTATTTCGAGCATGTAAATAAACTTCATTACCATTTTCAATCAATTTTTTAACTGCTAAAAAACCTAACCCAGTAGTAGAACCTGTTACAAAAATTTTCATATTGTAAACTCTTTTTATATAAAAAAGGAAGTATCACCTCTAAAAGACTATATAACTAGGTCTTTTACAAGGTTATACTTCCGAAGAATAATGATCTTTTATTTATACAGATTATAAGATAATTTATCTATTTCTGCAATTCAAATTACAAAAATATTTTTCTATAGTAGTTTTATAGTTTAATGATTGCCAATATAATCATTAAAATCAATTACAGCATCATAACGCTTTAGTTCAGCCGGTTCATAATGGTGAATAACCTCAATGAAAGTAAAATCCGAATCAAACAAGTAGTCATGAATTGCTTGAGAGGTTGCCTTGTCCAAAGAAGCGTTGACTTCATCTAGTAATAAAATTGGACGTTTGGCTAAGATAGCCCTTGCCAGTTCAATTCGCGCTAATTGCCCACCTGATAATTGGTCAGCATTATCACCTAGTTGGTAGTCAAAACCTTTTTCTTTAACCAATTGTCCTAATTCTAAATGTTCACAAACTTCTGTTACCCTTTCTCTAGGAATGTCCACACCTAACGTAAGGTTAAACCATAATGAGTCGGCAAAGATGACCGCGCTTTGGCTTGAATATGCAAACACATTAGTAAAAGTACCTGGTTGTACTGCTTTTTGATTAAGCAACTCTTCTTGTGCCTGACCATAATCGCCATACATTAAATATTGGAGCATGGTGGATTTACCAGAGCCAGAAGGTCCAACGACCGCAACTTTTTGTCCTTTTGCAACTGCAAAATTAATTTGACTAGCTAGTTCTTTACCCTGCCGTTTTAAAGTCAGATTTTTCACTTCTAATTGTTTAAAATCGTCAGTAGCAACACCATTTTGCGGCTTTTGTTCCCCTTTAGCAACAAACTGCTTGATCTTGTTAACGATACCCTTCGTGGTAGATAAATTGTTTCGTTCATTTAAAATTTGCAGGATAGGGTTAACAAATGAGTTAGAAAGCTGGGTGATGGCAAATAATGCCCCTAGTGTAATTTGACCATTGACTACCAGGAATGACCCAAAAGCAAATGGTAGTAAAAAGGCACTGGCAATCGCAATAACATTAAGATAGGTATTAGTATTATTATTCAGCACATTCATTTTGGCCAGTTTTTCTTCCAGGCGTTCAACGGCACGTTTATTCTGCTTAACAGCATTGTCTTGCTTGCCGTATAAGTTAAAAGTTCCGGTGCCAGCTAAAATATTTTTGGTTTGGCTGACATACTTGTCGTTGGCCTTAGTCCAATCACCTGATGCCTTTTGAATTGGTTTTTGAAAAAAGTTGGAGACGATTGTAGGGATTGCTGAGCCCACGAAATAAATTAAGGTAACAAACCAGTTTAAATATAAAGCATAACCCAGTGCCAAAATAACGGTATAGGCATAGATCAGAATTTCAATTTCAGCTTCATAACGATTAGCTTCTAATAACTTAAAGTCGTTAGTTAAAAAACCTAAATCAGAGCTGTCTTCTTCTTTATTTAGCAGCATCCCTTTCAGCACTTTAGATCTCAACTTTGTGTTAATCTGCTTAACTGCATCGGTTTTTAAGTAATTAAATATTAATCCTGAAATTAAGATGATAGTTAAAGCTACTATGATCTGCAGCATTAAAGAAGGTAAAGCTGAAAATTGTCTTTTGGTTGCCATATTGATCAAATTGCTAAGCATATAAGCAGCAAAGATATTTAAAGTACTGTATATCAAACCGAAAACATTGAGCCAAAAGAATTTTAAATGTGAATAGTTATGGTAAATCATTATTTTTCTCCCTCAGTTTTGTTAATAATTTTTTCATTCATAAAGATGATAAATTAATTAAACTTGAGAAGAACCGTGATTACAATACTATTTAACTAAGAGGTCACTATCAGGAATGTAAGTGGGACAAATTTTATACTAAAATGCAAAACCAGTTTTATAACCCTGTAAATACTTAGACCTTACTAATTTCTAAGTTCATTAGTAATACCCATAATTACCTCAATTAATAATAATAAGTTCCATAAAACACTTAAAGTAGCGGCAATGGTTATCAATATTATGACCAGTGTCGTAAACCCTTGAGCTTCATACATGAACGCCGCCCCAATTAGAAAGACCAGGCTCAGAATATAAATTAACCAGTTAGCTATTTTATACATTTGGTGATCAGTTTTCACTGCAATAAACTCATCACGCTCGTCTTCATCATCTTTATCTGTGCCCACAGTTTTGGCTTTATAAAAAAGATAAACAGCAAAACTAATAGCAAAAACTGCATAAATAATATTTTTCGGTATATCGGTTTGTCTGCGGTGCTGCAGAATCTCTAAACTGATCAGCGCCAACTCAAGAAGTGCTAATAATGTAAAAAAGGATGCTGAGAAATAATATTTGAGCTTTCTTTTCTTATTCTTATTCTTTTTCTATATATTCCTGTAAACAAAATAAGGTTGCAATATCAGTTTTAAAAACTTGCGCCAGTTTATACGCCAAGACGAGTGAGGGCTTATATTTCCCCTTTTCTACTGAGATAATCGTTCGCTCAGTAACACCCACTTTAGCGGCAAGTTCACGCTGCGTTAAGTGCAGCTTTTTTCTATTTTCCTTAACTAAATTTTTGATAATCTCACCTTCTCATTAACATGAAGTATACTTCATGTAGTTAGCTTCATATATATTACAGTAAAAGAAAAAAGCCAAGTAAAACTTGGTTTTTATTCATACTTATTTTGTGCTAATTAACTTGGTTTAATGGCTTGTGATCCCTTAAATATGAAATTAGATTTTGTGAAGCCTCAGTAGTAATATTTGTGCGAGCAGCCAGGGTGCCAGAACCCGCGTGAGGTGACAAAATTACATTGTCTAATTCGCAGAGTGCTTGTGGCACATTGGGTTCAGTTTCATAGACATCTAACCCTGCTCCAGCAATATCACCGTTTTGCAAAGCGGCAATTAAATCATTTTGTTTAATCAATTTACCCCGAGCAACATTGATAATATAAGCTGTCTTTTTCATTTGTTTAAAAACTTGGGCGTTGAAAACGCCTGCTGTAGCAGGAGTTGCAGGAGCATGCAGAGTAATTACATCAGCTGTTTTAACTAAAGTAGCAAAATCTACATAATGAACATTCTTTTTTGCTTCCTCTGCAGAACTTAAACGATGTCTATTATGGTAAATAACTTTCATGCCAAAAACTTGGGCATACTTTGCTACCTGAGAACCAATGCGCCCCATACCGTAAATGCCTAGCGTCTTCCCCTGGAGCCCTGTTCCCATATTTTCCGGCTGAGAAACATTAACCCATTTTCCTTGACGAATTGTTTTGTCATAAAAGTGCAGGCGTCTTACAGTTGCTAACATTAAGGCAAATGTCATTTCAGCAGTGGGAATGAGGACACTTTTAGGACAATTGGCCACAACAATTCCTTTTTGCTTTGCATAATCAATATCAATGTGATCAAAGCCAACGCCATTAGCGGTAATGATTTTTAAATTAGTGCCGGCATCAATCAGTTCCCGATCGCCTTTCATTCCAGTAAGTATCAACCCATCGTATTCAGCTAAATGCGCTAAAACCCACGCTCTACCAACTGTTTCTGGTTTACAAGTTACTGTGAAATTCTTTTTTAACTCCGTTAGACCTGCATCTGGGACAATTCCAGTTACCAAAATCTTTATCTTACTCATTTTTAGCCTCCTTTGGTTCACAAGTATTTTTCTCTTATTTGATCATTATCTAAAAAGTTTTAAATTGAGCCATCATAATTATTATTAACTTAATGATAATTATACTTTAGTATTACTCTCCCATCAAAAACACCTGACAATATTCAAATCTTGTCAGGTGTTTTGTCTTATTTATTTTCTTTTGCTTATTGCAGCGGCAACTTCTTAAGGGTTGTTTCCGTTTAATATAATGAAATATTCCAAAGAAATAACTTGTGAACATTTATTCTGAGAAAAATACTTTTTTGTGCGCTAGGTTTCTATGAGCTGGTTCAAAAATAAAACCAGCAGCCTTTCCTTTTCCGGTCGCATATTTATTTAGGGCAATTTTAATGGCACAATATTCCCTTTTTATCTTACTTATCCCTTGTCAGTTTTAAAATTACACTGACCGCTGTTGCCGCACTAGCAGCTACAATTAACCAACCAAGAGCATTCTGCGGTCGGTTATATGCAATAACCGGAGCCATACTCCACAACTGATTGTTAGAGATAGCAACTGCAACAATGCCAATCACAACAAGCCACAAAACAATTGCCAATATAGTAGTTAGTCTTTGAATATTTTTCATTATTATTTTCTCCTGCCTAAAAAATTATTTTTACTATTCTTCTAGCATCACGTGCTGGACTTATATCTGTTTTAGCACAAAGCAGGAGCTGATTTTCTTAAAAAATACTTAATTTATAGTATCAAATTTTACCAGACTTGTACTCGTTTATCCGGATCAAGCCACATACCGTCTCCTTCTTTAACATTGAAAGCTTGATAAAACTCATCTTGACATTGTACCTGCACATTTGCTCGAGCCTGAGAAAGTGCATGAACATCAGATGCGGCGACTAATTGCCAAAATTCAGGCTTAGCGTTTGTTGCCCAAATTCGCGCATAGTTTTCAAACAAAATTTTGGCGTCTCCACCTTCTTGCTTATTAGCTGCAACAGCTACTGTCAAGCCACCCTGATCACCAATATTTTCTGAAACTGTTAATTTACCGTTGATTTTGCTCGTACCGACCTCAACACCGTCAAATAGTTTAATTTCAGCTTCGACCCTTTTATTAAACTCGGCATAGTCTTCATCAGTCCACCAGTTTTTCATATTACCTAATTCATCAAATTGAGCACCGTTGTTGTCAAACGCATGCGAAATTTCATGACCTACAACTGCACCAAAACCACCGTAATTAGCTGCACGATCTTGCTGTAGGTCATAAAAAGGCTTTTGCAGTAAAAGTGCTGGGAAGGTAATGTCATTACTTGGCGGATTATAACAAGCATTTGGTTCTACCGCCGACATTATCCAAAGTGTGCGGTCAACGGGTCTGTTAATATCTGCAAAGTTATCCTTAAGCTTAATCTGGCTATTTGCTTTAACATTACTATATAAGCTGCCACCCTCTAAAGCCGGTGTTACTTTGAATTTGTCATAAAACCCTTGAACATGCTCTGGATAGCCAATTTTTAAGACTAAAGTATCTAGCTTCTTTAATGCCTTTTTCTTAGTGGTATCTGACAGCCAAGTATTCTTTTTTAAATGATCTTGGTAAACCGCAATCATATTCTTAACAATTTTAGTAGCATCAGCTTTGGCTTCAGCACCCAAGTATTTTTCACCATAATATTGACCAATGACATCGCCAAATAATCTGACCGTCTCATCATAAGCAAAGCGCTCGTCTGTAACTAAAGAATCTATGCCGTACATTGCTTTTCTTAGTGGCAGTATTGCCTTTCTAAATTTACGTGATAAATATCCAGCTGCTTGATTAATAAAATACCCGATTAGCCAACCCTTTAGTTCAGCAAAATGCTCTTCATTAAACAATTCATCAAATTTAGCTAAATAGCCTGGCTCAGTAACATTAACTTTCTTAGCAGTTTCAAGTCCATTTTCTTTCATCAAATCAGCTAAATGAATATTTTTACTCTGGTTTGCAAATTCTGTCAGACCCATTGGATGATACATATTTTCAATTTTAGAATTATACTCTGCTGATTGATAAACCTGCGCCAAACGCTGATCCAATTTAACTGCTCCTGTGGCGTATTGTTCAGCTTCAGCCTGCTTAATACCACTCATTACCAGCAAATTAATGGTTTGCTTTTGCCAAACATCAAGCAAGTCGGCAGTTTTTTCATTACCATAATAACTGGTATCGGCCAAAATCAAATTTTGCCGGTAAAAAGTGACAATATTTAGTTGTGCATCCTTAAAATCTGGTTCCACTTCAAATTTGAAGGGCAAGTTGTCGGCTAGCAACAAATTCGTTAAGTTCTTATTGACATCAGCTAAATTATTGAGACTGGTTAAAAAAGTCAAGTCTTCCTTAATTGGAGCAGCACCGTCAGCAGCTCTTTTTTCTTCGTCTTCAGCTACCCGGTAAAATTCAACTGCTTTGTTAAGATTCTTAACTTGGGGAACTGGTTTTTTACCAGCAACAAAAGCAGAAAAATCTTTTAAAAGGTGTTTACGCGTTTGTTTATCTGCTATATCAAAACTACTAATCCACGGCTCACCTGCAGGGACAGGATTGTCCTTTAGCCATTTTGAATTTACAGCCAAGTAAAGGTTATCTTGTTCACGAGTATTTACATCTGGCTTAGTAGTATCGCCAAAGCCACCACGAATATTAAATTTAGTCATTTTTTTCTCCTTGTTTTAATTTTTTTATTATCATAATGTTACATTAACAAAGCAAGACCACTAAAAAAATGTCGTATTCGAAATTTTAAGTTTTTTATTAAAAAGTATAAAAATTCGGAGCACGTGTAAAATTGCACACAAAAAAGCCCTACTTTTTTAAAAATAGAGCTTTTTAATGTAGCTGAAACCAATTTTTAGCCTAAAATTTACTGAATTAATTGCTTTCTTACAAGGATCCGGCTAATTAGATAAATCTTCACCGTTAGAAGCGATGACCTTTTTATACCAGTTAAAAGAATCCTTTGGTATACGCTTCAAACTACCGTTTCCTTGATCATCCCGGTCTACATAAACGAAACCATATCTTTTAGACATCTCACCCGTGCCAGCAGAAACTAAGTCAATACAGCCCCACATTTCATAACCCATAAGGTCAATTCCATCTATATCAACGGCTTCTTTCATAGATTTAATATTACTTTGTAAGTATTCAATGCGATACGGATCATGAATCTTGCCATCTTCAGTGACTTGATCACGCGCTCCCAAGCCGTTTTCAACAATCCAAAGCGGTTTATGATAACGGTCCCACAATACATTAAGAGCATAGCGCAATACGTAAGGGTCAGTTTGCCAGCCCCACTCACTACTCTTTAAGTAGGGATTTTTAACACCTGCTGCGAAATTGCCACCAGCTGTAGCAGCTTGATCCTTATGAACTGTAGTTGTAGATGAAGAATAGCAGGAAAAGCTTAAAAAGTCGGCTGAATATTCTTTCAGTAAATCGTAGTCTTCTGGACAATCATCAAGCTTTATACCATTTCTCTTATATTCTGCAATCTTATATTCTGGGTACCTGCCACCAGTTTGCACGTCAGAATAAAACAAAAAGCTGTGCATATCATTCATAACTTTTATCTGGTCTGCAGGATCACAAGTATACGGATACTCTGCTGTAAATGCGAGCATTTGACCAACTTTATTATAAGGATCTATTTCATGACCAGCCTTTACAGTTAAGGCGCTTGCTACAAACTGGTTATGAGCAGCCTGAGCAATATCTTGAGAAGTGGGATTTAAAATTCCACCTGCCATATAACCTGAAAAATTTAAGGCGTTTATTTCATTAAATGTCAGCCAGTATTTAACTAGACCTTTATAACGCTTCATTACCGTTTCAGCATATCTAGTAAACAGGTATATTAATTTTCTATTATTCCAACCACCATATTTAATCGTTAAATTTAGTGGCATTTCATAGTGTGACAAAGTTACTAGCGGCTCAATATGGTACTTTTGCAGTTCCTCAAAAACAGATTGATAGAATTTTAATCCCTTTTCATTAGGCTCTTCATCATCGCCATTAGGAAAAATTCTGGTCCAGTTGATAGACATTCTAAAGCATTTAAAACCCATCTCAGCCATTAACTTGATATCTTCTCGATAATGATGATAAAAATCCGTTGATTTATGACTAGGATAGTAATACCCATCAAGAACAGCTGGCACAGCATTCTCAGGAAAGTTCATCTTATCAATATCCATGCTTAAAGGCACATAACCTGTTTCCCCAGTTTTAGGGTTTTTCCATGTTATTTTTCTAGGATTTTCATAGGAACCCTGTGTGATCACATCTGCAGCACTAAGTCCTTTACCGTCAACATCAAAGGCTCCTTCATATTGGTTAGCGGCAGTCGCGCCACCCCATAAAAAATCTTTCTTAAAACTCATTTTTATACCTCATTTCTAAATTTAATTTTGAGAAACACTTTGCTCTTTTTCATAAAGCTGCTTGTCGTAGGCTTTAAAGAAAGGATACCAATACCCGTAAAATCAAGCCAATAATAATTATTCCAGCGTAGAATTTAATACTTAATTTCTGCTTCAAGCTTGCCATTACTATTTCTGAATTATACTAACTTCTCGCACCACTTTAATTATAATGAAAATTATGCAAAAAATGGCAATGTTACTAAAAAATACTTGAGTACTGATGATGTGAACCCTAAAATTAGGTAGTTTATAGCTGTTAGCTAATGACTAATTCTTACTATTTCGAATAAATTGTTTCCACTGACATATACCATAGTAAGAGTTTTTGTTTAGCTAATTAATCATAAAAAAGCCCCAAAAGCTGTTTAACTTTTGGGGCTTACATCAAATTTAAAATTAAATACGATATTTTTATTTTTGCTTTTCAAAAAATCTAGTTATTTCCTTGCCATATTCAGGCATCCCTAATAAAGAAAAATTTTCAATTGCCTTATGACAAATCTGTAAATATTTATCCTTAGCGTCATATTGGTACATAATCATGTTTTCAAGTAATACTATGACATTTTTATAGAAGAACAATTCTGGTTTGGTTGATATTTGATTTGCTGCTCTGACTAGGAATTTGGTTTCATCATACTTTTTTTCTTCAATGCACTGGATTAACAAATTACCAATAACAGTTAAAAGCATTTCTAAAATTTTCACATCATTTGATCCTTGAAATTGTTTAATTATCCCTCTAGAAATTATCACATTACTTTCTACATCATAAAACATCATAAAATTACAATAAAGGACTAACTCCGCTTGAATATCGGCAGTTAGTCCTCAGTTAATAGCTAATATAAAGTGTCCTAATTTTGGGATTCACATCACTATCTGACTAGTACTCTTTCTTATCTTGATTTTATATTCTTTTTGGCACATAACAAATAAAACATTGCCGTGCATGGCAATGTTTTTAATACTATTGGTTATCACACAATTATTTACTTTCGTGTGATTTTTTACAGGAAATTAGTTCTTTTCTAAATAAAGTTATATTTGAAAAAACCATAGTGGGCTAGTTCTAAATAATTTCGTTATATCGATATATCGATTTCTCCTTTCTAACGTTTTTTAATTATATTACTTTATAAAGTGATGATTTTAAATTCTATCAGTACTCCATTTGTAATTACCTGATGTTTGATTTTTCGTCGTTTTTTTTCATCCTTGTTACTTAGCTGTGAATGATAACGACCCAACCAAAAGTTGATGTACTTCATCTCCTCTGTTTTAAACTTTGTAGCTTAAGTATATTTTCGATTTAACAGAAGATAATAAAAAAGTCGTATTTGAATTTTAAATATCAAATACGACTTTTTTTAATTTTTCCCATATTTATCAAGAATGTCTTTCATATCTTTACTATACTCCGGCATGCCTAACGAACTAATGTGATCAATTGCCATTCGAGCTTTATTTAAATACTCAGCCTTTCTTTCATAGTGATAATTCACTATATTTTTAAGTATAAAAATGCAGTTTTTATAAAAAAATAAGTTCGGTTTAGTACTAATTTGATCAGCTGCCTGAATAAAGAATTTTGTTTCTTCATATCTACTTTTCTCAATACACATAATTAACATGTTTATCGCTATTCCTAATATTGTTTCTTGAACATTCGAACTTCCAGAATGGCGAAACTGTGTGATCACTCGCCGACTTATTAACAGGTTGCTATCGAGATCATAAAATGGCATCAAGTTACAATACAAATCTAATTTATTTTCGTCAAAATTAGAAATATTAAAAATCTTTTCTTTCAACTTAATTCGTTCTTTTTCATCAAGATCTTCTACGTGATTACCAACTAAAGCTATTAGTGCATCTATAAATAGCAACTGATCTTCTTTATCAGCTATTTCGCTATTTGCAATGACATTTTTAATATCCTTAAGCTGATCCTTATCATTATGATAAAACGCTTCATTAATCGCCTCGCCAATATCTCTATTTTCATCATATTTTACTTTATCTTCTTGACTAAGCTTGCTAAAAAATTCCCACAATTTAATGTTATTAGCACGCAGTAATGCAATCAAATCCTCAGCTGTAATTCTATGCTGATCTTTTTCAACTTTTGAATAATATGATGTACTAATCGTATTACCAGCCCATTCTTTTTGAGTTTTCAAACTCTCAATTCGATATTGCTTTAACAATTGTCCTATTGTCATCATTGACCCTCCTTAATTTCTTTCGAATTTGGTGTTTAACATTCAAATACGACATTTTTGATATTCCTTATTATAACCACGTTATAACTTAATATATAAAATATTTAATTTAGGAGTTATAAAATTATGGACATTTTTATAAAGAACAAGGATTATAGAAAATTTACAATCGCCAGTTTTTTATCTGGTGCAGGCAATATTTTGTTTTACTTAGCACTTATTACTTATGCAAGTAAATTAAGAAATTACGCCTTGGCTATTTCATTGATTTCAATTTCAGAATCAGTACCTCAAATTTTTCAAGTTTTTAGTGGATATTTAGCTGATCGTACAAAAAACAAATTCAAGCTAATGGTTTGGTTAGCTGCTATACGCTTTGGACTCTATCTAATCGTCGGATTACTTTTCGCTAGTGGATTTGCTGGCTGGAACCTAGTTTTAACTGTTATTGGCATTAACTTAGTATCGGATATTGCTGGCTCATACTCTGGTGGCCTTCAAACGCCTCTAATTGTTAACATTGTCGGAAATGATGAAGTTGCTGAAGCTGAAGGATTTGTTAGTGGGATCAACGGTATTATCAATATGATTGCACAATTCATTGGTTCTGGTTTATTACTTTTCATGTCTTATTCCAGCTTAGCAATCTTCAATGCCTTAACATTTCTAGCGGCAGGTGCCCTTTTTGCCAGCGTCGGCCGTAATTATTATAAGACTCGTCCCCAAGAAGAAACTACTTCAGTTAATGAAGAAGGATTCTTTAAAACAATTGCTTTATCATTCAAACAAGTAAAAAAAGCAAGGGGATTGTTATCAGTCGTTCTAGTAATTGCTTTATTAAATGGAGTTTTAGGAACAATTGAACCTTTAATTTCAATCGTAATCGCTGGTAATAAGTCTTCTATGGTCATTGGAACATACAGTTTTACGATTGCCCTAATAGGAGCTGTAATGACTGCTGGTATGGCACTTGGTAGCATTGTAGGCACAAAATTATTCAAGAACATGTCATTATTCACTATCGCAATTATTTCAACAGCTTTAAGTATCGCAGTTATTGGTACAATGCTTATTAAAAATATTTTCATTTGTCTGCCTGTCATGGCAAGCCTTGCAATATTTATTGGTACGGCTAGCCCTAAATTAACACAGTGGCTTGTTGAAGCAGTCGACCAAAACATTTTGTCATCAACTATGGGAATGCTTAACACGATTTTAATAGTGACTGCGCCAGTTATGACAACTATTTTTACTACAATTACTGCTTCTTTCGGCATTACTATCGCATTAACGCTATTATGTATAACTTGTTTAATTATTTTAGCAACAACAGTTGGGGTAGCCTATTCTACTAATAAAAATGCAGCTATTAATGAAGCTTAACTAGAAACAAATTTGTTACATTTACCTGTCCTTAATTTATGCCAAAGTAAAATAATTCCATATATATCAAAGCAACTTAACATAATGAAATAAAAGAGCCAGTTAAAAAAATGAACACTGGTGGCCAAAAATCTTGAAATAATTAGGCATAAGATCTCCAGACATGTTAAAATCGCCTCTGATTGGTTTATAATTATTCGCTAACAATAGAGAGCTTAACGTTTAAAAGTAACGTATTCAAAATTATTTTGACAATAATTGCACCTACTATAATGATGATTTCCACTGTATTTTTAAAATAAGCAATCAATATTTCAAATGACTTGTAAGAGTCATTTTTATTTTGTCTTTTAGTTATTAATCTTTGAAAAATTTGATAATTTTATATTATCAAGCACAAATTAACTGGATATTTAAAGAACTATATGTTTATATATACATAACTATTTTTAATATTATTTGTTGACAATCTTTTATACTGAACTATGATTTTAGTATCAATGTCGATATTAACGAAAAATATTATGAAAGGCGTACTATTATGAAAAGTACCATTAAAAAATTGGGAATTTCTCTTGCAGCAGCAAGTTTTATAGGAACGACTATGGCAAGAACTGTAGTAAATACATTTGCTGCTACGGATAACTCCGTAAGTACTTCCAATGAAAATCAAAACGACAGTTTATATGCGGCATTGTATGGTTCATTAACTAAAGATCAACAAGATGAGTTTGATCAAATTGTTAATGGTGCTGGACTTAATGAGGAGCAACAGAATACTCTCTTACAAGACAAAATTACTGAACAAAACAATAACCTGACGCGTGGTTTAAAGTTAGAAACAATTTAAAAGCTAAATCACTAAAAGCTTTTGTAAACTTTCTAACTGATTATGAAGGTAAAGCTGAAGACGGTTACGGTATGCACTAATTCATTATCTCCATTTTGACAAGACAGTCGCTTACTGGACTGCACGAACAATCGTATTTATTTATCTTTAAAATAATTTAAAAGGTGTGACTATAACATGAATACTACTTTAGTAATAATAATTATTTTAGCTTTAGAGCTTCTGCCAATTGATACTTGGCTTATTAAATATAATATGGTGATTGCTAAACCTATATTTTTTAGTTTAGCGTTGATTGCCGTGTTTGTTCTCTCTCTAGTAGGCTTTGCAAAAGCTTTTCATTGGTATGATTATCTAATAGCGGTTATTGCATGTATTTATGAGTGGATAATATTCTTCAGAAATACTCAAAATAAGCAAAAGCAAACTAATTAGCTCTGCCAAAGCAACTTACTATAATGCACATTGAACGAAGCTGTTACAAAGAATAAAAACTTAAAGGCTGATTTAGCAATTGCTTATAAATTTTAACCAATATAGCAAGGTTACGTTATTTCCCCTGCCCGCGGTTGTAGCCACCGAGGTTAACAACTTTTCAAGAAAAACTGTTTTTTATGTTACCTAGGCTCTTTACAATAATTTCTTGCACAAGAATAATTTATTCATGTTATTGCCTAGATATAAAGAAAAAGAAGCCTTGTAAACAAGACTTCTTTTCTAAATTTCAAGCAGCTGCTTTAAGGCGGTTAGCTCTGTTATAGGTTAAGCAAAAGACTGACCCTACAACTCAATATATGTATCGAGCCCCACATTAGGACACTTATTATTTATTCTTTCTCAAACTATTCTTCTATTCCTCGATTAAACGAATCAAAAATCAACTGATCTTTAATTATTTCTCTATCAGGAGTTAAATCCCATGGTGATCCGGGCCGATGAGTCTGCTTACTTAATCGAGCAGCATTGTAATTAATGTAATCCTTATTAACCTTATCTAGTAAATTTGCAATCTCACCATCTTTAGAAACCAGGTTATAGTCATCTATAGCCTCTTTGTCTGGTTTATCAATATCTAAAACACGCTGACCATTAAACTTATTATGTACTTCAGTTATTGCTGGACCGTATTGCAAATGAATAATAGAAGAAGAAAACAGTCTACTTCTAGTTTTGACTAAAAATCTACCATATGCAAAATAAAGAAGCTTATTGACTTTCATTTGCGTTAATGGATCAATGTTCAAATCATTATCCCGCTCAAAGTAATTCTCAACTCGAAACCAATTGGCTAACTGCACAGCAGTGAATCTAGGTTGCTCAGGTTGTGATTCCACAACACTATCACTATGGTTCAAATAAGAATTAACCTTTGCTATCAATTCATCAGAATATTTATTCTTCTCATCAGAAATATATTGTTCAAGTACATTATCGCTCTTTATGAGAGCTTTTAACAACCTATTATTAGCCTTTGTTGGAAATGCACCCGCTTCGTAAAGAGCAATCGTATTTGGACTCAATCCGGTTAATTCTGCTAAATTACGTTGTGTTAAACCAACTTTAGCTCGATATTGTTTTATTTCTTTTGGTGACAATAGACCCATTTCGTCACGATATTTTTGACGGGCAATTTCAGCAGCTTGATCATCTAATGCCTTATCTGGAATCAGTTCATTGGTTTTACTGTCAAAAAGAGCTGGTGCTGTCACTGTATACTTATGTCCAGCAATAGTATAAATAGTAGTGAAATCCTTTTGGTAAGCCATATAAACCCCTCCTTTAATAATCAAGATGGAAACTAATAAATACTACTTTTTGATTGTCTTCAGTAAATACGAATTTAATGTAGTAAGTTTGGCCATCGCTTGTTTTAAATACCCAGACAAATTGTAATGGATTACTTCTATTCGGTTCATGTTTGACAAAATCACTGATTGACAACTGCTTAACTATTTCTTTCGCCAAAGTTACTGAAACTGGCATTGCCATTTTTTCTTTTCTTCGAACCATTTGAAAATGATCATGCTTCACCAAGAATTTTAGCCTCGCTAATGCCTCAGCAACTTCCATTACAAACCTCCAAATATCATTTCTACATTATTGTAGCATCTACTACTAATCAGTAGCAACTAGCAAATATTATACTTTGTAGTTCTATACAGATTGGCAGAACAAGGTAAAAGAAAAAAGAGCCAAGCAGTTTATTAGCTACTTGGTTCTTTTCATTTACTCTTTATCATCAGTATTTAGCAAAGAGCTGAATTTGATCGTCTTTTAAAATCTAGAAACTATTTTTCTTAGATAAGTTTTACATGACAAGACTAGTTATGAATCAACTATTTTACAAGATGAACTTTATAGAAGTTTACGCTCTTGATGTATTTACCTTGGCCAACTCTATAAGCTGTCTTCTTGTATTTCTTTAAAGCCTTATATTGATCACCGTAGACAGTCACAGTTGTACCCTTCTTGAGAAGCTTACGTGATGCCTTCTTACCATTAGACTTGTAAACGTAAGAGTTTCTCTTCAACTTAGCCTTGGTACCAGTAACATTTCTTACACGAACATATTCATTCTCATCTACTAGCTTGTAGAAATGCTGACCATTAAATGTATAAACCTTTAGCTTATCATTTTCAACTACAAGGTTAAGGAAGCTATATGCCTTGGCAATCTTAGAAGTCTTCTTAAGGTCATTAGTGTAAAGAATAGACTTAAACATTACCTTAGTTGATTTACCCTCTTCTTTGACATCCTTATTCTCCACATTAGTCTTGCTCTTATCTGACGCAGTTGTATTTGCATTTGCTTGTGAACTAGAGTTATTAGCGATTGGAGTGGTATTAGTTGATGGATTAACCCATGGGATAAATGATTCAGTACGCTTAACAGTTAAATCTTTTTCTGCTTTATCCAAAGCAGCGCTAGCAGTTTGGACATCTTTTAATGTAGCATTCTTATCTGCTAAAACTTCCTTGGCCTTGTCTAATGCATTTATATAAGCCTTCTTGGTTTCATCAGTGTATTTGTTCAAGTTCTTCTTAGAACCAGCGTCAACCTTAGCTTGAAGTTCCTTCTTTGCTTTTGGCAGATTATTATCTGAAGTATCTTTTTCTTTATTAGTCAATGCCTTTTCTGCTTTAGCTAATGCATCAGTTGCAGCCTGAACATTTTCTAATGTAGCGTCTTTGTCCGCTAAGACTTCTTTCGCCTTGTTTAAAGCTTCTTCATAAGTCTCCTTAGACTCATCAGTGTATCCACTCAAGTCTTTCTTTTCGCCAGCATCAACACTTTCTTGAAGTTTTTCCTTAGCATCGGATAAATTCTTGTCATCTGCATTAGGTTCGGTTTTCTTATCAAGATCCTTGACCTCTACAGATTTAACATCAGATTCATTGCCATATTTATCAACTGCCTTGAATTCAACGGTTCCATTTTCAGTGACTTTGAGTCCATCAGCTGGCATATCCTTGAATGTCTTGCCAGCATCAACACTGTAGACTACCTTTGCATCAAGTTCCTTGGTAGTAGCTTCAAGGAGAGCAGACTCACCGTCCTTTGCCACAGTTTGCTTTGTATCAGGCTCATTTAAGACCTTTTCCGGTTCATAGTAAACAACTAAAGCTTGAGTAGTTTCATTGCCTTGAGAATCAGTTACTTTAACATTAAAAGTATTCTTACCCTTCTTCAATTCAACTTCATACTTAAAGTCCTTCTTGACACCTTCCTTGCTGTTGTAATCTACATCACCCCAGGCAGATTCAATGTTATTATCATTGATTGATAGGTCATAGAACTTGTAATCATCAGCCACAGTACCAGAAATTGTATATTTATCCTTGTTAGTGTAAACAGGACCATCATTATCTAGGGTTAAAGCAGGTGATTCTGCATCTACATAGAAGCTTAATCTCTCTTGAGTAGTTTCTCTAACAGTTGAGTCACCAATCAAAGTAGATACAATCTTAGCACCGTGAGTACCAACATTTAGTGTTACTTCAAATGTTTGATCAGAATTGATCTTGACGTTCTTACCATCGATTTGCAAAGTAGTAGTTGGTCTCTTTACCTTACCCGTAATAGTCAACTCGCCAGTTTTAGGGTCATAGTTTTTGGTATCAGCGCTAACGCTGTTAGTACCCCATTGAATGCCGTCATCGAATATAACATCACTGCTTCTTACAGTTGTTTCACCACGATCACTAGACTTAACCTTTTGTTCAACGCTGGATGAATTACCGTCTTCATCAGTTGCCACAATATTAAAGTCATTTTCACCAAAGTTTACTGGTAGTTCAATAGAGAAGGTATGATCAGCATTCAGCTCAACCGCCACGTCGCTTTCGCCATCTTGCTTAATTACTAATGACTTAGTATCATCGCTTACCTTACCTGAAAGCTTAACAGTAGCTTCAGAGGTTTGTGCCAATTCAGCTGATGAATTCTTGCTTGCATCATAGGTATCATTCTTATCAACGGTTAAGCTTTCAACCTTAGCCGGGACAAGACTAACTGTAATTTCTTTTTCTTTAATGACGGTCTTATGATCAGCATCAGCATAGAGAGTGACCGTTGTCTTGTAATCATCCTTAGTAAGTGGAAGTTCAGCAGCAAATGTCTTGTCGCCATCACTTTCGATATCTAAGTCGTGAGTCTGACCATTCTTATCAGTATAAGTACCATATACCTTGCTTGGATAAGTGCCTAAAAAGATAAAGGATCCAGTGGCAGAGTAGTAGTTGTTAGTTGTTGAGGAAATCTTATCTGGTAAACCGCCATCTCTAAGAACCAGGCCAAAGCTAGTTTCACCTGGCTTATTGCTTTCACCTGAAGCAGTTACTGCATTTGAAGCATTATCAAATAGAGCTACAGCAAAGTTATTAGTACCTGCTTGTAAAGTTTTCACCTGTTCAGGAGATAAGACGATTTCAACCCTTTGGAAGCCATCCTTGTCTGCCTTAGCAGTTGGATCATATGTTAATTGACTGATGACACCGTTTACCGAAACATTTGCGTCACCACTCAAGCCGCTAAGATCATCCTTAGCTTCGGCAGACAAGTAGTAGCGAGTCTTTTCTTGGCCATTGTCATCCTTTTCTGTACTTGATTCTAGCTTGAGGTTCTTTAATACCGGTTTAACACTGTCTACCTTAACGGGCATATCGTAATGCTGCTCTGTATTTGTGCCATCAACAGTAGCAGAGATTCTGTAAGTGTATGTTCCATCAGGTACTTTAACTGTCTTATTAGCTTGTTGGTCAAAGTATGTACCGTCCCATTCAGGAGCTTCATTAAAGTAATTGTATGTTTGAGCTGGTGCGTAATAGTATGACTTAGCAGCATTACTTAACGAAGCTAAAGTATTAATTACTTTACCATCTTTATCCAAAATTTGGGCCTTAACGTTATTAGCATTTCTGTATAAGTAATAAACTGGTTTAAACCATTGGAATTGAGCATTATCCGCCGTAGAAATTGCGAATTTTGAAGAATCAAATGCAACATTACCGTTATCATCGATGCCTAAGCCCGGGTTAGCACTATCATAATCATTACCAACGGTTACAAAAGTTCCCAAGATATAATTGTATGGTTGGAATACATCTGGATCATTTAAGCCAGCAAAGATTGGCTGATCTGAACTTGCCCAGTCGCCAAAGAATCCCATGTATGGTAGACGCAATTGTGAATTATCTGATCCATTAAAGGTCAAAAATCCTTCAACATACTGATTTTCTTTAAAATCAGCAGGTAATGTTAATGTAATAGTAAGTTCCTTAGTTGAATTTGCAGCTACAACTACTTCACCATCAGCTTGAACTGAAGCACCATCAATTTGCTTGTCATACAAAACCGAACCACTATCAGTAGCAGAAGTATAAACATCTGATTCTTTACCATTATCGGTTAACTTATAAGTTAAATCCTTATTGGTTCTATTGGTAAACTTAACTTGGAATTTGAGAGTTCTATCTGTGAAGCTCTTAAGCTCAACACCTGGATAGCCATTGGTACCAACAACGGTTGAAGGATTTTTAACTAATGCCTGAATAGTAGCTTGTGCATTGATAAATCCAGCACCTTGTCTACGAGGTGAAACGATTACATTATCATGACTAATATCAGTATGAATACTTGCAGTATTCATTTCCAAAGTTTTGATAAATGCTGTTCTTTCATTCGGAGTCATCTTTTGATAAGTTTCATAGAAAGAACCCTTTTTATCATTCATTGCTTGACTAGCAAGTGCTTGCGTACCAGCAATAAATGGAGAAGCCATAGAAGTACCTGACATGTTAGTATAGCCATTATTATTTTGGGTTGACCAAATATTTCCACCTGGAGCTGAGATATCTGGCTTAAAGGCCAAATTAGAAACAGGACCATATGAAGTAAAGCTGGACATTAAATCTGTCTTAAGGGCTGAATTATCTAATGGCTGGACAGCAATGCTTACCTTTAATGCTTCATCAGGATTTTTTGCAACATATTCTACTAACTTGTTTCCTGCATCCTCTGATAATCCAACAGTAGGGAAACCAGCATTAAGTTGCATGTTATTTAATGCACCAGCTTGATTATTAACAATGACTAAACCCGCAGCCCCAGCTTCTTGTGCAAACTTTTGTTTATCTGTAAAAGCAAGGGTCCCACGCTTAACGATGGCAATTTTACCCTTAACATCAGATGTATATTGATTTGCAGAACCTGCACCTAATTGTCCATTTTTATCTTTAACAACATAGAATTGCTTGTCATTAAAGAATGAACGGTCAGTACCTGCTGAAAGTTGTGTAGTTTCTGGACCAGCTACTACAGTTTTACCATCAGCTGAAGTAAAAGTTATACCATCAGTAGTAACTTTACTATTCTCCGTTGATGCAACCGTTGTAGCAGTTCTGGCAGTACCCGGACTGCCTATAGTTTCCATGTCTGGATTGCCATAATATGCCTTGTTGTCTCCATCAGCCTTTGAGTTTGAGGTTCCGGAGTTACCAGCAGAAATTACAGCAGCAGTACCTGTCTTAGTAGCACGGTCAACAGCTGCAACTTCTGGATCATCATCGGTTTGCTGACCAGAAATAGAACCTAGAGACATGTTTAAAACATCAGCACCAAGTTTAGCTGAATCATCAATTGCTCCAATAATGCTAGTAGAATCAGTAGAAGCAGAACTAGCTGAATTAGAGAAGGCCTTCATTGCTAATAATTGGGCTTCTGGGGCAACACCTACAACTGAATTAACAGAATCTGAAGTACCATTGGCAGCTACGATACCTGAAACGTGCATACCATGTTGTTCGCTAGAATTATTATCAGTAATATTGTCATTGTTATCTGAATAGTTATGGCCATATGGGACCTTTTCAGTAAAGTAGCGACCATAACCAGCTTCTTTAGTGAAAGCATTAACCTTTGCTCTAGTTAATTTCGCTTTAGATTCATCACTCAAACGTAAATCTTTATGATTAGGATCAATACCTGTATCGATGATAGAAACTACAGTGCCTTCGCCTTTGTATTTATAATTATTCCAAACTGCGGAAACATTAGCCATATTGTCAGCAGAAGAATCATTGGCATAGTAGACTTTTGCCAAAGTAACTGATTTAACGCCTGGAATAGCTCTTAATTTTTGAATATCTTTAACCTTTGCTTTAGTAGCAAAACCGTTAACTACATAACCATAGCTTTTGCCAATTGCTTGGTGGGTAATTGCCCTTACCTTTGTTTTAACTGCAGCCTGTTTTGCAATTACTTTTTTTGTAGCCCGCTCAATTTCTGCACTACTTGAATTTGTGCTTACTGAACCATTTGTAGCTGCAGGTGCAGCAGACAATTGAACAATTACATCAACATATACATTTTGCTTTTCGTTTGAAGTTAAATGCTTGAGATTAACTCCCTTTGCAGCTAATTGTGCTTCAATTGCTTTATTTGTTACGCCAGCTGTAGCTGATTCTGCCGCTTTAGAGCTTTTTACAACAGTTTTTGTTTGACTGTCAACACTAGCTTTAACTTGCTGTTCAGTGTTAGAGAATACAGATAGTGCAGCGGCACAAACCAGCACTCCCATATACTTGTTTTTTTTCATAAATAATCCCCCAAACATTAATTAATAATATTATCAATTTAATATTATAGAGTAGTAAATTAAAAAATCAACCAACTTTTTATTAATAATGTTATTTATTTTTAATATTTTAATTAATTTATTCTTTTAATTTATGACGACTTTGCCTGCTATTGTGGTGCGTTCCTGCTTACTGCTTTTAATCTAATTGAATTAGAAGTTGCAATCTGCTTTAATAATTAGATAAAAAAATCTTCATTGGAGGAGATAAAATGGAAAAATTATTAAAAGGTATAATAACGACTGTAGCTGGTATTTCCTTACTAGGTTTAACAGGCTGTTCAAAATCAAATAATGCAGAAGTTGCTCAATATGGAAAAGATAAAAGAATTACGCAACAAGAGTTTTATAAGGAACTCAAGTCAGCCCCTGCAAGTAAAAATGTTTTAGCTAATTTGTTAATTTATGATGCTCTAAAAGCCCAATATGGCGGAAAGTTGAATTCTAAAGAAGTTACTCAAGAATACAATAATTATAAAGAGCGCTATGGCTCACAATTTGATGAATTTTTAGCACAAAATTTATATACTAAGTCATCTTTTAAGAGAATGATTCAAATTAACCTACTTAGTGAAATTGCATTGCAGTCTCAAATCAAACCCACAAGTAAACAATTAAAGGCAGAGTGGAAAACATATCAGCCGAAAATTACTGTGCAGCATATTTTAGTAACTAGTCAATCAACAGCTAAAGAAATTATCAATCAATTAGACAATGATAAAAGTTTTTCAAGTTTAGTAAAAAAATATTCTGTAGATAGTTCTACCAGCACTAATGGCGGAAAATTAGCACCTTTTAATCAAGAAAATAAAAATTTGGATTCTACTTTCAAAAATGCCGCATATAAGCTTAAAAATGGTGAATATACTAGTACTCCAGTAAAAGTTACTAATGGTTATGAGATAATAAAAATGATTAGTCATCCAGCTAAAGGGAGTTTTGAAAACAATAGAGCAGAACTAACAAATATTCTTTATACCAAATGGGCTGCAAATTCTACTGTGATGAGAAATGTAATCAGCCAAGTTTTGAAAGACCAAAACGTCAAAATTACAGACAAAGATTTAAAATCCGCATTAGATCAGTACAAAGGATCCACAAAATCAGGGTTAAATTAGAGTTTAGTTGTTTATAAAATCAACTTGAATACTTATCAAAAATTCAAGGTTAATTTAAATATCTAATCAATCAGTTCAGTATTATATGAACTGATTTTCCTTTTTCTCAAATAACGCTCTTATCACTATTTGTGAAGCATCTGTAAATGTAATTACAACTATATTTATATTTATAATTTTAAATATAATTTGCAATATTTACCTATATACACAATAATGCATTTGATATGCTTGCTAGTGATATTTACTAAGGACAGCTATATCAAATTCTTGAATAACAAAAGGCAGTTAGTTCAATGAACTACCTGCCTTCAACTTGCTATATTTGTAATCAATGCTACTTAACAAGAAGCATCATTTTTTCTTTTCTTTAAAAAACGAGTTATTGCTGTATATATAGTAATGACTATAACTATAGATACATAAGCTGTACCTAACATGATTTCTGTGAACCAAAAATCCTTTATTGCGCTCACCTCATGGACTCCAAAAATCATAGTGCCAAAACTATAATATGCGGAAAAAAGTGTGATCAAAACCAGTCCGACAACTATAATCAGTAATAAACTTGTTAGCCAATCTAAAAACTTTTTAATAGAATTCAAACTTGTCACACTTTCCATTGCGCTAGAGTATACAGCAAATACTTACTTAAAATAGTTTACTTGCAAAAGTTTGTTGCTGCTCAAATTTTCGACTTTTCTTACCAAAAGTATTTTTTACTTACTTAAAATAGTTTAATTGTAGCAAAAAGCGCTTTTTAGACCAACCCAAATTTAGATATAAGTATCCTTTTGCAAATTATACATATTATGATAATCAGCATTACTTCTGATTAATTTTTCGTGTGTATCAAAGCCGAGAATTCTACCATTTTGTAAAAAGAGAATCTTATCTGCATATTTCACCGCAGACAAGCGCTGAGTTACAAAAATAATCCTTTTGCCTTTGTTTTCTTTCGGTAAATTGTAAAATAGAGTTTGAATTTTATGACTGGCCTGAATTCAAGAATTTTTTAGATAAAATGTCTAACTTTTTAGTTGCACTTCAATTGGACCTAAGTCCATCTGAAGGGTTTTACTATGGTCAATTTTCCGTTGAACAAAAATTACAGGCACTCAGCTTACATGAGGAGGGCTACAGCACTGTTCTGTGGCTCAAACAATTGACACTGATTCACATCAACTAATTGATACCTAGACGAATACTTACAATTTCAAACTTGACTAAAAGCCGTGGCATCCATCAGTCCATACCGCGCAAAGGCAACGGACTGATGGTAGGCTTTCTTTGGCACCTTAAAGTGGAATATGTTCTACGGCTTTGAACAGACCTTCAAGAACTTTCCTTCACTGGAACAAGCAAGCTGAAAGGACTAACCCCGATTTAATATCGGAAGTTAGTCCTTAACTAGAGATTATTAAACTACTTTAATTTCAAGGGGCATATCTATTTTTAGTCTGAATGCTCAATCAAAACATCGCCAAACTATAGCAACAGAATCTGATGAATAATCATGTTAATGCCATGCGGATTCTTTTTACTTCTTGGCCTTGTGCCTGACCACGCCGAGGTAGTAGACCGCCGCGAGCAGCAGCGTAACACCGTAAATGTACTGCGTGCTGATCGAGCCCAGCCGGTCAACCACCAGTCCGCCCGCCATCGTCCCGAGCGGGATCATGATGGACAGGATGCTGTCGTTGATGGTCTCTATGCGCCCCAGCACCGCAGACGAGAAGCTGACCTGCACCAGGGCCTCAAAGTCCGTGTTCATCATGGTGAGCCACAAAGAGGAGACGGCCGAGTTCAGCAGGATGAGCAGGACGCTCAGGCCCGCCGTCAACGGAACCAGGAGGCGGAAGACGCCAGCACCCACAAAGCAAATTGCGATGAACAATTCCATGCTCTTCTTGCCCAGCTTGAAGTGCTGCACCAGGAAGGCACCAGCGATGCCGCCCAGAGACGAGGCCATCAGCAGGCCACCGTAGCCGATTGCCGAGTCATGAACGTAGTTCTGCCCAAAATACGGCAGGCCCACGTCGAAAATGCCGTAGAAGAAGTTGACGACGCACAGCGGCAGAATCAGTTCCAGGATGTTCTTTTCATCCTTCAGCGTCTGCCAGCCGATGCGTAGGTCCTTCCAGTAGGAGCCGGTGAAGTACTCCTCGCTCTCCAAGACGTCCTTGGCCAGGGCGTTAATCTGCAGGCGCCCGTAGGTCAGCAGGGCCAGCGCAAAAACCACGCCGGAGATGACCACGGTCATGCTGATTGACGTTGTCGCAATCAGAAAGGTGGCAAAACCGTCCAGAACTAAGTCCAAAACGCCGTAGGTCACCTCGAACAGGCCGTTGAAGTGGAGCATGTCCTTTTCCGCGACAAACAGCGGCAGCAGTTTGGTTTCGGCCGGGTAAATAATGGTTGAAAGAACCGTGGAGGCCGTGTAAAGAATTAAGACCACAGCGTCAGCCCCGATGCCGCCTTGACCCAGCTGCAACACCCCCACCACCGCGGCGCTGATTGCGGCCTGGATGATGGTGGAATAGTTCAGCAGCTTCTTCATTGAGATGCGATCAATCAGAGGGCCCAGGCCGAACGAGACCATGTCAACCCCGGAAGTAACGGTCAACAGGACCGCTACCATGAAAGGTGAGTGCCCGGTCTCCTTGAAGTACCAGAGCACCGCCATGTAGAACAGGCTGTCGGCGATGTTGGTCGTAACTCGGCCAACTAGCAGCTTATAAACGTTTGCATATTTTTTACGTAACATAATACACTTTTTTAATTATAATCCTTTTCTTATTTTTAATAATACTCATAATCGGTTGGCCATAAATCCATAATAAATTTATATTTTTAAATAAACAAAAGTTTCACAGTGGCCAATTTTTAACAACTAATGTACACCCCATATCAAGCAGATTCTCTTTAATCTGCTTAGCACGATTTAAATTACCAGAAAACAATGCCGAATAATATTTAGCTGATATTATATAAATGATCAAATGAGTGGTTGACTCTAAGCTTTGAAGATAATTTATAGCATTCACTACATTAGCTCCAATTATCCCTATTTTTCCATTCAATCTTATTGTTTGAGAATACTTCCAATGTAAATAGTTAACACAAACGATGGCAAATCTTTCTTTCATAATTTCTGAAATGTTTTTAGATCGTGATATTTTATTGAAGAAAAAGACCATCTTTTTTTCAACAAATTCAGTTGGTAAAATTTCAAATGATGTAGCAAACAAAAGTAAAGCTTGAATATTAAAAATCCAGTTACTCTCTTTATTTAAATCATCTATAATGGATTTCTTAAACTTATTATCTAAATCATCTGTAGTTTTTGTCAAAAAAGCAACAGCTATCTGTACTCTTTTTTTAAAATGAATACTAACATTAGCCTTTTTAATCTGCTCGAATGTTGTAACTGCTGCTACAACATCATGATTATTAAATGCAAGTCCAAATTGAGAGGATAATTTTTGTTCTAACCTATTGGAGGGAGGCATGTAAGTATCAGATACTTTATCAAAGAAATAAGATAAGTCTATATTGTGTTTTAGTAGTAATTTTATTAATAAATCACTGCTTATTCTTCTAGTACCATGGATCACACGTGAATACGTACCAGTTGTAATAATGCCAGCAGCCATTTCTTTTCCGGTTAGTCCAAGCTCTTTCTGCATTTCTTTCAAGGCTTCACCAATTGTCATAACTAATCTACCTTTTATGGTTATTCTTCATCAAGCTCTATTTTATGTTGATAGCTATTTAACCAGTTCCTTTCTCTAGGAAGGAAAGGAACTCTACCACTAGGATCAGCAATAGTTGTCTTTTCTAAGAGATGTCCTACATAGAATCCAGTAATCTGTGCAGAATAAATAGCTTCTGGGACTCCAGATATTGGCATTGTTACACTTCCTATAGCAAACAAACCTGGTATTTTTGTTCTACCAAATGAATCTGTAACTATAAATCCATTTGATTGCAAAATCTTCAAATTTTTTAAAAAATTAGTAGAACCATTATTTAATTTATACGAGTTATAATCAAATAATAAACCGTCATACCTTTTTTTATACTAATATCAACACCGTCAAATCCGGTAGCCGAAACAATTTTATTATTAAACCGAGCTATTTTTTATATTCTTGTACAGAGGAAACACTAAAGCCGGCCACAAATCTTGATAAAAGCGAAATTACTTTTGAGTTATAACAAGCTTTTATAGAATAAAGTAATTTTGTCTCATTAGTTTTTACTTCCGATAATTGTTTTAACGCTTCATCTATATTAAATCTAATAGCATCTTTTAAATAAATAACTGACGGTGTAGCAATTTTTTCACTATTTTTTATACCTTTTATTATTATATCGTTAATTTTCATAGCTTTGCCTTATCTATTCAGCGTTATTCTTTAATTTTAATTTTAGCATAAGCTCATATTATGTTTGCCTATTTTTCCTATAGGAAACTAAAACTTCTGTCCTGACATCGGTCCATGCGCAGATACCCTGGGGGTGTCCGGGCATCTGCGCTTAACTCCTTCCATGTTCAGATAATATGCGCTAACAAAAAATAAAATGGTAAATTGTAAAATAAAGTTGAACACTTGCCCTGATTAAAAAATAAAAAAAGTCCATTGGACTTCTCTGATAGAATGTAATTAACCCAATCAATTCTAGAAAGAAGTTACCAATGAACTCCCTTAATTCTACCATATCTACCAAAAAGGCCAACATCTTGCTTTGCAAGACCGCGTAATTATCCAAGTTTTACGCAGCCAATACCATGAACACTGGAACAAAGTCTTTAAGACCATTACCACGGATAATGGTTCTGAGTTTACGGATTTAGCCCAATTAGAAGAAGCTACGCAGACGCTGGTCTACTACGCGCACCCTGATACTTCTTGTGAGAAGGGCGGGGTTGAGCGGCACAACCGGCTAATTCGGCGCTTCATTCCCAAAGGCAAGTACCTCAAGGATTATGACTTAAGGCAAATCTATGGCATTGAGCAATGGTGCAATAACCTGCCCCGCAAGATCTTAGCCTACCACACCCCCGATGAATTATATGAGAGAAGATTAGATTGCATCTATCAGATCAAGTAGGGTGTTCAACTTAAAACTGCAATTTTCGAATTTAAAAATTAGAGATAACATAATTAATTCTATTTGGGTATGATTACTTTTAACAACTCACCAAATATCGGTAATTTAAGCCAAAATTACACAACTGAAAAATGTTATTTGCAGGTAAATAGTTTCCTACAATAAATGTCAGCACTCTTTATGCCAGCTTCCACTAATATAATTAAATTAATAATAATCTCATATTGCAAAAAGAGCAATAACGGGTGTAATGATATTAGTTTGTATATTCTGCTTTAAATGATGTTAAAAAGCAGCAATCTTGCTACTTAGCAGATATTCGTGCCTCTTATTAAGCCAAACAAGCACCAAATGATTATTTAATTTCTTGATGCTGATTTAGCAACGTTTTTATAAATATGTGTGCAATTTTTTAATAAACCAAACGTTTTTAATTTTCAGAATATATTACAACCCATTTCGTCATAAACTTACTTTTATACACTTTTACCCCAAGGCGAGTTATATATTTTGTTCCTTGTCCAGATCTTTCAATTAAGCCTTTGTTTGTCATATCATTTAAGTTTTGGTGTCTCTTCCATTTACTAGAATATAAGTGTTCTAAATCCTTATATGTTACAACTGTCTTATTATTTAAAAGACTATACGTTCCTTGTCAATCCTGAAGTGCTTTATATAGGTAGACATTAATCTAGCTATTTGAAACACTTTTCTCATCACTAAATATTCAACTGCTTTGAAAATTGAAGTTGTTTTTAAATATCTACACAATAAAACTCTTTAACCAGCTTAAGCAAAGAACATGGCATTAATTAAACGGCTATCAGGGATTGGGCAGAACTAGTCCGCCAATACGACTTAGACGCCCTAAAAGTTAAGCATGTTAAGCAAACATAAGTTCCTAAATTATAGTCAATTGTGACATGCTTCTATTATGAAAATCACATGGGAATACGCAAGATGATCGCTGTTTTTAAGCTTAACTCGTTGCAAATATATGCGTGGCAGAAACTTTATCAAATAGAAAGTTACGTGGGTTGTTACCAAAATTTAAAGAAGACCACTACCGATGACAAAAAAGCGTCAAAAGAAGCTTAAGCCGACTAGAAAAAGGGGCCATTCGATTATTCTGTATCATGTGGCAAATAAATTAATTGTTTACCTAAAAATATCTAGAACCAGAAATCATCCTAATTTAGAAGAGCACATCTTTGATCATGTGTTTATGTTACACGTGTGCCAGATCACATTGACAATCAACCTTTTTATATCTGCTTCTTTCTAAAATTTATATATTACTGACTTTATGCATACTTAAAATTAAAGACTATTCTTTTTAGAATTCTTTATTCACTAACTTTAGTGCAGCACTAATAGCTTGATCCATGTTGTAGTATCTGTATTGTCCCAATCTTCCACCAAATATTATTTTATTTTGCTTTTTTGCGTAATCATGATATTTATTATATAGATTGTTATTTCTTTTATCATTTAATGGGTAATATGGCTCTTTGCTACTGTCCCAACTATCTGGATATTCATAAGTAATAATAGTTTTATTCTTATTTCCCTGTCCAAATTCAAAATGTTTATGTTCTATTATTCTAGTATAAGGTATAGCTACATCGGTATAATTAATTACGGCATTGCCTTGAAAATTGTCCATAGGTAATTCTCTTGTTTCAAATTTAAGGGAACGATATTCTAGTTTACCAAATTTATAGTTAAAAAATTGATCAATCATACCAGTGAAAATAATTTTGTCATAGTTCTCCAAGTAACTGTTTTTATTAGCCAAAAAGTTGGTATTCAATCTAACTAAAATATTAGGACTATCTAACATTTTTTCTATTATTTGAGTATATCCTCCTATAGGAATTCCTTGATATTCATCATTAAAATAATTATTATCATATACAAATCTCACTGGTAATCTTTTAATAATAAAAGGTGGTAACTCAGTTGGTTTTTTGCCCCATTGTTTTTCTGTATACCCTTTTATTAACTTCTCATAAATATCATGACCTACTAGCTGAATTGCTTGTTCTTCTAAATTTTTCGGTTTTTTGCCGAATAGTTCTTGACTCTGCTTTTTAATCCTGCTGGCGGCCTCTTGTGGCGTTATTGTACCCCATAATTGATTAAATGTATTCATATTGAAAGGTAGGTTATAAATCCGACTTTGGAAGTTTGCTAAGGGGCTATTTATATAGTTGTTAAACTTAGTGAATTTTTGTATGTATTTCCAAATATATTTATCAGAAGTATGAAAAATATGTGCACCATATTGATGAACTTGAATACCATTTTCTTCTTTTGTATAAATATTGCCTCCAATATGGCTGCGTCGATCAATAACTGTAACAAAATTATTACGTTTAGCAGCTTCATAAGCAAATACCGAGCCAAATAATCCCGAACCCACCACTAGATACTTCATTTATGCTATACCTCCAAAAAACTCCCAGGTAACAAGTATTATAACTGATACCTAGGAGTTACTTAAATTTTATCTGAATGATCTACATTTTTCTTGCACGATATTTTGATACTGTCATTATCCCTAATCCTAATATCATTAGAGTAAGGATAAGATCTATGCCATAAGCAATTTTCTTCCAAGTTGGAAGAGAAGTATTTTGACCATCCTCACTGTATACCCAACTATTAACTGTGGTATATAAAATATTATGTAAAGCTCGCTTCATATATTTAATATTCGAAGGAGCATTTTTATAAGTTACCTGATTAGGACCTCCTGCAAAAGTAGAGAGCATTGCATCAACTCCATTAGGCAATGAAATATCTGCATTCATAAAACCATGACCATTACTTCTGAAAAAGTCAGAAACTATAAATCCTCGAAATCCCCATTCTTTTCGTAAAATTTGTTGATTTAAAGCTTTATTTTCTCCAACCCATTTATTTCCTAAAAAGGCCCAAGAAGCCATTGCAGCGTTGGCATGACCCTTTTTGACAGCAATTTCAAATGGCTTTAAATAATTTTCTCGAATTGACTGTTCAGTAGCCCAAGCAGAAACCATTTTACCATTTGAATCATACATGGCGAAATGCTTAATTGTTGGGTAAACTCCTACGCTTTTTGCTCCTAATACAGAATTTGCTGCAGTATAGCCCGAAAGAATTCCATCTTCTGAAAAGTACTCATAATTCCTAGCTGTAAAAGCTGAACGATGGGTGTTCATACCTGGAGCATACCACCCGGAAGAACCCATTTCCTTTGCCATTTGACCCATAATTTTACCGTATTCATATGCTAACTTCTTACTCCAAGTATTTGCTATAACTACTTCAATAGGGAACCCTATTGAACCAATATGGGTAAAATTATTATTAATTGCAGCTGGACCATCACTGTCTACATTTTGAACTTTACCAATTGCAGGTATCGCTGGGGTCTGGTATCCTGCTAGAGCAATAGTGTTCGCCATCTCTTTCACAGTCAATTGATCAAGGAGTTTATTCCACTTGGGATCATCATAACTCTTGCCTCTTAGGTCAGTTAATTTCAAGCCATAATTTTTATTTGTAACAGGTCGCTTATCATTCTTATTTAGATACCTCTTAGGATTATAATTTGCATTTAAATGATAATTATTTAGATATTTTTTAGGCATATAAAGATTATGCGGTTGACTTGTAGCTTTTTTATAATTTGCAAAATGATCTTTACGTGAGAGATAAGTAACAGTCCCTTCAGAATCCTGCAAAAGATTTTTTGCTGCTACCTTGTCGTTCTTCCTTTTATTATTTTTATTATAAATTTCAGTTTTGTGCACTTCATAATTCTTGCTTGCAATTACATCATGTGAATTTTTATTAATTGAAATTTCATATATCCCTTTTTCTAAGATATAAGCACCTTCTCCTTTTTCATCGTATGAAGCCATATCTTGCTCATTAATAGTAAAAGTTATCTTTTGTGTTTCTCCCGGTTGTAATTCCTTAGTTTTGCGATAAGATATTAAATTTGCACTTGCCTTTTCTATTCCACCATTCTTATATGGTGGATTATAATAAACTTCTATTACATCTTTACCGGATACATTACCCACATTTTTACTCTGCACACTAAATCTAATAATTCCATTTTTTACTTGTAAATTGCTCATAGTCTGTTGAAACTTGGTATAACTTAGCCCATAACCAAATGGAAATTGGACAGTTTTACGATAATTTATTTTTTGCTCCTTGGCGGCAGTTTCATAAAACTTATAGCCTACATATATATTTTCTACATAATTAATAAATGCAGGAGAAAATTTTTGTGCTTTTCCAGCATTAAAACCATGTACAGTCATATCTTGCAATTTTTTATTTGCATAATTTGTCTTCTCAGCATTGTAATAGTATGGGGCTTTTTTGAGATTATAAACAAATGTATCAGTTGTTCTTCCAGACGGACTGACTGATCCATTAAGAATTTTACCTAAAGCTTCGAACCCAATATTGCCTGGTCCTGGAGCCCAAATTACGGACTTTATTTCGGGATGTTCGTTTACAAATCCTAATTGAAAAGGATATGCACCATTATATAAAATAATAACTTTTTTAAAGTGATGACAAACTAAATTGACCATATTTTTTTCAGTCTTAGATAATTCAAGATAATGTTGACCCTTATTAAAATCTTTGTAATCTTTAGAATTTTGCTGATATGGTACTTTAGACATATCTTGCGGTATATCATTTGCTCCCTCACCAGCTAACCGAGAAAGAGTAATAACAGCAGTATCAGAAAATTCTTTTGCTTGATTGATCAATTTTTTAGAATATTTATTAGCTGGGGGTTCTGGTAAATCCCAATTTTGCTGCTTAATAGAGACAGCAGCACGACTTTTAGCATAATTTTTATAAAATCTATTCAAATTTTTATTTAGCGCGAAGCCACCATCTTCAAGACCTTTTTCTAAACTAACTATTGGATATAACTCATTAATACCGCCTGAACCAGCTCCACCATATATAGGATTTATTGATGACCAACCAAACAGATTTAATTTTTTAGTTTTCTTTAAAGGTAATAAATCATCATTATTTTTTAATAATACAAAACCATTTTCGGCAATATCCTCAGCTACTTTTTTAGCTTTATTTGTGGTTGCAACTGAGACTTTTTGAGTACTATCTGTTGCTAAAGTTATTAGCGTAGACATTGGTCCAAAAATGATTCCATTAATAATTATGATTACACCTGCAAAAGTTACTAACCATGTTAAGCTTCTAATTAATTTTCGAGTTGGCTTTTTCTTTTTTTTAACGCCCATGGTAATAATTGTCGCCAGTATCAAAATGATCAAAACGCCAATTAAATATGGGGATAACCCTTTCAATACTCCAATAAGATCATCGATTTCAAAAGTAACCATCTTACTTACTCACTTTCCTTACATCATACTTTAGTGACCTTTTATCATCTGCAATCGCTTACAATGTGTATAGTAAGACAAACAAGCAAATAAACAGCATAAATTACATTTTCTGTAAAATTTGATACACAATTTGTAATGGCAATATCCTAGCGGCAATAAATACTTCGATTCTGATTTAATCTATATACTATCTATATACTGTAATTTGTACTTCAGCAATACTTATTAGTTAAAACCATACAATTTATGTAGCAAAGAATACACCCACGAAGCTATCCCTCTACCTAATTTACCAGGAAGATTAACTCCTTTTCCTAATAACGTATTTTTAAAATTTTTATACAACAAAGGGTCATTGACTTTCAAATATTGCCAAAGTTCATCCTTCAAATTTAAGTAATAGTTAGAATTACCTCGGATTAATATTATAGAAGAAATAGTGGTAATAATTTTTAAATAGTCTCGCATATATCGACCCAAGTCAGTATTCTCGTTTATATTATTCTTATAAAATATAATCATCATTTTATTAATAGTTAGTTGTTGGTCAATTCTTTTTAACATAACGTTTTCATTTACGGACTGATCACTTCGGCCAATATAATAATGATAAAGATTAATATCAAAATAATATATTTTATTAACATATATTAATGGTTCAAACACATACAAATTATCTTCATAAAATATATGCTCAGGTAATTTCAAATTGGCTTTAATTAAAACTTCAGTCCGATAAATTATCGCATGTATCATTAAATATTGATCAATTGGTAATTTGACCTGATCCCAACCAAAAAAACAGTTTTGTGGTAGCGTTGTAAAGCGCATAATTTTTTTATGAACGGCGTTAACCTTATCATACATGTAATTGCAAATTAACATGTCAACTGTTTCGTTCTCCTTATCAAATCGCTCTAATAAATCTAAGAGTTTTTTTAGAGCAACAAAATCTAGCCAATCATCACTGTCAACTATTTTAAGATATTTACAATTAACATACTTCAACGCTGCATTAATTACTCCACCATGTCCCTTATTTTTTTGATGAATCGTTTGAACATGACTGGGAAATTGTCTAGCATACTGATCCATAATTTCTGGTGTTCGATCTTTCGAGCCATCATCCACTAAAATAATTTGTAACCTTGCTTTTTCTATCAATAATGAATTTACACATCGTTCAAGGTAATCTTCTGAATTAAATGCTGGCACAACTATTGTTAGTAATTTTTTCAAAATAAATTTCCTTAATAATTAGTTTTTCATAACAATAAATTTCATCATAGGCCAGTTAATGATAACTTGTGCAATAATATTAAAAATATTAGCAATAGTAACTGAAAATCCATGAAAATACGGAGTCAAACACCCAATAATATACGGTGGTAAAATTACAGACACCAGACCTGCAAATAAAACTGTGATAATATACCAAAACAATTTCCATTTACCAAAACTAGCTCCAAAAACTACATTTCTTTGTACAAAGTAATTAACTATCTGTGCACATATATATGATAAAACAAAAGAATAAAAGCCACCAATACCACCAGAAGCTGGCTTACTATAATCAAAAAGCCACCAATTAAAAGGTGAAGTAAAATTTTTGAAAAATAGCAGAGAGCTTAACCACAAAACTACAAAATTAGTTATCGTAGCACAATTGCTTAGAAGGTTAAAAGCAATAAATTGGTAAAAGGTAGGATGATTAAGCTGCCAAATCAAAATACTATGAATTAATCTGTTATTTTTATTTTTAAGCAGCCATTTCGTTAAGCCATCATTATTTTTCTTTAAGAGACTAATGTCAAAATCATACTTAGTATTTTTCATTGTAATTATTCTTACTCCTTCTTATTTCTAAAAGTAAGAAGTTCTTTTTCGCCTTTTTGTAATAAAAAATAATCTTTAATCACGCGACCAAATCCATACCAAAAATGACCATTAATTATAAAAAGAATATCCTTTACCATTGCTTCGTCTATTAGGCCGCCCGTCATTTTAGCAATTGCCCTAAAAGGCATATTATAATTAAACAAAAAGTTCAAGTTTGGTTTTCCAGCTTGTAAGCTTTGAACAATCTTCTTCTTCAACCATTTTGCTATAAAGCGACCAATCCAGCTCTTACAATAATACATATCTGATATCGTATTATTAACCGATAACTCTTGGTTTTTTTCTAATTTATTATTTGGAAGTTCACGACCATACAGTTCTCTAAAATCTTTTGTCGTTATTTTTTTTAAATCAGCTTTTTTATATTTATCATAGCTAGCAAATTTTTTAACTACCGGATTAATACCATTATTGATTTCAAAATTTCCTTGACAACAAATGTCTTCCACATTTTTACCTATCATAATTTGATAAATACCATTTTCAGTTTGCCAATTATTGGTATTTATATCAAAAAAGCGGAAAGTTTTATCATCAAATGGAATAGTGACAGTTTTTGTTTCATTAGGGGCAAGTTTAACTTGCTTGAAGCCCTTCAGTTCTCTACTTGGTCTAATTAATTCAGAATCCTTTTTACCAATATATAATTGCACAGTTTCTATTCCGCTTACTTTTCCGGTATTTTTAACAGTAACATTAACACCCCGATTAGATATCTTTAAATTACTTATGAAAAATGTTGTGTAACTTAATCCATAACCAAATGGATACGCCACATTTACTTTTGCTGTTTCATAATATCGATAGCCAACAAAAATACTTTCTTTATAAAAGACATTTGGCTTTTTTTGTGGAAATTCATTGTTAAAAGGAAGATCGTTTTCTTCAATTGGATATGTTTCAGAAAGACGTCCTGAAGGATTGTACATACCAGTTAAAACCTGCCAAACTGCACTTGCACCGGCTTCACCTCCCAAATATTCGTGGACTACTGCATCTACTTTTTTAGCCCACGTCATTTCTACCACTGAGCCCGCTGATAATACGACTACTATTTTTTTCTTAGTAGCCGCTAAAGCATCCAACAAAATAAGTTGGTTCTTGGGAATACGTAAATTTAGTCGATCTAAGCCTTCCGATTCTGATGCTTCATTTAAGCCTATATTTAAAATAACAATATCACTCTTTTTTGCTAAACTAATGGCCTTATTAAGCAGCGCCTCATCCTCTTTATCATTGCGCAGATAGCCTTGTTCGTAACCTATTATTTCAACAGGATAGTTTTTTGC
This sequence comes from Lactobacillus melliventris, assembly GCF_013346935.1. GTDB lineage: Bacteria > Bacillota > Bacilli > Lactobacillales > Lactobacillaceae > Lactobacillus. The sequence goes on from NZ_JAAEEB010000002.1 coordinate 99,914, forward strand.
AGTACTAAATAAGCTTTCGACGTTTTTGCTATTAACTAATGATGACCCTGAACCTTGATAACGAGGATTTTTAGCAAAATCTCCAATTAAAGCGACTTTATAATTCTTATTTAATGGTAATATAGAGTTTTTGTTTTTCATTAACACAATACTGCTACAAGCTGCTTCTCTAGCAACTTCATGCTGGTGTAACCAATCAATTTTTATGTTAGAGTCCTTTTTACTATTTAGCACCACATTAAGATATTCTTCGACTCTTTTATCTAATTGTTTTTCATCCAAATTGCCACTTCGTACCGCTCTGATAATTTGTTCAGCCGCCAGGTTTCCAACACCTGGCATTTCTAAGCTAGACCCAGCCTTAATCGCAGCAACATGATTATTGTCACCACCCCAATCACTCACTACATATCCTTTGAATCCAAATTCCTTTCGCAAAATTTCATCAAGTAAATGCTTATTCTCATTTGCATATATACCATTTACCTTATTATATGAAGACATGAGCGACTTAGGGTGTCCTTCTTTAATTGCAATTTCAAAGTTTGTAGTGTAGATTTCTCGTAACGCTCTTTCATCTACAACTGAATTAGAAGCCATCCTTCTAGTTTCTTGGCTATTAACAGCAAAGTGCTTAGGTGTGGCTATGGTACCATTATATTGAATACCTTTAATCAGGCTAGCAGCCATTTTACCAGCTAGATAGGGATCTTCACTAAAGTATTCAAAACTTCGACCACCACGTGGGTTCTTTTTTATATTTAGAGCTGGACCTAAAATTTGATCAACTTTTTGAGCCTTAGCTTCTGTTGCCAAAGCCCTTCCGACCTTTTCTACTATTTTTTGATTCCAAGAATTAGCCAAGGTTGCCGTCGCGGGGAAGCAAGTAGCCGGTTCACTTGCAGATATCCCCAAATGATCTCCAGGCCCTGATTGTTTTCTTAAACCAAAAGATCCATCGGACAAAAAAATTCCATAAACTTTGTCTTTAATCCTATTTGTTTCCCATTCAGAATGTCCTGCAGTTAAAATTGCTTTTTCTTCTAACGATAACTCATTGATTATTTTTTTAACGCTTTGCATACATCTCACCACCATCTTTGTTAATATTTAGTTTAATATTTTTGTAAGCGATCTATTTAGTGATATACATATTTTGCTAAAGATTTTGCATAATTTGATTTGTCTAAAAGAAAAATTGTTTTTACAATAAAGTATATATTGAAAGAAAGTGACTAATTTATGAGGGTAGCCATCGTTGAAGATAACAAGTTTGAATTAAATAAACTACTTGGTTGTTTCAGACAGTATGAACAAGATCATAATATCCAAATTGATATTATAACTTTCAATAATGGATTAGAATTTATAAATCATTACTGTAATAATTTTGATGTTATTTATTTTGATGTTCAAATGCCTGAAATGGATGGAATGACTGCCGCAAAAAAAATCAGAAAAATTGATTCTGACGTAATTATTGTCTTTGTTACTAATTATGTTCAATATGCTATCGAAGGCTATGAAGTTAATGCTGCTGATTTCCTTTTAAAGCCTGTAAACTATTTTAGTTTTAACGAACACTTTAAAAAAATTGAGAAAAGATTCCTTCATAGAACAAATTCAATGATTTTTGATACACTTGAAGGAACATATAAAATATTGCTTGATGACCTTTACTATGTTGAAAGTGAAAAGCATTACTTACATCTTCACATTATTCAGGAAAAGGAACTGCAATTAGATATACTTGATTCCACTAAAAACATGGAACAAAAATTAGTTCCATATGACTTCTTTCGTTGTAATAATGGCTATATAGTAAATTTAAAGCATGTAAGCCAAATAAACGGTAATTTACTTAAAGTTGGCCCTTATCAGTTACAAATCAGTCGTCCTCGTAAAAAAGCATTCATGCAAGCTTTTACTAACTATTTAGGAAATTCAATTAACTAAGATGGAATCATTATATTTATCAAATATACCTCGCTTATGGACAGCGACTGCAGAATGGCTAGCTTGTGTAGTAATGATTTTACAGTTGCCCAATAGAAAAATTCGTCGTCCTGTATGGTTATATTTATCATTTTTTGGACTTGGACAAGTATTCTTACAGTGGTTTGCTGGAAAATTAGCATTAATTTTTTGGATAATCGGTATGCTAATTAATATTCTGTGGATGTTTATCACCGTTAGCGTTTGTGAAAAATCAACTTGGCAAGTAAAAATCTATCATACTAGTAAGGCATTTATTTATGCTGAATTCGTAGCATCAATTTCTTGGCAATCTTTTTGTTACGTAGATTTATATCTAAACCAACAAATACATTACATAATTAGGCCAATATTTTTAATAATTACTAATTTATTACTATTTTTTATTATCTATTACTTGCAAAAGATTAAAAGTAACCAGTATGCAATTTTGAATGTCAACTCAAAATCTGCTTTAAATAGTGTTCTAGTAGGAATAATTATTTTTACAGTAAGCAACATGGGATTCTTTATTAAAGCTAATAATCCAGTTCTAAACAACTCAAACGCGGTATTCATGATGAGAACCTTTGTAGATCTTTGTGGAATATTACTTTTTAATTTACAAGAGAATCAGCGATATGAACAATATCTGCATAATGACCTAATTCAAATGAATAGTATGTTCCAATCCCAGTACGAACAATATCAAGCATATCGGGAAAGTGCTGAAACGGTTAACTTACGGTTCCATGATCTAAAACAACAGTTAGATATAATTGCACTGGAAAATAATTCTAAAAAACGTTTGGACTATATTAATTCCTTACAAGCTGAGATTAAAGAATTTAATGCCAATATTAAAACTGGAAATTCTATTGTAGATGTAGTATTAACCAGAAAAAATGCTTATTGCATAAAAAATGATATTACTTTTACTTGTATTGCAAATGGAAAATTACTTAATCAAATTGATACTATGGATATTTGTAGTTTGTTAGGTAATAGCTTAGATAATGCTATTGAAGCCGTAATGAAAATTCCTGACAAACAAAAAAGACTTATTGACCTTCGAATTTTTAAAAAAGCTAATTTTGTAATTTATTCAATCAGAAATTTCAACATGATTGCACCAAAATTTAAATCAGACGGCCTACCTTCTACTACCAAAAAAGAAACCAAAACACATGGATATGGGTTAAAAAGCATCCAATATATCGCTGAAAAATATGATGGGACTCTTACTTTGACAAATAAGAATGATTGGTTTTCCTTAACACTTATAGTTCCTTATCAATATTTATCAACTAATATGGATTAGTCCTGATACAGCGAAAATTATTAAATTTGAAGATATTATTACTTCTTTAAGTTAAGTGGAGAATTAGCAGGCGGACATTGGAAAAGTTAATGCTAGTTCGGTTGAAAAAATTAAAAACAAGGCTATTAGATTAAAAAGCATTCAATTATACTCCATAGTATGGTACAACAAGCAAGGCTCATATTAAAATGAGATTTTAAGTAGAAATACTAATGAATTTGGAATATCCAAACTATTCAAAAAATGTTTAACATAATTGTCAGCCATTTATTTAGTAGGATCAGTGTTTAATTAAAATTTATAATACTACTTAGTTAGTTCATTTTTTCCTATAAATTTTTTGTTCTCAGAAATAGATTGTCAAAGATAATATATAGAAAAATTCTCTTAGTTCTACTGTTACTAAAATTATCGGTGCAAAATTTAATTATTTTGCACCGATAATTACTTATTACACCGAAAAATATTTATTACTACACAAAAAATCAGCCTTAACTTATCTGCGTAAAATGCTGATAAATCAAGGCCAATCAGAGTAAATGATTCTTCTGAATAAGACTATTATTCAAGCTCACATTGCCATATAGTCATCTGGTTTTTATCTTTTTAAAGAAATAAAAGGCGGACATAAAAAATAAGATAAATACTAAATACGAAATTAATATTCCCCATGTTAATGAAAAATTAGTGTTTAAGGAATGCTCATTCATATTCGTAATTATTTTCAGTCCTAATGCGGTAGTCTTGATACCTGAACTTTTAATACTAAACAGCTCTATAATATAATCAATCATAAATGCAACCAGATATATACTACTTCCAGCATCAAAGGCTTTATAATAATTCATGATTTTTCACACCCCTTTTTAAAACAAAGATTAAAATAATTAACAAAAAGACTGTTTATGTACAGTAATCTGATTTTTGCTATAAGCAATGTCAGAAGAACTATTACACTTGCTATAAGCTAAAAAATATACTTTCATCATACTACCTTACTCTTTCATAAAAAAACCCTAAGATTAATACATTAAAAGTCCAGTAGCAGCATTAAGTCATAAAACAAGTTACTAGTTATAAAACGTTTCTAATAAAATTGTGCAGACTATTATTTTATAAATTTTTAGTTGCTTAATAATAGCATCAAACAAATCTTAAATCAACAAAATAAAATTAATATTATATTTTGACTAACATACTTATTTAATATTGACTTGTAAAAACGTTAGTAAATAACTATCTACCAAAATAGTATTATAAATCTTCCTAGAAAGTACATGATCGAGCAAAGCTGTTGCTTCATCTGCTAGCACAACCGGGCGCCTAAAGAATATGGCTCTAGCAATCTCCATTCTGAACTCGTGGAACACGATTAAAAACGTATTCTGTAGCATGTGCATAATTATGGCTTTATAATTTATCCTATCAATGACTTACCCCTGTGATAAGCTGCTAGTAGTTTTTTATTGCATAAAAAAGAGGACATCTTACTCTTACTCCTTATAATAAATACTAACTCTACTCAATATTTTTATAAGGTTTTTATCCTCTTTTAGTAAATATATTAATTTGTTCTCACTATTAAAGACCAAAACATTGTTTTGAAGATGTACATCTCACAGTCTTGTTACGGCTAAAACAATAATTGAATTACTCAAGGTGTAATCTTTATTGATAATTAAGTGTCAATATATTTTTTAGACCTTTTATTTTAATCATAAATTTTGTCGAATAATTCTTCAATACTTATTCTTCCTATTGAGCATTGAATATGGTGTTGTAATAGCTCTAAAAATAATGCTTTTAGGTCATCTTGATTATTTTCAGAAATAGGTATCAAGATTAAGTTATCGGGTAATTCTTCATACTTTAAATTACTTAGAAATCCCATAAGCTCTTCAGTTTTTTCAGCTTTCAAGTATTGTTTATCTGGCTTTTTATTATCAAAATCTTTATTTATAGCTCCATCTTTTAGAAACAGGACTCGATCCGCATAAGTTTGTAAATTCGATAATAAATGTGAAGCCATAATAATTAGCTTTTGTTTCTCTTTTAAATTAACAAGCACTTTTGAAATTAATGCTACGTTTTGGGGATCTAGTCCATTCATTACCTCATCTAATAACATAACAGGAGTATCAGCAGCCACAACCATTGCAAAACATAAACGTTGCTTCATTCCTAATGAATAGGTCTCAACTTTATGATCAACATAACTACTCATATTCAGTTCGTCAATAATTCCATTAACGGATTTTTCAGGCTTATTCCATAAGTCCGCATAAAGTTTTAAATGATCTCGTCCAGTCATAAATGGAAATAATTCACTTTGATCGGGAAAAGCACATATCTGTTTATGTAATTTAACAATATCATGCTCATTTTTATAGCGCATCCCATTATATTCAACAAAACCTTTTTGAGGTGTAAGGTTATGCAAAATAATATTAATTAAAGTAGATTTACCTGTACCATTGGGTGCAACTAATCCAATGATTTGTCCCTTTTCAAAGGCAAGAGATAAATCAGTAAAAATCTTTTTTTCACCAAAATTTAGAGTTAAATGATTAATTTTTAACATTGCATTTCACCTCATTTAATTAAAGGTATTTTCTTTATCCTATAAATTAACAACATAACTAGTTCAATAGCTAAAACTGTTAGTACTAAAGGCACAATTCCGGCATTGAAGCCCCATCCTGGAGTATCCATTAAATAAGATAAGTTACCAGATAGGCTATCACCAATTGTAAAATACGTGGTTGGCAAATATTGTAAAAATGGATAAACAAAACCCATTCCCGATGAGAAATACAGTACCTTCCCAGCTACCGCAAATAAACTGGAAAGAATTTCTGCAACGTATTCATTTCTGCTTAATAAAGATATCAAGAGTGTTAAACGGATAAATATAAACACAATCAGTATTGCAAAAATACTCAGCTGCAAATAATACGTTCCTAACGTTAAATAAGTAAATGGCACTTTAAAATATAGTCTTCCCATATAAAAAGTAGTCCTTAAATTAAATGATCCCAGTCCATATTTGGGAGCAATACATACTACTGCTATAATAAACGCCATCAAGAAATCAAGCAGGACGCCAATCTCAACTACTGCGGTTTTTAGCCACAAGATAGTACTTTTGCTTAGGGGAATATTTTTTACTACCGTACGATATTTATAATCATTAGTAAGAATATCAGCTGCAAAAAAGATAACAATTATTATTAAAATTAAAGTTGTCCAACCAGATAAAGAGTTTTGAATTCGCTGCAGTGCTGTTCTTTCTTCCAACACTTTCTTATTTAATTTTGCTTTACTAGCTAAAAGTGCATTATAAAGGTGATAAGTTTGTTGATAGCCATAATGTCCATTTTCTTTATAAATTCCATTATGTCCATACTCAACTGGATACATATAATTTTGATTTTCTTCAACGAAGATCAAATTATCAACATACTTGTACCACTTACTAGAATATAAAGCATACTCTTTCCAGTCATTTGCTTTTAATGCTGCTAATCTTTTTTTATCATATTTAAGTATTGTAGGATAGGTTGCAATCGCATCTTTTGCTCCTGCGCTTGGATCTATCGTAAGCCACGGCTTTCTTGCTTGTTCATATTGTTTTTTAGCACTTTTAAGAAAGGCAGTATCATTCTTATATTCTTTTTGAATAGAGTATGGATCAACACGATTAATGACATGATGATTAGGTACACTTACCAGGCCAAAATATAGAGATAACAAAGCAGTGGCAATATATAATCCGATATTTTTAGGATTAACAAAAAAGGCTTTTAATTGAGAAATAAAATAATGCCATCTCATCTTACTCTCCTCCCTTTATTGACCAAATAACTAAAACAACTCATAAATATTAGTGACCAAATCATTAATATTAGTGCACCAGTACAACAATTTAAGAAATTCAATTCGGTTGTATTAGCTACCGTTCCATTAAAAACATTAGTAATATTTAGATATGATGATGGTAGCCAAAAAAGATATTTGCTAATGGTGCCAGGAAGATAAGAAATAGCATAAACTAACATCCCTATTAAAGTTGTTAAATAAACATTCTTAGTTAGTTGATTAAGAAATAAAGTCAATGATGTAGTAAATAATACAAGCAGAACAACATATACCAAAAATAATAAACAATAAGCCCATAATGGTATTGCGAAAATTTTATTAAAGTAAAATACATTAGGATAATTTAACGTAACAAAACCATTACGCACACCCGCAAAAATATATGCAGCTATAATTCCTATTAACACAGGGATGATAGTTAAGACAATATTGATTGTAGTTTTCCCAGAAATTTCATCTTTATTTCTATAAGGAATATTTTTCAAAAGACTGCTATGTCGTAATTTCAATATCCAAACATCATTTGAAATAAAAAGAATATAAAGGAAAATAAGGCTTCCTAACATGGACAAAATATAAACTAAATATGTTGAAGATGCTTTAGAGTTCATCACAACTGGAATGTGATGTTGATAAAGGTATTTATATGTAGCCAGTTTTTGGTAAAGCTCATATTTGGGCGGCACATTAAGAGTTTTAGCACCTTTATAATTATTCTTATAACCGTCAAGCATTGTCTCAATTAGATTTTCCGATCCTCTTAAATAAGTCTGTGGATCGGAAAACACTTCACCATTTTGCAAAACAGCAATATAAGCTGATTGTTTGCATAAATTTGCATAAGTTTGTTTATAATTTTTTTGACGAAGAGAACTACCATCAAAATAATCTTCATTTACTTGTACAGATTCATAGTAGTCCCGCCATTGACGATAGCCATCGCCAATTTTTTGAGTTTCAACTACAAAGAGGAAGAAAGTCATAGAAATTATTAATAAACAGACTAAAAGAAAGTTCTTTTTCGATTTTATTGCAATTTTAAAATTAGCTTTAAAATAATATCGATTCATAATAACCACCTTTTAGTATAAAAACAACTAACCCGTTTGCCATTTTATTTTATGAGTCATTATATTTAGAATTGAGTTAATATAATTTACTTTCCGATTTGTAAAAAATCCCTTAGTTATTATTCCCAAAAGCTTTGATTAGATTTATAAATTAATCTAAAGCTGCAATATGTTACAATAGACTAAAACATGACCAAATACATATGCCAATAGTTTTTAACATAGCTTTTTAATCTATGGATTAGCTTAACTTTCTTCAACCTTTAAATCTAACAAAGCAGATCCTATCTTTACCTATGATCTTCTAGTTTTAACTCATAAACAAATATTTTAAAATCTTAAGAATTATTAGTTCTTTAAAATTTATTATTTAATTATACTCTTATAATTTAATTTTGCACTAATTTTTGAAATTTAATAATTTTTTTGAAATTTTGATTAAACTTAGTACACAAAAAAGCGGGCAAAAAGCCTGCTATGTCAACTTAAAAGCCTTCCTAAAAGTTTTTGCGCGGAACACAGCTAAAATCGTGTTCCGTATCGTGTGTATCATTTACTTTTATACAAAAAATTATCTTTTATTTATCTTCGTAAAACATTGATAAATAAAAGATAATTAATCTTAATTGTATTAAAAAATGCGACTAGAAGCATAAAAGCTTATATAGTTCAATTTTATTTCTATATATATCCATCAATAATGAAACTGTGTGGTACAAATTGTGGTTTATGTATTATTTAAACGTCTCATATAGTGCTAATGAATTTATCAAATGTAAATAATTTTTTCTTTGAACTATTGACATTTTATCAATATCTATCTTTAAAATAATTGGTAATAAGTCTATACAAAATAAATGGAATTTGTTAATATTTCGAATAATTATTTTAGAATCATATTTTTTGCCATTTATTATTTGTTCTAAATACTGTGTTGTACTAATATTCTGATTTTTAAAATGTAATTTATCCGAATTACTTTTAAAAATAAAATTTATGCTATCTAATTTTGACTTTTCACGTAAATTTCCTTTCATATCTTTCGATGAAAGCAATTTATATTTAATAGATTTTTGAATACCATCCTGCCACAATTTTCTATAGTTCAAAGCTAACAAATCTTTTTCAGATATTTTTTTATTGCAATATTCTGTATAGACCAATTCCAATAATTCCTCTGCAAACTGACGTGAACAAGCAGAAAAAAAGAGAGAATCTCCAATTGGTATGGAAATAAGAATATCAAATAAAGTATCTATGCTCATTTTAGATAACAAAGGCAAATTTTTATTATCTGATATATCATAATCCTTTAAAATAAAGAACAAGCTTATAATTTGAAAGGTTTTAATTATTGCTTTTTTATTCTCTAAAAAAGTTTTTCCTTTAAATTTAGAAAAATATTTTTCACAAAATTCCTTATATTTTTTTACCTCAGTTTCATAATTCATTAGTATCTACCAAATCTAGAAAGAAGCTCATCAACAGAATTAGGTCTATCTTTTTTAACTTTCTTGGATTTATCTGATACTGATTTCCCATAATTATTACTATTTTCATCTATAAACCGTGTCAAAAAATTAATCAATATAATTTGAACAGATTCATCTGATTTTTGAATAATTCTTATAAATCGAGCAACTATTTGTGAACGACTTTTATATACATAATCTTTAAATACACAAGACTTGTTTTTTCTTTCTTTTTCTTTATAAATATTATCTATATCTTGTAATAAAGGCGTTAAAATAGACTTCAAATCAATATTGTGATGAAAATAATTCGTTGACAACAATAAAAATGAATATACAGAATACAGCATAGTCTTTCTATAATTAACATCCTTAGTTTTTTTAATATTACTATATACTTTTTTAATAATTTCTAATTCATTCATTTACTTTCACTTCTCTCAATTTTATCAATGAATTCTTCAGTCAATTTTTTTAAATTTGGCTTCGAATATTTTTCAGCTTTAGATTTATCTATTAAATAATCTAATCTACTTTCAAGTTGAGAATTATAGGAAAATTCATTTTTAAAAACTTTAATTCCATCCCTTTTAAATTTTTTACTTGTTTTTAAATCATGTATAATTTCTTCAATTCCAACTTTTTCATTTTGTTTTACATTGGTAATGATGATGCCTAAATTTTTTAAAGGCTTATCTTTAAAATATGGAATATCTTCGCTGATAAGAAATTTAACAACTTTCTCCAGCATATCAACACCAAGAGTCGAATACGCTTCAGGTTTAACAGGTATCACATAAAAATCGCTTGTTTTCAATGCTGCAATTGTATAAGAAGAGTAAGTTGGTGGACAATCAATCAATATGTAATCGAAATTTTCCCTAATTTTATTTTTTTCGATAAAATTATACAATCCATTTTCAAGTTGACTACTACTCAAATTTCTTGTAATAAAATCTAAGCCGAATTCTCCAGGTATAATACTTAAAGGTACATCATCTAATTTAACAATAACTTTTTTTAAATTTTCTGTTGGATTTTCACTAGATAAATTACCATTAAAAATATTTTGTATAGACGCATAGGTAATTTTGTACTTTTTCTCTTTGGCTTTACTTTCATTACCTTCGTTCTCTTTAGCTTCTCTTTTATTATTTTCTGCTATCTTCTTTGATTGTGCATAACCAAAAATCTTAAAAACTGATTGCGTTAAATTAATTTGTGGATCTATATCTATTAACAAAACTTTTTTTTCTAAATTATACGCTAAATGGTAACCAATTTCTCTTGTAAGAGTTGTTTTCCCAACTCCGCCTTTCATATTAATAAAACTCACTACTACTCCCATTATATTAACATCCTTTACTTCAAAAGTTGCTTTTTCAATTATTTTAACTCAAATAACTCATATATTTAAAACTAATTTTATGGATTTTTTTAAACTTAAATTAGTAATTCTAGTTTTATGTATTTACTTATCATTCATAATCAAATTTGACATTTCGATATTTCTATCTTTATCTATATGCACATAAGTTTTCATAAACACCTTGACTGTATGCCAATACAACTTGCTGCCCACGAATAAGACATTCTTGGAGTATTGCCTAATTTCGTTGCTACCGTATGCCGACAAGTGTACATGCTAATATTTAAACTTTCGCTATCTATGCCCACTTTCTTTCATACCTCTTTCAACATATCGTTCGTACTATATTGAACTATTGGATAGTCTAATGCACACAAACGATAATCTTTAATATTCAACATGATCAAATCATTTTTATTAGCCATATCATGCTCAAAAAGAAATCTATTTTGACAATGTTTAAACTTCGCCAATAACTGTAAAAGTGGTTCAGGAAGGGGTAAGGTTAGTCTAAATTCTCCTTTAGGCCTAATCTTCAAATGAACGTTAAACTGTTTTTCTTTTTCATTCCATGAATTATTATTCTGAAAACTTTATACTTACCATCAGTGACTAAATTAGACCATTTAAGGCCTTGAATTTCTTGTGGTTGCATACCAGTTTGCAAAACAATTAAAATTGCAATTTTAGTAGAGTCCAATAACTGACACTAGTTGTATTTAATTGTCGATATATTTCCGCTTTAATCCTTTAAAGACGTTAATGAATTTTGGATTGAGAAGTTTAATTTTCTTTACACTGATATTGATTTCAAAGAAAAACTTATAGGTTCAACTAATGAAGAATTTATTGTATTATTCACTAGATGAATAGAAAAACAATACCACTTGGAATCCGAACGAAGAAATACAGATGTTCTTATAAAATTTGTCGATAAATTTTCTGAAAATACTAATCATGCTGTTGCTAAATGGCAAAGTGGTTCGGTAAGTAAAAAAGAAGTAATTGAAAATCTAGATATTAGGCTAGAATATCTTACTAATTTTATTCAACATTCTGGTTTTGGAAACGAAGATAAGTCTGAGTAATAATACTCGGGCTTTTGTTATCCCCCACTTCTTGCCACACGTAAACGTATCTTATAGATGCTGTTATACCAATATTTATCGTGAATCAAAAACATCTTTATCACACAAAAATTATCAAATTCTATTTTTGTGGCAGTTATGTAGCAAAAGTTAAATATACAACTTTGCATAAGTATCAACTAAAAAACAAAAAAGTCGATTATCAAGGTATTTATGAAACCTCAATAATCGACTTTTTAAAGCTATTTTATAATAATTTATGCTGACTAGAGGATTCGAACCTCCGACCTCATCATTACTAATGACGTGCTCTGCCAACTGAGCTAAGTCAGCATTGTCATATCTCGACAACGATATTAATTAAAACATATTCTATTAGTTTACGCAAGCATTTTTTGACTTTTTCTCAGTTTTTGTTATAACTAAGCTTTGGTAAACTTTTTAAGAGTATAATATAAAGATAGATTCAGAATGGAGTGGATGTAATGGCAAATTTAGCCTCGATTAGCGCAGAGTTCCCCTGGGTACTACGAATTTTAGTTGCCTCCTTGTGTGGCGCACTGATCGGTTATGAACGCGCAATTCAAAGAAAAAGTGCTGGAGTGCGGACACATATTGTAGTTGCCTTCTCGTCTGCGCTATTTATGATAGTTTCAAAATACGGCTTTGGTGATTTACTAAAAATGTCTGATGTTGCTCTGGACCCTTCCAGAATTGCTGCGCAGATAGTTTCAGGCATTTCATTTATCGGTGCCGGCACAATTTTAATCAAAAAGCAACAGATCTCCGGCTTAACCACAGCTGCGGGTATCTGGGCTACGGCAGCCATCGGAATGGCAATTGGTTCTGGCCTTTATTTTATCGGAATTTTAGCTACTGCCTTCCTTTTCGTCATTCAGATGATGTTTCACGATGATACTATCATTGACAAAATCATCATGCATATCAGGTTTAATATTCAAATAGAAGCTGTAAATAAACCTAATATCTTGCATATCATCGAACAGGAACTGCAAACAAATCATGTTGAAAATGTTTCTGTCAAGATTCTTTTTGTCAGTGATGAAAGAATTATCTTTTTTGTAGACGGCATCATCAATAATAATATTAATGAAAATGATATTATCATGGCTCTGCGCAAATATCCTGACATCAAGCGGATCAGTATTGCTAGTATAGATAAATAAAGTTATATTTTTTAAGCAATAGTTAATTCTATTGTTTTTTTTGCATTATTTTTATCTAAATTGCACAAACTTACTACAATATTAATATCAACTTTTATTACGAAAGGAGAATTTATATGGCCGGACCCTTGGATTATTTACGCTGGCGCGGCGACTTAAGCTTTAAAGAAAAGCCATTTAATAGTGTTGATGCTTCACTGCTGTCATCTATTGCCTATTTGCCGGCCGATAGTTCTGCTACCAACCATACTCTAGGAGAAGTAGCGGAAAAATTGCGGAACTTGTCTTCTTTTCAACATCAAATGTATGCCGAAACTGCAACTGAAGTTATGTTGTTACCGGAAAGTCCTAGAATCGGCAACATCAAGATTCTAGATTGGACAGACAGACTGGAAAAGGAGCCTCACCCGTTACAATTTACTGCTGCCACCTTTCTTATTGACACAAAAACCATTGCTGTCGTCTTTCGCGGAACTGACGGCACTATGATTGGCTTAAATGAAGATATGGGTATGAATTACCTGCCTGAGATTTATGGTCAGGAAGTGGCAGCTAAATATTTAACAGAAATAGCACATAAATTTAGTGATCAACAAATTTACCTTTTAGGCCATTCAAAAGGAGGGAACTTTGCTCAGTTTGCTTTATGTGCAGTTGAGCCTGAAATTCAAAAGCGGGTAATCAAGGCGATTAGTTTTGACGGGCCGGGCTTTTTCCATAAGGTATACACGAGTCCTGGTTTCACTTCTTCTATGTCTAAAATGAAAACCTACATTCCCCAGAATTCAATCTTTGGTGCAATGCTTGACCATCCGGAACAAACTCTGGTTGTCAAAAGTACCGTACCAATGCGCAACCAGCATGACCCTCGCCGCTGGTCAGTAGGTCGCGACAGTTTTACTCTAGCCGATGGTCTTTCTTCCAGTAGCCGCGTGATCAGACATGCTCTAATTAATTTCAATAATTCGATTCCCGATCAAGAAAGAAACGATGCCTTTTCTGATCTTTTCGAGGCTTTTGAGAATTATGACATTGATGAATTAAACCAACTAACTAGTAATAAAATAGTAGGAACCTACCGCTTTGGTCGCGCCTTTTTATCCCTTGAACCCCAAGAACGAAAGTTGTTAACTCAAGTGTTAAGCAATATCTGGAATTCCTACAAAAAGAATATGACTTTGCCCTTAATGGCCAGCAACTACGACCTTTATCCTAAAAGTAATGATTCTAATAAAGCGCCAGTGTTCTATGAATTTTACGATCCTGATCGACCGAATCTTAAATTACCAGAGAGTATTCGCCGTAAATTGCGATAAATTGTTTCATGTGTAACCCAAAAAAGAGATTGAGTAAACCGTTGGTCTTCTCAATCTCCTTTTTATTTATTAATTAAAAAATTAATTCTTCATTTTATCCTTAACGTCATCAACTTTGTCTTTGACGTTTTCAGTAGCTTCTTGTGCCTTATCTTTAACGTCGCCAGCAGCTTGTTGAACTTTGCCTTTGACTTCTTTAGCTTTGCCAGCTACTTTATCTTTAAAACCTTTATCAGCCATCTTAATCGATCCTTTCCCAAAAAATTAGCGAAAAATTTCTATTCACACCTTAATAGTACAATTTTGTATAATTATTGTCATTAAAAACGCCCTATTTTTTGTTAAAAGATATAGAAAAGCAAAAAGCCATAGCTTTTTACTATAAATCACCATGGCTTTTATTCTTTCTTATTCGTTAGGCTGATCATGACTATAATCGAGATTAGAAAAGCGATTATAAGGTTTAGAAAACATTAATTTTACTGTTCCCCTGCTACCTGAACGGTTCTTTTCAATAATAACCTCAACTTCGCCATTATCATCTTCAGCCGATACTTCCTTATTTTCCTCGCCTTCTTCTTCATCGCGATAGTAATCATCACGGTAAAGAAAAGAGACAATGTCGGCATCTTGCTCAATTGAGCCGGATTCACGAATATCAGATAAGACAGGTCTCTTGTCCTGCCTTTGTTCAACTGACCGCGACAATTGCGACAAAGCAATAACAGGTACATGAAGCTCCTTGGCTAATTTCTTCAATTGCCGTGAAATAGCCGAAACTTCCTGCTGGCGTGATTCACTGTGCGGACCTTCAATTAACTGCAGGTAATCAATTACAATTAGGCCTAAATTGCCTCTCTCTTTAGCTAAACGGCGAGACTGTGCCCTAATCTGACTCATCTTAATTCCCGGTGTGTCATCGATATAAATATTGGCTGTTGCCAAAGAGCCGGATGCAGTGACTAATTTAGGCCACTCGTCTTCATCCAGTTGACCAGTACGCAAGTGTTGCGAATTGATTAGACCTTCAGAAGCCAGCATTCTCTGCACTAACTGCTCCCCACTCATTTCCAAAGAAAACATTGCCACAGTTTTATCGGTATGCAAGCCGACATACTGGGCAACATTAAGCGCAAAGGAAGTCTTGCCCACTCCGGGACGTGCCGCCACAATTATTAGTTCATCATCATGAAAACCGGTAGTCATCTTATCGAGCTCCACAAACCCGGTCGGCAGACCCGTAACCATATTGCCATCTTCAGGAATGTTGTTAATTTCATCAATAGTAGAGTTAACGATATCCTTGATATTACGAAAACCATTGGCATTATTTTCCGATGAGACATTCATAATCTCACTTTCGGCATTATCTAAAATGTCGGTGACATCATCGGAATCCTGCATTGCATTCGTAATAATTTTTTGACTGGCAGAAATCAGCCGCCGCAATAAAGCTTTACGGTGAACAATTTTAGCATAATAAGTGACGTGAGCAGCCGTTGGCGTAGCCATAGCCAGCTCAGAAACATAAGCTATACCACCAATATCATCAAGCTGATTTTTCTTAGTCAGTTCATCCTGCAGCGTTAACGGATCAATTGCATCCTCACGGTCAGATAAATCAAGCATAGCCTGGAAAACCAACTGATTTGCTCTTTTATAAAAATCTTCTGGCTGAACCTCTGCGCTGGCATCAGCTATGGCAGCAGGATCAATAAAAATTGCACCTAGAACGGCCTTTTCCGCTTCATCATCATGTGGTATCTGCTGTGAGACAATATTATCCATTACTTACGCCCACTTTTTTCAGAATTCAACTACAGTTTAATCCTGTTCGGTAACATGAACGCGAATTTTACCTTCTACGCCCTTAAATAACTTAACCGGCACATTCGTGTATCCTAAGGATTTAATTGGTTCAGGCAGGTTTAATTTGCGCTTATCTATCTTAATACCAAACTGTTTTTCTAAGCCTTCAACGATCTTTTTACCAGAAATTGAACCAAACAGTCTGGAATCTGAACCGGCTTTAGACTTGAAGTTAACTACTGTTTCATCCTTTTCCAGTTCAGACTTAATCTTTTCTGCTTCAGCCTTTTCAGTTTCATATGCCGCCTTTTCGTTAGCAGCCACTCTTGCCAAAGTATGCATATTTGCTTTAGTTGCAGCTTTGGCTAGACCTCTTTTAAATAAAAAGTTTTGGGCATAACCATCAGGAACGTTTTTAACATCACCGCGTTTGCCACGGCCTTTAACATCTTCAGTAAAAATAACTTTCATTGTGCTCTCCTTTTATTCATTTTCTTGTTCATAAGTATCCACTGCATCCATCAATTTAGCAAGTGCCTCCTTAACAGATATCCCTTTAATTTGGGTAGCCGCATTAGACAAATGGCCGCCGCCGCCAAGTTTTTCCATAATAAGCTGAACGTTGATATCACCCATTGAACGAGCAGATATACCAATTGTATCCTTATTCCGTCTGGTAATTGCAAAACTGGCTTCAACATTTTCTAAATCCAGTGCCGTATCTGCAGCTTGAGCAGTAATAATAGGATCAATTTCCTTATCATCAGGTCCACATAAAACCGCCATTTTGGGTCTGATCATCTTCAAGCTGCTGACCAACCGGGTGCGCTGCAAGAAACTAGCAATATCTTCTTTTAGCAACTCGCTGACACCCATTGTACTTGCACCAATTGACCGCAAGTAACTGGCAGCATCAAATGTCCGAGTGCCGGTACGCAGCGAAAATTCTTTGGAATCAACTGTAATTCCCGCTAGCATCGCTGTAGCGTCAAGGTCGGTTAAAACCCGCTTACCTGAACTTGGCTGTTGGTACTCTACCATTTCAGTTACCAATTCACAGGCAGATGAGGCATAAGGTTCAACGTATGTCAGCATTGGATTCTCAGGGAATTCTTCACCACGACGGTGATGATCGATGACAATAATTCTATTTCTTAATTGCTCATATAATTCTTTGGAATAAGTAATAGAATATTTTGAATGGTCAACCATAACCAACATAGACTTGTCAGTCAATGCTTCTAACGCATCCCCAGGTGCGATAAAAATATCATTATCTCCCTTTACTTTTTCCATTTTAGCAACTAAGCGGCTGACATCATAATTGGTCTTATTGACATCTAAGACAAAATTTGCCTTTACATGATGCAAACGGGCAATTTTAACAACGCCAATACCGCTACCGACCGAATCCATGTCAGGGCTGGCATGACCAACTACAAAAACGCGGTCTGCTTCTTTGAACAGCTCACTAATCGCCTGTGAAACCATCCTTGCTCTAACTCTGGTTCTCTTTTCCATCGGATTCGATTTACCACCATAGAAACGAGCTGCTTTACCGGGTTGACTAAGAACAACTTGGTCCCCGCCTCTGCCTAACGCCAAGTCAAGGTTAGACTGCGCTTGGTCAGCTAATTCAGTAATTAAGCTGCTGCCAAAAGCAATTCCAATTGATAAAGTTAACGGTGTATTATTACGACTTGTTTCTAACCGCATTTTATCCAAAACAGAAAACTTATCTTTTTCCATTTTAGCTAAATCTTGCATATGGAGTAATAATAAAAAGTGATCTTCATCAATGCGTTTAAGGTAAGCGTTAAAGTTTTTAGCATAATCACTCAGAGTATTCTGAACATATGCACTAGTAGCAGTCAATTCCTGGTCATGCATGGTTTCACTCAACTCATCGTAATTATCAATAAAAATCTGTCCAATAGCTAATAATTCGTTTTTATATCGTTTTTCTATTTTAGCGTAACGCGTAATATCCAGTAAATAAACCACGCCCAGGTTGTCTTGGATAACCATCTCAAATTGATGACCATCCCAATTAACTACATGGTTTTCAGCAGTTTTAGCCTTTAAGGATTCATTAATTAACTTATCCAGTTCAGGATCAACGGATGCAATTGTATGTCCAATCAGGTCTTCATTTTTTAAATAAAGCTGCAGATACGGATTGGCCCATTGAATTTGATGATCCTTATCGTAAAGTAAAATGCCCAGGGGCATCTTAATCATTGCTTCTTGCTCGCTACGCTTAATCCGATAAGATAAACTAACAGCAAAATTGTTTGCATTACCAGCTAAGATATATGCACCATAACCGACGCATGCCACAGTTAAAATAAAGATTAAGACCATAGCCAAGCCAAATAATGGGTTCATGATCATCGCAACGATGCTGCCCAAAAGCGATAGCGCTAAGATAATAATGACTGAAGCCGTCAGCCTAGAATCTTTAATAAAAGCAGGAAATTCAAGCTTACGTAAAAAATCTTTCATGTAAGGTCCTTCCTAAAATAATGTATAATACATCATTATTATTATACATTGTATTCACTAGATAAGAAACTCCACAAGGTTCAGGTTTGAACTATCATTACTTTTTTGGTTCTTTTTACTCTCTTTAACTGTCAAAATTTAACCAGTTACTTTTATTCTTGCTTAGATAATTTATGCATAATAAAAAACCTCAAAATTATCGTAATTTCAAGGTCTTTATCAATAATTCCGCTCACTGCTTTTCAAGCATTAACAGAGTTTTTGTTTTTTAGTCTTCAGTAACAAATGGCAACAAGCCCATAATGCGAGCTCTTTCAATTGCCTTAGCTACCTTACGTTGATTCTTAGCGCTGGTGCCAGTGACACGACGTGGTAAGATTTTACCTCTCTCAGAGATAAAACGTTTCAACAAATCAACGTCCTTATAGTCAACGTAATCAATATGGTTGGCAGCAATGTAGTCAACCTTACGACGACGATGAGCGCCGCCGCTTCTTCTTTGTTGAGCCATATCCTAGGTCCTTTCTGTTAATTTAGAATGGTAAATCATCATCAGAAATATCAATGGTATCGCCTGAACCTGCAAATGGATCTTGGGTATTATCCGGACCATTATTAGCAGTGTTATTCTGATTTGAAGCTCCCATATTAGGAGTATTATTGGTATTCTGATTACCAAAATTGCCATTGTTATTTGGTGTGTAACCACCATTTTGACCACGGGCTTCACGATCTTTACGTGATTCAAGCAATGCAAAGTTGTCAACGACAACTTCTGTTACATATACTCTTTGCCCGTCTTTATTATCGTAACTTCTGGTTTGAATTCGGCCATCTATACCAACAAGTGAGCCTTTAGACGTAAAATTACAGAAATTTTCTGCAGATTTGCGCCAAATGACACAACTGATAAAATCTGCACCTCTCTCGCCTTGAGCGTTTGTATATTGACGATCTACAGCAAGAGTAAACGTAGCAACCGAGATTCCACTCCCAGTAGTACGTAATTCAGGATCACGTGTTAAACGGCCAACAAGTACAACTCGATTAATCATACTTTAGGTCCTCCCTTTCCTAAATCACGAAAACGATAACGTTTTTGTTCTTAATTATCCAACTTTGACGGTCATTGAACGTAGAACGGCAGTATCAATCTTGGACAAACGGTCAAATTCGTTAACTGCATCAGCGTTATCAGCAGTGAAAGTCATAACGTGATATAAACCCTCACGATATTTATTAATTTCATATGCGAAATGACGCTTTTCCCAGTCTTTTGACTCAACCATCGTACCACCGTTATCGGTAATAACCTTATCATAGCTTTCAACCAATGCTTTCTTTGATTCTTCATCAATATCAGGCTTGATAATATAAGTTATTTCATACTTAGTAGTTGTCATACTAGTGCACCTCCTTCTGGACTAAATGGTTCTTGCTAAAAATCAAGAACAAGGAGTAATGAAGTTTATTACTCGCAATCTCTAATTCTAGCACATAAACAAAAAATTACCAAACTATCTTTACGTGATCCAATAAGAAATTTTCATTCCTTACTTAATATATACGTAAAATAATCTGATAATTTTTAAATATTTTTGTTTCTTAATTAGTCTTGCTCTTCTGCATTTTCTGTAGAAGCAGCTACTTCCTGGTCCTCTTCAGCCGGAACAATTGCCAGACTGGCAACTTTATTGTTGTCATTAATCTTGATCAAGCGCACACCGAGAGTGCTGCGTCCAGTTTGAGAAACATCCTTTGTCTTAAAGCGGATCATGATACCATCATCTGTGATAACCATGATATCCTGACTGCCATCGATCACGGTCACGCCTGAAAGTGGACCATTTTTCTTGGTAATGTTTGCTGTTTTAATCCCTTTACCGCCGCGGCCCTTTGTCGGATATTCAGCAGCTGCTGTTCTCTTACCGTAGCCCTTTTCAGAAATCACTAAGACTTCATCATTATTTTTAACGACACCAGAACCAACAACATAGTCATTTTCACGTAAATTAATTCCCCGAACACCGGCAGCTGTCCGTCCCATTGACCGAACAGTTTGCTCATTAAAGCGCACGGCATAACCTAAGTGGGTACCGATCAGGATATCTTGCTTGCCGTCTGTAGCCAAGACATTATTCAGCTCATCACCATCGCGCAGGGTTAATGCGATTAAGCCACTGTTGCGGATATTGCCAAATTCACTGACATGAGTACGTTTAACGGTCCCCATTTTCGTAATGAAGAATAAGTACTGGTCATCCGCATCTTCAGGAATATTAACGATAGTCTGAATCTTCTCGCCTTTTTCCAGTTGCAGTAAGTTGACTATTGGGAGACCCTTAGCAGTACGACCAAATTCTGGAATTTCATAGGCTTTCTTTGAATAAACCTTGCCCTTGTTGGTAAAGAACAGCAACATATCATGAGTACTTGAATAAATCAGGTTGGCAATAAAGTCGCCTTCTTTAACGCCCATGCCTTTGATACCTTTACCACCACGATTTTGAGTCTTAAATTCGGTAATAGGCATCCTCTTAATGTAGCCGCTGTGAGTTAATGTCAGTAAAACGTCTTGCTTTTCAATTAAATCTTCATCTTCAATTGAGACAACTTCGCTAGCGCCAATCTTAGTTCGGCGAGCATCGCCAAAACGTTTTTGAATATCCAGCAGCTCATTATAGATTATTTCATTAATGCGCTCTGGTTTTGCCAAAATGTCTTTATAATCAGCAATCTTGGCTTGTAACTCTTTATATTCGGCTTCAACTTTGTCACGCTCAAGACCGGTTAACCGTACCAGCCGCATGTCTAAGATCGCTTGTGATTGCTTATCATCAAGACCAAAACGACTGATTAAAGCAGCCTTAGCAATATCACTTGACTGACTCTGACGAATGATATGGACAATCTCATCAATGTGGTCAAGGGCGATTTGCAGACCTTCGAGAATGTGTGCTCTAGCTTCGGCTTTGGCTAATTCAAATTTAGTTCTCCGGGTAACAACATCTTCTTGGTGTTCCAAGTAATATTGCAGCATCTGCTTGAGACTGAGAAAATGCGGTGCGCCATCAACAATTGCCACCATATTCATACCAAAGTTGGCCTGCATCTGCGTCAATTTAAATAAATTATTTAACACAACACTGGCACTAGCATCACGGCGAATATCAATTGTGACTCTCATCCCTGTTTGATCTGATTCATCACGCACACCAGTAATACCATCAATAGTCTTAGCTCGCGCTAGGTCTGCAATTTTCTTAACCAGCTCAGCTTTATTAACCAAGTATGGCAACTCAGTAACGACTATTCTTTCACGACCGCTTTTTTCGGTTTCAATATTAGTATTAGCGCGAACAACAATATTGCCGCGCCCAGTTTCATAGGCCCGATAAATGCCACCGCGACCCATGATAGTACCACCTGTAGGAAAATCTGGACCCGGAATTGCCTTCATCAATTCTTTAGTAGTGACATCAGGGTTGTTCATCAACATGTGCAGACCCTTAATCACCTCTGACAAGTTATGAGGCGGTATGTTGGTCGTCATACCAACGGCAATACCACTTGTACCATTAACTAATAAGTTAGGTATTCTGGCAGGCAATACTACTGGCTCATTTTCAGAATCATCGTAATTACGCTGCCAATCAACAGTATTTTTATTGATATCGCGCAACATTTCGACGGCAATTTTGCTCATGCGCGCCTCAGTATAACGCATTGCGGCCGGCTCATCGCCATCAACAGATCCGAAATTACCGTGGCCGTCAACTAACATATAGCGGTAACTAAAATCTTGTGCCATATGGGCCATCGCCAAATAAATTGAGGAATCACCGTGAGGGTGGAACTTACCCATAACTTCTCCCACGATTCTGGCTGACTTTTTATATGGTTTATCTGGTGTAACACCTAGTTCACTCATGCCATAAAGAATCCGGCGCTGAACCGGCTTCAAGCCATCGCGCACATCGGGTAAAGCCCGCGCCACGATAACAGACATGGCATAATCTAAGAATGAACTATTCATTACGCTGGTCAGATCAACGTTTCTTATTCTATGATCCTGACCTTGATTGTCGTTATCCATTTAAACCTCCTATGCATCCAAATTTTCAACGTATTTAGCGTTAGTCTCGATAAAATTACGCCGCGGACCTACTTCATTTCCCATCAGTAATTCAAAGACCTCATCGGCATTTTTAGCGTATTCCGGACTGACACGGTCGAGTCTCCTATTTTCAGGATTCATGGTTGTATCCCATAATTGTTCTGGGTCCATTTCGCCCAGTCCCTTATACCGTTGTACCAAAGGTTTAGGACTTGGCTGCAGACTACCTAAATAGTCATGCAGTTCTTCATCAGTATCTAAGTATCTGACCACTTTTCCCTGGCGTACTTGGTATAGAGGTGGACGTGCAATATAAACGTAGCCTTTTTCAATCATCGGACGCATGTAATTGTAAAAGAGGGTTAAAAGCAGTGTCCGAATGTGGGCGCCATCGACATCGGCATCTGTCATAATGATTAATTTGTGGTAGCGAGCCTTAGAAACATCAAAATCTGCACCAAAGCCGGTTCCCAAAGCCGTAAAAAGTGAACGAATTTCTTGGTTAGCCAAAATACGATCCATTGACGCTTTTTCAACGTTCAGAATTTTACCACGAATTGGCAAGATAGCTTGAGTCAGCCTTGAGCGTCCCTGCTTGGCAGAGCCGCCAGCAGAATTACCCTCAACTATGAATAATTCAGAAATGCTGGGGTCATTACTGGTGTTGTCAGCTAATTTACCCGGCAAGTTAGCAATTTCCAGACCTGATTTTTTACGAGTTACCTCACGCGCACGTTTAGCAGCTGTCCGGGCACGTTCAGCCAGTTGGGCTTTTTCAACAATTTTCCGACCAACTTGCGGATTTTCCATTAAAAAACGGTTGAAGGTTTCAGAAAAAGCACGATCTACAGCTGTCCGCGCATCAGAGTTGCCTAATTTAGTCTTAGTCTGACCTTCAAATTGCGGGTTAGGGTGCTTAACTGATACGACAGCTGTCATCCCTTCCCGAATATCTTCTCCTGAAAGATTATCATCACTATCTTTTAACAGCTTAGTCTTATGGGCATAATCATTAACTACCCGTGTTAAGGCTGTCTTGAACCCTGCTTCGTGCATCCCACCTTCATAGGTATGGATATTATTAGCAAAGGTCATCAGTGTTGTTTTATAGCCTTTTGTATATTGCAAAGATACTTCAACGTTAATATCGTTGTCATTACCTTCTACATAGATCGGCTCATCAAATAATACTTCTGTATCACGATTTAAGAACGAAACATATTCCTGAATACCACCTTCATAGTGATAAACGTCGGTTTCCGCGCTGTCTTTGCGCTTATCGGTAAATGTTAATTTCAAGCCCTTATTTAAAAAGGCAAGTTCACGGATACGATTTTTGAGGATCTTGTCATCAAAAGAAGTGGTTTCAGTAAAGATATCTGGATCTGGGAAAAAGTGCACTATGGTACCATGTTCAGATAAAGGCACAGTCCCCGTTACTTTCATTTCATCAACTACGCGACCACGACTAAAGTCAATAAAGTACTTTTTACCATCACGCATTGTTGTAACATCTAGCTTAGTTGATAAAGCATTCACGACAGAAGCACCCACTCCGTGCAAACCGCCTGAAACCTTATAGCCGCCACCACCAAATTTACCACCGGCGTGTAAGACAGTAAAAACAGTTTCAAGAGCTGGTCGACCCGTCTTTTTTTCAATATCGACCGGAATACCACGCCCATCGTCTTGAACAGTTACACTGCCATCCTCATTAATTGTAACTTCAATCTTGCTGGCAAAACCGGCTAAGCTTTCATCGATACCATTATCAATTATTTCCCACACTAAGTGGTGCAAACCCTGAGAGCTGGTAGAGCCAATATACATTCCTGGACGCTTACGAACTGCTTCAAGTCCGCCTAAGACCTGAATCTGACTGGCATTATATTTATCGGCTTCTTTTTCATATTGCTTAATTTGCTTAAGATTTTCTTTGTTACTATCTGCCATGCAATTTCCCCTCTTCTAAATAAATTTGTCCAGATTTAATGCGGTATATTTTCGGCTTCTTAATTATTTCCCAGGAAATACCCTCAAGATCTGTCGTCGTAATAAATGTTTGTGTTTTACCGTGAATGTAATTGAGTAAGGCACTTTGGCGGTTATGGTCAAGCTCACTCATGACATCATCTAGTAATAATAACGGATATTCATCAGTTAACTGGTGCACAAGCTGAATCTCAGCCAGTTTAATACTAAGCGCGATTGTTCTCTGCTGTCCTTGAGAGCCATATAAATGAGCGTTTTTACCATCAAGTTCAAACTCAATGTCATCCCTGTGAGGACCGCTTAAGGTCGTGCCTTTGAGAATTTCAATTCTTTGATTTTTTTGAAAATTGTCTAACACTTTATGATAAACTTCTTCGACGCTATCTCTTGCAGTTATTTCTTTTACCGATGGCCGATAAGTTACTTCCAGCTTTTCAGCGCTGGTACTGATGTGAGCGTAAGCATCTTGAGCATATTGATCTAAATAATTTAAAAATTGAAAGCGGCGGACTATTACTTCTGCCGCAACACCGGCTAGTTGATCCGACAAAACTTCCAAAAACATGGTGTCATGCGCTTCACCCTTGGCCAATTGTTTCAAATAATTATTCTTTTGTTGCAATACCTGCTTATACTTGCCTGCAAAATAAAGGTATTCGGCACTAATTTGACCAAACTCCTGATCCATGAATCGCCGCCTTAAGTTGGGTGCCCCTTTAATCAGGTCTAAATCTTCCGGCGAAAATAAAATAGCGTTTAATTGTCCCACATATTTGGATAATTTCGCTTGTTCAACCCGATTAACCCAAACTTTCTTACCTTTAGTGGTAATTAAAACCCGCAAAGATAGATCAATTTGACTTTTATAAATGTGACCAGAAACATTGGCATAGTCTTTACCAAAAGCGATTAGTTCTTTATCATTACTGGTTCTATGAGAACGAGTTAGGGCCAAAAAATAAATCGCTTCAAGTAAATTAGTTTTGCCTTGAGCGTTCTGACCTATAAAAATATTGACATTGGGATCAAAGTCAACCTCAAATTGCTGCAAATTGCGGTAATTTTGTGCAATAAAGTGCTTGAGATACATCCACAGCTACCGCAATTCATAAGTTTCGTCAGCAATTTCTAGCGTATCGCCAGGGCGTAATTTTTTTCCACGCCGATTTTCTTTGATCCCATTCAGTAAAACTGGATTTTCTTGCAGATACCATTTAGCCTGTCCACCTGAAGAAACAATACTTTCTTCTTTTAAAAACTGACCCAGAGTAATATATGCGCTTGTTACTTTAAATTCTTTGATCATAACCACCTTCACACCATTAACTACCTATAATAAGTATATTCGTTTCACAAGCAAAAAACAACTAAAAGCCCATATAAAGCCATATAAACGGATTTTTTTAAAATAAACATTTCATAGTGAATGACACTAAAAATAAACCAGCATGCTTTTTTGTTCGATTATAAAAATTTGGTCAGAAAAAAAGCCATCAGTTGATGACTTTTTCTTTTTATTAAGAATGATAACTTAAAAAGTTCTCACCGGTGTAATTAACTGAACAAAATTAATGTCGGCTTTATCTGGATTTACAGTAAACGGCCGCAATGGTTGCGTGAAATCCATAATAACGGAATCAGTCACCGAAGCTTTTAACGCATCACGCAAATAATCAGGATTAAAGGAAATCTTTAAATTCTCACCTTCAAGTTTCTTAAAACTAACATCTTCTTCAACATTCCCAATTTCTGCTGATTCACCAGATAATTTGGCACTTTGTTTTTTAGTGTCCAGTGTCAAATCAACTACGTTATTGCGTCCTGCATGTGTCAGTAAACTTGCCCGATCAAGCGCACTTGAAAGCTCCAGTAAGTCAAATTCTACAGTTGTTGTGCTGTCAGTGGGTATCAAGCGTTCAGTATCAGGATAGCTGCCTTCAAGTAGACGTGAATAAAACAGAATGTTGCCAATTTCAAAGAGTACCTGATTTTCACCCGGACAAACTTTAATCTCCGGATCAGTTTCTCCGATAATACGTGCAAGTTCCAGTAAACTCTTTCCCGGAATGATTAAGTCTGTTTTTGTTTGTGGTCCGTTTTCTAAAGTCAAAGCACGACTGGACAATCTATGTGAATCTGTTGCTACTGCATGAATTTTGTCAGGGCTAAAGGTGAAATGAACACCAGTCAGAACTAAGCGACTTTCTTGAGTTGCAACCGCAAATTGGGTTTCATTGATAATTTCTCGAAAAGTTTTTCCCGAAATAACAAAAGAGGACTCGTCTGGAATTTCCGGTAATCTTGGGTAGTTATTAGCATCTAAACCATTAATAGTGAACTCACTGTTTTCAGAAATAATTTGTGTTTGGAAACTTTCTTTAACTTCCAAAGAAAATTCTTTTCCCGGTAACCGTCTGATAATCTCGCTAAAAAATCTTGCCGGTAAAACGACTGATCCGGTTGAATCAACGGTCAGATCTTCACTAACTGGTATTTTGATTTCAATTGAAATATCAGTATCACTTCCAGTGAGAAGTAATTCCGTTTCCGTTAAATTAAGCTTGATACCACTAAGAATCGGTATAGTTGCTCTGGATGAAATGGCATGCATTACATTGTTTAAATTATCTAAAAAAAGATTCCTGTTAACTGTAAATTTCATTTGGTGCCTCCTGTTATTTTGTCTATTTCCTTTATATTAATTATATATTTAATTAGTAGTATTAGTAGGTCCTGTGATTTCTGTTGAAAAGATACATTAGCCTTAAAATAACGTAATTATTGCGGTTAAAAAGATGTGTACAAGTCCGTTATTTATCCACAGTTGATAACTTTTTAGCGGTCAAGCATTTGTTTTAAATCAAAAACAGCGGTCTTGATGTCGGAATTGGTCTTAATTTCCCGACTAATCTTTTCGTAAGCATGCATCACAGTTGTGTGATCCTTACCGCCAAACTCCTGTCCGATTTTAGGAAGGCTGGAGTCAGTTAATTCACGGGATAAATACATAGCAATTTGTCTTGGAACGACAATCTGTCTAACCCGCTTTTTTCCTTTTAATTCATAAGTTGAAGTTTGGAAATAATTGGCAACGACTTCTTGAATTTTAGAAATTTGCAGACCTTGGTTTTTTTGGACTAATTTGAGATCAGCCAATGCTTCACGAGCCAGATTGACATTGATATCTTCGTGCTCAATTGTTGCGTGTGCCTGTACTTTCACCAGAGCCCCTTCAAGTTCACGGATATTAGTGTCAACTTGAGAAGCAATATAATCGAGTGTATTATCATCAATTATTAAATTTTCGGCTTCGGCTTTTTTACGTAAGATTGCGATTCGTGTTTCCAGGTCTGGTGGGGTAATTTCTACTTGCAGCCCCCAAGTAAATCGTGATACCAGTCGTTCTGACAAATCAGGAATTTCGGTAGGCAGCCGGTCACTCGTCATGACTATTTGTTTTTGGTCATTATAAAGAGTCTCAAAAGTATGGAAGAACTCCTCTTGAATACCTTCTTTTTTAGCAAAAAATTGAATATCATCAACTAGTAATAAGTCGCAGGTTCGATATTTTGCACGAAATTGATCTTGCGTTTTGTTTTTGATTGAATTTATAAAATCATTAACGAAAGTTTCACTTTGAATGTAGACAACCTTAGCATTAGGTCGTTCTGCCAACATTTGATGGCCGATAGCCTGCATCAAGTGTGTTTTACCTAAACCTACACCGCCAAAAATAAAAAGGGGGTTGTAAAAACTACCGGGACTGTCAGCCACAGCTAAAGCTGCACCGGCTGCCAGCTTATTGCCTTCGCCTTGAACAAAATTATCAAAAGTATATTTTTCATTAAGCTTAAGGTTACGAACAAAGGCATTTTCCATTTGCGGCCGTGAATTTACGGACATTGTCTCACTTTTTGGTTTAGGCGTTACAATGCGCTCAGTACTTTGATCGCCCTCAATTTGAAAGACGGGCATAACCTCAATATTAGCGTAGCCATATGCAGATTGAATTAATTGTGAAGCTAAATTCTTTTCCCAATATCCTTTGGTTACAGGATTTTGTACGGCAATTTTTAATTCGTGAGTTTCTTTATTGTAAGAAACTGGTCTGGTATTTTTAAACCAGGCATTATATGCAACTTCATTAAAATGTTCACGCATTTCTGTATTAAAATGCTGCCAAAATTTATTAATGTCAAACAAAATATTTCCCTCCGCTTACGTTACGCAAAACTTATTTTACCATCTAATAAAAATGTTTTCCACAGGTGCACAAAAAGAATTCAGAATTAACAAGCTGTGGATAGATTTTAGAAAGAAATTCACTTTAGATTAAAAAAATTGGGTAATATTTATCTTATTTACATTATAGCTTGTGGAAATCTTTTACTGAAATAGCAGTATATTGCAAGTTATATTGATTATGCTATCCACATACTGTGGATAATTTTATAAACAGGTTGTAGATTGTGGATAAATTTGTGTAAAATGATGTGAATTTGCACTTGTGGATAATTTTAGGATATTAATTTTAAACAAATACGACGAAATTTAACCTGGACCGAGTAGTAGAAAAATTCACTTTTGTCTTAACATAAAATAAGAAGTAAGCAGCGCTAATGCATGGCGACACTTATTGCTTTAAAACTCCGTACTACTGATAATTAATAACTTATAATTATTTGGCTTCAAGCTGGCAAAATTCTTTAAACAAAATTATTACTTTGAAAAAACGACAGAAGTTGTTTTTAACTTGAGCACAGAAAAAGCGCCTTACTAAATAATATTAGTAAGAACGCTTTTCTTGTTTGTCTAAAAATTAGTTTTTTAATATTCTGATGAACCAGTTGTTACATCAGTTTCTGCAGGTGTAACATCAACTTCTTCTACTAGACCAGACAGGACTCTGCCGACTCTGCGGCCTGAATGCATTCCTTCGGCTAAGGCAGTACCTGATGATGGGTAATAATTTGCATTCCAGCCACCGGAGTTGCAGCCGATAGCATACAGGTGAGCAATCTTTTGATCATCTTGATCAACTACTTCATAATTAGTAGTTACTTTCAAGCCGCCAATTGCACCAAAATTGCTGTCCTTGTGAGCATAAGCATAGAATGGCGCATGTAATTCTTGCAGGCCTTCTTTACGACCAAACTCTTTATCTGCACCATTTGCGGCGTTTTCATTCCAGGTCTCTAGTTGCCGCTTTAAGTTTTCAGCTGGTACATTGATTTTAGCAGCTAATTCTGCAATTGAATCTGCTTTAAACATTTGACCGGAATTAATATCTTTCTCCGTGTCTGCAGCAGATTTCCAAGGTGAAAATGGAGTAGAGAAGGTTGATGAATCGAAGATTTGCCAAGTTGGTTTATCCCAAATTAGTTCTTGTTGGTAAGTGGCACGGGTTAGATAACCGTAAGTAGTATCTTCATTGACGTAACGTTTACCGTTGCCATTTACGTAAAACATTGGTGGTGTTGGCAAATTATCTGCTGCACCTACGTTGCTCTTGAAATCAACATCCATAGAGCCGCCTAAGCCTTCAGTTGCGGCGTTAAGTGCTAATCCCATCAAAATACCGTCACCGGTATCGTATTTAGAATTAGTCAAGGCATGATTTTTAATATCACGATATTGTTGCGGCGCAAATTCTTTAGCTAGTTTTTCATTATAGTCAATACCAGCAGTAGCAAGGACTACACCTTTATTGGCGCGATAATAACTAGTTTTGCCTTTGCAATTAGTTACTACGCCAACAACTGATTTGTCAGTATAGCTGGCAGTTACTAAATTAATTACAGGAGTATCAAAGAAAATCTTTATTCCCAAACGGTCAGCTTCTTTTCTGACAGCGTCAATCATTACGCAGCCACTGCCTAAACCGCCACCGTGTTCATAAACGTGAATTCTTTGCGCAAAGTAATCTTTGTTTTCATAAGGAATGACTCTGTGGCCATAGACAGAGGTCCATTTTATTCCTAAACTTGCCAGCCATTCAATGTTATTAGCAGAATCCTCGGCTAATTCTTTTATCATCTGAGGATTTACTCTGCCTTCACCGGCTTGAATTAACTCTTGAGCATGTAGTTCAGGATTGTCATTTTGATAGCTTGTAAATTCTTTTTGATATTTATCGCCAGAACCCTGAATGACACCAGCGGAATAATTACTGGTTCCGCCGACCATACCAGTTTTTTCAAAAATAACTACGTCGTTGCCATGCTTTTTTGCTTCAATAGCAGCAGATAATCCAGAGATACCTGAACCAACAACAATCACGTCATAAGTATCGTCAAATTGCACTTGAGATGCGATATACTTGTTATTGTTTACTTTGGCATAAACCGGATAGTTAGGTTTTTTACTTGGTTTTACTTTTGGATTAACGGCATCGTCTGCAGTTAATTTTCCTTGAGCAACTTCTAAGGCTTTATTTACGCCATTAACAACTGCCGAAGTACTTACTGAAGCGGATGTAACAACATCCACATCAGTATTGCCGGCTTTTTCAATTCTGTTAATCATTGTTGGTATTGCATAGGAACCAACCGTATATGGCTGAACACCGTCAACAGCAACTTTGATTATTTTACCGTCCTTTAATGTAACATTACTGGTTAATAAGCTGTGAAAGCCTTGAGCAGCACCTTTAAAAACACCACTTACCATAAAAATCTCCTTTATTTATATCAAAATTGTATTAAGCACTACGGAAAGCGCTTGCCTACAAAGATAATTTTATCATCAATAAGTAATAGAATGATTAAAAAAGAGTAAAGAATGTGAAGTGCTGTGTAAGCCAAATTGCTTTTATTATGGTGTCATTGTAGCGGCGTAAAGGCAATCTTAAAAATAGTCTCAGAATCGATACAATAACCTAATACTTATTATTTAAAGTAATTTGTGAAAGACCATACAAAGCTTATAATCAAACTTGATTGTAAAGAAAGCACCATTATAATTGAAGGAGTAATGGTATGAGTAAGCTTTTTATTTGATACTACTCCAAGTGCTGAATAGGCTGGTTAACAGCAAATAAAAATATTTATTTATTGTGAGGTACCAATATGGATTATCAAGATTATGTTGAGTTGGGGCTGAAAGATGACGGCAATTTAAAGGTGATACTAAAAGGCGGTGTTGAAATCAGTACACATGCAGCAGAGAAGGTGGGCGTTGTTAGTGTGGTCTATATTACGCAGAGTGTTGAACGTGCCAGACAAAAGTTGGAAGAATTGACGGCCAAGCAGTCAGATGGTGATTATTATATGGTTTATTCTTGCCCGCCTGATACCGATTTGCCAGCACTTGGACATTACCCGTCAATTGAAATTGCCAAGGCTGATTTGTTATAGAAAACTGTAAGAATTTTTCACGGCCAGTTTAAGCCAAGTCACAAATTATTCCTAAATTGGTAATTAATCCTGATGTTTTTTCTCTTTTTACTTGGTTTTTTACTTTAATCATGGTATCCTAGATATTAAATTGTGCAGTCTGCATACAAAATTGGAGGTGTAGTTTAATGACAACTAAAAGAACTTACCAACCTAAAAAGCGTCACCGTTCAAGAGTTCACGGCTTTATGAAACGGATGAGTACATCAAATGGCCGTAAGGTTTTGGCTAGACGCCGCGCAAAGGGTAGAAAAGTCTTATCTGCTTAAACCACTGAAATCCCAGTGGTTTTTTTAATTTTTAAGAGTGGAATGAAACGTTTTGAGAAAGTCTTATCGTGTTAAAACAGAAAATGATTTTCAGACAGTTTTTAAGTCAGGCAATTCAGTAGCAAATCGTGCTTTTGTGATTTATCAAATGGACAAGCCGGAAAACAAGCATTTTCGTGTTGGCATTTCTGTTGGTAAAAAAGTCGGACACACTGCTGTAGTGCGTAATCGCCTCAAACGTTATATTCGCGCTGTTCTTACGGAAAATAAACCTTTGATTAAACCACATATTGATTTTTTAGTCATTGCTAGACCATATGCGCGTGATTTTAAATGGGATGATGTTCGTAAGAACCTCTTGCATGCACTCTTTTTAGCCAATATAATTGAAGAGATACCGAATAAAGTTGAGGAAGATTAGAGTGAAAGACATTTTAACTAAAAAGAATGTCAAGCGTCTACTTGTACTGCTGACAGTAGTTGCAGTAGCGGTTGTCTTAACAGGATGTGCATCAAACGGCAAGCCAGAACCTGTTTCACATACAAGCGGCAGCTGGTGGAATCGCTGGGTCATTTATTACATGTCCACGTTTTTGCTGTGGCTATCGAAGCTGGTAGGCAACAACTATGGTTGGGCAATTATTATCTTTACTATTATAGTACGGCTTATTTTGTATCCGCTTAGTGCTATTCAGATTAAGAGTACTACCAAGATGCAGAAAATTCAGCCGGAAATAGACGCTTTACGTAAAAAGTATCCCGGTAGTGATACAGAATCGCGAACTTTGCTTTCGCAAGAAACAAATAAGCTCTATAAAGAGGCAGGAATTAATCCTTATGCTGGTTGTTTGCCTTTAATTATTCAGTTACCGGTTATGTATGCTTTGTATGGTGCGATTTGGCAAACGCCACAACTGCAAACTGGCCACTTTATGTGGATGGATTTAGGTAAGCCGGATCCATACTTTATTATGCCAATTTTGTCTATGGTCTTGACTTTTATATCGACTTATATCAGTCAATTATCTACGCCAAAAGAATCACAAACCTTGTCAACTAAGATTATGACTTATGGTATGGCAATTATGGTTGGTGTAATGGGTATATATTTCCAGTCAGCTATTGTAGTTTACTGGGTAATTTCCAATCTGTTCCAGGTGGTTCAAACTTTCATTCTGCAAAACCCTATTAAATATCGGCGTGAACAGGAAGAAAAAGAGCGCCAAGAGCGCGAACGTAAGCGTCAATTGCGCAAAACTTATAAGCGGTTAAAACGCAGAAAATAATTTTTAATCTAAATTAATGATTTAGCTAAAGTAGTCAAAGTGCTTTATCCATCATGATTATTCATGGTGGAATAATGCGCTTTTTTTATTGAAAAGGAGAAAATCATGGCACAAACTTTAACGGAGTTTGATACAATTGCAGCGATTTCAACGCCAATTGGTGAAGGTGGGATTTCTATTGTCCGCATGTCTGGTGAAGAAGCTGTTAAAATTGCCAATCAGGTTTTCAAGGGTGCGAATTTAACTAAAGTGCCGACGCATACTATTCATTATGGACATATAGTTGATCCTGCAAGTGAGCAGGTGATTGACGAAGTTATGGTATCTGTAATGCTGGCTCCTAAGACTTTTACCAGGGAAGATATTGTTGAAATTAATTGTCATGGCGGCATTGTTGTCACCAACCATATTTTGCAATTATTATTAAAAACCGGTGCGCGCATGGCAGATCCCGGTGAATTTACTAAAAGGGCATTTGTTAACGGCCGCATTGACTTGACTCAGGCTGAAAGCGTGATGGATATTGTGCGCGCTAAAACCGATAAGGCCCGGCAAGTGGCAGAAAAGCAGCTGGAAGGCGGTCTGCTTGAGAAAATCAGGGCCATGAGACAGGAAATTTTGGATACGCTAGCCAATGTCGAAGTTAATATTGATTATCCAGAATATGATGCTGATACTGTCACGGCCAAGCAAATGGTGAGTGTTTCTCAGTCTGTTATTGCTAAAATAGATAAATTGCTCAAAACGGCAAGTGAAGGAACGGCGTTACGTAACGGCTTAGCTACTGCGATTATTGGCCAGCCCAATGTCGGCAAGTCATCTTTACTTAATTATCTGACTAAAAGTGATACGGCGATCGTGACCGATGTTGCCGGTACAACCCGTGATACTTTGGAAGAATATGTTTCTGTTAAAGGCGTACCTTTAGAATTAATTGACACTGCAGGTATCAGGCACACTGATAATAAGGTGGAAAAAATTGGGGTTGAGCGTTCCAAAAAAGCACTGGCAAAGGCAGATTTAGTTTTGCTCTTGTTTGATGCAAGTAAGGAATTAACTCCAGAAGACTATGCCTTAATTGATGCTACTAGTGGGAAAAAGCGCATTGTTATTTTAAATAAGACCGACTTGGGCCAAAAAATTTCTGCCGCTGAAATAACAAATTTAACCAAGAGTCCGGTTATTGCCATTTCAATTTTGCAAAAACAAAATCTTGATCAATTAGAAAAAACAATCAAAGAACTGTTTTTCAAGGGGATTGAGAACTCAAATGACCAGGTCATGGTAACTAATCAAAGGCAGGTTGGCTTACTGGAAAAGGCCAAAAAGCAGCTGCAAGACGTTGTTCAGGCCCTAAAAGATGAAGTTCCTATAGACATTGCCCAAATTGATTTCAACGGCGCCTGGGACACTCTAGGTCAAATTACGGGTGAAAGCAGTCCTGATGAGTTAGTTAATGAATTGTTTAGTCAATTTTGTTTAGGGAAATAGGTGTGAAAATTAATGATTAAAAGTTATGACTCAAATGATTATGATGTCATTGTTGTTGGTGCTGGTCACGCGGGCAGTGAAGCAGCCCTGGCGAGTGCCAGAATGGGCCAAAAGACGTTACTTTTGACGATTAGCCTTGATATGGTTGCTTTTATGCCCTGCAATCCGTCAGTAGGAGGCCCAGCTAAAGGAACAGTGGTGCGCGAGATTGATGCCTTGGGCGGTCAAATGGGTAAAAATATTGACGCTACCTATATTCAAATGCGGATGCTAAATACAGGTAAAGGGCCAGCTGTACGGGCATTGCGCGCACAAGCCGATAAGTGGCAGTATCACGAACAGATGAAAAAAGTGATCGAGGATACCCCTAATTTGACTTTGAGACAGGCGACAGTTGATGAATTAATTGTTGAAGATGGAGTTTGCAGAGGGTTAATTACCAACACAGGAGCTAGGTACCATGCTAAAAGCGTTGTACTCACAACAGGAACATCAGCTCGCGGGCGTATTTTTATTGGCGAATTGAATTACTCATCCGGTCCCAACAACACTGTACCGGCAATTAAGCTTTCAGAAAATTTAGAAAAACTGGGCTTTAAGCTGCGCCGTTTTAAAACGGGCACACCGCCGCGCGTTAACAGTAATACCATTGACTATTCTAAAACTGAGGAAGAACCTGGCGATAAAATTCCGCGTCATTTTTCTTATGAAACTAAAGATGAAGATTACCTCAAGAATCAGGTTTCATGCTGGATGACATATACAAATAAAACCACGCATAAAATAATTAACCAAAATCTAAACCGTTCACCTATGTTTTCAGGAGAAATCAAGGGTATAGGACCGCGCTATTGTCCGTCAATTGAAACTAAAGTAGTTCGTTTTGCGGATAAGCCGCGTCATCAGATTTTCTTGGAGCCGGAGGGTAAAAATACCAAAGAAGTTTATGTTGGCGATTTTTCAACCTCAATGCCTGAAGAAATTCAGTTAAAAATGCTGCATTCGGTAGCTGGCCTTGAAAATGCGGAATTGATGCGGCCGGGCTACGCTATTGAGTATGATGTGATTGATCCCTGGCAGCTAAAGCATACTTTAGAAACCAAAAATATTAAAAACTTGTTTACTGCGGGACAGATGAACGGAACTTCTGGCTATGAAGAAGCAGCCGGGCAGGGACTGATTGCTGGCATTAATGCAGCTTTGCGAGCTGCTGGTCAGCCGGGATTTACCCTAGGCCGCGATGAAGCTTATATTGGCGTTTTAATTGACGACTTAGTTACTAAAGGAACAGAAGAACCATATCGTTTATTGACCTCACGAGCAGAATATCGTTTGATTTTACGTCATGATAATGCTGATTTACGTTTGACGGATTATGGCTTTAAACTTGGTTTGATTTCTGAAGAACGTTATTCTAAGTTCTTAGCAAAGAAAGAACAAATTGCTCAAGCTGCCCAAGCTGTTAAAAAGATCACGGTTCATCCTACAAAAGAGGTCCAGGAGTATCTTGCAAGTATTGGTGAAGAAAAGTTAAAAGCCGGCGTGAAGGCTGATGTTTTCTTAAGAAGGCCTAAGGTTAAGGTGACTGATATTGAGCGTTTGACAGGGATGCATATTTCAAATGAGCGCTATGTCAGAGAGCAGATTGAAATTAACGTTAAGTATGCCGGTTATATTAAAAAGGAACAGCAACAAATTGATAAACTGCACCGGCAGGAAGCAAAGAAAATTCCTGTGGACATTGATTACAGTGCAATAGATGGCTTAGCAACAGAAGCACGAGAGAAATTTGCCAAAATCAGACCTGAGACAATAGCACAGGCTGAACGTATTTCAGGAGTAAATCCAGCAGATATGGCCATTTTAAGCGTTTACGTGCAAAATGGTCGTTATCAGAAAATTCAACATTAAATTTAGTAAAAATTTAAACTTTATAAAAAATATTTTCTGAGGATTAAATACACCAAAAAATGCACAAATTTGGTCGTTATGATCAGCTAATCACAAATGAAATTATTGCTGTTATCTGAATGTCATTAGTATAGCGCTTAACTTTGTGAAGATAATATTTTTACAAAGCGCTTACATGTTGTGCTAATAACTAATTTTGCTTACTTGAAATTGTGAAATTATATGTTTTAATACAATATGTAAGTAAACATGTATTTAAGGAGATGCACTTTAAAATGGCAAAAATTAATGGCGCAAATGCCATGCTCCAAGTTTTGTTGGACTGGCATATTGATCATATTTATGGTTTTCCGGGTGGCTCATTTGACTCAACAATGAACGCTATCCACGACTTTAAGGGTAAGTTGAAGTATATTGAAGTTCGGCACGAAGAGGCTGGTGCTTTGGCTGCTTCAGCTGAATATAAATATACTGGCAAGGTCGGTGTATGCTTCGGTTCAGCCGGCCCTGGTGCTGTTCACTTGATGAACGGCTTGTACGATGCAAAATACGACAAAGTTCCTATGGTAGCTATTGTAGCTAACGTTCCAACTGGTCGTCAGGATATGGACTTCTTCCAAGCCTTTGACGAAAAGCCTTGGTTTGATCCGGTTGCTGTTTGGAACCACCAAATTAAGCGTGCAGAGCAAATCCCTTCAATGATGGATGAAGCAATTCGTCAAGCTTATGCTAAGAAGGGTCCAGCTGTCTTAATTCTTCCTAAGGATTTTGGCTGGGACAAGATTGATGACAATTACCGTGTAAATTACAATGCAATGCAGGCTGTTCCAAACTATGCAGCTCCTAAGAAAGATGAAGTTGAAGCAGCTGTTAAGCTTCTTGAAGAAGCAAAGAACCCGGTTGTTTACTTTGGTCTAGGTATGAAGGGTCATGGCGATGTCTTAGAAAAATTTGCTGAAAAATTCAAGACCCCATTGATGTCCTCAGTTATGGCTAAAGGTGTTGTTGAAGATAAATGCCCAGCTTACATGGGTTCAATTGGTCGTGTTGCACCTAAGCCAAGTGATGATATCCAAACTCATGCTGATGCAGTTATCTGGGTTGGTAATGACTCACCATTCTCATTATTCTTCTTTGATCCTAAGGCTAAAGTTGTCCAAATTGATGTTGACTCAGAAAAATTAGGCAAGCGTCACGCTGTTGATGTTCCAATCTTGGCTGATGGTGCTAAGACTTTACAAGCTATGATTGACGCAGGTCAAGCTCGTGAAGAATCACCACTTTACAAGGCTGCTATTGCTGACCGTCAAAACTGGGAAGAATGGGAACACAGCTTTGATGATTCAGACGAAATGCCAATTCGCCGTGAGCCAATCTTTGACATCATCAACAAATACGCTGATGATGATGCACAATTTGCTATTGATGTTGGTAACATTAACATTGACTTCCAACGTTTAGTGAACTTGCATGATGACCAAACTTGGGCAACTTCAGGCTTGTACGCAACTATGGGCTTTGGTTCACCAGCTGCACTTGCAGCAGCAACTGCTCACCCAGAGCGTGAAGTTTGGAACTTAAGTGGTGACGGTGGCTTTGCCATGATGAACCAAGAGTTGTTGACTCAAGCTCGTTACAATATGCACATTATGAACGTTGTCTTCACTAATGATACTTTAGGCTACATTGAAGCTGAACAAGTTGATGAATCACACCAACCATTATCAGGTGTTATTCTGCCAAACAACGACTGGGCTAAAGTTGCTGAAGGTATGAATGTAAAAGGTGTAACTGTACGTACTAAGAAAGAATTCGAAGACGCAGTTAAAGAATTCAAGGAAATGGATGGACCAATGTTAGTTGACATTAAGTTCACTCATGATATGCCTTACTCAACTGAATTGAATACTCTTGATGACCCAGAATTTGTTAAGAAGTATCAAGCTGAAGGCTTGAAACCATTTAGTTACTTTGCTGACAAGTATGGCTTAGTAGAAGATGCTGCTTCAGGTGCTTCAGAAGCTGAAGAAGAACCTGAGCCAGAGCCAGAACCAGAACCTGACACAACTTCAGGTGCTTCAGCTCACTAATTAAGTGTAAAACCTTAAAAAAGAACGTCCAATAGGGCGTTCTTTTTATTTGATCAAATTTGTAAAATAGTCAGGTGATAATCTAACAGCTGCAACGATGCATCTTCAATGATTTAGCTTGAAGCCTAGGCTTTCTAATTAAACATTTATATTTTAAGTTATGTATTCAAGCCTATATCCGTAGTCAATTGGACAATAACGTTTTAAGATTATAAACTGTCAGATGAGATGAGAAAGCTATGCCAGGTTACGGCTTATTTGACCGAGCATTAGCTGAAGAATATTTATACGGATTAATAGAAGGGATCAAGAAGAGTAAGTAAAAAATGTCCATTGTAATAGGTGTAGATATTGGGACAACAAGTACAAAAACCATCGCTTTTGATGAACTGGGTCATATAATTTATCAAACTAGCTATGATTATCCATTGATTACTGAAGAAACAGGTCAGGCGGAGGAAAGACCTCAAGATATTTTAAGAGCGGTTAAGCTGGGCTTAACAGAGGTACAAAGTAAAATTGCTATTGTTGAACTTAAAGGGATAGGCTTTTCCTCTGCTATGCATACTTTAATTTTAATTGATAAAAATAATCATCCTCTGACTAATGTCTATACTTGGGCAGATAATAGAGCAACGGATACTTTTAAAAAAGATATTATCAAAGACGACTTGTTTGATCTGACAAAAAATACCGGTGCACCATTACATCCTATGCTCCCTTTAGGTAAATTGTTATGGCTTAAAGAAAAGAATAAAAAGTTATGGGAGAAGACTGCTTTTATTGTTGATATTAAAAGCTATATTTTGTATCAGTTTTCGCAGCACTACTATGTTGACTTTGCAACTGCGAATTCCTCGGGGCTTTTTAATACCTATACTAAAAATTGGGATGATAATATCCTGCAATATTTAAATATAAAAAAGGAACAGCTCCCTCAGTTAGTAGACACAACTTTTCAAGTGCCCAATTTTGAAAGTAGCATTAAAGTACCCCTTGTAATTGGCGGTTCTGATGGGACTCTGGCAAATTTAAGCAATCCGCAAATTGACGAACGATTTTATACGGTTAGCTGTGGGACTTCTGCGGCCGTCAGAACTAATATTGATAGATTGAAGCTTTGTCAAAATCGTAAATTATTTACATATTATCAGTATCAAAATAATTGGGTGGTTGGTGCACCCACTAATAATGCTGGGGATGTGTGGCAGTGGCTAAAAGACAAGATTTTCAATTTAGCTACTTTTGAGGAACTAAATGATTTAGCCGAAAAAAGCCCTGTGGGTGCTAAAGGGCTATTCTTTGTGCCTTATATTTTTGGTGAACGTGCACCAATTTGGAATCCTGATGCTTCTGGCGGCTTTATGGGATTAACTGCAATTCATACAAATAAAGATTTAGCCAGAGCAGTATTGGAAGGGGAGCTTTATAATATAAATTTGATCATAAAGGAACTCAATCAATTTAATGGGCAAAAGCCTGATGCTCTGGTATTAGTCGGAGGGATGGCTAAAAATCAATTCTTTGATCAGTTATTGGCTGACATAACGGGATACAAAGTTTATGTGCCCGAATCAGTTGAAGCATCTGCTTTAGGGGCTGCCATCTTGGCGATGATAAGCTTAAAAATAATTGCTTCACCATTAATGATTCAAAAAGAATTGAAAATAGCAAAAGTTTTTCACATTAATTCCCATAATCATGGCATTTATGTGGCTTTAGAAAAGAAGTGGAACAAAGTAAGGCAATTGATGACAGAAGAATGGTTAGCAGTTGAATGACCATTAAATTTACAATTTTTGGTAAAAGATGATATTAGGTCTGGTAAATGAAGCAAGTTGTGCGCAAACACGCTAAAACAGGTATACTAGTAATTAAGAAAAAATTAAATGATGGAGG
The DNA here is from genome assembly GCF_013346935.1 of Lactobacillus melliventris. Taxonomy (GTDB): domain Bacteria; phylum Bacillota; class Bacilli; order Lactobacillales; family Lactobacillaceae; genus Lactobacillus. The sequence continues at coordinate 141,353 of NZ_JAAEEB010000002.1, forward strand.
ACTATAAATGCAACAGTTCGGTGTTATAGGCTTATCAGTAATGGGTAAGAACCTTGCTTTGAATGTGAGAAATAATGGCTTTTCCGTTTCCGGTTTTTCAATTGATAAGCCGGAAGTAGATGCTTTTGCTAAATATGAAGATGATAAATTAAAGCCAACATATTCTTGGGAAGAATTTGTTAATTCTTTAGAGAAGCCACGAAAGATTTTAATTCAAATTGCAGCTGGTAAACCGGTTGATGAAACTTTACAAAAACTACTGCCACTACTAGATAAAGGCGATATTTTGCTTGATGGTGGTAATTCGAACTTTCATGACACTAATCGGCGCTATCATGAAATGGAACAACACGGTATTCATTTTATTGGTATGGGTGTTTCTGGCGGAGAAGAGGGTGCTTTAAAAGGTCCCGCATTGATGCCAGGCGGTGATGAAGATGCCTATAAAAAGGTTGCACCTATATTAGAAGCAATTGCAGCTAAGAATTCCGCAGGCCATCCATGTGTCAGTTTCATTGGACCTGAAGGCAGTGGTCATTACGTTAAGATGGTCCACAATGGTATTGAATATGGCATTATGCAGGAATTTTCCGAAGTTTACGATATTTTACGTAAGGTTGCGGGCAAAACAAATGATGAAATGTCAGCCATTTTTGCGCACTGGAATGAAGGATTGGTTCAAGCCTATTTAAGTGAAATTACCGCTGAAGTGCTAAAGCAAAAGGATAATTTAACTCCCGACCATGTAATTGACCATATCTTAAACGTTGCTTCTTATAAAGGTACTGGTAACTGGATGCTTGAAGATGGTGTTCATCTGGGAGCTCCAATCAGCGTTATTGCCGAAGCTGTAATTAGCCGTTTTATGTCTAAAGCTACTACGCGCGAGGGTAAAGAAATAACATGGAATGGTGCTGTACCAGCAGATTTAATTGATAATCTTGGTCAGGCTTTGCAATTATGTCAAGCTGTAGCTTATGCTCAAGGTTTCCAACAACTGAAAATGGCTGCGGATGCCTATAACTGGGACTTGCGCTATCCGGCAATTGCTCAATCGTGGGAAGCAGGTTGTATCATTCGCTCAGCAATGTTAAAAGATATTGAAAAGGCATTTTCTGAAGGTAAGAAACTTGATAACATGTTCCAAGATCCATATTTCAAGGACTTAATGAATAAGAATATCGCTGCTTTGCGTGCAGTGATTGAACTCGCCACTAGAGCAGGTATTCCTACTCCGACATTAAGTGCATCACTGAATTACTTGGAATCAATTTTTAATCCAAGTTTACCAGCAAACTTAATTCAAGGACAACGTGATTACTTTGGCGCTCATACTTACTTTAGAAATGACCGTGAAGGCGTTTATCACACTGAATGGTATGAGGAAAAATAAGTTGTTACACGTGTAACACTAAAAACCAGTTAAAGTTAAAACTTAACTGGTTTTTTAGTAGTGCTAATTATATTGAAAAAGTAGAGGTATTATGAGGGATAAAAAAGTACAAATAAAGCTGTTGCTGGAAGCAATGCTAGTAGGTCTTGCAAGCGGGATTGTAGTGGGCTTTTTTCGCTTTGGTATTCAAAAAATGACAGAATTGTGGCTTAGACTGTTTCACGTGGCACATCAAAATGCCTTATGGTTTATTCCAATCATTTTGGGACTCATTTTAGTAGGCTTAATTGCTGGTTATTTTGTTAAGCAATATCCTCACGTTGGCGGCTCTGGTATACCGGAAGTAAAACTACAGCTGGAAGGAAATTTAACTCTACAGTGGTGGCCCACATTATGGCGCAAAGTTATTGGTGGCATTTTAGTTATCAGTACAGGCTTATTTTTAGGACCTGAGGGGCCTTCTTTGCAGATCGGTTCAACTATCGGTCAAGGTGTTGGCGAGGGTACTAAAGAGTCAAAAACGAATGCTAGAGTACTGCTAGCTACTGGAGCGGCCAGCGGTTTAGCTGCAGCTTTTGGGGCGCCATTAAGTGGTGCATTATTTGTGCTTGAAGAAGTATTTCATAACTTTTCGCCACGGGTGTGGTTAAATGCACTTGCAGGTGCTCTAGTTTCAGATTTTGTAGTTTCAAATATTTTTGGTCAAAAGCCAGCACTATCTCTGGTTTATCGTCATACTTTTCCCGTTAGGCTGTATGGCTATCTGCTCATCTTGGGCTTAATTTTGGGCTTACTAGGTCATTTTTATAAAACTGGCTTATTTAAAGTGAAAAAGTTATATGCGAAAATTACTTTTTTACCAAGTTGGTTATACGGACTAATACCTCTCACTTTATTAATACCAATCGCTTATTTTTACCCTTTAATTACTGGTCCGGGTAACCGCTTAATATTAGCGTTACCGCAGATTATTAAACAAAGCAGTTGGAAAATAGTAGGCTTACTCTTATTTTTCTTTGTTGTTAGAATTGTGTTTTCTATTATCTCTTACGATTCAGGACTACCAAGTGGTATTTTCTTACCGATATTGACAATGGGTGCAGTAATCGGTGCCAGCTACGGTCTTGTTTTGGTGCAATTACATTTATTGCCGGCAAAATTGGTGATTAATTTGGTTATTTTCGCAATGGCTGGCTATTTCGCCGCCGTAATTAGGGCTCCTTTTACCGCCATCATCCTTATTACGGAAATGGTTGGGTCTTTGCTTCATTTAATGCCGCTAGCTGTGGTAGCTTTTGTTGCATTACTGGTTGATGAACTGCTCAATGGTGATCCCATTTACGGTACGCTTGCTCGCGCAATGTCTGTAAAAAATAAAAAACATTCAGCGGTAGTTTCCGGCAAAACTGACCAGCTAACTGTGCCAATTTATGAAGACAGCCAGCTTGCAGGAAAAGAAATCATGCAGATCAAGTGGCCTAAGCATACTTTAGTTAAAGCAATATATCGTGATGGTAAGTATGTAGTTCCTAACGGTCAATCGATAATTAAAGCTGGTGATTCTCTGGTTCTAACTCTTGATGCAGGCCGTCGCGGTCAAGTATTTAGTCAAATAAAGCAAATGCAAAGAGTCCGATATGATGGCTAGCAAGTTGTTTTAACCGTATTCTGTATTACTTATAATTTAAAAAAGCTAATAAATCAGAGCTTATTCTGACCTATTAGCTTTTTATGATAACTTTTTTAGGTAAATTGTAAAATGAAGTTGAAGACTTGCGCTGATTAGAAAATAAAAAAAGTCCATTGGACTTCTCTGATAGAATGTAATTAACCCAATCAATTCTAGAAAGAAGTTTCCAATGAACTCGCTTAATTCTACCATATCTACTCACCAAAAGGGCCAACATCTTGCTTTGCAAGACCGCGTAATTACCCAGGTTTTACGCAGCCAAGGTCAGTTCCTGCGTCAAGTTGCCGCCAGTCCCAATTGTTCACCCACCACGGTCAAGTACAAGCTTGAACGCGGCCAGATTTCTTGTTATCACGGCAAACGGTACCGCTACGATGCGCAAGTGGCGCAAAGACGCTACCAGATAATGCGCTTAAACTGCGGCCGTAAACACGCTGAATAGTACCAAAACCAAGGCTGCTAAAAGCCAGATACTGAAATTTACTGCTGCTTTTGCTATGCCTTTATTTTCGACATTAATATGATTAATCAAATATTCAAAGGCAAAAATTAAGAGACTGAATGTGACTAGCCACAAAATGGCGCAGAGCCTGCCAGCAATGGAATAAGGGAAAAAGCCAGAATTAAAGCTGGTTATTAGAGCAACAAAAAAGAAAGTAATAGTTCCAGTGTAATGATTGATTGCTTTTTCTTTAGTATTATGCAAAATAATCCCCTCCCATTAGTGGTAATTTACAATTTTATTTTCGAATTGTAGTATTAAATAACTAAAAAGTAAAGTGAGATTTATGAATGATTACAAACAAAAAATCACTTCAAACTGAAGTGATCTTTTGTAATTAAACTAATATCTTTACATATTTGTAATCAAGAAAAAGATAACAAATATTACTAATAGGATATACATCATTGGTGAAACTTTTTTGGCTTGCTTAGAAGCAATCATGGTAATTGGGTAGGCTATCATGCCGAGTGCCAAGCCGTCAGAAATACTGTAAGTCAATGGCATACCAACTACTGTTAAAAATGCTGGGAAAGCAATCTCAAATTTATCCCAATTGATTTTTTTCAGATTTCCGGCCATGAGTACGCCAACGATAATTAGTGCTGGTGCAGTAACAGTGGTGGGAATAACCGCCAGAAGTGGACTGAAAATCATTGAAATTAGGAAGAAAATTCCTACGAAAATTGCCGTTAAACCAGTACGTCCACCCATAGCAATTCCTGCACTTGATTCTACAGAAGTTCCCAGTGGCGCAGTACCTAAGACAGCCCCCTCGACCATTGCTAAAGAGTCGGAAACGAAAGCTTTTCCAATTCGTGGAATCTTACCATTTTGATCTACCATGCCTGCTTGTTCAGTCATTCCAATCAATGTACCTGCTGTATCAAAGAACGTAACAAGTAGGAACGTTAAAACTACCATGAATAGTTGTGGGGTGTTAATATCTTTTAAGTGAAATACAGCTTGACCAAATGTCGGAGCAATACTTGGAGCACTCGCAATAATACCTTTTGGCACAGCAACTTGGCCAATAATAACCCCAAAGACAGCTGTAATGACCATACCAATAAAAATTGATCCGGGTACATTCATTGCCATTAAGATTACGGTGAGGGTCAAGCCAAAAAGAGTAATCCAGACAGCTGGTGAATTAAACTTGCCTAAAGTAACTAAATTGGAATCACTATTGACAATTAACTTACCATTTTGCAGGCCGATAAAGGCGATAAATAAGCCGATACCAGCAGAAATAGCATATTTCAGATCTTGTGGAATAGCATCAACTACTATTTCACGCAGCTTCAAAACTGTTATTAAAATAAATAAAATAGATGCAACTAAAACAGCAGCTAAGGCAGTTTGCCAGTTAATATGCATTCCTCCGCAGACATTGTAAGCGAAAAAGGCTGCGCTACCTAATGTTGGGGCTAGAGCAACGGGGTAATTAGCTACTAGACCCATAATGAAGCAGCCAATTGCAATCGAAATTGCAGTAACTGTAAATGCTGCCCCTTTATCAATACCGGCTGCATGCAAAATGTTTGGGTTAACAAAAAGGATGTAGGAGAGACTGACAAACGTGGTTAATGCAGCTATTAATTCACGTTTAACAGTGGTATGAGCATCGTTTAAATGAAAGACTTTATCTAGTGTCGTCATTTTTCCTCCTAAAAATATTAAAATTATAAAGAACTAATATATCTAGTATATAACTTATTGGGAGTAAATGGGCCATGTAATGCAAAATTATTTCCCAGGAAATAAAAAAGCAAACCTATCAAGATTTGCTTTGCATAATTACCACATACCGATTAGTTTCATCCAAGCTAATCCGATAATGCCATAAATTAAGATATAAAAAATACCAAATATAAAACTCAATTTCCACCACTCATCTTGTTTTACATAACCAGAAGAAGCTAAGACTGATGCAGCAGGACTGGAATAATGGGTAGTAGAGCCCATGATTGCAGAAAATAGAGCTAAAAATTGTGCTGCCAGTAATTTAGGTGCACCGGCAGAAATTGCTACAGTTAATAATGGCAGATACATTGCTGAATTATGAGCTGTAGCACTGGCAAATAAGTAGTGGGTATAGAACAAGACCAATGCTAGAACTACCAAAACTATTAACCAGTTGAGGCCTTTCATTGCACTAGAAATGCTACTTGATATCCAGCCAATCAAGCCAAACTGAGTAAGTTTTTCAGCCATGAATACTAAAATTGACAGCCAAATCAAAATATTCCAGGCGCCAGTTTCACTCAACAAGTCTTTAGGCGTTAATACACCAGTAAGTAACAAAAGGGAAACAGAAATGAAGGCAATTAATGTAGCATCAATTCCTAAAGTGCTGGAAAGCATCCAGAGCACTAAAGTGATTGCGAAAATGGCCGCCATTAATTTTTCAGATAACGTAAGCTTTCCCATTTTTGCTAATTCCCCGTCGGCCCATTCTTTGGCGTTAGGAGTTTCTTTAATTTCCGGTGGATAAAGTTTGTAAACAAAATATGGCACCACAATTAGACAAATTGCTGCAGGTACAATGCTGGCCATAAGCCACGGCATCCAGCTAAGAGTTACGCCGGCCTTACCGGCTAGTGCAACGGCGATTAAGTTAGGCGCACATGCAGTCATAAATAATGACGAAGTTATGATATTAACTTGAAATTCCGTAAAAGTTAGGTAAGCTCCCATCTTTTTACGTGAAGGATCATTAGGTTTTGATCCAAAAGTATTGGCTAAAGATTGAATTAATGGATATACCACACCACCTGCTCTTGCACCATTTGAAGGAGTGGCAGGGGATACTATTAAATCGATAGCTCCTATTGCGTAACCTAAACCTAGGGACTTATGACCAAACCACTTAACAAAATACAAAGCAATTCTTTGCCCCAAGCCGGTTTTTACGATACCTCGCGAAATCATAAAAGCCATAACTATAAGCCAGGCAGATGAATTTGCAAATGCATTAATGGCTCCTTTTTCGATTACTTTTCCGTTAACAATTTTGTCTGCAAGTGGTGCAAGTCCAAGACAAATGGTTAAAGTAAAGCCAATTAAAGTGACGCCGCTGATTGCTATTGGCAATGTGATACAGCCGATAATTGTTCCAATAAATATTGCCAGCATATGCCAGGCTTGAACTGATACTCCGGCTGGACGAATTGGCGTCGTCAACCAGAATATAAGGCCAAACAATAGTGGCAATATAAATTTTTTGTAATCTATTGTTTTCATAAAAACCTCTTCCAAAATAAAAAGCAAATATATGAGTACGATTGACATCAATATATTTGCTTAGTTTATCATATTATATTTTTTTAACAATTAGTAAGTCTTAGAAATTTAGTACCCATAGAAAGACAATAAAGACGAAGAAAAGAATCCACATCATTGGTGTAATTTCTTTAACTCTCTTGGCAGCAACCATGCATATAGGGTAGGTTATTAACCCTAAAGCCAAACCATCGGATATTGAATAGGTTAAAGGCATACCAATTAAAATTAGAAAAGCAGGAACTGCAATTTCCATCTTGTCCCATTGAATATGTGCTGTGTTTTGTGCCATCAGAACACCAACAATGATTAAGGCTGGTGCCGTAACATGTGTAGTAAACAAGCCTAACAGGGGACTAAATATCATTGATATTAAGAAGAAAATAGCCACAAAGACAGCAGTTAAACCAGTTCTGCCACCAACTGCAATACCGGCACTTGATTCAACAAAAGCACCGACTGGTGAAGTTCCTAAAACGGAGCCAACCATCATAGCAGTTGAGTCTGACGCCAGAGCTTTACCTACGCGGGGCATTTTGTTGTCTTTCATAAAGCCAGCTTGTTGGGCTAAGCCAATTAAAGTACCGGCAGTGTCAAAGAAAGTTACTAAAAGGAAGGTAAGTACAACTACCCACATTTGCAGAGTATTAATATCTTTAACATGGAAAATCGCTTGGCCGAATGATGGGGCAATACTTGGTGCTACTGAAACTATTTTAGTTGGTAAAGGGATTTGTCCTATAACTACACCAAAAATAGCTGCCAGGATCATACCAATAAAAATAGCTCCCGGTACATTTAAAATCATTAAAACAACAGTAACAATAAGGCCGAAAATGGTAATCCAGACAGCCGGATCATGAAGTGAACCCAAGCCGACCAGTGTTGATTTGTTTGCTACAATTAAACCACCATCTTGCATTCCCAAAAATGCGATGAACAGGCCGATTCCGGAAGAAATAGCGAATTTTAAGTCAGCAGGGATAGCATTGATAATCTTTTCCCTTAACTTAAACATAGTAATTAAAATGAAGATAATAGAGGCCACAAAGACAGCGGCTAAGGCTGTTTCCCATGAAACATGCATACCTACACAAACGGTATAAGCAAAAAACGCATTAATACCAAGGGCAGGAGCCTCTCCAATAGGATAGTTAGCAACGATCCCCATAATAGCAGTACCTAAAGCACTGGCTAAAGCAGTGGCTGTAAAAACTGCCCCTTTATCCATGCCACTGGCTCCCAAGACACTTGGGTTAACAAATAAAATGTATGACATGCTGATAAAAGTTGTTAACCCAGCAAGAAATTCAATTTTAACATTGGTTTTGTATTTATCGAGTTGAAAATAACTCTTTATAAAATTCATCTAACCTCTCCCAAATATATTGTTCGTGTTTTAAATCAAACTAACGACTATTCTAGTTTACCATTCATTTAAAATAATGCAAACACGAATAATACTAGCTATAATTAGGCAAAATAAGCATAATTTATTAATAGTTACATTTATGAACAAATTGACCTGTTAATACTTTAATCGGTAAAATGAGGGTAAAACTGTATTAATTTATGAAACTCGATAGGAGAAAAAATGGGAAATTTAATTTTTTCAGATATAGATGGTACTTTAATTAACTCAAAACAAGAAGTTACACCTAAAACTAAAATGGCTATTCGGAAGCAAATTATTAAGGGTAATGTTTTTGTGCCAGTTTCTGCCCGCATGCCCAAGGCAATTATGTCAGTTGTCGGTGAAATTACTAAAACATGTCCAATGGTTGCATATAATGGTGCTTTGGTCTTGGATGAAATGGGTCACACGCTTGATTCACGTTCCATGCCTTCTGCAAAAGCTGCGGAAATATGCACCTATATTGAATATAAAAATAATGGTGTTGTTTGGAATGTCTACAGCGGTAACAACTGGTATTATTTCCCAGGTAATAATGATCAATTAGTTAAGAACGAGGAAAAAATAGTTAAATTCAGGGCGCAACCAAGTTCAATTGCTGAAATCAACCAACTTGAAAAAGTTCATAAAATCTTGCTGATGGGCACGCCGGATTTATTAGATGCTACGCAAAAAGACTTGCAGCAACTTTATCCTGAATTTTACATCGTAAAATCTGCTGCAAATTTATTGGAAGTTGTTGTTAAGGGCGTTTCTAAGGGTCAGGGTGTAAAAGTAATAGCTCAGGCCTTGGGCGCAGACTTAAAAGAATGCTGGGCATTTGGCGACAATTATAATGATGAAAAAATGCTGCAATCAGTGGGTCACCCTGTAGTAATGGGGAATGCACCGGAGGACCTAAAGAGAAAATTTACAACTACTTTAGACAACAATCATGATGGCATAGCAGCAGTCCTTGACAAAATAAATTAGTGAATTTTATTTTGCTTCAAGCAAGGGAGATCGTGCTTTATTACCGAACCATTTGTGATTAATTCTTGTGAGAGTACCGTTTCGTGCTAGTTTTTCTAGTGCTTGATTGATTTTGCGCTTCATGGTTACGTCACTTTTTCTCAAACCGACACCAAATTCTTCTTTAGGGAAGGGACTATCGATTTCCGTAAAATTTTCTGGATGCTTTTGCTTAGAAATGTAATAGTCTGCATAAGAACTGTCGATTAAGAGACCGTCAATCCTGCCAGCAGTTAAATCTATAAAAGCATTGGTAAAGGAATCATAGAGAATTGGATCATGATTTTTAATATGGTTTTTAAAAACTTTAGGGTATTTCATTACATCGTTATAGCCAGAAGAGCCGGTTTGAACTCCTAAAGTCTTATTTTTCATTGCAGCAATAGTATTAATTTTATTCTTCTTGAGGCTTACTAACACTTGAGAAGTATTTAGGTAAGTTTCACTAAAACTGACCTTGGCTTCACGCTCAGGGTTTTTGCTAAAACCATTCCATATGAGATCAATTGTGCCGTTTTTTAATTCAGTAGTATTCATGGACCAGTCAATTGTTTGAAAACTAACGTTAATACCGTATTGTTTAAATACAGCATTTGCAAGGTCAACGTCGTAACCAATTAACTGACCATTTTTTTGCCTAAAGTCCATGGGCACAAAAGTATCATCTACACCAACTGTGACGTAACCACGTTGCTTGATATGGGACCAATTGTCAACTTCGTTAGCTTTTCTATTAATTGACACACCACTGCAGCCAGAAACAAAGAAGATAGAACAGACGAGCGTTATTGTAAGAATTAAGAGGCGCTTAGTTTTCACTTATATTACCTTCTTATCATCTAGAGCTTTGACTTTGAATACTTGATCAGCAACTTGACTGGCGAATTCCATGTCATGAGTCACAATAATTTGTGTCATTTTGTTATTATTTTTAAGTTTTAAAATTATTTCTCCGACTTTTGTTCTTAAATCTGGGTCCAAAGCAGATGTAGGCTCATCATAACATAAAATATGAGGCTCCATTGCCAATGCTCGCACAATAGCTACCCTTTGCTGTTGGCCGCCAGAGAGCTGATAGGGGTAAAGATCTTCTTTACCAGTTAAATCCAGTTGTTGCAATAACTTTTGTGCGTGAGTTTGCGCCTGCTCTGCGTTTTCTTTTAAAACTAGGGTTGGTGCCAAAGTAATGTTTTCAATTACAGTTAAATTAGGAAAAAGCTCATAGCTTTGAAAAACGACTCCGATAATATGACTTTTGCTATCAGGAGCAGTTGGGTCAAATTTTTGCCCATCCCATAAGAATTCACCTGCATCAATTTTTTCCAAACCACTTAAACAGCGCAATAGAGTGGTTTTTCCCGCTCCCGAAGGTCCTACAATGGCCAAAATTTCTCTGTCAGGAATAGTGAGGTTTAATTTGTTTAAGATAGTGCGTGAGCCAAATTTTTTGGTAATGTTTTTAAGTTCTAGCATATTGTTTCCTTTAATTTACTTCCACTTTGCAAAATTGCGTTCAATCTTCTTTAGTAAAAATGATGCTATACCAGTCATTAGTAAATAGATTATCCCGACTATCATTAAAGGAATCAGTGTTACGTCTCTGGCAGTAGCAACATTGCCGGCACGTAAAAGTTCACCTAGACCGATGACATAAACAAGCGAAGTATCCTTAACCAGGTTGATAACTTCGTTTCCGATTGAGGGTATGACAATTTTACTAACTTGCGGAATTATAATATGTGTCAAAGTTTGCCAGTAATTTAGCCTCAAAACCTGAGCACTTTCATATTGTCCTATTGGAATTGACTGAAAGCCCCCACGGAAAATTTCTGCGAAATAAGCTGTGTAGTTTAAGATAAAAGCAAAAAGCGCTGCATCGTAGCGTTGAAAAATTATTCCGACTATGGGTAAGCCATAAAAAATAAAAATTAATTGTAACAAGAGTGGGGTACCCCGCATAATCCAGATATAAAATTTTAGAATTAACCGTAGAGGCTTAAAATGTGACAGTAAGCCTAAGCTAACTATAATCCCTAAGGGAATAGCAGTAATTAAAGTCCAAAAGAATAAAATTAATGTCATTTTTGCGCCTGCAAAGAGAGAGGGCATAATTGAAAGGATATAATTCATTTTTTCTCCTTCTTACAAAATTAATTTAGTAAGGCGGGTAAATAATTAGCCTAGTCGAGCTAATTAAAGCTGGATAAATTAATTAAAAAAATATGTGAAAAATATATGATTCAATAATAACATAGTTTTCTGATTTTTTATTTGAGTAAGTAACAAAATATTTAAATTGTCATCCAGCTATCTAATTGCTACTCCTCACTCTTAGAGCTTTTCCTATAAATTAAACAGCACTTTAAAATAGTAATAGGCAACATAAAAAGGCCATTAGCACATAGTTCTAATGACCTTTTGATAATAATTTATTTATTGTTAATCTATTTGAATATTTGTAGGCTTATTCCATGTTTCGGGTAATTTACCCATTTCTTTTAGTTTGGCAACGATTTGATCAAGTACAACTTCTCTAGCCTGCTTATCAGTCATAAAGTCTAGTTTGTCACCATCTATCTCCATTTTGGGTGAGTAGTCATACTTTTCATACCAAGGTTTATAGTAGCGTAAAAGCCGCTTATAATAATCTTCCAGTGTTGCATCATAGCTCAATTGTTCATAAGGTCGACCACGCTTTTGAATTCTTTTAATCATGGTGTCATATGAAACTTTAATATGAACCAGCAAGTCTGGATTTTTCTTGGGCATATGTTTGAGCTCACTCATCATATTATTAAGCAGTTCGTAATAGGTATCTACTTCTTCACTCGTTGCACGACCAATGTCCGCATTCATTTGGAAGAAAAGGGCGTCCTCATAGATTGAACGATCAAGAACGTTATTATCATCAGTTAATGCATTCTTGATACTACGAAAACGCGTGTTTAGGAAAAATACCTGAAGTAAGAATGCGTATTTTTTAGGATCAGCATAAAAAAGTGGCAATACAGGATTGTTATCGACACTCTCATAAAATGGTTTGGTTCCTAAATACTGAGCTAATATACTGGTTAAACTGGATTTACCGGCTCCAATTGGCCCGCTTAAAACAATAACTGTCATCACGTTCCTTCTCTATTCTAAATTGCCTATTGCGTGCAATTTGTCATCAATCTGATTTAAAATTTCTTTTTTAGCATCTTCATCGCAGATAAAATCGTATTTATCCCCGTCGATCTTAATCTTAGGAGATGCATCATATTTCTCATACCATGGTTCATAGTACTTAATTAGCCTAGCGTAATAGTCTTTTAAACTAGGATCGGTACTGATTTGCTCAAATGAACGACCCCGCTTTTTAATGCGTTTAAGCATTGTATCCAGGGAAACATGAATGTAAATTAGTAAATCTGGCTTTTTGCTGGGATTACCTGGGGTATCTTCCATCATGTTTTCGAGTAAACTGTCGTATATCTTAAATTCAGTAGGGTCAGCTACTTTACTGTCCGCGTTCATTTTGAAAAAGAGTGCATCTTCATAAATTGAACGGTCTGATACACTATTTTTTTCACGAATTGCCTGGTTGATTTGTGCTAAACGATGGTTAAGCAGATAGATATTAAGCAAAAAAGTATAGCGTTTCATGTCTTGGTAATATAAAGGAAGAACAGGATTATTATCAACTCCCTCATAAAAGGCTTGTGTACCTAAGTGCTCAGCTAAAATACTAGTTAAACTGGATTTACCGGCTCCAATTGGCCCACTTAAAACAATAACTTGGATCACGTTCTTTCATAAATACAATATATAGATTCTTATTTAGTTTAATACGAGATATAGTGGTATACAAGCAAAAAGTAAATTAAAATTTTAATCAAAAAGTCAAGTAATTTTGTATAATACAGAATAAAAAATTAAGTATTCAAGTAAATAATTTATTACAAAATTAGATGTTACACGTGAAACCAAAAAATCTGACTGATAAATCTTAATTAATTATTTTACTGAGGATTGATGCCGATATCATTCGGTGTTAAGCCCTTTTATTCTGTACTTTGATTCTTTCGATTCTGTGATAAATAAAGTAGTCAATAATTGCTCGTTTTGATTGCATTAAGTATAATAAGTGATTTTGCAATTATAGAACGAATTATTTTTTAAAGGCTCGAAAAAGTTGCAGTTGATATTTATATACTGCTGCTATGGGAAAATTCTAAGAATGAAAATTAAAAAGAAATTGTTTTAATGTTAAAAAAGATATAAGATAGTAAGTAAATTATAAAATTATTAGTAAATGATGGGAGTAAGAGGGCATGACTGATATCTTGAAAAGATTTTTATCTTTAGATAGTACAACTCCTGCTGTAAGTACCAGTTAAGAGTCTTTTGAAGAAGTAATGCAAAAACCATATTATTCTATTAAACCAAAATCATTTTAGTATTAACTCTAAAAATAGGGATTTAGACAGGAAGTAAATCATGGACGATACTATAACAAAATTTTCGCTTTGGACCTACATTAAACGTAATTCAGGCATGTATGTAATTTTAGCCATCCTCTATTTTGGGCGGAATTTAGCACAAACTGCTGCCAGCATTTTTAAAGGTAATGCACTTACTGCTTTGACTCAGCACAGTTTAAAGGGCTTTATTGTTGATACAGGTTTAAACTTGCTTAGCTGGGGCTTTTTCCTGATTTTCTTTTTTTGTAGTTCACGGTATTCCGCTGTAATCATCAAGGCCGTCGATAATTCCATTAGGAACGCATTAGCCCATATAATTGGTCGCCAAGAGTATGAAGATTTCAACAAGCACACGGAAGCTGATTATGTTTCCTGGTTTACTAACGATATTAACCAAATTAATCATGATGGCTTTTTCAGTTTAGAGCAAACATTTAGCAGCGCACTCTTAGGCATTATTGCCAGTGTCATCCTATTTTCTTACCATCCACTCTTATTTGTAACCACTTTGGTTTTTGCTGTTGTTATGATTTTATTTCCCCGTCTTTTTAAGAAAAAGTTGGAGGAATTATCGCAAAAACAAAGCAGGCAAAATGAAGTATTAACGGCAAAAGCAACCGATGCTCTTGAAGGTTTTGTCAATCTGCTTACGCTTGGTCAGCAAAAATTGCTCAATAAAATAGTTCTTGCGGCATCAGATAAGACTGGACAGGCTCGGGTTAATTACATTACGGAAATGTCATTCTCTAATTCACTGATTAACCTGATAAGTATATCTGCTCAAACTATTTTAACCGTTGAATCCGGATATCTGGCCTTTCACAACCAACTTCCTATCGGTGCTATTTTAATTGTTGGTTCAATGTCCGGTAACGTTTTTGGCAGCTTGACAGAAATCAGTATTGAGCTAACTTCAATTCGGGCAGTTCAACCTATTTTTGACAAATATAATAAATTAGCTAATATGCAGGAAAAAACAGGGGACAAGGATGTTGCTCCTTTGACCCAGCAAATTGCATTTAGCGATCTTTCGTTCAGCTACCCCAATAGTGATAGACCGATTTTAACGAATGTTGCTGGCAGCATTAAGCGAGGCGAACGGGTAGCTATTGTTGGTCCATCAGGCTGCGGTAAGTCGACCCTGGTAAAATTAATTGGTGGTTTATTAACCGGCTACCAAGGATCACTTACCTGGGATGACAATGAATACCGTGAGCTTAGTCTGCGATCGCTACATAAGCAGATCGCTTATATTGACCAGTCAGCCTATATTTTTGATGGCAGCCTGCGTTATAACATCACTTTAGATCGTGAGACAACTGAAGAAGAGCTGAAGACTGCGATTAAACGTGCAGGTTTGGAAAAATTTGTCGCTGACAGCGCCAGCGGGCTTGACACTATTTTAAAACACGCCGGTAACAACATTTCGGGTGGGCAAAAGCAGCGAATTGCACTGGCAAGGCAGCTGCTGGGTAACCCGCAGGTTATTCTGGCCGATGAAATTACTTCCGCAATTGATGAAAAGGACGGACAAAAAATCGAACAGAGCTTGCTTAATTTGAACGATATCACTCTAGTCTATATTTCCCACCACTTGCGACCTGAAATTAAAAAGCAGTTTGATCAAGTAATCGAATTAGGAAAATAGAATGCTGAGTATTTTATTGACCAATTAAATAAGCGGCAAAATTGATGGCTTCTTAGGAGATATAATGTTTCCACGCACCGCCTTTTAAATGGAATGATAAAAATGAATGATGAACAATTTTTTAAGTTAAGAAAGATACTAGATCTTTTTAAAAAGCAAGCTCCGACAGCTATTATTGAAGAGAATGTAAATAGCGTTGAAAATTATAGGGCAGAATCTGCTGATGAGTATAATAGAGCAAAAAGATATCTTGGCGAAAATAATAACTCGTTTAAATCCTTTCATGTAAGTGTGGATTCAGCAAAAGATTTCTTGTGTTTATTGAATTTGCTGGGTGCAATACATGCAAATTTTAATATACGTTCAAAGCCTTTTATAATAGAAGGAGAAGAAAATAGTAAGTCGCTAAAAAAAGAGAACGACTATTTTAACAATTGGATGGAGTGTTTTTCAAACTATGAATTTATGATAGTTAATTTCGATGAAACTGCTTTAGACCAGGATCAATATTACGGTTAATTTCATTAATTCATAAAAGGCAGTAGAGTTATGAAATGACCCCCAAATTTAGGACAAATTTGGAGGCTATTTTTATGACTAAATTATCTAAACAAGATAAAATTAAAATCAAACTAAAAGGACTAACTCCGATTGAATATCGGCAATTAGTCCATAGTTAACAACTAATAAAGTGTCCAAATTTTAGGGTTAACATCAAAAATTATGCTTATTATTTAACTCTAGATTCTTTAGATTCTTTCTTTTTTTCCTCAACTTTATCTTGAGCTTTGTCTTTTTGATCGCTGATTTTATCCTTAGTGTCATTAGCAGCACCGGTGATACGGTCCTGTAAGCTGACAGAATCTTTTTCATGCTGCTCTTTAGTTTTAATGTCAACTACTGTAACGTTGACTTCAACTGTATCAAGACCGGTCATTTCTTTGACTTTTTCTTGGATCTTTTCTTTAATTTGATCATATAGCTTGGTAATGTCTACGCCATATTCTGCAACGATCTCAATATCAACGGCTACCTGCTTTTTGCCTACTTCAACATTTACGCCTGAAGTGACGTCATCGCTATTAACAATTTTATCGGCAATATTTGAGAAAAAGCCGCCGTTAACTGTTAAAAGACCTTTAATGTCAGATAAGGCAATACCCACGATTTTTTGAATTACCTTTGAATCATATTTTAAATCGCCTTTAACTTCAGGCTTTGAACTACTTTGATTTGAACTTGATTGTACCATATTGTATATACTCCTTATATAAATTATTTATTCTGCAACATTTTTTTGAATACCGGCCAGTAATGACCAACTAAAAAGCCGCAGACTAACATTACGATGACGAAAATAGTTTTGAAAAATCCCAGTATCAAAAAGCAAAATGCCAGTAACACGCCAATTACGGCACCGCTTATTTCTGGGAGGTATTTTTTATATTCTTCTTTCATTTTGACCTCCTTTATTGAACGCGCCTTTCAGGTTTATCTCCTTTGTGATAATTGATAAACTTGATGTTAATTTTTGGTTTTTGCTCAATTCCTAGCAATTGCTTCAGATTCTTTTTTAATTCTTCAAGATAGTCGTTAAGCAGGGCAGCAATGTTTTCACCAGGACCCAAGTCGCCGGCGATTTTAATTTTAATTCGGCGTTTTGTTAACTTGGAACTAACCTTTGCATTATTTAAATAAGGTAAATCGGCAAGTGAATTCATTACATAGCCATTAATGGCCTTGGAAGTAATCTTAACTTGACCATCACTTTTATGAATTAAATTAAAGTTTCTTTGGACTGGCCAAAATAGGATGACAATTAAACTAACAATTAGTATTATAAAAACAATTATACTAATACCAATTAAATACCAGGCAAATATCGGGTTAAGAGTACCTAAATGAGGCAATTTAATCTTTAAATACTTTTGCCAAAAACTACTGGTTTCCCATATTAAGTAACAAGGCACAGGTAATAGTAATAACATGCCTAATACCAATAGCCACTTTTTACTCCTCTTCAACTTATCACCATCCTCTCAGGGTTCATCTTAATAATAATACTGATTATTTTAACAGACTAATAATATGCATCATATGTATACAATAACAGTTCGCAAAATTGCACACAAAAAGAGCGGTGTTTTAATGCACCGCCCTTTTTAGCTTAATATCAGTTAATTACTTATTGTATGTTGAACTTAATTTACTTGCTGCAGCTTGGTCAACAATAAGAGTGACATTTTGATGTTGTTGCAAAACTGAAGCTGGTACGTCTTCTGTTACTGGACCTTCAACCATCTTTTGTACAGCATCAGCCTTATTATCGCCAAAAGCCATAATTACTATTTCTTTGGCAGACATTATATTTGCAATGCCCATGCAGATAGCTGATTTAGGGACTTCGTCAATGTTATTGAAGAAGCGAGAATTAGCTTTAATGGTATTCTCTGTTAGTTGTACTTCGTGGGTAATAGAATCAAATGAAGTTCCAGGCTCATTAAAAGCAATGTGACCGTTTTGTCCTAATCCTAATAATTGAAGATCAATTGGATTTTCTGCAATTATTCTGTTGTAGTCAGCTGAAGCACCTTCTGGATCCTTAATGGCTTTGATTCCATCAGGAACATAAGAGTGTTTAAAAGGCTTTTTATCAAACAAGTTTTTTTGCATAAAATAATGATAACTTTGGTCATTATCGGGAGTTAAGCCAACATATTCATCAAGGTTAATACTAATTAAATTGCTGTTATCCAAATCACTTTCGGTCCATTGCTGGTATAAAGTAACAGGAGTTGAGCCGGTTGCCAAACCGATTACCTTAGTGCCATTAGCAATACTATCTTTAAATAAGTCAAAAGCCTTCCTACTGCCACTGGCTTTATCTTCTGTGATAATAATTTTCATTTTTATTTACGCCTCCATATTAGTTAAGTTAATTATAAATTGGTATATTCCAATTTGTCAACAGGATGCGACAATAGATATTACTTTAAAATTATGCAAAAAAGAGCTTACCTATATTTGTTTCACATGTAACAAATATTAGGTAAACTCTAAAATGCTGTTTTTATTCACTTCTTAGTGCAATTGCTGCATCTTTCTTAGCTGCCATCCGCGCTGGCAAGTGGCCGCCAATCATAGTTAAAATGGTTGAAATAATGATTAATATCAGGGCATGCGTAGGGTTAAGCTGTGCTACATTGCTTAAGTCAGTAATGGAGTAAAGAAGACTATTAATAGGGAAGACCAGCAACCAAGCAATGAATACACCTAAAACGCCGGAAAAAACACCTAAAATAAATGTTTCGGCATCGAATACCCTGGTAATGTCTTTTTTACGGGCACCCAGTGCCTTTAAGATTCCTATTTCTTTAGTTCTTTCTAAAACAGAAGTATAAGTTAAAATACCAATCATAATCATTGATGTGACTAAAGAGATTGCGGCAAAGGCAACTAAGACCGTAGTAATACCATTAAGCAAGCCGCCAGTCATCGAAGTAACAGCGCTTGACATATCAGTATAGATAATCTTATCTTTTTTCTTTTTACCACGATTCCACTTATCTAAATAATCAAGTACTTTATCTTTGGCATCAAAATCGTTGGGATAAATCATCATGCTAGTCGGTATGGTGGAACCACCAATTGACTGTATCATTTGTTTCTTTTCCTGGGAATTCATACTTTGACCAGTCATGACATTTTGAGTAGTCTTTTTTTGTGCTTTTACTATCTCTGAAGCTTTATTTTTATTGATAATATTTTGTGTTAACTGGTCACTGTAGGCAATTCCTGCTGACAAAAGTGCCATAGAATTTTGGTCTTTTGGCCTGATGACGCCTACAATCCGCAGTTTGGTTTTGCTATTATCGTACATAGAATTACTGATTTTTTGCGGAATAAACATACCTGTCGGTAATTTCTGATAATAGTCGTTGTTGGCGACAATTTTGAAGGTTTTACCAACAAATTTGGGATACTTTATTTTTTGACCAGCTTTAACTTTGAAACCTAGGTTTTTAATAATATTAATATTTAACTTGTTTTCATTATCTGTTACTAAGACTAAATCGGTAGCTTTATGTGGCCACGCTCCAGACAAAAGTTGATAATTTTCTTTCAGGAAATTACTTTTACCAGAATTAAGTGTAGTAGGAAATACTGATGAGCCTAACCCAGTAGCACTAATTGCTTGCATCCGCATCTGGGCAGCTGCTTGAGAACTGTCTGAACTAGCAGAAATGGGGGAGAATTGGACTCGCTTAATTTTATTATCGTTACGTGTTAGTAAATTTAAGTTGATTCCACGCTGATAGGAAATATTGTTAGCATAATCAGGATTTATTTTTTTGATGTAATTAACATACTTTTGACTAATTTTATTTTGATGAGTTGACTCTTGCAGTCTATCTTTTTCAACAGTTAAATAGCCCCGATTTTTGACATTCTTATCAGATTCGTTACGGTCTTCGATATTTGAAGCATCGGTGGCGGTTTGATTGATGGTAACGGGATATTTGGCTAGTGCCTTACTCATCGTTGTATCAATCTGCTTTTGAAAGCCGTTGGATAAGGCTAAAACAACGGCGATAGATATAATTCCGATACTTGACGCAAAGGCTGTCAAAGTTGTTCTGCCTTTTTTAGTCATAATATTGGTAAAACTTAACTTGATGGCGTTCCAATACGACATTTTTGTCCGTTTCAGCTTAAAAGTATCTTTTTCTTTTTCCGGATTAAAGGAATTGGAATCATTTAAAATTTTACCATCCTGAAAGTTGACAATTCTGGTCGCATATTCCTGAGCAAGATTAGGATTATGTGTAACCATAACTACTAAGCGGTCTTTTGACAGTTTTTTAATCAGCTTCATAATTTGCTCAGATGTTTCAGTGTCAAGAGCACCAGTCGGTTCGTCGCACAGTAAGATATCAGGATCATTAGCCAAAGCCCGCGCAATTGCGACACGCTGCATTTGACCACCAGATAATTGATTGGGATTTTTAGAAATATGGTCCTTTAAGCCAACTTGGGTTAAAGCGTCTACTGCTCGCTTATGACGCTCAGAAGCAGAAACTCCGGATAAATTCATGCCCAATTCGACATTAGCAATAATTGATAAATGCGCAATTAAGTTATAATTTTGGAAAACAAAGCCGACAGAATTATTTCTGTAGGCGTCCCAGTCTGTTTCCTTAAAATTTTTAGTGGATTTACCGTTAATAATTAAGTCTCCACTGTCATAGCGATCAAGTCCACCAATGACATTTAATAACGTGGTTTTACCAGACCCACTAGGTCCCAAAATTGCGACAAATTCTTGGTTACGAAATGATATGGAAACATCATCAAGTGCATGTGTAACTGTATCACCGACATGATATGACTTGCGTAAATCTTTTAATTGTAACATGCCTTTTTCTCTTTCTTTTAATAATTAATTAATAACAGATAGTTTAACATTTATGAAAGAGCAAAGCCAAAGAAAGATAACTATTTTAATGAATAAGTCCAGTTAAATCAAATAAAGCATAAATAATGAAGAATAATACAATTAATAAAATGGCAATTATATGCCGTTTCTTGTTTAAAAGCAAAACTGCAGCAAATTCACGCACGATTGCATTGGGCAGAAAGTAAAAACGAGTATAGCAGCCTACGCCGTTGGCATTAAGTCCGGCAGCTTTAGCGTAAAGAGAAGCCCTAAAAATGTGATAATTATTACTGAAAAATTTTGCTCTATAATTTTTACTGCCAAAATCTTTTGCGGCAACCTCAGCCGAAAATTTCATGTTTTGGTAGGTATTCTTGGAGTTATCTTCTAGTAATATATCACTAGGCTCAATTCCACGAGCGATTGCATACTCGGTCATTGCCTGTGCTTCAGCAACTTTTTCGTCTCCACCTTTACCACCGGACATGATAAACTTAGGCTTTTTTCTTCCTTTAGTAACCTGTTTTTGGGCATACTCAATTGCACGATTGATACGACTAGCTAAAAGTGGTGTAACTGTTTCACCTTGCGACAGGCCGGCGCCCAAAACAATTAAATAGTCTTGGTTATACTGTCTTGGTACAATTTGATAGAAAGTCAAATTTACTAAAAAGTTATAAGCAACAAAAAGCAGATAATCGAAAACAGCTGTTGGTGCATATAAGAGAATTCTGACCCAAGACGGCATGTTTTTAAACGGACCAATTAGTGCAATTAACCACACGACAATTATCCCGATACCAATAAAAAGTGTTAATAAGTTTGACAGCGTGTGACTTTCGCGTTTCCAGACAATATATGCATTCCACAAGAAAAACAGCCAGGAAAAGGCAGCCATCAGAGTAATTGCGGCTACAAATAAAACTACTAGAATTTCATAAGTTAAAATGAGCGGCCTTAAGCTCGTAGATAGAATCATTACTGTGAGCCAAACACCGAATGTTAACAAAAAAATCGTGAAAAGAATACCATTAAGTAATCTCCGAGGTTCTTTTAACCAGGAAACCAAAAAAACAGTGAGTGTTGCTAACATAATAAGTGAAAGAATTATAAAAGATCGGTTCTGGTTTAGAATCTCAAAAAATCTAATCATAATAGCCTGCCTTTGCTCTAGAGATAAGTCTATTATAATAAATATGTTTAAAAAGTCCTAGTAAATTAAAGTATGCTAGAATAAGAAAGTTATTTCCCAGGAAATAATTACCGGCCTTATTATGATATCTGAGCCATAACATCAAATAAAGACTGGTTATATTGATACTGAGATACTAGATAAATTAGTTATGGCTTTGCTTTTATTTTGGTCAGAAAGGAGCTAAGTGAATGAAAAAGTTTTTCTATTTTCTAGGAAATCTAATTACAATAGTGCTTGCTTTTATACTTTATACGATTGTACAACAGTTTTATTTTTATCCTTACAAGTTAAGAAAATCATTGGGCTTAGGAAATATTCCTTTTGTGGTGCTGACTGCCATAATTACAATCATAGCTTTGCTATTAGTATTTTACTTTTATTGCCTGCAGTTAAGACGTAGTAATGAGCAAAATTATAATAGTAAACCACACTGGCAGGCTAAAAAGGTATTGCTTTCTCTTTTAGGGGCAATAATGCTCATTTTTGTCAGTGCAACTATTCAATTGGCTTTAGGCTTTAATACGGAGCAGACTTCTACTAATCAAAATCTTCTTGACCAAATTTCTTATCAGGCAGGTTACTTTTTCCCCGTAATGGTTATAATTGTGGGACCAATATTTGAGGAAATTATTTTTCGCGGACTATTCTTTAATACTTTTTTCAATAAAAACACAAGTAGTAACAAATGGTTAGGCATACTTTTAAGTGGACTTATTTTTGGTTACGCTCATGATCCCGGACTAACCAAATATCTGCTCGTTTATTGGGCCTTAGGTTGTGTATTAGCATGGGTTTACACTACTAGCAAGGATTTACGCTATTCGATTTTATCCCATATGATTTTTAATTCCTTAGGATTCCTATAAATAAAGCCTGATAAATTACGTCTCGTCTAAAACGCTGATTTATCAGGCTTTTTTAAATAGGAAAATTTTTTAATTAGTAGTTTTACTGATTCCTGTTTGTTCTGGGTTTGTGGGCGTAGTTTTAGCTAAAAGCGCCAAGCTAATTGAAATCATATCTACTACTTCCTGTAAAATGGCACCCCAAAAAGCGGGAATAGCACCGGTAAAGGCAATTAATTCAATTATAATAACTATTGTGATAGCTGTTAATACATCAATATTAGCGACTTTCATCGTATGCTTAGAAATAGCTACGGCATCGTTAATTTTAGATAAATCATTTACCATAATAATAGCATCTGCACTTTCGCTGGCTGCCGAGGCTCCCTTGGCTCCCATTGCAATGCCAACATCAGCAGCAGATAGACTAGGTGCGTCATTAATTCCGTCACCAGTCATCACAACTGGTCGATTTTCTTTCTTTACATTTTTAATCGCAGCTATTTTTTCTGCTGGTAATAATTCATAGCGAATATCTTTTACATTAAGTGCTTCGCCAATTTTAGTTGCAACGTCTTTATGATCTCCTGTCAACATCATAATATGAGCATTGCTTTGGCGCCGTAAACGCTTAATCGTCTGCGCACTTTCAGGCCTAACTTGGTCTTTAAATGTAATATAGCCAGCGTATTTATTATCAATTGAGATATAAATAGCTGTAGCATTGGTTTCCTGCACTTTTTGCGAATTATCTGCTGGTTTAATGTAGCTCAGCTTGCCCACTTTGACTAAATGGCTTTCAACGATGCCGCTAACGCCTTGACCAGTTGATTCTTTAATTTGTGTAGCGGGTTTTAAGAGTCTGTTATCCGCTACCCTAACTAGTGAATTGGCAATAATATGGCTTGATTGTTGTTCGACACTGGTGGCGTAGCTTTGCAGAGTTTCCGCACTATAACTGCTATTATCAGCGGGAATGATTTCATCAATTACCAGTTGATTTTCCGTTAAAGTACCAGTTTTATCAAAGGCAAAAGTTTTAGCTGAGGCTAATTTCTCTAAGGTAGGACCAGATTTGACAATAATATGGTGTTTAGACATGGAACTCATGCCGGATACCAATGCCACAGGTGCTGCTATTAATAATGGGCAGGGCGAAGCAACAACCATAACTTCTGCGAAATTAATTGGATTACCGGAATGAATCCAAGCGGCGATTCCTATTACCAAGGAAATAATAGTGAAGGGAACAGCATAGCGATCAGCCATTTTGACAAATTTAGCCGGTTGCGCTTGCGAAGATTTAACTAATGAAACGATAGTTTGATATTCTGAATCACTGGCTTTTTTAGTAACAGCCATTTCAACAGCAACATTGCCATTAATTGAACCGGACATTAATTGATCCCCGGGGTTTTTGGCAACTGGCACCGACTCACCGGTTAAAGAAGATTGATCAAAACTGGATTCACCTTTAATAACTTTCCCATCTACAGGCACCTGTTCACCAGGCTTAATTAGAATGTGATCGCCAATTGCTAATTGTTCTACATTTACCGATATAATTTTTTGATTACTGATTTTGTTGGCAATAGTAGGAGAATTATTTAAAAGTGAACGAAGTTCTTTATCTGCTTGACCAGTGGCGTAATCTTCTAAAGCCTGCCCGCCTGTCATCATCACTAGAATCATCCATTCAGCCCAAATGTCACCAATTAGAATAGTAGAAACGACTGCTATTACAGCTAGAATATCAACGCCGTAACGTCCCGATTTAAAGTCGCCAACTATTTCAGTGATCAGGGAATATGCCATTATAATACCAACTAAATCCATTAAAATAGTTTGGATGGGAAACTGCAGACTTCCCAGCTGAAAAAGACTTTTTGTTTTTAAGCCAAACTGGCAAATAAGAGCTACTATTCCGATAGCTAAAACACAAAAAAACTTCCATTGACGTTTAAAACTCATGCATTATGCCTCCTGCAAAAAGAAATATAACTATATTTTAGCACTAATTTAGACTTATTCTAAATTAGTGCTAAATTTTAGGTAAAAAAAAGACCAGTCATCTGACTGCTCCTTTTAATTAGTGATTTTTAAACTTAATGATCTTATTTGCGTGATTCTCTGCTTTAATTAACTTTGGTGTGTCTTTTGTTGGGTGCTTTTTAACTTTAAAAGTTTGGTATTCATCTTTAGCTGGATGAATGTGAAAAATTTTAGTCCGTCCTAATGAGTCAATCAAATCGGAGGAAGACATTGTAATAAAGTCATCATTGTCACCATAATCATCAGTTTCTGCAAAATACTGGTTAATTTTCGCAATTCCCTTTTCTGAAAAGTGTTCTTCTTTGGCTAAGTCAAGGAGAAGAGCGTGTAAGCGCGAAGCGGACACCAATTCATGCTGCAAAATTATAAAGATCCACGAAAAATTGGAATCTATTGATTTAAGCCGCTTATTTATTTTATCTTTGTAAAAAGCATCAGCGATTTTAGCGGCCTCGTCCATACTATCTGGGCTCTCTGTCAAATTTTTTAGTTGAGAAACCAACTCAGCTCTGTCTTTTAGTGATAGCTCTTGATCATTTGGGTAAGTCCAATTTTTTATAATTGCGCTTATCAAAAATGTCAATTGCGCAGAAATTGTTTTACTTGCCATATTAGTGCTCTTCTTTTCTAATTATTCAAGAAATATCTATTAATTTTTATTAACTAATTTAGCAAAGCGTTATTTAATTTTTTAAGATCAGGGATGTCAATATTGTAATTGCGTATATGTCTACAAAATAACACAAAATCAAAATCAATTTTTCACATTGTACTAACTAAATAGCTGGATTACCAAATAAAACCTAGATTTCCCTAGCTAATTATATTATAGCTTAATTTGAAGTAAAGTACACTAAAAAATGTAATAAATAATTATAAATTTACAGTATATCTCATAATTGCTTATTTTTAGTAATTGGAGTAACTTTATATTCCTTTTCAAAGTTGTGCGCTATGTAATTAAATGCTTTAATCCATTCGCGTCTTGTCAGTAGTCCTTGAAAAACGCCATAGTCATCAACGACGGGTAAAAAGGCATTGTCAACTAGTAAATGAAGCTGTGTTTCCAGGGTAGTTTGCACAAAGTTGATTTTGTCAAACTCGGTTTGCATTACATCGCGTACTTGTAATTGATTTAATGGTTCAAGAGAAATATCATCTGTTTTCATCATTTTATCTGTGATCATTGCTAAACTTAGTAGGCCAACTACACGGCTTTCGCGGTCAAGGACTGGAATTTTTGAATATTTAACGCGAGTTAAAATCATAAAGGCATGGTACAAAGGATTGTCATCTTCGACAAATGCAATACGGGAAGCAGGAATAATGAATGAACCTGATTTTTCTTCCAGTAAGTGTTTTATTGTGGGTGAAAACATTAGATATAGACCTCTCATATTGATAAGTAATAAATAACTAAGTTAATCCTATAACAAAGAAAAAAGGCTCGCAAGGTGTGCGAGCCTGTTAGTTTTCATCTACTTTGAAGGAGTAAGAATGAATGAAATAAAAAAGTGGGAGTATGTAGTAAGCATTGCTATTGCTTACTACATTTAAAATGATATCTCTAAATTATGAAGTTAAGGTAGAAAATCTCTTATAAAAGAGTAAAGAATTTCTTTAGAACTGTTTAAGAGTATAGAAAAACTCACGTAACGCACGTGAGTCGAAAGGGATAGATATGAAAATGACCTGTAAAGTCATTTCGGTTTTTTCATTATTATACTTGGAGGAGTATGAATGAAAAACAAAAAGTTGAGTATGATATAGAAAAGATATATATCTTTTCTATATCACAATTATAGTATAACTATAAAATGTGAAAAAAGTATGACGAAAATGACAAAATACAAATTTCGGTTGCTACAAAATTGTTTGTTACAAAACTCATTGTTATAATTAGGTTTACTCCATTTGAAAGGGATAATTGAGATTTTAAGGAGAAAAATGAGTAGACAAGATTATCGTAAAAAAATCACTTTCTGGTTACGCTTTTCCGGGTGGCTTTGCTTACTACCGGCAAGCGTCTGGCTGCGGCTATATCAATTAATTGGTCAAGGTGCATTGGCCTACACGTTTTTAGGGGAACTAATTTTTACAGTTTTATTTGCCACATATATTTTAACTACCGCAGAGAGTGAGCGTTGGTTAAAGCCAACTAATCTTTTTATCTTATTAATAATTACTATACTGTTTGGCTCATTCATAATTTTAATTCCGCTTTGTTTTGCTTATAATGATTGTCGCAAGTTGAACGACGAACGATAAACGGACGAAAAGGGAAAATATTTAAATTTGGTAAAAATTTGAGGTGGATTTTTGGGTGACAAAACTTTAGTAGTACTATATTCGATAGTACATTTTATTAATATTGAGAAAGATATGAAATTATGGCTAAAAAAGAGAAAAATGATTCACGTGGAAAACGTATTGGGAAGTTCATTTTAACGACGGTTATCTATTGTGTCATTTTAATGGTGTTAATTTATTTATATCAATACAGTGGGCTGACTTCTGTTCACTTTATTTATAACGAATTTTAAGCTGGTACAAATCATGATTGAAAATGTAATTAAAAAAATTGATGAAGTTGCTCAAGCGGATCCTGAACGTATTGCCTATGACTATTTAAGTCAAACTAATACCTACGGTGATCTCAAAAAACGCTCAGATGAATGGGCTCATAAAATTGCTGGTTTAGGACTTTCACCGCAAAGTCCCGTTATGATCTGGGGCGGTCAGGACTTTGAAATGGTTGCCAGTTTCTTAGGCTGTGTCAAATCAGGTCACGCCTATATTCCTATTGCCAGTTACTCTAATGCAGAACGAATAGTAATGATTCAGGAAGTTTCTCAATCTGAAGCAATTCTTGCAATTGATGATCTACCTGAAATTGATTTACCACCTATTAAAGTTGTACGTCCTAAAGATGTAGAAAAGGGAAATTATGAACCCAATCCTGAAAACTTTGTCCAAGGTGATGACAACTTTTACATTATTTTTACTTCAGGCACTAGTGGCAAACCTAAAGGCGTACAGATTAGTCATAATAATCTGCTTAGCTTTATTAACTGGGAAATGACAGACTTTGATCTGCCCCAACATCCAGCATTTTTGTCTCAAGCACCGTATTCATTTGATCTTTCAGTGATGAGTCTTTATCCGGCTTTAGTTGGAGCAGGGAAGTTAGTGGCTCTGCCACATGAAGTGACGCAAAACTTTGCTCAATTATTCCAGACATTGCCTCAATTACAATTTAACGTTTGGGTTTCAACCCCGTCATTTGCGCAAATGTGTTTTTTGGATAAAACCTTCACTGCCAAGCAGCATCCCAGCTTGTCGCACTTTTTGTTCTGTGGTGAAGAATTGCCCCACAATGAAGTAGTAATGCTAAAAAAGAAATTTCCTCAGGCACGCATTTTTAACACCTATGGACCTACCGAAACAACAGTTGCAGTCACCCAAGTGGAAATTACAGATGCAGTTTTACAGAAATATGACCGCTTGCCAATTGGCAAGGTTAAAGCGGACACCAAAATAACTATTGACAAAACTAAAGGTGATCAGCCTGATGAAGGTGAAATCATTATTACTGGCCCAAGTACATCTAAGGGTTATATGAATAATCCGGAGAAGACTGCTAA
Organism: Lactobacillus melliventris; assembly: GCF_013346935.1. GTDB lineage: Bacteria > Bacillota > Bacilli > Lactobacillales > Lactobacillaceae > Lactobacillus. Next base: position 169,932 of record NZ_JAAEEB010000002.1, read on the forward strand.
GGCTTTCTTTAAAAAGCCGGGTGACCAATATCTCAGTCATCGTTCAGGCGATGAAGGTTTCTTCGACCAGGACATGCTCTTTTATCGCGGGCGGATTGACTTCCAGATCAAATTCAACGGCTACCGCATCGAGCTGGAAGAAATCAACCATTATATCGGTATGAATAAACTGGTTGATCATGGTGTAGCTGCACCTAAATATAATCAGGACCATACGGTTAAGCAGATTGTAGCGGAAATCAAACTCAAAGATGGTGTTAAAGAACAATATTCCGAAGCAGAAATTAGCAAAATGATTCGGAATGATTTAGCTAAGGATCTGATGCCATATATGATTCCGCAACGTTATGTTTACCGTGAAACATTACCAGTCTCACAAAATGGCAAAGTTGACATTAAGGCCGTCATTAAGGAGGTCAACGAGTAGTGAACTTTAACTTCATTAACTTACAGCCTTATTCCAATCCGCATTACTTTGTGTATTTGATGATTGGCTTAATCCCCATTATCATCGGGCTGTATTGGGGGCATCGCTTCAAAATCTATGAAGTTGTGTTCTCGTTAGTTTTTTTATTTCTCATTTTTGATGGCGAAAAATGGCAACAGGGCGTTAGCCTGATCATTTATATTCTGTTTCAGCTCCTGGTTTCCTATGGCTATCTCTATTATCGCAAGCGCCAAAACAGTTCAAATAAAACCTGGGTCTTTTACCTAGCGGTAATTTTAGCAATTGTGCCGCTGATTTTAGTCAAAGTGCAGACTGCTTTCCCGCAAGCTAAAATTCCAGGAGTCTTGGCCTTTCTGGGTATTTCCTATCTTACTTTCAAGACCGTGCAGGTTGTGATGGAAGTGCGTGATGGTGCTATTAAAGAACTTAATCTGGGAACGTATTTACGCTTTCTCTTGTTCTTTCCCACCATTTCCTCAGGCCCAATTGATCGCTATCGCAGATTTGCCAAGGAGTGTGATGCTGTTCCTAAGCGTGAGCAATATTTAAATGACTTGGAACTTGCAACCCGTTACTTGTTTCAGGGCTTTCTCTATAAATTTGTTCTGGGCTGGTTCTTTGGTACATATTGGCTGCCGCGAATTACCAGGGCTGCCTTGATTACAGGTACTGCCAATGGCGGTTTAAAACTTTCTTGGTGGTTAGTGGCTTATATGTACTGCTACAGTATGTATTTGTTCTTTGACTTTGCCGGTTATTCCTTATTTGCCGTGTCAATTTCCTATTTTATGGGTATTCACACTCCAATGAACTTTAATAAGCCGTTTATTTCACAAAATATTAAAGAATTCTGGAACCGCTGGCACATGACTTTGTCCTTTTGGTTTCGGGACTACATCTACATGCGGTTTACCTTCTTCGCCATGAAGAAAAAGCTGTTCAAGAATCCTGTTCGGCTGTCACAAGCAGCATACTTGCTCTTGTTTCTGGTGATGGGTTTCTGGCACGGGCTGACCTGGTATTATATTGTTTATGGATTGTTTCATGCTGTGGCCATTATCATCAATGATTGCTGGCTGCGGTTTAAGAAGAAGCACAAAGACAAATTGCCATCAAATAAATACACCAAATGGCTGGCTATCTTTGTCACTTTCAATGTAGTTTGTTTTAGTTTCCTGATATTCTCAGGTTTTCTCAGTCAACTATGGTTTGGCTGGAAGTAAGCAAGAATTTTATCTAAGGAGTTTTTTACAATGGATACCAAAAAAGAAGTTTTAGCAATTTTACAAGATTTAACTGGTGAAGATTTAGCAGACAGAATGGATGAAAATATTTTTGCCAACGGCTTAATGGATTCAATGGCTAGTGTCCAAATGCTATTAAATTTACAGGAAAAATTTCAAATTGATGTACCAGTTTCTGAATTTGATAGAAACGAATGGGATACGCCTAATAAAATTGTGGCAAAGGTGGAAAATTTAGAAAATGAGTAACAAACGCCGGCTGTGGCAGATATTTGGCCCAGTGCTCTGCGCCGCCATCTTGTTACTGGTTATCTTTTTAATGCCGTGGGAGCGGACATTTTCGCAAGGTGCCATTTATCAAGCAGCTAATTCCCAGACCACGACCATTTTTAAAGGCTCTTTGATGAAACAGGATGCCTTTAAAGATGACTACGTGCCTTTTTACGGGTCAAGTGAACTGTCACGACTTGATCCCCTGCACCCGAGTGTAATTGCGCAAAAATATCACCGCGATTACCGGCCGTTTTTGTTAGGTGGCCCGGGTAGCCAGTCTTTGGCACATTTTTTAGAGATGCAGGGCACGTCAAAACAGCTTAAGGGTAAAAAAGCCGTGGTGATTGTTTCACCGCAATGGTTTACCAAGAAGGGGCAAAATCCAGATGCTTTTGCCTTGTATTATTCACCGCTGCAGGCCTGCAATTTTCTCTTAAACATCAAGAAAACCAGTATAACTAACCGCTATGCGGCTAAACGTTTCTTGCAGATGCCGGAAGTGAAAGGCGTTATTAAGCTGGGAATGAGAAGAGCTGCCCGAGGAGAGCAGCTGACCGGGTTTCAACGTTTCTACTTGGAGAACCAGCGGCGCATACTTAACAATGAAGACAAGTTCTTTAGTACCTTTCAATTACGAGACCGCATCAAAAAGATCAATAAGCAGGCTAAACTTTTGCCGGCTACTTATTCAGTCAAGGCCTTAGACCGGGTAGCAAGTGAGCAGGCTGAACTTAACACTAATTCTAATAGCTTTGGTATTAATAACCGCTTTTTTAAGCGGCGCTTGAATAAACGTTTATTGGTTAAATTGAAGGGCAGTCAACGGCACTTTAACTACACTAAATCAGTAGAATACAGTGATTTTGAACTGATGTTGCACCAGTTTGCCAAGCAACATACCAATGTGTTATTCATTATCCCACCGATCAATGAAAAGTGGTCTAATTATACGGGCTTATCGCAGGAAATGTATCAAAAGGCCGTTTCCAAGATTAAGTATCAGCTGGCCAGTCAGGGCTTTGATAACATCACCGATTTGTCTAAGCGCGGCGGTGAACAGTACTTCATGGAAGATACGATTCACCTAGGTTGGCGCGGCTGGGTAGCAGTCGACCGGGCAGTAAAGCCGTTTATGGCGCAAGCTAATGTACCGCATAACTATAATATTCATAACTATTTTTATAGTAAAAAGTGGCAAAAAAAGCCGTACCAGATTAGTTTAACAAATGAAAATCCGGTAAATGGCACTTCAAAAGAATCTTTAAAAGGAAAATAGTGCGCCAGCAAATTGATGCTCTCAGAATAAAGGGCTCAATTCTAGTCATTAAAAATGACAAGATAATGCTTAACTATGCTTTAGGCAATAACACTGACACTAGTTATCTAATTAATTCAGTACAAAAATCCATGACTGCCGCAATTATCATGCACCTAGTGCAAGAGGGCAAGTTAAGTTTGCAGGATAAATTAAGTAAATTTTATCCGCAAATTGCTGGAGCGAAGAAGGTTAAGCTGAAAAACCTGCTGGCAATGACCGCTGGTCTTGATCTTAAACCAGGGGCAAGACTGGGACAAAAGCATTTTGTTTCGGATAATGATAATATCCAACATGATGCGGTTAACACTATTTTTGAGCCCGCCTTGTTAAATAAGTGGCACTATAGCTCGCTAAATTATGTTTACTTGTGCGGTATTATGAGTAAAATAACGGGCCAAAGCTATGAGCAGTTATTCCGCGACACCTATGTCAGACCATTAAAGTTGAAACAAACAGAATTTTTGTGGTCAAAGCCGGGCAAAATTATTGCTAGTCATTTGGTACCGGGTATGATTTATCGCAAAGGCCGCTATGATGTAGTTAAGCATAAAGCAGCCCTAAGGGATGCTCATAGTGAGTTAGGTGCTGGTTCAGTAGTAATGTCAAATCATGATTTGGCTAAAGTAATACGATATCTGCTGACTGGTAGTTTACTAACCCGCAGGAGCCGCAAATTGCTATACCAAGCGGCCCCTCCGGCCTATTATAATGGTGGCTTTTATAACAATATTAAGCTGAAAACCAAAACGGCTAATGGAGCCGGACAGGGCTATTATACTTTCATGCGTAGCACTAATAATGCCAAAACCATTCTGATTATTCAGTCTAATAAAACTCGTGAAGGTCGATTTGGCCGACTAAAAGGGCAAATAAATCAAATTATGTTGGAACTGCTTGGCCGTAAGGCTTACAGTGCAAATATAATTGGCTAAAACTTGTTTTTTGGTTAATTGCATGCTAAAATTCTGTTGTGTCGCCATAGGGAAGTAATCATTTTCTCCGGTAGCGAAAATGTAAATTTCTATATGTGGTCAGTAGTGGTGACACAAACACTGTGTGAGCTTAGTTCCGATGTTGGTGGAACTAGGCTTTTTTTGTCTTTTCTTTGCTACGTAACATTATTCGAGAGTAAAATGTAATTAGTATATACTAGATAAGGAGATAAGTTATGAACAGAGCAGAACTGAAACTAGAAGCTAGAAATCAGCTTCGTCATAACTGGGGCTGGGCAGTTAGTATTGGTATCGTAATGACGCTATTTGTCGGCTTCTTTTTTGCTGCACCAGTAGTAAATGGTTCACTTAAGACTGCCAATAATGTAAATGATGTCATGGGAACTGGCTCAATTGATTCACTGTTTAAGCCTGCATTTTGGGCAGGACAAATAGGACCTGATAATGGTTTAACTTTTATTGGTAGTTTTTTCATGTTGAGCATGGTGATAACATTTTTGCATTTTGCTCGCGGAGAAAGGCTAAGCTTTTTTAAGGGAATTTTTTCTACTTTTACTGATGGCCGTTTTATTCCAGAATTTCTAAATTTTCTTTTTAGCTCTATTTTTCAATTTTTATGGACTTTATTATTATTCATTCCCGGGTTAATTAAATCCTATTCTTATGCTATGACGCCATATATTGTTAATGATTTGGTGGAAAGTGGACAAGAGGTACATGCCACAACAGCAATTACTGCAAGCCGTCAGCTGATGGCTGGTCATAAGTGGGAATTGTTCGTACTTAATTTAAGCTTTATTGGCTGGTATCTATTATGTCTTATTACTTTAGGTATTGGGTTTATTTGGCTGATTCCTTATGAACAAACAACTAAAGCTAACTTTTACCGTCAATTGGCGGGAGATCATTATTTAAAAAAGTAAATTGGTAACAAACTAAAAGAGCAAGGCAATAGCTGTCTTGCTCTTTTAGTTTTGTTTTAAGAAAGTTTAGTATTTATTTAAATCCTCAATACTTTCCTGAAACCATTTTCCCGCATACGCAGAATTGAAATTATCGGTTTTTTTAAGCGCATCTTTGATTTGGCTGGAACTTAAGTGATCTAATAAATATAGTTTTAATGCCTTATTGATTAGGTCATTAAATTCTGTATCAGTAGTTTCTAAATATTTATCTGTTAGTTTTGCCACTTTTTCAGTTAATTCGATTTTCTTTCTGCTCATGTTCTCGCCTCTTAAAATACAATTTCATTATACCATTTTATTCATAACTAATAATAAAAAAGATAATGGGTGATAAAAATGGCTCGCATTAAAAAATTAGAGTATTATTTTCTTTTAAATATAATAACTAAAAATAAGGTTTGAAATAATGACAAAATTTACTATCAATTTTATAGCTCGCCTGCAGGAATTTTCTTTTTTTCGTGCAACAAGACGAACTATGGCAATGTTAATGCCAATTGCTGTAGTTGGCTCCTATTTTAAGCTTTTAGGTGATTTGATCTTTACACCTAACGGATTAATCTATAATATTTTCAATTTGGACAAAGTTTTATCAGATCACATTTGGTATGGTGGCTCTTTTGTGTGCCGGGGAATGGTAGAAATTACTTTTGGCGTATTTGGCGTCTATGCTAGTTATTTTATGGCTCGTTACACCGCACGCCTTTACCATAAGGACTCAACCATGGCAGGTCTAACAGCAGTCTTAATAATGCTTTTTTGTTCATATGCTTCCAGTAGTGGCCGTAATGCTCGTATGCCTTTTACAGCCAGTTTGTTACAAATTAATGCAGTTTTTATTGCCTTAATTGTAGGATACTGTGTGGGCCAAATATTTCATTTATTAGGGAAAGACTTTTCTTACGTTGAATATGAGGGCACAAAAGTAATTCAAAAAAGAGCAGGGGATGCCGTTTTACCCAGCGCTGTTTCATTATTATTAGGTGTTTTTTTAGGCATTTTAATTTATGAATTACAGCTTAAATTACTTAATTCCGCCAGTTTTAATGAAATTGTCAGCAGGGTCCAGACTACTAATAACTTTGGCGAGGTGCTGTTATTGACAACCGTAATTACTTTTTTGGATTGGCTTGGAATTGGGTACCCATTGCGCTCTCTAACAGGAATGGTAAATAACGCCTTTACTGCAGAAAATTTAACATATACATTAAAACACGGTAATTCTTGGAATGTGCCGTATAAATACCTAGGCAGCTCACTTATTAACAGTTACGGCATAATGGGCGATGCCAGCGTTGTTTTGGCTGTTATTGTGTTACTACTTATCAGAAGAGATAACAGGGAAAACGAAATAAATGCTAAAATTAACTTGTTGCCTGCTGCTTTTGGTTCAAGCCTGGGGTTTGCAGTTGGCTTACCTTTAATTTTAAATCCTGTTTTTATATTACCTAGTATTTTAATTCCTCTTATTAATATGACAATAGCAGTAGCAGCTATTAGTTTACACATTATTCCAGTTTGCGTTTACCAGAATTTAAAGGGGACTCCTGGTTTATTAGTTTCATTTTTTGGCACTAACGGTAACTGGGCGGCGCTGTTCTTTACACTATTGTTGTTCTTATTAGATATCTTTTTATTGCTACCTGTAATTAAAATTAATGAAAAGATAGAATTGAGAATTAAAAATCAGGAGAGGGAATAATAAAATGCATAAAAATCCTAACTATAAATGGTTAATCCTGGTTATTATTATTATCATTATGCTTGCTGTTCCCAGCTTCTTTTGGATGAAAAAAGATAATAAATCGCGAGCAGAACTCAGCAAATCGCTTCTTTCACCTGTAATTATGGTTCCGGGTTCAAGTGCTACTACCGAGCGCTTTAACCAGTTAATTGATGAACTTAATAAAACGACACTTAACCAGCATAGTGTAATAAAAATTAGAGTTTCACGTGAAGCAAAATTGACTTATAGTGGCTCTATAGGTAAAAATGACTTGGAGCCCTTCATTATTATTGGATTTGATAACAATAAAGACGGCTATTCCAATATTAAAAAACAAGCTAAGTGGCTGAATGTAGCATTTGAGTCGTTAATTCAAAATTATAAGTTCAATAATTTTAAGGCGTTTGGTCATTCTAACGGCGGTTTAATTTGGACTTACTGGCTGGAACACTATTATTCTGAGTATTCAAACGATATCAAAATAAAGAAATTAATGACTTTAGGTACACCATATAATTTTACTGAAAATAACATTAATAACAGAACGCAAATGCTGGCTGATTTTATTAAAAAGCGTTCAGCATTGCCAACCAATCTAAAAGTTTATTCTCTTTCTGGTGGTAAAAACTACGAATCTGATGGTATTGTACCTGAATCAAGTGTAGCTGCAGGTAAATTTATTTTTCAAAAACAAGTAAAAAACTATACTGCAATAACAGTTACGGGTGAAAAGGCAGACCACTCTGATTTGCCGCAGAACAAGCAAGTAATTCAGGCAATTCGGCAGTACTTATTAAAGAAACCAGAAAAGCCGTTAAAACCGGCTAAAAGAAAGGGCAATCATTAATGAAATATCAAAAACAGCCGACCAAAATTGAAGTAATTGGTGGTAGGGTGAATAACTTAAAAAACATCAACGTTGATATTCCCCTACATAAATTTGTAGCGATATCGGGATTAAGTGGTTCTGGCAAATCAAGCTTGGCGATGGGAATTTTGTACTCAGAGGGTGCAAGACGTTATCTTGATTCTTTGGCAGCCTATACCAGAAGACGTATTAGTCAAGTTGGTCGTGCACAGGTTGATGAAGTGAAACATATTCCTTCGGCACTGGCTTTAAGGCAAAGGCCGGCTGTGCCTGGAGTTCGTTCCACGGTAGGAACAGTAACAGAAGTTTTTAACATCTTACGGCTGATTTTTTCCCGTTTAGGTTCACCTGTATGCCCAAACGGTCACCGGGTACCAGCAACCATTAAAATAGCTGAAGCCATGGATCTAACTGGAGAAGCAATGGGGCGATTAACTTGTCCTACATGCGGGATACAATTTTATGCTTTTAGTGCAGAAGACTTTGCATTTAATTCTGATGGTTCGTGTCAAAAATGCCAGGGATTGGGAACAGTTGAAGAAATTGATGATAGTAAAATCATTGCAGATGAGAATTTATCTCTTGAAAATGGAGCAGTGGCAACTTGGCAAATTCCTGGACGAAATTGGATGTGGCGTATTGCCCGGGAATTGGGGGTACGGACCGATATTCCATATAAAGAGCTGAATGCTAAAGAAAAAGAAATTGTACTTCATGGAAAAGAGCGTAAAGTTCCGATTGATTTGCCAACTTCCACTGGTCGCGTATATCATTTAGATGCATTATATGAGAATGCTTATAATGCCGTGGCTAATTCACGCAAAACTACAAAATCCGAACGTGGCTTGCAAAGAATTAACTCTTTTTATAAGTTCAGTACCTGTCCCCGCTGCCAAGGCTATCGCATTGATCCCAGTCGCTGGCAGCAGTTAGTTGCTGGAAAAAATATTGTTGAAGCTGAACAGCTAACTTTAGGTGAACTGAACCATTATATGGGTGAGATTTTAGCTTCCCTGCCACAAGATATGCAAGAATTGGCAGAAAATTTAACCGGTGAATTGATGCATCAAGTCAAGCCCCTGCTAAAATTAGGCCTAGACTATCTGAGCCTAGATAGACAGGCTGACAGTTTATCTACTGGGGAACTGCAACGAATTCAGCTTGGTAGAACTTTGCGTACGGAAACCACTGGTGTGCTTTACGTCTTAGATGAACCATCTGTTGGTTTGCACCCTGATAATGTGGCCGGACTTATTGATATATTTCATGAACTGGTTAATCAAGGAAACTCTTTAGTTGTAGTTGATCATGAAACTGCAATCATTAAGGCAGCTGATTGGGTGATTGAAATTGGTCCAGGTTCAGGCAGCCGGGGTGGTGAGATTATTTCCCAGGGAATACCCAGTGAGATCGAGCAAAGTGAGCAGTCTCTGATTGGTCCTTACTTAACTGGTAAGGCACCACTTTTAGTTCGTCACAAGGCAAAAGCTGACCAAATTTTTAAACATGGCAAAGTTGAGTTTGATGTTACCGAACGCTTTAACTTGAAGAATATTCATGCTCAAATTCCTCTTAATCGCTTAACTTCTGTTACCGGCTTTTCTGGTGCTGGTAAGACTACCCTAATTCTTGATTCCCTCATTCCTGCACTTAAAGCACAAAAAAATCTTAAAAATGGTCCTGATTGGGTAAAAAATTTAAAGAATGATGTTATTAAAAATGTAATTAGTGTTGACTCTACACCTGTTGGTAAAAATCAAAGGTCAACTGTTGCAACTTATACTGATATTATGGATAATTTGCGTAAACTCTTTGCCAAACAACCATTAGCAAAAAAGTTAAAATATCGCGCATCTCATTTTTCTTACAATAACAAAGAAGGTGCCTGTCCGGCATGTAACGGAACCGGTGTCATTTCACTTGACATCCAATATCTACCGGACATGGTTGAAACATGCTCTGTATGTGGCGGTCACCGTTTTAACCAAGATGTTTTACAAGTAAAATGGCATAACTTAAGTATTGCGGATGTCTTAAATTATTCCGTTGATGATGCGCTGGACAAAAAACTTTTTAAGAACGAACCAAAAATTAATAAAACAATTACAACTTTGCATGATATGGGTCTAGGATATCTACACTTGGGAGAATCTACCCCAGCTTTGTCTGGAGGAGAAGCACAGCGCTTGAAACTAACCAGTCATATCCATCAAAGACAGAAAGGGACATTATTTGTTTTTGATGAACCGACCGTTGGCCTACATCCACAAGATGTCAGAACTCTTTTGCATGTTTTTCAAAGATTACTTGAGCAAAAAGGAACTATTATTACAATCACACACGATTTAGATATTATGGCTAACAGTGATTATATGATTGATATGGGACCAAAAGGTGGGATGCAAGGCGGGAAAATTATTGCAAGTGGCACACCTGTGGATATCTCGCAAAAATCTAATAGCTTAACTGGTAAATATTTGCAAAAACAATTTAAATTGTATCAAAAATAGCAGTGAAAAGTCTTTAAAAAGAGCATTAGTGCTTTTATAGTAAGGCTTTTTTTCTTTTGTGGAAAAAACGGGAAATCTGTGGAAAAGTTAATCATAATTATTGCTTTCTGTGGATAACCTGCTATAATATTATATGTAAGCAATTAGCAGTCGAACGCAGCGAGTGCTAATTACAAATTTATAACCTATCAAAGGGGTGTTTGCATATGGCATATTTTGATAACGATTTTGACGATTTATTTAACGAATTAAACAATTCATTCTTCAACAATACTAACGACAACGGTGGTGCTATTCCTATTCATTACTCTAGTAGTATGAATATTTCTCCACAAGACTTGAATCAAGGTGGACAAGTGGGACAAAAACAAGGTCAAAAGCCAATTGGTGTTGATCTGGTTGAGCAAGCTAAGAAGAATAAGTATGATCCTGTAATTGGGCGTGACGAACAAATTCAAGAAGTAATTGAAATTTTAAGTCGGCGCAAGAAGAATAATCCTGTATTAATTGGACCTGCCGGGGTTGGTAAAACAGCCATTGTAGAAGGTTTGGCACAAAAGATTGCTGCAGGCGATGTTCCTGATAAAATGAAGGACAAGCATATTATTGCAATTAATATTAATGATATGGTTGCAGGATCAAGCTTGCGTGGCAGTTTTGAAGAACGCCTTAAGAAAGTGATTGACGAAGCAAAAAAGAATCCGAACATTATTTTATTTATTGATGAATTACATAATATAGTTGGTGCAGGTTCTACTGATTCTGAAAATAATAACGGTGATGCCGCTAATATTTTAAAACCGGCTTTAGCTAGTGGCGATTTAAACTTAATTGGTGCAACGACTACAAGTGAGTACCGCAGAATTGAAAATGATGCGGCACTAGCACGTAGATTCCAACCGGTACAGGTTCCTGAACCATCAGCTGAAGTTACCGTTAAAATCTTGGAAGGATTAAAAGATAAATATGAGTCTTTCCATCACGTAAAATATAATGACAGTGCTTTGAAACTCGCAGTTGAATTATCGCAACGTTATATTCAGGGACGTTATTTGCCTGACAAGGCCATTGACTTAATGGATGAGGCAGGTGCTAAAAAGGGTCTTGATACAATTCCAAGCGACGAAGCAACTTTAAAGAAACGGATTAAAAAGCTTGAAAGTGAGAAAGAAGCAGCTGCCAAAAAAGAAGATTATAGTAGAGCAAGCGAGTTGAAAAAGCAAATTGAAGACTTGCGTGATAAGGCTAGTCATGTGGATGACGCTGCCACTCCTCATGTTACTGATGAAGATATCTACGCTTTAATCGAAGCTAAGACTAAGATTCCAATGAGTGAATTGCATGCAAGTGAAGGACAAAAGAATCTTGACTTGGCTGAGAAATTAAAGAAAGTAGTTATTGATCAAGATAATGCTGTTGACGTCATTACAGATGCGATTGCCCGTAAACAAGTTTTTAAAGACAATGATCGTCCTACTGGTACGTTCTTGTTAACAGGACCTACTGGCGTAGGTAAGACGGAATTAGCTAAACAATTAGCCATTCAACTATTTGGTGGTGAAAATCATCTTATCAGACTGGATATGTCTGAATATCAAGATCAGATGGCGGTTAATAAATTGATTGGTTCGGCACCTGGTTATGTTGGTTATGGTGAAGGTGGCCAATTAACTGAAAAAGTTCGTCATCAACCATACAGTTTGATTTTGTTTGATGAAATTGAAAAAGCTAACCCACAAGTATTTAATGCCTTGCTTCAGATCATGGACGATGGTCGCTTAACTGATGCTCAGGGCAGAACGGTTTCCTTTAAGGACACAATTTTAATCATGACTTCTAATGCAGGCTACTCTGACCAATTATTAAAAGACGGCAAAGTTGATCATGATAAGCTGATTAAAGCTCTTGAGACCTACTTCAGACCAGAATTTTTGAATAGACTTGATGCTATTGTTCCGTTTAATTCATTGACCAAAGATGATATGAATAAGATCATTGATATCTATTTGAATAAAATGGCACATGTTTTGGCTAAAAAAGGTGTTAAGGTTGAAGTCTCTGATGAAGCTAAAGCCTACTTAGCAGACAAAGGCTATGATAAGAAATTTGGTGCAAGACCTCTACGTAGAGTCGTTGAGCAAGATTTAGAAACGCCAATTGCCAAATTATTGATGAAAGAGCCTGACACTAAGTCAGTTAAGTTTACAGCAGATGATAAGCATGTTTACCTAAATGATGCCGCAGTTTTGGATATTTCGACAAAACAAAATACTGAAACTAAAGATAACGCAAAACAAGACTAATTTTTAAAACGAGAGTCATCCTCCAAAAGTGATATAAACCCTGAAATTAGGACAAAATTGGGGAGTCATACCACAATGAAGGGATGACTCTTTTTTGGATATATTCGTTTCACGTGAAACCAGATGCACATACAAAAATACATTTTTGTTTTATTATTAGAAATTCATATTATTTTATTGGAAGATAGAAAAGTTTTACTATTGACAATAAAAAGAAATTAGTTTAAATTAGTTAACAATTAAATTAATATTAAAAGCTAAAGAGAAATTTTTAGCTTATGTAGTTTTTATAGGGGACAGTTCAAATGAAACAACGAGTAGAAGACCTAGATTGGAAAAATCTGGGATTTAAGTATCGAGATCTGCCTTATCGCTATGAGGCAAAATATAAAGATGGTGAATGGCAGGAAGGAAAGTTGACTGAAGATTCAACCATGACATTTTCTGAAGGTGCAGAAGTCCTGCATTATGGTCAGGAAATTTTTGAGGGCTTAAAGGCTTATCGTAGAAAAGACGGTAAAATCAACCTGTTTAGACCTGATCAAAACGCACACCGCTTTACTCTTTCAGCAAAGCGGTTAGCCATGCCGCCTTTCCCTGAAGATAGGTTTGTTGCTGCAGTAAAACAAGTTGTTAAGGCTAACGAAGAGTTTGTACCACCATACGACAGTGGTGCGACCCTGTATTTACGGCCACTTATGGTGGGGACATCTAAAGTTTTAGGTGTCGAAGCAGCCAGCGAATATACTTTCCGCATTTTTGCGGTCCCAGTTGGTGCATATATTAAAGGATTGAACCCTGCAGATTACATTGTTAGTGAATATGACCGTGCCGCTTATGCTGGTACTGGTCAAGCAAAGACATCAGGTAACTATGCCAGCAGCTTGCTTCCATCCGTTGAAGCACACAAGAACGGCTTTGCCGATTGTCTTTACTTGGATCCACGTGAACATAAATATATTGATGAATTTGGTGGTGCTAACTTCTACGGCATTACCCAAGAAGGTCAATTTGTCACACCAAAATCACAATCGATTTTGGTTTCTATTACCAAGCGCTCACTTTTGGAAGTCGCTAAGTGGCAAGGCCTAAACCCAGTCGAACGTCAAATCACTTTGGAAGAAGCTTTCAACATGAAAGAAGCTGGTGCTATGGGTACAGCTGCTGTAATTTCCCCCGTAGGTTCAATTACGTACAAGGGTGAAAAGCACGTTATCTACAGTGAAACAGAAACTGGCCCAGTAACGACTAAGCTTTACAATGAATTAGTTGATATTCAGTACGGTAATAAAAAAGGCCCAGAGGGCTGGGTCCAAACAGTAGAATAAGTTTAAATATCGGGAACACAAAAGCGAGGCTCAGTCCTCGTTTTTTTATTGCTATAGTATTGAAGTAAAAGTTTAATTATAAGAATCTTTATTCTTCAATCTTGTATAGACTTTGCTTCAGCAATTTGCGAAAGCTTTTATCGGCAGGTAACGATTTATCCGCAAACCAACCTGTTCCGACATTGACAATATCTCCTATTGCCAAATCTCTGATACATCTGCTTGCTAGTAGTTGCCTTTTGGGGTCAGTGAACTCTGTTGCTATCATTTGATTAAAAATAGATTTTAGATCATTAAAAGCTGCAGTAGTTTCAGGATACATATTGGTCCGCGGCATTTTTAAAACAAATTGTGTTAAATGAAAATGGTTAAGAGCTATTTGGCGAAATTCCATTGCAAAATCAATAATTGCTGTCATGCCGGCTTTACCAAATAAATTTCGTCGCAGCTGATCTGTCATTAAATTAATTAACCAAGCAACTATAGCATAATTTAGTGCTAACTGATTGGGAAAGTAATTATATAAAGCCTGTGATTGAATACCAAGTTCTCTAGCGATCGTTGCAAAATTATTTTCTTTTTTATTTTCAATTAATTTAATGCTGGTTTTTATAATTAATTCTTTGGATAAAATTTGACGTGGCATACTAAATTTCCTATTTGCTTGACTTTTACAATTTGTAAATTAAAATTACATATTGTAACTATAACACAAGATAGGGCAAAACTGAAGGGGTTTAAGCATCATGAAGATTTTTTTATTGGGACTAATAGGGTTAGTAATAGGAACTTTTGTTATTCTTTTTGGTGGTGGCGGTGCAGCCATTTACCTGGCAATTTTGACCGGTTTGTTTGGCTTAAATGCAGCAGCAGCTTCTTCAACTTCATTAGTGACTGCTTTACCTTCATTAATTATCGGTGCAATTAGCTATTATCGTCAAAGACAAATAAATACTAAAGTAGGTAATCAGATGCTAATGACGGCAATTCCTGCTGTGATAATAGGCTCATTAGTCTCAAAATATATTCCTGCCAAAATTTATAAATGGTTAATAGGAATTGTCCTAGTAGTGCTTGGCATTAACATGTTATTTAAGAAGAAAACACAAACTGCTGAGACAGTTGAGAAAACCCGGTTTGCTAGAATGGAAGCTGGAATTTATGGTATTTTAGGAGGTTTAATGGTTGGCGTAGCCGGCATGAGCGGTGGCGCTGTTATCATCGGTGGCTTATTTTTGTTAGGATTACAAGATTTTCAAGCTACTGCAACTTCAACTTACGTTTTAGTTTTTATGACCATTACGGGCGCGATTTTTCATATTGCTGACGGTCGGGTAGACTGGTCTGCTGGCTTGCCCTTAATGATTGGTGCCATATTAGGTGCAATAATTGCACCCAGACTGGCCCAGATTTTAGCCAAAACTAAAATTACTCGTTACATGAAACCCACAATTGGTATTTTGCTTATATTATTAGGGGCTAAGTCATTGCTTTAGCTATTAACTACTTAAAATGTTTAAAAGCACTAGTATTTCAGCTAATACTGGTGCTTTTTAAATTAATTCATTTTGCTGTATGTTTTTAGTTGTTTGAGCAGCTCGAAAGGCTATGGGAACAACGATGTTGTCGACTTCACGGCTATGCAAAATTAATTTAATTAAGTTATCGACTGCTAATCGAGCGATTTCTTTAACAGGCTGGACTATTGAAGAAAGACTGGGTGTAATGCTTGGCATCATTTGAAAACCATCATAACCAATTAATTGTAATTCTTCAGGAATTTTAACCGAATAATTTTTTAGCTTAAAAAGTAACTGATAAACAGTTTCTTCATAATAGTAAAGATTACGATATCGTCAAACTTAGTAATCTGACTAAAGATATGGTTGAAAGAACTAATATGTCAACGACTAGAATGACTTTTCTCATTTTTAGTTGTAACACTGCCTTTAGTTAATATTTTACTAAGTTGGAGCCAATATGTACCGCATCATGTTCAATCCGGTAAAGCAATCTTTGCCATTAAGGCTAACTTTATTTTGTTACCGATAGCTATGATTGTATTATCAATTGTAGTAATGTACTTTTATAATCTTGATAAAATTTATAACCAAATAAAAATGACTAATAAGGAGAATTAAAATGAACATTTCAGATTTAACTCGAATTAACTTAAATGAAGAAAATCGGACAATATCACCTGAAAATTTATCTGGCGCTAAGGGAAAAGCCGCAATGAGTGCCAGTGACTTGGGTCCCAGCCGCAAAGGCAATGGCTCCATTAAATTACCTCAAGGAAAAACTGTAACCATAGCTGATATTCATTCTGCAGGAGAAATTAGACATATTTGGATGACAATTGCTGATGCAACACCAGCAGGTAGTTTTGTACTGCGGGATGTAGTTTTGAAAATGTATTGGGACGGAGCAGACAAGCCGGCAGTTGAAGTTCCTATTGGTGATTTTTTCTGTAATGGTTTTGGTGAACGGTGTGAAATTAATTCTGCTTTAATTACTGTTAACCCAACAGGTGGCTTTAACACTTATTTTCCAATGCCGTTTAGAAAATCCGCTAAAATTACAATCACAAACGAACATCCAGGTGATATTGACGGTTTCTTTTATGGTATTGATTATGTTATCAAAGATGTGCCCGAAGATGCCGCATACTTTCACGCTGCTTGGAATAGACAAGAATATACTCAAAAACAAAATGATTTTGTAATTTTACCTTCTATAAAAGGTCCTGGACATTTTGTAGGAGTCTATTTTGAAGTCTGTGCTTTACAACGTTATTGGTGGGGTGAAGGAGAATTCAAATTTTATATTGATGGCGATACCAATTACCCAACAGTTACTTCTACAGGTACTGAAGATTATTTTGGTGGAGCTTGGGCATTTCATCAAAAAGACAAAAATGGTAAGACATATGCCCAAACTTTTCAAAGGCCTTTTATGGGATATCCATTTATGTCAAAGGTAGATCATACTCGGGATGAATTTAATAATGGTGAGTTAATGCCTTTACACGCATTTGGCAATGATGCTTTGCCAATGCATGGGTTATATCGCTTTCACTTATTAGATCCAATTCGGTTTAAACACGATTTAAAGGTAACTGTCCAGCAAATCGGTAATAATGATATTCAATTGTTTGAGCGTTCAGATGATGTTGCTGCCGTTGCTTATTGGTACTCAGCAGAAAAAGCAAGTGATTTACCAGCTATTGCTCCCCAACCGGAAAGGGTGCCACGCTAGGTATTTATAAATGATAAATTAAAAACGTGATTCTGCTACGATAATAGAACCACGTTTTTTTGAGCACAGGTAACAGCCAAAATTTCTGGTTTCTTCATTGTACTCTACATCTATTTGAAAACATCATGTTTTATAAATAGTATACAATTTTACTATATTTAATGGTTTTCGTATTAGATGGCCTATCTTTAGCTACAGTAAAATAATTATTTAAAAAGTCCTTCATGCTTTTAAAAAATATACAGTAAGCTTTTAGCAGAATGGTAAAATATTTATATAATTGAAAAGTAATTTAGTATAACTTTTTGTAATAGTAAGACCTAATTAATTGGTATTTTAAGTTGAATACTTTTCAGTGGATAATAAAATAAGGCAATTTGATTATTTTAATAATGAAAAATTAAAGCCCACCAATTATATCAAAGAAAAGAGATCAGAATGAGCATTATCAAAAATCATTTTTTTGCAGGTGAAAGAATTCTTTTTGGACTAAAAGATGCACAGCTGGAAGGAATAACTTTTGGAGAGGGTGAGTCACCACTAAAGGAAGCCAGTAAAATTAGCATTAAAGACTCTGTTTTTAAGTGGAAATATCCTTTGTGGTATGACAATGACATCACTGTCGATAATACTGTTTTTGAAACTATGGCTCGTAGTGGTATCTGGTATACCAAAAATATTGCGATTAAAAATTCGGCTTTACAAGCACCAAAGCTATTTAGAAGAGCAGAAAAAATAAATTTAGACCATGTTCATTTTGCAAATGCTGAAGAGACAATGTGGACATGCAAGGACATTCGCATTACCAATAGTCAAATTAACGGTGATTATTTTGGCAAAGATAGTCAAAATATTTATCTTGACCACGTCAGTGTGGTTGGCAACTATGTTTTTGATGGTGCTCAAAATGTTGAAGTACATAATTCTACTTTTGTTTCTAAAGATGCCTTTTGGAATTGCGAAAATGTTAGTGTTTATGACTCAACAATTGATGGGGAATATTTAGCATGGAATAGCCACAATATTAAGTTCATTAATTGTCAGATTGAAAGTGATCAAGGACTTAATTACATTGACCATTTGGAACTAAAAAATACCAGTTTAATTCACACGGACTTAGCTTTTGAATATGTTTCTGATATCGATGCTACGGTTTCAAGTAAAATTGACAGTGTCAAGAATCCAATTTCCGGTAGAATTTCTGCTCCTGCAATTGGTAAATTGATTCTAGATCCACAAAAAATTACTCCCGCTAAAACGGAAATTATCTGTGCTAAAATTGATGAGAAGATTGATCATTCAGATGAAAATCAGAAACCAGAGGATTAAGTATAATGAATAGATATGATTTTGTTAATGCACCGGATAGAAGTACGACGGACTCAGTCAAGTGGCATATTAAAAAAGGCGACTTACCAATGTCAATTGCCGACATGGACTTTAAAACTGCACCGGAAATTATTGCTGCAATGAAAGAAAAAATTAGTCTCGGTGTTTTTGGCTATGAGTGGCCTGAAAATGATTATTTTAATGCTGTCGCAGATTGGTATGAAAAAGAGCACGGTCATCGGCCAGAGCAGGAATGGCTGATTTTTACTACGGGTGTAGTACCAGCAATTTCTTCAGTTGTGCGGCGAATCTCTCACATTGGTGACAATGTTTTAGTGCAAGCACCTGTTTATAATGTTTTTTATAATTCAATTGAAAATAACGGTCGACACGTTTTAAGTAATGATCTGCAGTTTGATGGCTCAAATTATAAGATCAATTGGGAAGACTTGGAACAAAAATTAGCATTACCTCTGACGACACTAATGATTTTTTGTAATCCGCATAATCCTGTAGGAAAGGTATGGACTCAAGAAGAAGTTCAAAAAATTGCTGATTTATGCTTTAAACATCATGTGGTACTTTTGTCTGATGAAATTCATGGTGATCTGATACGCAAAGGGCCAGATTATACTCCTGCCTTTTCAGTAAATGGTCCTGCACGTGACAACGTCATTTCCTTGGTTTCGCCAAGTAAGACCTTTAACGTTGCAGCTTTACATGCAGCAACTGCTATCGTACCGAATAATAACTTGCGTGCTATGGTTAATCGCGGTCTCAATAGTGACGAAGTTGCAGAACCTAATTTGTTGGCTATTCCAGGAACAATTGCTGCGTATGAACATGGTCATGATTGGCTGCAAGCATTGATTAAGCAGCTAAATGTTAATTTTACATATGCTCAAGAATTTATCAGCAATAATCTTCCCCAAGTAAAAGTGGTCTCAGGCAAGGCAACATATTTAATTTGGCTTAATGTTGAACAGATTAGTACCGACTCGCAAGAACTAGCTGACTACTTAGAAAAGAAAACAGGTCTGGTTTTATCACCGGGGAGTATTTATCGCGGTAACGGTCACAACTTTTTACGCATGAACCTTGCTTGCCCGTTAACAATGGTTAAAGATGGCTTAGAAAGGTTAAAGACAGGACTGACAGAATATTCTGCTTAAATCTGTTAAAAAGACGACTATGGCAATTAGCATAGTCGTTTTTTGATTAGAAAGTAATCAAAAAAGCTAACTAGTGTTATAAACCGAAATTAATGTTTCATGTGAAACTTAAAAAACAAAAAGGTAATAAATATGGCAGATTATATATTTGAGTCAGTGGTATTTCCCGGGAAATGTTGCTAAAACCGATATTAATTAAATTAGAATTTAAGTAAGCGGCTTTGCTGTCATTGCATTAAGTCACAGTTAATAGCATGTAAGGTCGATTCCCTTGATGATGCTAGTGGAAAGCTTCTTCGGAATATTCAAACGAGAAAAGTTTTATGGCTTTGAGAAGCAGTTTAAAAATTTCACTGAACTAAAAGATGCAATCAGAGACTACATTGAGTATTACAATCAGAAAAGAATAGAAATCAAACTAAAAGGACTAACTCCGATTGAATATCAGAAGTTAGTCCTCAATTAATAAAGTGTCCCAATTTTAGGGTTCACATCACAAATTTACCATGACTCTTAATTTATATAATTAATTTGCTAAATATACAAATATTAAATCGATTATTTATATATTGTTTATTGAAACAACCGTTTTATTTGCCGTTTTTAAGTTGTAAAAAATTAATTTTTAGATTTATTTTTTTGAAAGTGCTGAGCAAGTTGAATGGCAGTGGTGATGTAGTCAAGAATAGTTGAGACAGCTAATATGATGCCTTTGAAATTAACTGAGTCTTCAAAAATTAGCGGTAGTTGAGCACCCATTGCAATAAACAGAACTATGATCAAAAGTTTACCCGGAGAAAATTTGCCATTACTACTTGTGAACTTATCTAATAAAGTTTGAATCTTTTTTGTTGTTTGTGGTGATAGTTGCATTTTCTGAGCAAGAATTTTTAAAAAGGTGCTATTTTTAAAGACAGAGACTAATTGATCATTTGCTTCTGTGGATAATTGTTTTAGTTGTTCTGCAATATGTTTATTATGCTTAGCGCAAACCTGCAATAAATTTTGAATTTGTTGTAGTCCAGATAAATTCCATGAATAATTATTTGAATTAATTCTTTCCCATAATTCTGGTATCTGTGCAATTCTTTGATTAAATTGGCTGAATAATTTCTGTGTCATTTTCGTTGGCAATATACTTTTTTGCCAATTTACTAACTGATTTTTAATATGCATAAGATATACTTCCTTTTCCTAATTATAGCAAGGTTGGAAATTATACAATCTTTATATGCTTAAATTAAAATTTCCTTTTTTCATGTGAAACATTATTACGGGTCACTTGATGATAGAGACATGGTTCATTATTTAAAAGAATTATTGCATAAATGATGAAGCTAGATATATTAACGAAAGTAATTGACCGTAAACTCACTTTTTCTAATGAAGCTATCAAAAAGCAGAGCATGGATGAGCGTAAAAATAGTCAGGAGAAATATTAGCTGACAAAGAAAAAGTGCAATAATGACACTAAAGGTAAATTATTGCACCTGGTTTATATTGCTTTAAATAAAACTAAGTTTTTATTGAAACGGGAATACTTTTTAATCGTAATTATTTGCTTTGGATGGTAATAACATTAGAATTATGAACCAAATGTCGCCAATGATTGGGACTATCATGATTAAAATCCACCAAGCAGAATGATTACTGTCATGTAAACGGCGAAAGCGCAAAGATAACATTGCAATCCAGACAACAAAGGATATGATGAGAGAGCTCGTCTTGATGCTCCAATCGCCCCAATTATAAATATCATTAATTGAGTGACCTAATATGCTCTCAACTAAATTCATCAAAATAAAAGCTAATATCCAATTAATAATCACCGGCCACCAATATTCTGAACGATTAGCAGTGCCAGAAAAATTAAAAATATTCTGCCAGAACTTTTTATATGATTTAATCATTAAATATTTCCTCCTACTTTTACCTAATAAATTCATCATAGTGCATTGCAAGAGAATGGGCAAAGATAAAGGCTTTATGTGAATTAATAAGCATTATTTTTGTTTTATTATTATAAAAGCGGTATCTTGAACTTGAATTTATTGAAGGGAGAAAGTACAAATGGACAATAATTTATCAGACCCGTTAAAACGCTATCATCACGATGATTTTCCTAAGCAATCACAGGAATATCCTGGACTGCAAAGTAAAATGGATCCTGCACCTGCTGGTGACATGGCCGACTATGAAGGACATGGATTGTTAAAGGGGCGCAATGCCCTTGTCACAGGTGGTGATTCCGGTATTGGCCGCGCTGTAGCGATTGGTTTTGCCAAAGAAGGAGCAGATGTAGCCATTCAGTATTTGCCAGAAGAAGAGTCAGATGCTAAAGATACAGCTGAATTGATTAAAAAGGCTGGACGTAAAGCAGTTTTGCTGCCAGCTGATTTCCGTAAACGTGGCGAAGCAGCAAAAGTTGTTGAGAAAACTGTCAAAGAATTGGGCAGTTTAGAATTACTGGTAATGAACGCAGCTATCCAACAAAATGTTGATGGCATTGAGAACTTATCGCTTGATCAAGTTCACGATACTTTTGAAGTTAATATCATTTCAATGTTTGAGATGGCTAAGGCTGCAGTACCACACATGAAGCCGGGCAGCGTAATTCTGACCTCGACTTCTTTGGAAGGCTTCAGTCCATCACCAATATTGCTTGATTATGCAGCTACCAAAGCAGCAATTGTCAGCTTTTCTATTAATTTGGCTCAAAGTCTTGCACCTAAAGGAATTAGGGTTAACAGTGTTGCACCTGGTCCTGTTTGGACACCTCTGCAAGTTTGTGGAGGTCAACCAACTGCAGCTCTTTCCAAGTTTGGTCAGGAAGTACTGTTGAAACGTGCAGGACAGCCTGATGAAATAGCTCATGTTTATATTTTCTTAGCTTCAAACTTGGCGAGTTATGTAACAGGTCAAGTTTATGGTGCCACAGGTGGACCAGCTATTAACTAAAGGATAATAAATTAAATTTAATTTCCGTTTTTGCCTCTGTGTAAGTAAAAACGGATTTTTTTATGCAAAATTTGCTTTTTGGAAAGGGCTTCAGTATATTAAATAATTAATTAGTATTTAATATCCAAATAATAGAGGTGAAGAAATGAATAAAAGTATTTTTCAAAAAATAGCAATGCTGTCGCAAAAAAATGCCAGGATTATTGCAGATGAGTGGCACTACGACGGCCAATATGCTTTTTACGATATGAAAAATGATCAAGAAGATTATGATGAAATAATTTCTCCCAAATTGCGTAAAAATAATTACTTTCAGGTTTTGGATACTAACGATAATTTAGTCGCCTTCTTTTGTCTTGATCCAGATAAGGAGAAAAGAGAACAAGTTGAAGTTGGATTGGGATTGGCTCCAAATTTAACTGGTCGTGGTTTGGGCAGCGAATTTATGTCAGTTATTGAAAATTACGTTAAAAATAACTATGATTATCAAGTGATTATTTTAGCGGTTGCTGACTTTAATTTGCGTGCGATTAAAGTCTATCAAAAAGCAGGTTATGTCCAAACAGGTACAGAAAATGTGCATTCAAATGGCGGCATCTATAAATTCAATATTATGTCAAAGAAAATTTGAGTTTAGTTTTATAGATATTATATGAAAGAATTGAAGGTGAAAATTATGGATAAAACATGGCAAAAAATGTATGAGGCAGCAAAAAAAGTACAAGGGTTCACTGCCATTGGTCCTCATATGGAAGCTGGTGGAGTCGCTGCTGCTGTTCTAGCTGAATCAGGAAAAATTTATACGGGAGTTTGTATTGACACAGCCTGTGGATTAGGTGTCTGCGCGGAACGCAGCGCTCTTTTTAATATGATTACAAATGGTGAAACTAAAATTAGCAGAGTTTTAGCATTAATGGCAGATGGTAAAAATTGTGCTCCTTGTGGTGCTTGTCGCGAATTTATTGTTCAGTTAATGGAAAAGGATCATCAGCAAGTTGAAATTATGCTGGACTATGAAAAGGCCAAAGTCGCTACAATGGGCGAACTAACCCCGCAATGGTGGCTATAATGAATAAAGAAGTAAAACAATTTTGGCAGGATTTTTGCCTAAAGCACAATTTAGCTGCTGACACTATAGTTGACGCCTGGGCTTTTGGTTATAGTGAAAAAGATGCAGATGAATTGGCTGAGTTAGTTAGGAGAGGCATAAAAACTGCCACAACTTCAGAATATGTACCAGGTGATGAAGATATGCCTAAAGTTGGCGATTGGAACATAATTCTCGATAGTCAAGGTAAACCCGTCTGTGTTGTCCAAGACAAAGTTGTAGAAATTATTCCGTATAATCAAATTTCCGCAGAGCATGCTTATCATGAAGGAGAAGGAGATCGCAGTTATCAATATTGGCGTAAGGTTCATGATCAATTCTTTGAAGAAGAATTTAAAGCTAATGGGCAAAAATTTTATCCTCAAGCGCCAATGGTTTGTGAAACTTTTGCAAAGATTGATTAATTGGGACGTTGCAAAATGAAAAGAATATGATATAGTTAAAATAATTTAGAGAAAGAGGTTATTGCCAAAATGGAGAATTAATTTCTGGTTTTATTAGTAAGCAAAAAGTTTGATAGCCAAAGCTTTTGTCATGCTTTTTTGCCGATAATCAGAAATTAGTATTGTCTCTTTGTGGTGATTTTTTAGTTTCACTGGCTTTTTGTGCACTGCTAATCAAATTATGGGCAATTTGGTTATCAGTGCTTTTTCTTTAGCAAAAAGCAGGTGTTAATATGGAATATATTAAAATAACGAATCTGAAAGTAGAGTATCAAGGTGAGGTTTTATTTCAAGCTCCACATTTAAATGTTCAAGACCGGCAAATAGTTGGTTTGATAGGTGATAATGGTGTAGGTAAAACTACGCTAGTCAACATTATTGCTGAAAAGCCTATAATTTTTGGAATAGAAGGGCAAGTTAAACGAAATTGTCATACTATTTTAGTACCCCAAATTTTAAATAACAGTGAGCAAAGTGGTGGAGAAAAGGAAAAGGCAACTATTGTTCGAGCATTACTTCAGATAAATCAAACTCAGAATTCTCTGCTAATTTTGGATGAGCCGACATCTAATTTAGATATTGAGCAACAGAAATGGTTAATTAAAGTCTTAAATGGCTTAAAACAACCACTTTTAGTAATAAGTCATGATCAGGCTTTTTTAAGTAAGCTTGTCAATGTTATCTGGCAGATCAAGAACCAACAAGTTTATGAATTTAAAGGTACTTATGACGAATACCAGCAATTTCTTAGAACACAAGAAAAAAGGCGGAATACTGAGTATTATCAAAAACGAATTGAAATTAAAAGACTAAAAAAAGATCAAAGGGAGTACGAAACTAGGGCTAAAAAATCTACTAAGAAAAAGAAAAGTATTTCTTGGTCCGATTGGAAAATAAAAGATAGCAGCGGTGTAGAAAAAAGCCTTTTTCGTGAAAGTACTTTACTGAAAAGGCGTATAGCTAAAGCAGAAACGACGCTGAAAAAGCCGCAAGTTCATCATCCAATTACTTTGGGTAATACTGAAAACAAGAACTTGGAGCTATCACAGAAAAGCAGCATAGTCAGATTCAAGACTCAAAGTGTTGCTGTTCATAAAAAGCAATTATTTGCAATAACTAAAGAGCTGAAGATCAAAGGAAAAGAAAAAATAGCGTTAACTGGAAAAAATGGTGCTGGAAAATCAGTTTTTTTAGCAAAATTATTTCACAAAAAACTGTCTGTCTGGCTTAATCCACAGCTAAAAATAGGCTATTTCAAGCAGAATATGGCACAGGAAACTGAAGAAACAGCTACAGTAAAAGAGGTAATATATAAAAACAGCATTTTTAATAAAACTACTACAATGCAGCTTTTAGGTGACTTACATTTGCAAAGGTCTTTGGATAACCAAGTTAGTGCTTTGAGTGGAGGCCAGCTGATTTGTTATAAATTGGCAAAAGTGCTTTTAGGTGAGCATAACTTGCTAATACTTGATGAGCCGGACAACTTTTTAGATATTTCATCTATTAATGCTTTAGAAGAATTTTTAAGAAACTATCCGTTTGCTGTTATTGTAGTTTCTCACGATCAGAACCTGTTAAAAAACTTAAACTTTACTTCTTGGAAAATAAAAAATCACAAGTTAATAACTCCTAGTGATTTCTCCAGTAAAGAAAATGCTAAGACTGCTAATCAAATCAGTTTATTACAATTTAAATTAGACCAACTGATTTCTGATCCTAACACTTCATTTACTGATATTGAAAATATTTCCCGGGAAATAAATAGAATTTCTAAAAAGAACTAAGTTTTATTAATTGGGGTAATAGCAGGAAAATTATTGTAGCTAAAACAATTAAAAAAATAAAATTAATTGTCAAAAAGCCTATTAATACTTGCCTGCTATGTACGTGGGCTTGCTTTAGAGCTAATAAATTGGCAAATGATGCTAATGGAGTTCCTAATCCACCGACATTAACGCCAAGAAAGATTGCTGTGATATCTATGCTGAAGCGTGTAATTAGGAAAGTAGCTGGAACATTGCTAATTACTTGGCTCAATAATATACCAGTTAAATAGGTGATAAAGGAACTCTGTTTTAAAAGTTGGGCCACAATTGTAATGATAAATTTTTGTCTTCCTAAAATGCCCACTATCAGGAAAAAGCCGATAAAAGTAATTAAAGTACCGTAATCAACTTGTGTAAAAATAAAGCGGTTTGTAAATAAAATGACTGCCACAACAACAATTGTAGTATAAATTAGCGGTACGAAATGTAGGACACCCGCAAGTGTGACCATGAGTGAAATAAATGCGATAAATAAAGCAGTTGGCTTAACATTATAGTTTTTAGGTTTCAAAACGGGTAAGGAACTTGCTGGAATTATAAATGTAGTTAATAAAATTAAGGCAAAACTAATAATGGCTAATGGAACAGAAATTTTTAAAAAGTTAATAATAGATAAATGGTAGTGATTATAAATATAGAGATTCTGTGGGTTACCGAAAGGGGTTAATGCACTTCCAAGATTTGCTGTAATTGTTATCAATGTTAAGGGCAAAATAAAAGGCCCATGAACTTGCTTATGAATTACTAAAAATAAGGGTATAAGACTCAAAATTGCAACATCATTTGTTAAAAACATTGCCAAAAATCCCGCTAGTAAAACTAATAGTTGGGTAATTTGGCGGTGTGTGTGAGCTAAACTGATAATTTTTTGGCTAAGATAGGCCAGAGCATTGATATTAATTAGATACTGAGTTACCAGCATTAAACTGAATAATGATAAAATTGTTTGCCAATTAACATCAGATATTTTAGGCAATGAGTGACACACTATACATACTATAGCTAAAACTATAAGTGTGAACCACAATATTTTTTGTTGTTTAAGACTTTTACTAATACTTTTCACGATAACTCACTTTTGAAAATTTATTGATGACTTGTTTTTAGCTTAAATATTTTACTACAAAAGCAAATTAAGCGGAAAATTATATGAACAAAAGATACACGTAAATTACTAATAACTATTATAATGTTAATAACTAATAGTATAAGTTTAATTAAGGAGGAAAAATGACAAAACCAGTTATTGGCATAGCAGGATCTGAAATGATTGATTCTGCTGGAATGTTTCCAGGATACAGACGTAGTTATGTTAATGAGGATTATGTGGATTCTGTAGTTAAAAATGGTGGAATTCCCTTTATAATTCCTTTTACTGAAGATGATGAAGTTATTAAAAGCCAAATGGATCACGTTCAAGGATTGATTTTATCCGGTGGACATGATGTTGATCCTCACTTATATGGTGAAGAATTAATGCCTAAGATTGGTCCCATTTGGCCTCAGAGAGATCACTTTGATATGCTTTTATTAAAAATTGCTGAAGAAACTAATAAACCTGTTCTGGGAGTTTGCCGCGGGGCACAAATTATTAATGTAGCACATGGTGGCAGTCTCTACCAGGATATTAGTTATCGCTCAGAGCAAACTCTAAAACACGAACAAGGTCATACACCTGATTTACCTACTCATAAAGTAACAATTAGGGAAAACAGCTTGTTAGCTAAAACATTGGGTAAGACTGAATGCATGGTTAATTCTTTTCACCACCAATTAATTAAAGACGTAGCGCCAGATTTACTTGAGGTTGCGGATGCAAGCGATGGCGTACCGGAAGGGCTTGAAAATAAACAGGGTACTGTTTTGGCGATTCAATGGCACCCAGAAATGCTACACAACAATCCTAATACTAAGTATATGAATAATTTGTTTAAATTTGTGGTTGAAAATGCCAAGTAGGGAGTAAATATGACTCAAAACAAAAACGCAGGAGACAAACTTGGCTTTTGGTCGATTGTTCTTTTAGCTATTAACTCAATTATTGGTTCCGGTATTTTTTTAACACCTGGTAGTGTAGTTAGTCAGGCAGGGAGTAAAGCTTTAATTGTCTACTTCATTGCTGCAATTTTTGCCTCAATCTTAGCCATTTCTTTTTCCGCAGCGGCTAAATATGTAACTAAATCTGGTGCTTCTTATGCCTATTCTAAAGCTGCTTTTGGTGATAACGTTGGTTTTTACGTTGGGATTTTGCGTTACTTTTCTGCCAGTGTTGCCTGGGGAGTAATGGCTGTTGGTGTAATTAAATCAACTATTTCTATTTTTGGTGGTAATCCCGATAAATTTTTAAACGTTACTATTGGTTTTATTATATTAATGGTAGTTGTTACCGTAATTAACTTATTTGGACAAAAGTTTGTGAAACTTGTTATGAATTTGGCTACAGCAGGTAAATTAGCTGCATTAATTTTAATTATTGTGGCAGGTGTTGTTTTACTTATTAAAACTGGAGCCACACATAGTTTGTCATCTGTTGATCAAATAACGCAAAATGGGCATAAAATAGTGCCAACTTTGACTACTACAGGACTTGTAATGGCTGTTGTTTCGGCGTTCTATGCTTTTACAGGTTTTGAATCTGTTGCTTCTGGTTCAGAAGATATGCAAGAGCCTGAAAAAAACTTACCAAAGGCTATCCCGCTAGCAATTTTAGTTATTGCTGCAATTTATATTGGGGTAGTGGCCGTAGCGATGGTGTTAGATCCTAAGGCACTAATGACGACTAAACAAGTGGTAGCAGTCAGTGCTATTTTCAAAAATGAAATATTGCGGGATGTAATTTTAGTTGGTGCGCTTATTTCTATGCTGGGAATAAATGTTGCTTCTAGTTTTAATGCTCCACGTATTTTGGAAGCAATGGCTCGCGAACATCAATTGCCAGGTACTTTAACCGAAAGAACTAAAAATAACTTTCCTATTAAAACATTTTTTATTTCTGAAGCATTAGCAATTTTAGTACCTTTAGCTTTTCAATATAACATGACTAACTTAATTACATTGAGTGCTATGGTCAGATTTTTAGGCTTTATCATTGTTCCGCTGGCAGTAATTTGCTTTTACTATGGTAAAAATAAGCAACCAATTTTACCAGCTCCTAAGAATGTCATAACTGATATATTTGTACCAATATTGTCAATAGTTTTAGTGATCTTTTTGCTGATTAAATATAACTGGCAAGCACAATTTGGTATTATTGAGAATGGTAAAGTCGTTGGTGTTAACTGGTATGCAATTTTCATGATGATCTTTGGCTTCGTAATTTTACCGCTATTTATGTTTTGGTTCTCTAGAAAAGAAAGAAGCAAGCAGCAATAGTTTCTAAAGATAAATTACCACGTAAAAAAGAGTTGAACGTGAAAAATCACGTCAACTCTTTTTGAATCCAAATTTTTCTAGTGTTTTCTTACTTTAAAATAATGGATCAAGCTATAACAGAATAAAATAATCATACCAGCTCCAGCCATCGTCATATCGGCACGAGGTGAACCATTACCTAAATTGCTGCCTAACCAATCTATAATCGTTGGTGAAGCGGCGCAGCCAACATTTACAAGCACTAAAGTAATCGTCGTAGCAAAGTTAACCGAATTTTGAGGAGCTACTTCATCTAGCCAGTTAAAAATATAAGGAACTGACAGGCCAAACCCAGTGCCTAGGACAATAACAGCAATAACCAATACTGGTAAATTAGAAGCATAGGCAAGAGCCAACAGACCGACGACTTGCAGCAACAAACCTATTGGTAAAATTAAATCTTGGAGTTTCTTTTTTAAATAGCCATAGCACATTCCGACAGGTATCCCAACCAGAGTTGCTACACTTGAAACAAAAGCAATTTGACTGACATTGGCGATTTTTTGCGTAGTGGCTAATTGTGGCAATTTAAAAGTCATTGGCATAAAGAAGACATACATGAAGAACATGATAAGAGAGATTTCTACGACGCTGCCGTTGATCTTGTTTTCCTCTTTAACTGCTGGCTTTCCAGTACCAGTTTCGTTACTTTTCTCATTTGGTAATGACACTACAAAGCCGAATAATAACATGATTGGCAGTGCTACTAAGTAGATTGCAAAAGTTGCATGCCAACCCAGAACGGCTAAGAGACCAACACAAAATGAAAATACAGCGGCACCTACACTACCCATTGAGTTTTGAAAACCTAGCATAGTTGATAGTTCGTTTCCCTGGTAGAATTTGGACAGCAGGCTAACTGCTAAAGAATTAAAGAGGCCAATTCCGGCTCCTAAAAGAAAGCGGGAAATTAAAATCGGTGTATAATTTGCTGCATACATTGGGTATGTGCCTGCCAGTAAAGCAATTGCTAAACCAGTAATAACCGTTGGCTTGGTACCGATCAGTTTTATCAAAAAAGGACTTATAATCAGACCTACAACAATTCCAATGTTAGGAATAGTGCTTAATGTTTCTACAGCAGCCCGTGAAACTTGTGGAAATGATGAGTACATTAACGGCAGTACTGAAGAAATTTGTGGTGCTATCATTAACATTAATGATATTGATAATAAAGCACATTTGAATAATCCAGATTTTGGATTAAATTTTTTCATATTAATTGCCTCTTTTTATTTAATACTAGTTTTAATAATATATTACTCTCTTTTTACAATTAAAATAGCGCTTTCAGTAGCTTTGATCTGGCGCTGAGGAACTTTTTCTGATTTGCATACTAGTTTTGCCATAATAATCAAGCATTGCTCTATTTAAAGAGCGGATACCACTAAAGCCATTATTCATTGCTATTGCTGTGAGAGTCATAGCAGTATGACATAAGTCTTGATGCGCCTTTTGTGCCCGAAAGTTCTTAAGATATTTACCGATAGTAGTTCCCATATTTTGATGAAAAATTCGTTGCAGATATTGCCGTGATAAATGGCAGCTATCTGCAATGTCTTGGGGCGTAATTGGCTCTTGGTAATGATCTTGAATATAATCTAGAGCATGACGCAAATGTCCGGTAATAATTAAGTTACGTGATATTTGCCCCTTATTATCTCGTTGCTTTAAAAAGTATTTGAGTAGAATTTTTAAAACCTGATAGCTAAGAATAGTTAAGTCCAGATTTTTTAGAGGCTTAGCAGGCGCGGATTTTATTGCAATAATTTTACTCAATAAAGTTTGTAAATAATGATATTGTTCTGCCTGCTCTAAACTTAATTTTTCAAGAGGCTGCACTTCAAATTGATAATGATCCATTTCAGGAAACATTTGTAATACTAGGGAATAAGGAAAAAGCAAGGTTAAAGCCAGATCATTTTTAGAACTGTTAAGATTACGCACGCTATGAACAACTTGGGTATTAATTATTAAAACTTCACCAGGATGTGTTTCATGATCTACCCCGCCAACAATAAAATGGTCAATTTTCCCTCTTAGTGTAAAACTCAGCTCAATACTTTGATGCCAGTGGGGAGGTACCTCTGAGGAGCCTGGGTATTGATGAACCTTGATAAAAACAGGAAGTTCATCTAAGTGCACCAATTCATGCTTATCACGCACCATGATATGTTTCTCCTTTACTAAAAATGGTCGAACTAAATTATACTAGTTCAACCAGTTTTGGTAGATATTATTTAATTGAGATATTTGCGGAAAAAGTTTAATTCATCTTCATTACACTGCTTGGCTAAATCGTCTTTTTGGTTAACGTGGAAGACGTGTCCCCGGCGATGGTCATTATCACCATAAAAATGAAGTTCATGGTAAATGTTTTTAGCGTGGAGATAACCTGAAAGCATGTAGGCATTATCGCGTAGAAAATCATCGGTAGAAGTCATGATAAACAGGGGTGGCAATGCCGGTGTTAGGAATTGTTCTACATTTAATTCATCATGCTTATCCATGCGAATTTCAGGTCTGAAATAAGCTTCGGGTGCACCGGCAATTGAATTAATTTCCGTTAAGAAGTAAGCTCCACAGTTTAAAGCAGCAGCTTTAATAGTTAAGTCAGGTACAGAATAGCCGAAATATTTACGATATTCATTGTTGGTATAAACTGCTAAAATTTGTTCACCCATTTGACCACCAGCACTGTCTCCAACTATAAAGACGTTGTCTAAGTCAAACTGATATTTAGAGGCATTTTCTTTTTTGGCTACCCAATGAAATACCCGATTAATATCATCTAACTCGCCCGGGTATACAACATCCGGTGCTAACCGATAATTGGCGTTAACTACTGCAAAGCCTGCTTTAGCAAGAGCTAAACAATAGAACTGGTATGTTTCCTTAGTGCCATATACCCAGCCGCCACCGTGGATATTGACGATAACCGGTAGTTTTCCATTAGTTCTTTTTTGTGGTAAGTACACATCAAGTATCTGATACTTGGGATCATTACCATAAGGTATATTATCAAATCTTTCTACTTCGGGAATTTGTGTTGGTAAGCCTTCGTCACGTTGGTCGTCACCTTTTTTAAATTCGCTACGCATTTCTTGAACTAATTTTTGATAATCTGGTTCTGCCATTTTACAGCACTCCTTTTTGTGAAATCGCTTTATCAAGTATATTTTACTTCACTATTATGAAAAAGAAAGGCTATAAAGTCACTTCAAAATGGCGATTGAGCAGTTTGAATTTTTATTTTAATAAATACTTAGATACCAAAATATTTTTCTACTTGCCATGTGTAGTAATAAATTCTTGATATGCCTCATCTTCCATAGTGGGCGTAACCTTAAAGTTATTAAAGTCGGGATGCTTCTGGTGTAATTCACTTTCTGTAACGTCAATATAATGTGTAACCGTAGCATTTCCGATCAATTCTATCCAATAGCTATGATCACTATGATGAACTTTAGTTTGAACAAAGCCGCCAGGATTAGAAACAGTCAGCAATTTGTCAAACAGATTCTTTGACTGGTAAGTTACTGCGTAAATTAGACTTGCAGCTGACATGGCTGTACCACAGGCATTGGTGAAGCCTACACCTCGTTCGAAAGTGCGTACAAATAGATGATGCGCACTCAAAACTTGAGCAAAACTAACATTTACTCCATCAGGGAAAAATGGATTTTTCTGATTTAGTTTTGCGCCTAATTTTGCCAATAAGTCGCTTTTGAAGACACTGTCTGAAACAAAGCTGATCAAGTGGGGGTTAGGGACAGCAACTGCTGAAAATTTCAGTTTTGGTGCCAGTTCTGGCAACTCTTGATTAATTAATTCAGAATAACTTAAATTAGTAAAGGGGAGAGCCACAGCTGTAAAACTAACCGGACTGATTTCAACACTGATTGCTTTAACCTTTGGCGCCCAGTCCGGCTGACAGTTAACGCGCAAATCGCTTTGCATAGTTTCAACTTTGAATGTTTCTTTATGGTATTTTTGTGCTAAATAGCGGCCTACTGTCCTTAACCCGTTACCACACATAGAAGCAAAAGAACCGTCTGCATTGATAACCTGCATTTTTCCTAGAGTTTCTGCATGGTCTGAATTGTTGACTACTAGTAAACCATCAGCACCATTAAGTAAGCCTCTTTCCGGCTTAGTTATCTGCTGCGCCAAGTTGACTAACTCTCCCTTAGATAATGGTGTTTGAAATTGAGTTTGATCAAGTAGAAAAAACTTATTCTGTGAACCGTGAACTTTTTGTAGTTGTATCATGAAAAATTCTCCTTAAATTAATTAAAAAACTGGTGATAGATTTCTTTAACAGCGGCAGCTGCGTCTGCCTTTTTGGTGCCTAGCATGATTGAAATGCGTGAAGCACCCTGGTTAATCATATGAATGGCAATATGCTTTTCTGCTAAAGGCAGAGTGATATTCTTCATTACACCAATTTTGTTACGCATCCCTTCTCCAACCACCATAATGATGGCATAATCATCAATCCATTCTAGTTGATCAGGTTGAAGTGCTTTTTGAATTTCAAGACACATTTGCTGACGAATTTGTTTATCAAATTGTTTTTTATCAAAAATAATGGTCAAATCATCAATTCCTGATGGCATATGTTCATATGATATATTAAATTTATAGAATATTTGTAGTAATTTAAGTGTAAATCCAACCTCTTTATTTAGTAAATATTTATGTAAATATAATGCGGCAAAATGTCCAGAACTTGCCACACCTGTAATTGTACTTTGCGGGGTAAAATTATTTTGCGGGACAATCATTGTTCCAGGTAGTTCCGGATGATTAGTGTTTTTGACATTTACTGGAATCTGACCTTCAATTGCGGGAATAATGGCTTCATCATGAAAAACAGAAAATCCTGCATATGACAGCTCCCGCAACTCACGGTATGTCATAAGCTTAATGGCACGGGGATGAGCAATAATTCTGGGGTCAGCTGCGTAGATTGCATCTACATCCGTAAAGTTTTCATATAAATCTGCTTTAATTCCACGTGCCCAAATTGCTCCGGTAATATCCGAACCTCCGCGAGAAAAGGTTGCTATTAAGCCATCTTCTGTAATGCCATAAAAACCGGGTACGACTAGTAAATCTGAAGTTTGTGCCCATTTTTGTAAATTTTCGTAAGTTTCTGGTAAAACTTGAGCATCGTTAGCATTACTAGTAACCATAAAGCCAGCTTCTACGGGATCCAAAAAGCGAGCGGCTATATGGCGCTTTTGCAGAATTAAAGTTAAAAGCTGTGCACTAAGTTTTTCACCATGTGCTTTAAAACCCGCCATTAAAAAATCTGTGTTTGGATAAGAGAGTTGAGGAAGATTGAGTAATTCTTGTAACAATGGCTTTACTAATTGCTCGGATATTTGAAAGTAATCTGCAATATTCTGATACCTGGTCCAAATTGCCTTTACCGTTCTACTGTAATCTTGGTTATTAAGTACATTTTCCGCATATGTAATTAATAAGTCTGTTACTTTAGTGTCATTTTTAGACCTTTTGCCGGGAGCAGAAGTCACGATCACTTTACGTGCTGGATCAGCATTAATAATTTTTAAAACTTTTTGAAATTGTTCTCCGTCAGCTAGAGAACTACCGCCAAATTTAACAACTTTCATGTTAATACCTTTCACAATTAAATTTAATTTAAGTAATTAGTATTGGATTTTAACATTAAAATTTTAATCTTCAACTGCAAAATAAAGTTGATATTCAGTAAAGGGGCTGTTTTGCGTCATATTATTGCATTAAAATTTGAGCTAAAAGTGTTGGTGTTGGTAGCATTTTACAAGGTAAAAAATAAATAAATTTAAAAAATAATATTTTTATTTAAAAATTTAAAAAGCAATTGTCAGTGAAAATGGTTGACAATCATATTAATTAATAATAATATTTTAATAAATCGAAGAGGTTGCAACCAACAAGAGTAGCTGGTGGAGTTTCTGCAAAAAACCAGGAAGCCAGTCAAAGGGGCGGTTGCCGAAGCTTTAATTATTGCGGTAATTAATAAGCTGGGACGTAATCTAACAGGTTACGGACTGTCGCAATTTTATATTCGCGGAGCGCTATCGACAAAATTGATACCAGATAATAACTTGAAGGACTCTTTTGTTAGGTACAACAAAAGAGCCTTTTTATTTAACAAAAAGGGAGAGACTTAAATGGCTGCTAATGATTATTATCAAACTAATACCCAGGGTCATTTGACAATTGGGGGAGTAGACACTTTGGAACTAGCAAAGAAGTTTGGTACCCCCTTAGTTGTTTATGATGTTCAGAAAATCAAACGGCAATTTCAGACTTTCCAAGCTGCTTTTGAAAAAGAGCAGGTAGATTATGCAATTAGCTATGCCAGTAAGGCATTTGCTACGATTGCAATTTACCAGATAATCAATAAACTGGGTGGACACATTGACGTTGTTTCTGGTGGAGAATTATATACTGCACTTAAAGCTGGTTTTCCTGCAGCACAAATCAGTTTTCACGGTAACAATAAAACTCCAGATGAATTGTTGATGGCCGTCCAAAACCATGTGGGTGTGATTATTTTAGATAATTTTACTGAAATTAAGCTGTTAAAAAGGGTTTTAAAACAAACTAATACTCACGTTCAGGTAATGTTGAGAGTAACTCCAGGGATCTCTGCTCATACTCATGAATATGACCAAACAGGTCAAGAGGACAGCAAATTTGGCTTTGACATTCGTTCAGGTCAGGCTGAACAGGCATTTTTACAAGTTAGAGCTGACGCACAAATGGAATTAATTGGACTACACGCACATATCGGTTCACAAATTTTAGCAACAGAAGGTTTTAAACTTGAAGTAGAGAAGTTGATGAAGCTAGTGAACAATTGGAAACAAAAATATGATTATCAACCTCAGGTGTTAAATTTGGGAGGCGGTTTCGGCATCAGGTATACCAAGCAGGATAATCCAGTAACTGCTCATACCTTTGTTGGTCAAATCGTACAGACAGTCAAAAAGTGTGTACAG
This sequence comes from Lactobacillus melliventris, assembly GCF_013346935.1. Taxonomy (GTDB): domain Bacteria; phylum Bacillota; class Bacilli; order Lactobacillales; family Lactobacillaceae; genus Lactobacillus. The sequence continues at coordinate 206,395 of NZ_JAAEEB010000002.1, forward strand.
GAAGATCACTTAAAAATGCCTACAATTTGGATTGAACCAGGACGTTCGATTGTCGGCGAGGCTGGCTATAACTTGTATACAGTTGGTTCACGTAAAGATGTACCAGGGCTTTTGCCTTACGTGGCAGTCGATGGCGGTATGGGTGATAATATCAGACCGGCACTTTATAAGGCAGAATATGAGGCACTGTTAGCAGAAAATCCTCAAGCAAAGCCTGAAGAAACAGTTAAGCTTGCGGGTCGCTACTGTGAATCTGGCGACATTATTATTAACAAATTGGCATTGCCTAAAAGCAAGCCGGGAGATGTAATTGCGGTTTTAGCAACTGGTGCTTACGGCTATAGTATGGCATCTAATTATAATCGTGTTCCCAGGCCAGCTGTTGTTTTTGCAGAAAATGGGCAGGTACAAGAAGTAGTTACACGTGAAACTTATGCGGATCTAGTTAGTCATGATCGTTTTTATCAAATGGAAGGATAAATTATAAATATGAAAAAAATGACGGCAACCGAAATCATTGATTTTATTGCTAATTCAACCAAAAAAACACCAGTTAAAGTTTATGTCAAAGGAAATTTGTCTCAGTTAAATTGGCCAGAAGACTGCAAAACTTTTATTGAAAATCATACTGGGGTCGTTTTTGGAGACTGGCAAGTCTTGGGGCCTTTTATAGAAAAAAACTCTGACAAATTTGCTGATTATCAAGTGGAAAATACTAGTCGCAATTCCGCCATTCCGTTGTTGGATCTAAAGAACATTTCTGCCAGAATTGAGCCAGGGGCACTAATTCGTGAAAACGTTGATATAGGCAAAAATGCGGTAATCATGATGGGGGCAGTCATTAATATCGGTGCTGAAATAGGGGAAAATGCCATGATTGATATGAATGCTGTTTTAGGTGGCAGAGCAATTGTTGGCCCTAACACTCATGTCGGGGCAGGTGCAGTAATAGCTGGAGTCGTAGAACCGGCTTCGGCACAACCTGTGAAAATTGGCAAGGATGTTTTAATTGGCGCCAATGCCGTAGTTTTAGAAGGAGTTCAAGTTGGTGATCATGCCGTAGTAGCTGCTGGAGCAATAGTAACTAAGGATGTGCCAGCAAATAGTGTCGTTGCCGGGGTACCGGCAAAAATTATTAAAATGCGTGATCAAAAAACTGCCTCTAAAACAGGAATTGAGCCAGGATTAAGAAAGCTGTGAATTAATTAATGTTAACTTCTGCACAACTAATTAAAATTCGCCGCGACTTGCATCAGATCCCAGAATTAGCTCTGCACGAATACCAAACACAAAAATATTTATTGCAGGTTATTGGTAATTTTAATCAAAAATACATTGAAATTCGTACATGTTCTGAACTGCCTACAGCTATATTGGTTCTGGTTCGGGGAAGCAAACCGCAAAAAACGATTGGCTATCGCGCAGATATAGATGGCTTACCGGTTCAAGAACAGACCGGCCTGCCGTTTACTTCTCATAATCAAGGTCAAATGCATGCTTGTGGTCATGATATCCATATGACAGTAGCCCTGGGAATTCTAGATTATTTTTGCGATCACCAACCGCAAGACAATTTGCTGTTCTTTTTCCAGCCAGCTGAAGAAAGTGAGAGTGGTGGTAAAAAAGCCTATGAGGCAGGAATTTTTACTGGTAAGTGGCGCCCAGATGAATTCTTTGCTTTGCATGATACTCCCGATTTACCTACCGGCACAATTGGCTGCCGTTTGGGGACTTTATTTGCAGGTACAACTGAAATCAATATTGATTTACATGGTAAGGATGGTCATGCAGCATATCCTCAGCAAGCTAATGATATGGTAGTGGCTGCGGCTGCTTTAATAGAGCAAATTCAAACAATTATTTCTCGCAGTATTGATCCTATTGCAGGTGGTGTTATTACAATAGGAAAAGTTAGAGCTGGTACAGTTAGAAATGCTATTGCAGGCCATGCTCACTTAGAAGGAACCATTCGGGGATTAACCCAAAAAATGATTGAAAAAATTGATCAGCGTCTGCGGGATGTAACTCAAGGAATAGCACACAGCTATAATGCTAAAGTTGATTTGCAGCTTAATCAGGGTGGTTATTGGCCAGTTGAAAATAATCCCCAAATTACAGCTGAATTTATTAAATATATGAAGGAAAATGCTCAAATTAATTACCAAGAGATGCAACCAGCTATGACTGGAGAGGACTTTGGCTATTTACTAGCGCAAATTCCCGGCACCATGTTCTGGTTGGGAGTGGATGATGATTCGCAACTTCATTCTGCAACCTTCAACCCGCATGAAGAAGCCATAGAAGTAGGAATTAAAGTAGTGGTAAGTTTTTTACTGAGTCACATGTAGCTCAAAAGGAGAAAAAACATGACTAATTTTGACAAGGCAGATTTAATGACAGCGATAATTACGCCTTTTAATAAGGAAGATAAAGTTGACTATCCCGGTCTGAAAAAATTAACCGAGCATTTACTTAACACGGGTAGCACTGGTTTTGTCATTGGCGGTACTACTGGTGAAACAGCAACAATGACTCATGATGAAAAAATTGAATTATATACTAAATTTGCTCAAATAATTGCTGGGCGTGTGCCAGTGGTAGCGGGTACAGGCAGCAATAATACTGCACAGACAGTTGCATTTACTCAAGAGGTGGGACAAATTCCCGGTATTGATATGGCACTAGTAGTAGCACCTTACTATAACAAACCAGATCAAAGGGGAATTACAGCCCATTTTGAAAAGGTGGCTAAAAGTTCGCCAATACCGATCATTATATATAACATTCCGGGTCGAACAGGAATTAAGATCACTAAAGAAACTCTGGTCGAGTTGTCGCATAATCCTAAAATTGCTGGTGTTAAGCAATGTTCAGATTTAGAAGACTTAGAATATATTGTTGAACACGCGGCAAAAGATTTTTTGGTGTACACAGGTGAAGACTTGCAGTCTTTAACGGCTAAAGTTTTAGGTGCAAAAGGAGTAATTTCGGTAGCTTCTCATATTTATGGTTTGGCTATGCGGGAAATGTATGATGATTTAGATCAGGGTAAGGTAGCTGCAGCAGGGAAATTGCAAAGACGATTAATGCCGAAGATGCAAGCCTTATTCATGTATCCTTCACCATCGCCAGTTAAAGCCGTCTTAAATGCCCAAGGATTGCCAGCTGGCGGCTGCCGGTTACCTATTGTAGATTTAAATGAAACAGAAAAGCGGCAATTAGCTATTCATTTAGGCTTAACTGAATCAGCATTATTGCATGAATTGCCACTAGAACTAGGAGTAGAGTAATGAAAAAAATTTTGATAGCTGGTGCCACGGGGTCTATGGGCAGAAAAACTATTCAATTGGTTGAAAAATTACCTGACTATCAATTGGTAGCAGTTTTGGCACCTACTGCATCTAAGTGTTCAGACTTTAAGCCTACTATTGCACGCTTTGATAATTTAGCAGCTATAGATGTTAGTGCTGATATTTGGATTGATTTTACGACCCCACAAGCAGTTTTTGAAAATACTAAATTTGCTTTAAAGCACCATATGCACCCAATTGTGGGAACAAGTGGTTTAACTTCTGAACAAATAAAACAGTTACAAGAACTGGCAAAAAAGGAAAAAATTGGTGGCCTTATTGCTCCAAATTTTGGCTTGTCAGCTGTCTTATTGATGAAATTCGCGCAAGAAGCGGCGCGGTATTTTCCTGATGCAGAGGTCATTGAAATGCATCATGCTGATAAAAAGGATGCCCCTAGTGCTACTGCTATTGCGACTGCCAAAGTGATTGCAGAAAACCGCAATTCAGAAAATTGTTCCAAAACAACAAGTGATTTTAAAGCTCGCGGTGCTGATTATGATGGAGTTCCTGTTCACTCCGTTCGTTTACCTGGTTATATAGCCCACGAACAGGTGCTTTTTGGTGGTTCCGGCGAAGCTTTAACAATCAGGCAAGACTCATTTTCCCGTTCTTCATTTATGCAGGGCGTTAAAGTAGCCTTGAGTCGGGTAATGGATTTAACGGATTTAGTGGTCGGTTTAGACCAGATTTTATAATTACAAGGAGAACAAAATGCCCCAATTAGCTACTGATTTAACTTCAATTACTCATACACCATTGGCAAAAATTCCTCCTTCTGGTATCCGTGCTTTTGCCCAAAAAGTTGATGGTATTCCTGATTTAATTAAATTAACTTTAGGAGAACCCGATTTAAATACACCTGAACATGTTAAAAAAGCTGCAATCCAAAGTATATTAGATAATGATTCGCATTACTCGGCCCAAAAAGGAACACCTAGGCTGCGTCAGGCTATCAGCAATTATTTAAAGCGCAAGCAAGGCTTAACCTATGATCCTGAAAGTGAAATTATAGTCACGGTCGGTGCGACAGAGGCCATAGCTGCAACCATGTTGGCACTATTTCAACCAGGTGATCAAATTATTGTGCCTACTCCATCTTATGCTCTTTATTTTCCGCTAATTCAATACACTAAAGCTGAATTGGTCGCCATCAATACGGCAGATACGAATTTCGTTTTAACTCCGCAGGCACTGGAAAAGACTTTAGATGAGCACCCTCATGCTAAAGCAATTTTATTTAACTATCCTACTAATCCCACCGGCAGGGAATGTCCTAGTTCTGTTTTAGAACAGATAGCACCGATCATTAAAAAGCATCATCTTTATATTATTTCCGATGAAATTTATAGTGAATTGACTTATGACTTTAATCATGTTTCGATTGCGCATTATTTACCCGAACGCACTTTATTAATTAATGGCTTGTCCAAGTCTCATGCGATGACCGGTTATCGTTTAGGCTATGTGACTGGACCAGCTGCTTTAATTAGTTTGATTGCGAAGATGCACGCATTTTTGGTTACCGCCCCATCTAATCCTGCACAAGCAGCGGCAACCGAGGCTTTGGAAAATGGTGATCAGGATCCAGCTAAGGCACGCCCAATTTATCAAAAAAGACGTGACTATATTGTTAGTGCGTTAAACAATATGGGTCTTGAAACCCATGCCAGTGAAGGAGCATTTTATGTTTTTGCTAAAATACCGGCAAGTTATGGTCAAGATGATGAGGCTTTTGCACTGGACTTAGCTCACAAGGCTAAAGTTGGGGGAACGCCTGGAAATGCTTTTGGTCCTGGTGGTGAAGGGTATATTCGTTTTTCATACGCTGCCAGCGATGAAAACTTGCATACAGCAATGAACCGTATCCAACAGTTTTTAACAGAAAAAGGTGATAATTGATGAGAAAATACGCAGTTGCAATTCTGGGCGCCACAGGTGCAGTAGGTCAGCGTTTAATTAGTGAACTAGAAAAGTCTAAAATTCCAGTCAAACAAATCAAACTACTGGCTTCTAAGCGGTCAGCAGGTAAAAAATTAAAATTTAAGAATCAAGAAATCATAGTAGAAGAAGCACAACCTGATTCATTTAAGGGAGTGGACTTAGTTTTATCATCTGCTGGCGGAGCTGTGTCAAAAAGGCTGTTGCCTGAAGCAGTCAAAAGAGGAGCGGTATGTGTGGACAACACTAGTGCTTTCCGTATGGCTGATGAGGTGCCCTTGATTGTTCCGGGAGTTAATGATGAACAATTGGTAAATCACCATGGCATTATTGCCAACCCTAACTGTTCAACTATTCAAATGGTGGCTGCACTTTACCCGCTGCACGTTAAATGGGGAATTAAGCAAATTATTGTTTCGACTTATCAGGCTGTGTCTGGAGCTGGTAAGGCAGCTTGGGATGAGCTGCTTCAGCAAGCTCAGGACAGGTTGAATAAGCAAAAGACAACAGCTAAGATCCTACCCACCGCCTCTGCTAAAAAGCATTATCCTATGGCGTTTAACTTGTTACCCCAAATTGATGTTTTTGAAGATGATGGCTACACGCACGAAGAATGGAAAATGATTCATGAAACCAAAAAGATTTTGTTTAATGATCAGGACTCAAAGAAGATTAAAGTCACTGCTACTTGTGTCCGCGTACCGGTTGAAATTGGTCATGGTGAAACGGTTTATTTTGTGCTGAAGGATGAAAAGGCAACGACTGCAGGAATAAAGCGGGAAATTGTAAAAACTCCTGGCCTTGTTTTACAGGATGACCCTGAAAATCAGATCTATCCCCAACCACTTTTAGCTGCCGGTAAAAAGGAAACTTTCGTTGGCCGTATTCGTTCAGATCAAGAAAATCCTGGTGCATTTAATATGTGGATCGTAGCTGATAACTTATTAAGAGGCGCCGCCAGCAACACAGTAGAAATTGCAGAATGTTTAGTGAGAGATAATTTAGTGCGTGTTTCTAAACAGCAAATAGCTTTATGATTATATTCATTATAAGAAAGCGTTGAGAAAATAAATTCTTAACGCTTTACTTTTTTGAGTTAGATTTTGCACTTTTTTAGTCTTTTTCAAGAAAACAGGTTTTAACCGTTGAAGTATGAGGTACGTTTTGCTTGTTTGTCAATAAATTGAGCATAATTGTACCAGCTTTTTGCCCCATTTTATAAGGGTCTTGCAATATCATCTTAGCAGAATGCCAAATAGACGAGATTAAGTTAGAATCCGCAAAACCAGAAATTTCTATCTTTTTGTTGGATAAAAGGTTAGCATGGATTAAATCTGGTAAAAATAACAAAAGCCACCGTTCTTCTAAAAAGAAAAGCACCGTTTTTTCTGTTTTTTCAGCCAAAATTTTTTCTAATTTAGCAAATATTTCCTTATGTTGGAGCATTTTTTCGTCAAGTTCAAAGATGGTAACTTGTGGATAAACAGCTTTAATACCTTTAAGACGCTTTTGTCTGGTCGATGCAATTGCGATTGGGGATGAAAAAACAATTGCTTTTGTAAATCCATGTTGATAAAAATACTGAGCAGCTTTTTTACTGGCCATCAAATTTTCGCTTATTACTTGGGGCCATGGGGAATCTTTTAATTGACGGTCAAGAATTACAATTGGCAAATCCCTCCGTACTTCAGATTTGATTTTAGCAACATTACTACTTAAGGGCTGTAATATTAAACCGTCATAAGTATTTAATCCTACCATATTAATTAGTCGTTTTTCTTTAGCTTGCTGAGAATCAGTATCAAGCATTACGGTCGCATAGCCAGCACGTTCTAAGACAGAATTCGCTCCCTTATATAATTCGGTAGAAAACGAATCAGCTATATTAACAACAATAATTGCAATCATTTTACTTTTATGAGTTATTAGCTGTCTGGCTGCAGCATTAGGAACATAATTTAGTTTAACAATTGCGTCTTTTACCTGATCAGCTGTTTCAGTAGACATTCGATTGAGCTGACCATGTAAATAACGTGAAACTGTTGCAATAGAAACATGTGCTAAGCTGGCAACATCTTTAATACTTGCTGTTTTTTTCTTCATGATACCCTCGAATAATTGTACTGAGATCATTATAACAAATAACTAAAAACTTAAATGGTCTGACAAAAACGTCATTGAATTATTTTAGGTAAAGGTTTACCATAAAATAAAAAGAGTAATGAAAGGACTTACAATGCAAAAATCAGAAACACTTTTAGCTATCAAAAATGCAGGAATAGTTGCAGTAGTTAGAGGAAATTCTCCTGAAGAAGCTGACAAAACTGCCAATGCCTGTATTAAGGGTGGAATTAAAGCGATTGAATTAACTTTTACTGTGCCTAATGCATCAGAAATTATAGAAAAACTAAGTACAAAATATGCCCAAGACAAAGATGTTGTGATTGGTGCCGGAACAGTTTTAGATGCAGTAACCGCGCGAATTGCACTTTTAGCGGGAGCAAAATTTATTGTAGCTCCTACTTTTGACGAAAATACTGCATTCTTATGTAATGAGTATCAGGTGCCTTATATACCAGGTTGTATGACTGTGAGTGAAATTCAAACGGCTATGCGTTATGGTGCAGAGATTGTTAAAGTTTTCCCGGGAAGTACCATGGGACCCGACTTTGTTAAGGCTGTTGAGGCACCTTTACCACAAGCTAATATTATGCCGACTGGTGGTGTTAATTTAAGCAATATGCACAAGTGGTTTGAAGCTGGCGTTACTGTAATTGGTGCGGGCAGCAATTTGACTGCAGCTGCGGCTAAGGGAAATTATGCTGCAGTAACTGAGCAGGCTAAGTTATATCGCAAAGAATATCTGCGAATTAAAGAAAATAGGTGATATATATGCAAAAGGTTGTTACTTTTGGTGAAATTATGTTGCGTCTTAAGCCGCGTGAAAACGAGCGTATCATTCAAACAGATAGTTTTTCTGGTCTATATGGAGGAGCAGAAGCAAATGTAGCAGTGTCATTGGCTCTATTAGGTGATAATGCTCAATTTGTTTCCAAAGTACCAGCTCATGCTATTGGTCAGGCAGCATTAGGAGCGCTAAGTCGTTATGGAGTAGATACCACTGAAATTCATCGGGGTGGACCACGCTTAGGAATTTATTTTTTCGAAAAGGGAGCCAGTATCCGCAATACCAGTGTAGTTTACGATCGGGCAGGAAGCTCTTTTGCTGTAGCATCGGCTGAAGAATATGACTGGGACCAAATTTTAAAAGATGCGGGTTATTTTTACTTTTCGGGAATTACGCCCGCAATTTCTTCTGCAATGCAAAAAGCACTTTTGGCAGCTTGTCAATATTGCGCAAAGCATGATATTAAGGTTATCTGTGATCTTAATTATAGGGGAAGAATGTGGTCACCTAAGAACGCTCAAGTAGCAATGGCAAAATTAATGCCTTATGTAGATATTTGCCTTGCTCATGATGAAGACTTTGAAGCGACTTTAGGGATCAAAGCCTTTGATAACGATATGAGTCATGGTATTGAGCAAAGAGAAACATTTATTCAAGGAATGAAAGAAATTTCACATAGATATCCTAAATGTCAGACAGTAGCTAGCATCCTAAGGGATATTCACTCAGTAGAAGATTCAAAGTGGACTGCTTTGATGGTTGATCATGGCGATGTTTTTCAAGCACCAGTCTATCAGATGCATGTATGGGAAGGTGTAGCCTCTGGCGATGCTTTTGGTGCCGGTTTAGTTCACGGCTTGTTGCATAATTTTTCTAAGGAAAAGATGCTTAATTATGCTCTAGCAGCCAGTGTCTTAAAATTAACTATTAGCGGTGATTTTAACTTAGTTAGTGATGCAGAAATTCAAGCGGTGATGGCAAAACAAGGTAATATGCGTGTATTAAGATAAAAAGTTTAATTAAATTCAAAAATGCGTCGTATTAAGACTAAAAAAATCTTAATATGACATTTTTTTTAGTGATTTCTTTAGGTTTTCATTTGTTAAAGCTGGGTATCAACTAAATTAGAACAAAATAAAAAATCCCAGCGCCGACTACCTACCAGAGCTGAGATAAATCTTATTTTAACGAAAAAAAGAAATTATTACCATAATTATTAATAATTTGGCAATAAAATCACATAATTAGCTATTTATCGCCATTCATAATCGTGTTTTTAACAATTACATAATCAACCAACTTAATTGAACTAAGATCTTTACCACCGGCATAAGAAATCGAAGATTGTAAATCTTCCTGCATTTCTTTTAAAGTGTCCGCGATATGTCCGCGATATGGAACCAGCATTTGCTTACCTTCAACATTGCGATAAGCACCCTTTTGGACTTCTGAAGCTGAGCCCCAATATTGTTTGTAAGTTTTGCCGTTAATTTTAATTACGTTACCTGGAGACTCCTCATGTCCCGCAAGCATTGAACCAATCATGATCATTGTAGCGCCAAAACGAATTGATTTTGCTATATCGCCGTTATAACGGATACCGCCATCTGCAATCAATGGCTTGCTGGCCACTTTACTGCACATTCTTAAAGCAGCTAGTTGCCAGCCACCAGTACCAAAACCAGTTTTAAGTTTGGTGATACATGCACGGCCAGGGCCAACACCCACCTTAGTGGCATCAGCTCCTGCGCCTTCTAATTCACGTACGGCTTCAGGAGTTGCAATATTACCTGCTGTTAAGAAAGTATCAGGTAATTTTTCTTTAATGTATTTGATCATATCAATTACATAGATAGAATGACCGTGGGCTACATCAATTGTGATATATTCAGGTTTGATATTCTCACTAACTAATTGATCGATAAAATCATATTCGCCTTTTTTGATACCTACGGATATTGAAGCAAATAACCCTTTTTCATGCATCATTTTAATAAAATTAAGACGCTTCTCAGGCTGAAAGCGGTGCATGACATAGTAGTAGCCATTTTGAGCGAGCCAGACTGCTAAGTCATCGTTAATGACACTTTCCATGTTTGCGGGTACTACAGGTATTTTAAATGTTCGGTTTCCAAACTTTACACTAGTATCAGCATCATGACGGCTTTTGATAATTCCCTTGTTGGGAACAAGCTGGATGTCGTCATAATCAAAGGCTTCCATACTGAAATAATTACTCATAAATAAATCGGCTCCTAGAATAAAAAATCTTTGCAAACGAAGTAACTATAATCAAAAATACTTTTTTTGTCAACAGAAAAATCGAACTATTAAAAATCTGAATACTATAATAATTCGCATTTAAATTTGACTAAATGTGGGCAAATTGCTAGACTATTTACGTGATATTTGTAGAAATTTAATGAGGTGAATAAAAATGACAGCAGTTGCAGTTGTTGGTAGTCAATGGGGCGACGAAGGAAAGGGCAAAATCACTGACTTTTTGAGTAATGAAGCAGCGTATACTGTGCGCTCAAACGGTGGTAATAATGCTGGTCATACTATTGAAATCAATGGTCAAGATTTTAAGATGCGTTTGATTCCGTCAGGCATTTTTGCGTCAAAGGAAGGTGCTGTAATCGGCAATGGCGTGGTCATTAATCCAGAAGTTTTATTTAGTGAATTAAAAAATCTTGAAGAAAAAGGCATAGACACCAGTAAATTAAAGATTTCTAATCGTGCACACATCATCATGCCTTATCATATTAAGCAAGATGAATACCAAGAAGAAGCAAAGGGCGATCAAAAAATCGGAACTACTAAAAACGGTATTGGTCCAGCTTACATGGACAAAGCTTCCAGAATTGGTATTCGCGTTTGTGACTTACTTGAGAAGGATACTTTTGAAGCAAAATTGCGTACTAACTTAGAGCAAAAAAATGAAGTATTTACCAAAATTTATGGTAAACCTGCTCTTAAATTTGAGGATATTTTTGACAAATATTATGAATACGGTCAAAAAATGAAAAAATATGTTACAGATACTTCGGTGTTAGTTAATGATGCTCTTGATAACAATGAAAAAGTCCTGTTTGAAGGGGCACAGGGAATTATGCTTGATATAGATGAAGGAACTTATCCTTTTGTTACTTCATCGAACACAATTTCCGGCGGTATTTCCAGTGGTATCGGCGTTGGCGCCAACCGGTTAAAGACTGTCATTGGTGTCTGCAAAGCTTATACTACTCGTGTTGGTGCTGGTCCTTTTCCAACTGAATTATTAGATGAAACTGGTGACCGTATTCGTGAAACTGCTCATGAATATGGTACGGTTACTGGCCGTCCTCGACGCGTGGGCTGGTTTGATTCAGTCGCTTTACGTCATGCCAAACGTGTAGCTGGTATTAACGGCTTAAGTCTAAACCTTCTTGATATTTTCAGTGGCTTTGACACTATTAAAATTGCAACTGCTTATGAACTTGATGGTCAAAAAATTGACTATTATCCTGCCAGCCTGAAAGAACTAGACCGGTGTAAACCTGTTTATGAGGAATTACCTGCCTGGAAAGAAGATATCACAGGTGCTAAGTCTTGGTCTGACTTGCCGGAAAATGCACAGAAGTTTTTAAACCGTGTTTCGGAGCTTGTTGGTATTCCTCTTGTTACTGTTTCAGTAGGACCTGACCGTGAGCAAACAATCGTGTTACAGAATCCGTGGGAAATGTAATTTATGTTAGAACGTTATACTCGCCCAGAAATGGGCAAAATATGGTCGGATGAAAATAAATATGAAGCGTGGTTAAAGGTAGAAATAGCTGCCACCAATGCCTGGAGTGAATTAGGTGAAGTACCCAAAACAGATGCTGCTAAAATTGCGCAAAAAGCCAGTTTTACGCCTGAACGGGTAGCAGAACTGGAACAGATAACGCATCATGATGTTGTGGCTTTTACCCGTACTGTTTCCGAAAGCCTGGGTTCAGAAAAAAAGTGGGTACACTTTGGTTTAACTTCTACTGATGTTGTTGACACAGCCCAGGGATACATCTTAAAGCAGGCTGATGAAATTATTCGGCAGGATTTGCAAGACCTAAAAAAGACGATTGCACAAAAAGCACTTAAGTATAAAAATACGGTTGAGATGGGTCGGACTCATGGCGTTCAAGCTGAACCTACTACTTTTGGCCTGAAATTAGCTCGCTGGTATGCGGAAATTAATCGTGATATTGAACGCTTCGAGCATGCTGCTAAGGGGGCAGAATCAGGGAAAATTTCTGGAGCCGTTGGGACTTTTGCCAATGTGCCGCCAGCTGTTGAAACCAGTGTATTAAAACAATTAGGCTTAACTCAGCAGCCTATTACCAGCCAGGTATTGCCGCGCGACTTACACGCTGAATATATTGCGACCTTGGCTTTAATAGCGACAAGTATTGAAAATTGGGCAACTGAAATTCGGGGTTTACAGCGTTCCGAAATACACGAAGTTGAAGAACACTTCCGTGCTGGACAAAAAGGTTCCTCGGCGATGCCTCATAAGCGTAATCCTATTGGCTCAGAAAATCTTTGCGGCATGGCGCGGGTTCTACGTGGTCATATTATCACAGCCTATGAAGATATATCACTTTGGCATGAGCGCGATATTTCTCATTCTAGTGCTGAACGTGTAATTTTACCTGATACTACGATTGGTATTGATTATATGCTTGATCGTTTTAACCGCATTTTGACCAATCTTGATGTTTTCCCAGAAACAATGCTTAAGAATATGGATAAAACTTATGGTCTGATTTATTCCCAGCGCTTATTATTAAAATTGATTGATGAGGCTGGTCTTTCCCGTGAAGATGCTTATGACATGGTCCAAAAGCTAACTAACAAGTCTTGGAATGAGGGAATTTCCTTTAGAAAATTAGTTGAAGATAGTCAAATTATGAATTACCTTTCTGAAGATGATGTTGCCGATGCCTTTGACTACCATTACCATTTACGGCATGTAGATGAGATCTTCAAAAAAGTTGGTTTGGAATAAATTAATAAATAAAAGTTCACTTGAATGTGAACTTTTTTTATACTCAAAAATTAAATTTTGGATAAGTCCAGTTTAATGTAAGCGGTTATGTGATAAGCTGAACTTGTTAAAAACAAAATGAAATTAAAATAAAACTATAGGGGTCAAGACAATTAAGGAACTAAGTCCGATGATTAATCTTTTATCAGCTTCAAAGTGTCTTACCGGTGTTATTGAAGGCGATTCTGTACCGCAGGAATTTTATTCCTGAAATGGTTGACCTTTATTGTTCAGGTAAGTTTCCAATTGATAAAATTGTTAAGTTTTATCAATCAGAGGAAATTAATGAGGCCATTAAGGATTCAGTAAATGGCAGCATGATAAAACCAATTATTGTTTTTGATGAAGAATATAAATAGTTTTAAAAATTATTATTATGAAAGAAAGGTAATCATATGATAGTTAATGATCATACATATTATGACGCAAGCTATGATGTAGTAGTTTTAGGTTTTGGTGGAGCCGGAGCAACTGCGGCTCGCTTTGCGGCTGATAGTGGTGCTAAAGTGCTAATAGTTGATTCTGCTCCAGAAGGTCACGAAGGTGGTAATACAAGGTATGCTGCTGAACTTGTAGGTTATAGCAGCAATGAAGAAGATTATCGTGCTTACTACGAGCATTTGGCCCAGCACTTTAACATTGACTCTGAAATAGAGGATACAGTTGTTCATGGCATTACACACATGAAAGAATATTTTAGAAAATATCTGGATGTGAATGAACCTGTTAGCTATAAAACTATTTTAGGATTGCCGGATGATGCAGTAATTGCCGATCATCCTGATTTACCTGGTGCTAAAAGCTATGACATGATCACAATGGAGAAGGGGATTTTTAACGCTTCATTATGGAATATTTTACGGCAAAAAGTACTTGATCGTAGTGATAAAATTGATGTTTGGTATTCTGCACCTGTTAAGCACATCTTGCAAACTCCTGGTAAAAAAGTTGTCGGAGCTCAAATTGAGCGGGATCATGTTTTATTAAACGTTTACGCTAAAAATGGTGTAGTGTTAACCACTGGTGGTATCGAAAATAATCCGCAAATGATTCAGGATTACATTGGTTCACACAAGTTAGTGCCACTGGGTTCACTTTATAATAAAGGTAAGGGTATTGACCTGGCCCACGAGGCAGGTGCGGATATGTGGCATATGTCAATGTATGCGGCCGGTGGAATGCAACAAGCTTTTGCTTTTTATGAACCTGGGATGAAACGTGCACCATTTTATATGGGTAACCCAGTCTTCTATACAGGCAGTATTTTTACGGTTGGCGATGACGGTACACGCTACTTTAAGGAAGACCAAGGAGCACGTGAAGGCTATGTAGAAAATCATGGTTCATGGTATAAACCGTTGAATCCAATTCACCCTTACTTTGTCTTTGATCAAAAGCAATATGACAAGATCAGTGAAATTAATACTTTCCCTGATAATAAAGCACTTAATTCCGTTCTTAAAGCTGATTCTGTTTCTGAATTAGCAGAAAAGATGGGAGTTGCTGCGGATAAACTGCAAAGTACAATTGACGAATTTAACTTCTTTGCCGAAAAGAAACATGATTATGCTTATCATCGTGATCCCGCTACTTTAAGTGCATTTTCTGAAGAGGGTCCGTATTATGCCATACCGCTAGTACAAACTATTGGCTGGTCCGAAGCTGGTCCTAGAAGAAATGCTCGTGCTGAAATTCTTGATCCAGAGCACAAACCAATTCCTCATTTATATGGTGCTGGGGAGCTGGGCAGTAATATGTCTAACTTATATCAAGGTGGGTCCGATCTTGCGGACTGCTTGATTTTCGGTAAGATTGCAGGCCAAAATGCAGCTCATCCTAAAGACGATGTAGCGGAAGTTAATGTGCCTGCTCCTAAGCATGAAAAGCCATTAAAGCCACGGCCACTTGGTTCTGATATTAAGAAAGAAGAATATCCAACTGGTCCTGAACAATATATTGGTAAATCCACTAAAGGTATGGGAGATGAAATTGTTGTCCGGGTAACGGCTGATAAGCAAAAGAATCTCAAAAATATCGAAGTTCTGAAACAAGCTGAATCCGATGACTATGGTCAAAAGGCAATTAATGAATTACCAGTAAAAATGGTTAATGCAAATACAGTTGATGTCGATGCAATTTCTGGTGCCTCTAATACCACTAGAGGATTAAAAGACGCTGTCAGGGATGCATTAAGTAAAATTAAATAAATAGTTGTTTGGAATTTAAAACAGGTCATAAGTTTGGTTAAAGCTAATGACCTGCTTTTTATTGTTGCAACTTTTATATATATAAAATAACCTTATTTTACAATAAAGCAAATTACGACTTTTTGGCATTTTTAAATACTTTTTATTGCTTGTGAATCCAAAAAGTGAGCCACTTAGTTTCTTAAAATTGCCACTTAGTTAAAAAGGCTAGATTTTATATTAAAATTAGCGTTTAATAAAATCATCAAGTGATGAAGGGCAGGTGAGAAGCGTGAAAATAAAAATAGAGCTGGATCCGGATATGGATAATGATGAAACTAGTGTAACTATCCGTGCTAAAGCTGTGACACCAGAAGTTGAACAAATTTACCGTCAACTTCAAGGTATCAACAGCCACCCTGATCAAATTGAATGTAAAAAAGATAACGTGTCCTATTACTTGAGTATGAACGAAATTTTATTTTTTGAAACAGAAGATAAACAAGTGATTGCTCATACTGCGAGGGATGCTTTTACAGTAGATTACAAACTCTATGAATTAGAAAATTTATTAAACAATCAATTCATGCGGGTCTCTAAGTCAACAATTTTAAATTTAAATCAAATTTATGCGTTAACACGCTCGATTTCTAACTGTAAAATTAATTTTCGCGATTCTTATAAAACTGTCTATGTTTCACGTCATTACTACCATAACTTAAATGATAGGTTAAACGAGAGAAGGTCATCATAATGAGAAAAAATAAAATTAGAGAAATATTTTGGGGGATAGCATTAGTGGCTGCTGCTATTTTCTTGGTAATGAACCAGCTGCACCTGTTTTCTTTCCATTTGAAAGTAAGCATGATTATTTGGACTATTGTGTTTGGAGCGGCTTTAATTGAAAGTCTAGCAGATAGAAGCTTGTTTGGTACGACTTTTTCTATTGCTTTTCTCTTAATTGTTTACGCTGAACCATTGCATATTACCAAAATTGTTCCATGGACAGTATTGATTGCTGCATTGTTGATTTATATAGGTTTGACATTAATTTTTAGAAAAAGCTGGTTTTTAGGAGGAAACTACTTTAAACATAAATTTAGTCCTAGAGATTACTATGATGATTGGTCAGACTTTGATAAAAGTTATAAAACGACTGATAATAATACCATTAATGACAGTAAAGACTATACAACTGATAGCAGTTCCATTAATGATAGTAAAAACTATACTGCTGGTGAAGATATAGTAATCAATCAGAAGCTGTCATCAGTTTCACGCTACGTTCATTCACAAAATTTACGTAGTGTCATGATTAATTCTTCATTAGGTGAAGTTGAAGTCTACCTTGATCAGGCTAAGGCTGCTGGCGATGTAGTGACAGTAGATATTAACGGTACCATGGGTGAAATTGAAATTTATGTGCCACTTTCATGGAAAGTTAATAGTGAAAACTTAGATCTTGTTTTGGGAGAACTGGAAATTTCTGGTGAATCTAGTGGCGATGGTCCCACATTGGTTTTGACCGGCCACTGCAGTATGTCTGAAGTTGAAATTAATTATGTATAAAAATAAAATAGTTGCTTTAAAGCAGCTACATGATTATGTCAAAGAAAACTATAAAGATGCTGAAAAAGCATATTAAAAATGGTTTGAAACCAATGACTATACCTATCATGTTTATAAAAAAGTTCTCTCGGTGATTTGATGTGAACAATAAAATTAGGACATTTTATTAGTTAATAACTGAGGACTAACTGCCGTTATTCAATCGGAGTTAGTCCTTTTAGTTTGGTCTTGATTCTTTGCGGGTTGTGATACTCAATGTAGTCTTTGATTGTTTTTTCCAGCTCAGTGAGATTTTTAGTGTCTAAAAATGACCACTTGGTCTTTTAAAACTACCTCTTAGTATATAAACATATATTTTAAAGCAAAATTATGATTAGATTAAAACTAAATAGTAATAAAAAGCTTTTAGAACAAAAAGAAGTCTTATTGTTTCTATGAAATGAGGTCATTTTAGCAAAAATTAGCTTAAATATAAATGAAGGGGTAAAAATATGTTAAATAAAAAAGCTTATCTAGCTTCACGACTGGCGTGTGGCCTAGGCAACTCACTGTATGGCATGGTATTTATTTGGTGGCTTCAAAATCAGACAAAAAGTTCATCAATAGTTGGTATTTGTAATGCAATATTCTCGGTTACAGCTGCATTGTCTATCTTTTATGGGCCTATAATTGATAGGCAGTCTTATAAAAAAGTTAGTATTTATTCTATGCTCATCCAAGTAATTTTATTATTTGGGTTAACATACGTTATACTTTTTTCTCCATATAATTATTTACTGGCAATTGTAATAGCAAGTGTACTTTCAATTTGTGATGAATTTTTTAGTCCAGCTGATCGTGCAATTTTAAGTGAAGCAATTTTAAATGAAGATGAAATGACAAAAATAATCTCTAAAGTTAATATTGTTGATCAATTGGTTAATGTTGGAGGAACAGCACTTTCTGGAGCACTGCTTGTATTTTTGTTAAGTGGACAAATAATGCTGGTCTGTTCTTTCCTTAGTTTAATAGGATTAATTTTTTTAAATATTGCTTTAAGAAAAATTCCTGATAGTGCCAATAATTTATCAAACAAGAAGAGTCAAAAAGGGTCTGTTGTAGCTTCATATGTATATAGCATAACTAGTGGATATCAATATATCAGAAAAAACAAGTTCTTAAGGCGCTACTTATGGGCTGGAGTTTTATATTCGTTTGCTCAGCCAGCGCTAATGTTAGTGCTGCCTCGTGTTGCTCAAGAAGCCGGTAATGCTTCATTATATGGTACGTTTTATATTATGATCTTACTGGGGATAATTTTGGGAGCCATGATTGCTGGCAAAATGAAAGCAAAAATCAAAACTATTGGTTTAGCCTGGCTTTTAAGCTCTATTCCAATAGGGCTAATGTTGCTTTTTAAATCAAATCTAATTGCTTTTTGTATTTTGCTCTTCCTGTTTGGACCAGTAACGAGTATTCATAACGTTCTGGCAGAATCAATTATTCAAACTACTACACCAGATGATTACTTGGCCAGAGTTTTCACGACCATAAGAACAACTGCATATATTGGTGGGCCAATTTCTTCTGTTTTAGCGGGTTTATTACTTGATCATACAGGGTCTGAAGTAATTATATTGATCAGTTCACTTCTGATATTAATTGGTGGGATTAATATCTTACTCATAAAAGATGCATAATATTAAATCTCCGCTAATGATGTCTTCTGTACTAAGCATTTCAATAAATTTAGGAAAAAATATAATAGTAAAATAGCATTTATCATCAGTTTCGTGCTACGTCATTCACATAATTTACGCAGTATAACAATTAATTATTTTTTGAATGAAGTTGGAACTTATTATCTTTAATTTAGGAGGAAAAAATGGTTACTTTAAAACAATTACATGATTATGTCAAAAAAAATTATGAGGCCGGAAACTATAAAGAAGCTGAAAAAGCATATAAAAAATGGCGTGATACCAATGATTATACCTATCATGCAGCAAAAAATGCTGTGAAAAAGAGTTCTCTCAGTGATTATCAAATGGGTTGTGAACAAGCCAAAAAGGACTATGCAGAGAGTCATTCTTTCAAGGCTTTTCCTAAAAAAGGTG
The DNA here is from genome assembly GCF_013346935.1 of Lactobacillus melliventris. GTDB lineage: Bacteria > Bacillota > Bacilli > Lactobacillales > Lactobacillaceae > Lactobacillus. The sequence continues at coordinate 225,510 of NZ_JAAEEB010000002.1, forward strand.
TTAACTTAGTTAATCGTGTTACCCAGAATAAAGCAGTTGAAATAGAACGCTACATTGACGGCTACAATGATGCCAAGGCCAAAATTTTACAGGCGAAAAAATAACTTTTCTAAAAATTGGATGTTTTATTTACAGTTGATAACGGTAAAAATAATAGGGAATATTCCAAACTTGTGAATCAGCTGCAACTAGATCATCATTAATTAAATATTTGGGCAGTAATGCAGTTGCCTGGCCTTTTTTGACCAGCTCTAAAATCATTTCCAGAGAATTGATTTCAGTTATGTCATTTTTATTTTGTGTTAACTTAAGAGTTAAGTTACGAAAAGGACAATTAATATCAGCATTGATGGCAACTGGTACTTTGCCGGTTGCTTTTTTATTGCCCTTTAAAAAGCAAGCTTCTAAATGACTTTTTTTGATTAGCGAATATTTGGGTAGAGTAATAGGGGTAAAAGTCCAGACCATGTCATATGCATGCTTAGTTATTAATTCTTGAATTTCATTGGTATTTTTAATGATAATGTCGTAGTGCTCAAATGAAAATGGTGCTTTTTTGGTAATAATATAGCCAAAAAGCAACTCAGAAATGAGGACTTTGGGCTTGTTAATAGACAAATCCTCTTTCAGGTTTTGGTAGTTTTGTAAAACTTTAGTAGCAAAGTTATGCATTTTTTGTCCGTTTTTAGTTGGTTTGACTCCTAAATTAGAACGCACAAAAAGGGGCGTATTCAATTCTTGCTCCAGTGCTTTGAGCCTGGCTGTAATATTGGATTGGGTGTAGCCTAATTTCAGTGCTGCTTTGTTAAGCGATCTAGTTTCATAAATTGTTTGGTAAATATGTAAGTCGTTGAAATTCATGTTGCTCCATATCATTAAAAGTGATAGCTCTATTATAAACTTGGATTATGCAAGGCAATTTTATCTTAATATACTAATTTTGTAATCTAAAAGGAGGAACTTATTATGACTACAAAAATTGGTATTAACGGCTTTGGCCGCATTGGCCGACTTGCTTTACGGCGGATATATGAAGTGGCCAGTGATGATATCGAAATTGTCGCAATCAATGATTTGACTTCACCAGCTATGTTAGCACATTTATTGAAGTATGATACCGCGCATGGCCAATTTCATCATGAAGTAATTGCTACCACTAATAGTATTGTAATAGATGGCAAAAATATTCCGGTTTATGCGGAAAAAGATGCTAGTCAAATTCCGTGGGTCAAAAATGATGGCGTCAAAATAGTGCTTGAATGTACCGGCTTTTACACTTCAACTGCAAAATCACAGGCTCATCTTGATGCCGGTGTTAAAAGAGTACTGATCTCAGCACCCGCAGGTAACATGAAGACAATTGTCTACAGTGTAAATGATGACCAACTAACTGACTCTGATCAAATTATTTCTGCTGGCTCATGTACCACTAATTGCTTGGCACCGTTAGCACAAGCAATGAACGATGAATTTGGCATTCAGGTAGGAATCATGTCTACCACTCATGCTTATACTGCTTCGCAAATGTTGCAGGACGGACCTGACCGTGGAGGAAATGTCCGTAATGCCCGTGCCGCAGTTGCTAATGTTATTCCCCATTCTACAGGAGCAGCTAAAGCGATAGGACTAGTTATACCTGAATTAGACGGTAAACTTACAGGTATTGCTCAACGAGTCCCTGTTATTTCCGGTTCAATTACTGAACTAGCTGCTATTTTAAAGCAAAAAGTTACAGCTGAAGAGTTTAATGCCAAAATTAAAAAGCACACTGAAGGTAATCCTTCTTTTGGTTATAATGATGATCAGATTGTATCATCAGATATTATTGGTACTGAGTATGGCTCGGTCTTTGATCCAACTCTGACTCAGGTTGAAACTGGTGATGACGGTGCACAATTAGTTAAGGGTTACGCCTGGTATGATAATGAATCCGGCTTTGTAGCTCAAATGATTAGAACACTGCAAAAAGTTGCCCAATTAGGTTAATTATCAATATAACTTATATTTTTACAATTAAAAACTGTTTATCATCAATAAAAAAATGGTTCTGCCAAGTGCAGAATCATTTTTTGTGTCTTTAAAATACGCTAGTCGCTTTTTACCCATGGCGCTGTGAGCATTTGACTAACAGTTTGCTTAATATTATTGCTTTGAGCAATCATTGAGATTACTGCAGCACCAGCTGCCCCAGTTTTGGAGATTGCTTCTAAGTCGCTAGCAGTTATTCCGCCAATAGCAACAATTAGCCGAGCGCTGCTTTTAACCAGCTGGGTTAAACCAGTAATACCAATTTCGGGATCGGCATCACTTTTAGACTGGGTGGCATAAATTGGACCACTACCGTAATAATCGATTCCGCTAATTTTATTGGCTTGCTCAATTTGAGCTAAATTCGAACAGGAATAGCCGATAAACATTTGACCACCAACTTCTTTAATAACCTGTTTTATTTCTTCATCACTTTGACCAACATGAACTCCCTCGGCATGAACTTGTTGGGCCAACTTGACATCATCATCAATGAAGAAGGGTACATGATATGCTTGACACAGTTGATGTAATTTTTGCGCCATAGGTAGTCTCTCAGTTTTACTTAAAGTTGAATTAGGACCCTTGTCCCGAAACTGAAAAGCCGTGATGCCGGCAGCAAGGGCTTCTGCGACTATACCAGGTAGTGTTTTACCTTTGGGCACATCTTGACTGCCGCAAATAAAATAAGCATGTAAAAAATCAGTGTTAAATTCTTTCATTATTTCTCCTAAATTACTTTGCCCAATGATTTAAGGGACCATGGCCATGACCGACTTGAATAGTTTCCTTAATAGTCTCGGTAACGTATTTCTTAGCAATTGTAATTGCTGCAGGTAAACTTTGACCTAAAGCTAGCTGCGCCGTAATTGCTGCAGCTAAAGTATCACCGGTGCCGTGAGTCCGTTTAGTATGTACTCTAAAACTGCTGACCCAAAGATCAGTACCATCGGCAAATAAAGCATAATCTTTTACTTCTGCGCTATTAGTGTGTCCACCTTTAATTAGTACATTTTTAACACCCATGTCTTGTAGTTTATGGGCTAATTCAGGAAATTGATCTTGCACTTGCACCTTAATGCCAGTTAAAGCTTCTGCTTCGGGTAAGTTAGGTGTGATTAAATCGGCTAAAGGCAGTAGTTCATTTTTAACCGTGGCAACAGCATCTTGACTTAAAAGTGGTGCACCTCCTTTAGCAATCATCACGGGATCTATGGTAATAGGGCCAAAGTCATACTTTTGCAGGTTAAGAGCAACTTGGTGAACATGAGCTGCATCACCTAACATTCCCGTTTTACAAGCACGAATATGAAAATCTTCTGCTAAAGATGCAAATTGGGCATCGATCATTTCTAGTGGTAGTAAAAAAGATTTTTGTACACCTAAAGTGTTTTGTGCTGTCACTGCTACTACAACAGCTGTTCCAAATACTTTTTGCATTTGAAAAGTTTTAAGGTCAGCCATTATTCCGGCACCACCACCTGAATCTGTACCGGCAATAGTTAAAACCTGGGGAAAAGAATTAATTTTTTCTGTCATCATGAAGTTCCTTAATCAAAATCAGCAATTTGCTTAATATCAGCGACTGTTACTTTGTACAAATAATCTATAAGGTACATACCAAAAGTACTTGGTCCAACACCGGGATGATCTTGGACAACCATTTGACCCGCACAACTGAAAATTAAAGCACCTATCTGAGCCGCTTCAAACGGATCATCAGTGACTGCGGTAAAAGCTGTGACAATACTGGACAACATATCACCTGAGCCCACATGAGTTTTAAAAAGTGGTGAGCCGTTGTGAATATGAGCCAGTCTTTTACCGTCACTAATTGTATCTGTAGGACCACTGGCAATGACCGTACAATGATATTTCTGAGCAGTTTTCATAGCAATATCATCAATATTACCGGAGCCGGAACCTGCATCGATGCCCTTTGAATTCCAGTTGAAGTCACCTAGTGCAGCGATTTCACCAATATTACCGCGAATAATACTGGTATGAAAATCCCATAAAAGCTTATCTGCGATTTTGTAGCGATATTCGACTGCACCAACCGCAACAGGATCAAATACTATCGGCTTATTATACTGCCTTGCTAGGTCTTCTACCTTTTTAATATGATTGATTTGCTGCTTGGTTAAACAGCCAATATTAACTGCCACTGCGGAAGCCATTCGCACTATTTCTTCGGCTTCAGCGACTTCATTGCTCATAATTGGTGAAGCACCAATAGCATTGACAGCATTCGCCACATCTTGGACTGTCACAAAATTGGCGATGTTAAAAATAACGGGATTTTGCGCTCGTAATTTATCTAATAAGTCTAACTGCATTTTATTACTCCCGACTAAATGTTTTTGAAAAATTTTGATTAATAAAAAAGCCCTGGCACGTGGAAGTGCCAAAGCTTAAGCGTTTTTGACACGTTCCTACGCAAGTATTAGCTTACAGGTTCAAAGGGTCTGAAAAAAATTCATCTCAGCCTAAAAGGCACCCCTCGTGTTATCGCTTTCAATTATAACTATATTTAGATAATATTACAATCAAAAATAAAATGTGATTTTTATATGTTAGTATTTTTGTCTTAAAATAAATATTTACTTAATTCTTTTTCCATTTCATCTTTATTAACAAAGTCATGAAGTATGATTGTTCTTTTCTTAAATTCTTCTGGCATGTTGTTGGCAATTTCTTGGGTTGCAACATACCAATCTGCGGGATGACCACTTACTGATCCTACATCACAATTTTCGACTGTTCCCTCAATACCTTTTTCGTTTAAAATACTATCAATATTCATTTTAGCAATGAGTGAACTTCCCATGCCCATTCCGCATACAGCAACAATTTTCATAATAATTTTTCTCCTTTTTTTAAACAACTTAAAACTAAATTTTTAAAGTCCTCATAATTTTCTGTTTCTTTAAAACCTTCTAGAAATTCTTTATCATCTAATAAATAACCTAACTGTTGAAAAGCTCCTTGATGTTGAGTGCTATTTATTGTACAAAAGGCAATAAAAGCTATTATTTTTTCTCCCTTGTAATTAAAGGGCTTTTTAATTTTTAACAAACTCATGCCAGTTTTAAATACGTGCGAACTAATTCCTGCATGAGGAAGTATGATACCAGGGGCAATTAACAAATGATTAACACCACCGAATTCATGTGCAACCTTTACCATTTGATTGACATAGTCCATGTCACAATATTTATTTTGAGCCAGCAAGTTACCACTCAGCTGAATTAAATCATCAATGTTTTCGCCATTATTTATTACTTGAAAATTTGTTCCAGGTAAGAATTGTAATATACCATTTTTAATTTTCCTCAGTGAGTTATGTGGACTAATTTTGTGCTTTTTTTGATTAATAAATTTTTCCAGCTTTTTATAGTCATTCTTTGTTGGAAAAGCATTAACTTTAATTATTGGAATCTTTTTTTTAAGTTTTAGATCTAGATTTCCTATAACTGTAACTATTAAATCTAAATTTCTAATATCACCTTTAGTTTTTATTTCTTGCTCGGACAATGTGCCTAATATGTTGACTTTATATGAATTTAATAATTTATATTGCAATAATCTTGAAACTGCGTTACCAGAATTACAAACAATAATAATGTTAATACCACCTTTTTTACTTTGCTGATTACTTATTTTTTCCATGGCAGAAGCAAAATAAATAGTAATAAAAGAGATTTCATCTTCAGTAATATGATTTCCTGTATATGCCTGTACGTATTGAATTGATGAAATGACAGCTTTATGGATTTGGCTATAATGCCTTTTAACTTTTTCAAGTAATGGATTACGAATTTGTGTATGATATCTAATCCTTGAAATTAAATTAATTAAATGACTTGATAAAACATCAAAAAGCTCCTGGTCTCTCTGAAAATCAATTTTACATTTCTGACTCATATCTTGAATCATTTGATGAGCAAATATTTCAATTTCAAATGGATAATTGGCACTAAAGTTATAAAGTAATTCGTTTGATTGAGACTGTAAGAGTGTAGATATTCGTGCTTGTTCGATCTTTTTAAGGTGAGTATTTATTTCTTCTTCACCTTTTAAGGCAATGATTGATCCTAAGTCCTGCATTGCTTTATTATTTGAAATATCATTATTGTCCTTGTCATAACAGTCAATGTTCCTGTTTGATTGCATACAAGTAATTATTAAATATACCAGAATAGTTATTTTTTCCTCTATAGAAAAATAAACAGGAAGTATATTATCTATGTCTTGATATAAATTTTGAATCTTTTCAGGTGCTATAAATTTGTTTCCTGGTAAAGTATTACTTTCAATAATAAAATTGACTACTTCTTTTTCATTACGAAGCAAGAATATTTGCTTTAAATTGCTTATTAAAAAACATTTACATAAAAATAGATCACCAACTAGCTTATAGCCATTAGACGAGCTGTAAAGCAGTTTTACTTTACAGTCTGAAAGTTGTTTTCTAAGTCTAATCATATCATTACTAATCGTCCGTTCACTGATATTCATTGAATTAGCTAACTTTTTCAAATGGCTAACCTTATCAAAGCACATTAAGGAATATAAAGCGTATGTTCGTCGATCATTGCTATTAGTAAAATCAAAACTGATTCTTTCATTTAATAAAGTTGCTTTGATTCGTAATATGTCTTTTTGTAATAATTTGATTCCTTTGCCTTGTAATCTTTTTAATTTGGAAAAGCCTTTTGACTTTAACCAACTATCAGTATTATCTAAAATTGCTGGTACTTTTCTAATTTTAAAATCTAAATCTTCAGAAATATTTTTAGATGAAATGTAGGTGCTTTTCGGCAGCAAATAATTAACTAATTGAAAAATATCTCTTTCCAATTTTCAGCCTAGCCGAATAAGTGAGCAATACTGCGAATAATCCACATAAGGGGCATCCAGAAAATACTGTAGTCAGTCTGAGAATAAGTCATTCCACCACCGTATAGAACGCCTGTTAATGGGTAAACAAAAATAATTAAGAAATGAACTAAAAATCCTATTACTAAGCCGGCGGCAATTGAACCTTTCCAACCACCGTACTTATTACCAAAAACGCCCATAAGCATCCCATCAAAAACACAAATGTTTGGACTTGGAAAAACAACTATTGGTAAATGGAAAATAATTGTAGCTAGCATAGCGATAATTGAACCTGCGGTTGTTGAAATAAAGCCAAGCATCGCACCTGTACCTGATAGGGGATAGAATACAGCACAATCTAATGCTGGAATTGCTCCGTGAGCGTATTTATCAGCTATACCTTTGAAAGCAGGCAAAAGTTGGTTAATAAACATACGAACACCTTGGAGTAAAATTGTGAAAGCTGTAGTAAAAGTTATTCCTTGAAGTAACAGCCATACGATCCAGTTAATACTACCAGAAAGCTTGCTAATAGTCGGTTCACCAATAACAAGCCCCATGCCTACAAATATTAATGACATAAGTAAAGCCATGGCTACAGTTATATCTTTTAAAACACTCAAGCCCTTTGGCAACTTGATTTTATCGGCATCTTGTTTTGGATCTCCCACTAATTTAGCAATTCCTGCGGCTAAAACTGCCCCGAATTGTAGTTGATGGCCCAGTGTATATTGATCATTGGTCCACTTCCAGGACACGGAACGTGCAATTGCTGGAGAAAAAGTATTGTAAAGACCTATTAATATTCCTGCAAATAAAATAGTTTGAATACTTTCTATTGGCCAATGAAATGAAGCAGATATTGTAGCAACCAAAAACGAAGATAAAATTAGGCTAACATGTACTGTTAAATAAACATTTTTGCAGATCTTCCACGGAACTATTTTAACTAATACTAAGTTAATAAAAAATCCCAAAATAAATGCAAAAACAATAGCGGAAGTATACTTTGCAAGCATGATGCCATATACTGCAAAGTTCTGAGGAATTACCCCCTTAACCCCGGTTACTTTATTTAAATTTGTGATCAATGGAGTTAATGTACTCGTCAGTAGATTTGATCCTGTTGAAAGCATGACCATACCAACCATCGTTTTAATTACTCCATCTACTATTTCATGTAATTTCTTTTTTTGTAATAACAGTCCTACAAGAGTTACTAAACCCAGAAAGATGGGTGCTTGTGTTAATGAACTTATTAATACGTTTATCGCATTCATGAATTACTCCTCCCATTTTTTATTTAATAACGTTACTATTTTACAGACATCCTTTTGACCCTCGGCTCTTTTTAAAAACTCGATATTATTCCGTATGCCTAGAAATTGACCCAGTTGTTTAAGTAATGCAATGTGATCATTACCATTTGTGCTGGCAATAACGCACACAATAAAAACAGGATCATTTTCTTTATTACCAAAATTAATGGGGCTCTTTAAAGTGATTAGGGATATAGCCTTGTGCCTAACACTTTTAGACGGTCTTGAATGCGCAAGAGCAATTCCAGGTGCAATAACGAAATAGGGACCAAATTTTTTATAAGTAGCAAAAATCTCTTTAACATAATTTTCAGTTATCGCGTTTGAAGCTATAAGTAGATCAGCAGATTTTTGAATAGCATCAAAACAGTCTGAGGCTTCTACTTTTAGTTGAATATCATTTTTAGTAAACTTTGCCATTTAAACCTCCTTTATAAATGACTCATGTTTTATTACTGAGAGCGCTCTCTTTACTTAATCAATTTTTACACACTTTGATTTTTAAAAATATAGAAAATTTGCGTATTGCATCATTAACATATTTTTGCGCTTAGTATTTAGCTTTTATAAATATGTGTAAATAATCATCTTTATAATTGCTAAAATTGGATGTTTTAACTTCAACAAACATTTTATAAATAAAAAAGATGATAATTTTCACTTTACGTAATGAAAATTACCATCTTATATTTATATTAACTTTTTAACTTTCTATTCGCTCATTATGCCATTCTAGAATCATTTTGACTATGGCGTTTGCGACATTCAAGTTTTTTAATATAGGGCCGTGGGAATATGTACCGATAAAATTGCGGTAGCGCAAACCTTCGACGTGATCTTGGGGATTGTTGCCATAGCCCTCAATCATTTCTCCTAAGGGATGTAGCTTATCCTTATCATCAAAATAGGTTTGACCCGAATGGTTTTCAAAGGCTTTGACTTCACCCCATTCGCTCATGTAGCGGGTATCACCAATCATGCGCTTATCTGCCTTAAAAACGGTGTGGAAAGGTAGAATATCTAGCCCTTTGATTGTCACTCCGGCATTAGTTTTATAATATGTGCCAACTAGCTGGTAGCCACCGCAGACACCTACCATAGGCTTGCCTTCGTTAATATACTTTGTCAAAGTTTCTTTATGACGCGGTAAATCTTTAGCAACAACAGTTTGCTCAAAATCTTGTCCGCCGCCAAAAAAGACAAAGTCATAATCAAAAGCGTTGAATTGATCACCAAGAGAAATATTATTAACTTGTGTATCATAGCCCTGTTTTTTTAGCAAAAACCTGATAATTTTAACGTCGCCAGAATCACCGTAAGTATTCATCAGGTCTTCATATAAATATGCAATCTTGATTGTTTTGTTAGCCATTATTTACCAACCCCTATTATCTTGTTTAAAGTATATCTTAATAGTTAGAAGCGGGCAAAGAATAGTTATTTAAGATTTTGCTGCGCTGCAAAATGATTGATTGGACCGTATTTAGAACCAACTTCAATTGGGTGGGCAATTGCTTCATAAGTAAAGTCCTTAGCTGTTTGGACGCTAGCGATAATCGACTGACCTTTGGCTAATTCAGCGGCAATCACGGCAGAGAGTGTGTCACCGGTGCCGTTAATTCTATCTGTATTAATGAAAGGCTTGGTAAATTCGTGGAATTCGCCATCTGCAGTTAATAAGATGTCAGTAACTTGCGACTGCTGGGAGTTATCATGGCGCCCCTTCATCAAAACATTTTTGGCGCCCATCTCCTGCAGTTTTTTAGCACCTTGGCGAATTTCCTCTTTAGTATTCAAACTTAAGCCTGTTAACTTTTTCTGTTCATAAAAATTAGGCGTAATAATGTCGGCAAGTGGCATTAATTGCTCAAGAAACGCTTGGTAAGCATCATCATCAAGTAGGGTATCGCCGTGCTTAGTCATAATGACCGGATCAAGCACAATTTTACCCATGTCATATTTATGCAAATTGGCGGCAACACAAGCAATTACATCCTTGTTAGCAAGCATACCGGTTTTAAGTGCATCAATTTTAAAATCATCGTTTAAGACATCGAACTGCTTTTGGATAAAAGGAATTGGCATGACTTCCTGAGCATAAATTCCAGTAGTATTACCAGCTACTGCGGCTGTCAAAAGCCCCATGCCATAAACTTGCCTAGCATAAAAAGAATGCAGATCAGCGGTCATTCCCGCACTGCCATCACTGTCATTGCCAGCAATTGTTAAAGCAATAATTTCTTTTCTCATTTTTTATATATCCCCATTTTAATAAAAGCTCTATGTAACCAGTATAACTTAAAACAAGCATAATGTTATAATAATTTCTTGTAAAAGCAAGGCCTAGTAGTAAAATGAAGATAAAACCGCTTTCTGTCGGAGAGGATCAAAGATGTTAAAAGAATATATTATGGCAATTGATGAAGGCACAACTTCAACCAGGACAATGATAATTGACCATCAGGGTAGAAAAATTGCCTCTTCACAAAAAGAATTCCCCCAATATTTTCCTCAACCAGGCTGGGTGGAACATAAGGCAGAAGAAATTTGGCACGCAGTGCAAACAACAATTGCCAATGCAATCATTAATTCCGGAGTGCGGCCACAGCAAATAGTAGGTATAGGTATTACCAATCAGCGTGAAACAACGGTAATTTGGGATAAAAAAACCGGCAAGCCAATTTATAATGCAATTGTGTGGCAATCACGGCAGACGACCGACTTAGCGGAAAAGCTGAAAAAAGATGGTTATAGTAATCTGATCCACAAAAAGACGGGACTGATAATTGACCCTTATTTTAGTGCCACTAAAATTCGCTGGATTCTGGATCATGTCGATGGGGCACAAGAAAAAGCCGAAAATGGCGAGTTGCTTTTCGGCACAATTGACAGCTGGCTTTTGTGGAACTTGACCGATGGTGAAGTTCATGTGACTGATTATACTAACGCCTCAAGAACGATGCTTTTCAATATTCACGATTTAACTTGGGATGATGATATTTTAAAGCTGCTTAATATTCCTAAAGTGATGTTGCCGGAGGTAAAGTCCAATTCTGAAATTTACGGCTACACCAAATCTTATACATTTTTTGGCGGGCGAGTACCCATTGCCGGTATTGCCGGTGATCAGCAGGCAGCTTTGTTCGGTCAGTTAGCTTTGAAAAAGGGCATGGTTAAAAACACTTATGGCACCGGCTCCTTTATCGTGATGAATACTGGAGAACAACCAACAGAATCTGACAATAATTTATTGACTACTATTGCGTATGGTTTAAACGGCAAAATTTCATATGCTTTAGAGGGTTCTATTTTTGTTTCCGGTAGCGCTATTCAGTGGTTGCGTGATTCGCTCAAAATGATTAAAACAGCAGCGGATTCGGAGAAGGCAGCCAGGCAATCAAAGTCTGAAAATGAAGTTTATGTTGTACCAGCATTTACTGGCTTAGGGGCACCGTACTGGGACTCCGAAGCTCGCGGTTCCGTTTTTGGTATTACACGTGGAACAAATGACAAAGATTTTATCAAGGCCACACTGCAGTCGCTGGCTTATCAAACGCGAGATGTAGTTGATACGATGCAAGTTGATTCGGGCATTAAAATTCCTGCTTTGCGCGTTGATGGCGGTGCTTCAAATAATGATTATTTGCTGCAATTCCAATCTGACATCTTAGGTATAAAAATTGAACGTGCTAAAATATTGGAAACTACTTCAATGGGTGCGGCTTTCTTAGCAGGCTTAGCCGTAGGTTATTGGCAAAATGTTAATGAATTAAGGGATATTTTCGTAGTAGGTAAAACTTTTGAACCTAAGATGCCTGAAAGCGAAAAGGAACATTTGTATCAGGGTTGGAAAAAAGCCGTGAAGGCCACCCAAGTCTTTGCACACGGTGAGTAATTATAATAAAAGGAGGACAACAAAGTGGCACATGATCGAATAATTGCATTAGATAGTCCGATGAACTTTCGCGATGTTGGTGGCTATCAAAGCGTAACTGGTCAGACAGTTAAATGGAATAAAATTTATCGTTCAGATTCACTCAGTTCTTTAACAGCAAGGGATCAGGTTAAATTAGCTAAGTTACGCGTCACTGTCGATTGTGACTTGCGTTCTGAATATGAAAAGTCCTCTTCACCTGATATGTCATGGCCCGATGTGAAATATGTTGATTTGCCGGTATATTCTGACAATATTAATGATGTGCAAAATAACCGCTCAATTTACCGCTTTTTGCATCATATTCCAGATATGCATAATAATTTTATTGGTCGGATTTATCAACAAACTCTGCTAAGTTCCCACAGCCAGGAAATGTTTGCCCGCGTTTTTGCGGAACTGTTGGAATTGCCAGAAGATGAAGCACTAGTTTACCACTGCAGTGCAGGTAAGGATAGAACGGGAATGGTATCTGCCTTGATCTTAATGGCATTAGGCGTAGACGATGATACTATTGCTCGTGATTATTTGTTAACCAATGAACTTTATGATTTTGCAGTTTCACGGCAATTACCAAGTAATGATGAAATTACGCAAATGGTTTCCAAAATGAACGTCACCAAAGGCGAAGGCATAGCAATTCGTGGCATTACGGAAACTATTCGTGGCGGTTGGGGCGATTTTCCTACCTTTTTTAAAAAAGTATTGGGCTTTAATGATGATGACTTGGCTCAGCTAAAACGAATGTACTTAGATTAGAGGCGGATCGTAATGGTAACCTTGCTTGATGTTGCTAAAAAGGCTAATGTTTCAAAGATGACAGTTTCTCGTGTAATTAATCATCCCGAACAGGTAACAGAGGAATTGCGTAAATTGGTTGAGCAGGCGATGGATGAACTTGATTATCATCCTAATTATGTTGCCCAGGCTTTGGTAAATAAGCGTACAAATGTGGTTAAATTTGTCACGCTAGAGGATGTTGATACGACAGAGCCATATTATATGAACCTGTTATTTGGCATTGCACGTGGGTTATCAAAAAAGCAATATGCCATCCAGCTAGTTACAGACAGAAATAAAATAGAAGATGGCAACTTTGACGGCTACCTGATTACTGGTGCCCGCTCCAGTGATTATGTTTTATTTGACAGCCTTAAAAAACCCTTTATTTTATTTGGCGAAAATCATCATGGCTATGATTATGTGGACAATAATAATCAGTATGGTGGAGAATTGGCGACAAAATATGCACTTTCGCGGTTATACCAAAACGTTATTTTCATTGGCATTGATGTCAGAGAGCCATTTGAGTATTCGCGTGAAACGGGTTACGTTAATACATTACAGAAGCATAAAAAGGTCCCTCAAATCTATCGTATTGCCAATCACAGTCACGCTGCGCAAGAAGTAATCAAAAATAATTTCCACAAGTTTCCTAAAGATACTTGTTTTATCTGTGCCAGCGATCGCATTGCTACAGGAGTGGTCAGACAATTGCAGGATGAAAAGGCTAAAGTTCCAGCTGATTTTGGTGTGATTGGGTACGATGGCGTTTTTCTGGATCAGGTTTCCAACTTGAAGTTAACTACCGTTAAACAGCCGATTTTTAAAATGGGTGAACTCTTGGCCAACATGCTCCTACGCAAAATTGATCAAAAAGGGTCACCTCAAGGAGAGGCACTAATTAAGCCTTCCTTAGTTAAAAGAGAATCAACCAGGTAAATATTAAGTACAAATAGAAATACACATAATAATCGAATATCAGGCCGATTACTATGTGCTTTTTTAATGGTTAAAACTGCTATCAAAAAGGCTAGTCAGTGAGAATTGAAACGATATAATTGAACTCACAAAAAATGCCAAAACAATTAAAAAAGTTTTGGCATTAATTATTTAAAAATAATATGACCCCCAAATCTGTCCTAAATTTGGGGGTCACATTTTCTGGGAAAAACTAGATTGTTTTTTTATTATTCAGGTTTGTAATCAGGATCGATAATTAAAACAGGCTTGATTGTTTTACCAGAAACTGAATCAGCATTAGCCTGATTAATATCTTCAAATTGATAAAACTTTTCAGTCTTATCAAACGGAAACTTTCCTAATTGATAAAACTCAAGTAATCTTGGTATGTCAACTTGTGGAATGGCGTCACCCATGTTAACGCCAACTACTTTTCTATCATCTACACAAAGATCGTTCCAAGTAGAAATGGTCAAATTCTGAGCTGTTACAGCAATTGCTGCGCAAGTGCCACCCTGTGCCAAAGCATCGACAGCATTTTTAATAACGCCAGAAACACCAGTAGTATCAACTGTCCAGTCAACACCATATCCGCCAGTTAATTCCTTGATCTTGGCAACTGGGTCTTCTTCTTTACTGTTGATTGTATGTGTAGCACCTAATTCTTTAGCTAATTCAAGTCGCTCTGGAACAACATCAACTGCTATTACTTTGGTGCAGCCACTAATTACGCCGGCCATCATTGCAGCTAATCCTACTGCGCCAGTACCAAAGACAGCAATGGTATCGCCTGGTCTAGCTTTAAGAGTGTTGAAGACAGTACCGGAACCGGTAACGTAGCCACAGCCAAGAGGGCCAACTTTGCGCAAGTCGATGCTATCATCAATTTTTACCGCGTTTCTCTGATCAACCACAGTAGTGGTAGTGAATGATGATTGGTTAAACATATCACAAATTCTGTGACCGTCTTTTTGGAAATGATCATCACCATCTGCGCGGACGCCAGAAAGATTATAGTCACTATAATGACGGCATTGGGTAGGGATACCCTTTAAACAATTATCACAAATACCATCAGCGTAGAAAGATAAAATTACGTGATCGCCTACATTGAAGTTTTTAACCTGGTCACCAACTTTTTCAACAATACCAGAACCCTCATGTCCTAGAATTACCGGGTAGCCAACACTTGAATCACCTTTGCGCAAGGCTTCATCTGAGTGGCAGATTCCGCTTGCTACCATATGAATTTGCAAGTCAGTTGGTCCTACTTCGTGCAAATCAATATTGTCTTCGATCTCAAACGGATCGCCCATTTTATTAACAACGGCAGCTTTTATTTTCATAAAAAAATCCTCCTTACTTGTTAGCGATTTCAAGATTATTGTGAACCCGTACACATAAAAATGCAATAGATTTTGAAAAAAAATATGCCTGAATATAACGCACTACACTAATTTATGTTGAACTAATAAGTATTTTTCTGATAGCGGTAACATTGCTATTACCATTGCCTCTCACCAGGCTTCTCCGCTAAACTTTAAGTGGAGGTATAAATTTATGACGCACTGGTATGAGCATGCAATAATTTACCAAATTTATCCCAAGTCTTTTCAAGACAGTAATGATGATGGTATTGGTGATTTAAATGGAATTAGGCAGAGATTACCATATTTACAACAGCTGGGTATTAATACTATTTGGCTAAATCCTGTTTTTGTTTCCCCGCAAGTTGATAACGGCTATGATGTGGCAGATTACTTTAAAATCGATCCACGAATAGGAACGATGGCAGACATGAAAGCTCTAATTGCTGCTTGTCACCAAGTAGGGATTCATATACTTTTAGATTTTGTTTTAAACCATACTTCTGATCAAAATGAATGGTTTCAAAAAGCTAAAAGTGATCCCGAAAGTCAATACCGCGACTACTATATTTTTGCAGGTGCAAATAGTAAGCGTCCGAATAACTGGGGCAGCTTTTTCGGTGGCAGTGTTTGGGAACCGGATCCGGCAGGTACGGGTCAATTTTATTTCCATTTATTTGACAAGCACATGCCTGATTTGAACTGGCGTAATCCCAAAGTAAGACAAGAAATGCTCAAAATTGCGGAATATTGGCTGGCTCAAGGAATAGATGGCTTGCGCCTTGACGCTTTTATTCATATTGCCAAGGCAGATTTACGGCAAAGTTTTCCGGTAAAGAAAATAGCAAATGAAGATGACCAAACGATAGTTGCTGAACCCTTTTTTGCTAATTTGCCCCAAGTTCAGAAATGGCTGCGGCCATTTTGTGCGCAAATAAAAAAGGATTATCCTGAAGCTTTACTTTTGGGGGAAGCTGCCAGCGCTAATGTTAACTTAGCAGCGGACTATACGGCAAAAGACCACCACCTTTTAGACAGTGTTGTTACTTTTCGTTATTTTAAGGATGATCAGCGTCACATTGATCCTAATTTGCCTGCAGATTTTCAGCCTAAAGGACTTGACTGGGATGCTTTTAAAAATACGCAGGTTATTTGGCAGCAAACTCTGGCGCAGGTTTCTCAACCTACATTATATTGGAGCAATCACGACATGCCGCGACTCGCTACCAGAATAGCGCAGACTGAAACACAGGCACGCAGCTTAGCAATGCTGATGTATTTGCAACGAGGAATCCCCATTATCTATTATGGCGAAGAATTGGGCTTAAAAAACCTGCTTTTTACTGCTGAAGAAGAGTTTAATGATCAAGAGGTAGAACGCTTTATCACGAAAGCTGCAGATTGGGGCTTAACAAAAGCAGAAGCATTGACAATGGTCAGTCAAGCGCACAAAATGCCGGCGAGAGGGCCGATGCCCTGGACGGCTAAAAAGCCAAATTATGGTTTTTCAAAAGTGAGTCCGTGGCTTAAGGGTCAAAGTCAAAATGACGCTAATGTTCAGGCCGAACTGGATGATCCTGACAGTATGTTTAACTTCTATAAACAATTGATTAGTTTGAAAAAAACGGCTTTGTTTCAATCAGGCAGTTTTTACTTGTTAGCAACTGCTAATGACAGCTACGTATACCAGCGGGATTTAGCAAATGATAGTGCAATCGTGGCTGTTTCACTAAGTAGTCAAAAATTAAAAATTAAAGTACCTAGTGAATATAGGAAAGTCATGTTAACTGCCGGACAGCATTATTTGAATGAGAATGAATTGATTTTGATGCCGTATTCTGGTGTAGTTTTAAGTAAATAATGGAGGAAAAAATGCAATTAGCAGCCCTGAAACATAGAACAGAAAGCGAAGACTGTTTTGTCATTAGTCAGCATCACGTGCGGATTAGGTTCCACAGTGCCAAAAATGATGTTAAAAAAGTAATAGTTCATTATACTGATAATTATCTTGATACCAAGACTGATAAAACCATGGCCATGACTAAAGCGGGACAAGGGCAGGTAACTGATTATTGGGTAGCAACTTTGAATGCTCCTTATCGCCGCCTTAAATATACTTTTGAAGTCATTGGCCAGGATAACAGCCATAAAATTGTTGGAGACCGCGGGATCAAAGATTTTACTGCAGCAAATTTAGCAGCTGACAGCAGCTACTTCAAATTGCCTTACTTGCATGAAATTGATCAAACCAAAACCCCTGACTGGGTTAAAAATACTGTCTGGTATCAGATTTTCCCTGAGCGTTTCGCAAATGGTGATAAAAATAATGATCCTCAAGGCACAAAACCGTGGGATCCGCAAGATCATCCCGGACGAGAAGACTTTTACGGGGGCGACCTACAGGGTATTATTGACCATCTGGACTATTTAAAGGAATTGGGCGTTAACGGATTATACTTGTGTCCAGTTTTTAAAGCCAGTTCCAATCATAAGTATGACACGATAGACTATCTGCAGATTGACCCTGATTTTGGTGACAAGGATTTGTTTGCCAAGTTTGTGAGTGAAGCTCATAAAAGGGGAATGAAAGTAATGCTGGACGCTGTCTTTAACCATTTAGGCGGACAATCAATGCAGTGGCAGGATGTAGTAGAAAATGGTGCTAAGTCAAGGTTTGCATCCTGGTTTCATATTAATCATTTTCCAGTTAAACCATATCAAGGACCTGAGGCAGGCGGTCCAAACTATGATACCTTTGCTTTTGAAGGGCAAATGCCCAAATTGAATACTGCGAATCCTGCAGTCCAAGATTTTCTGTTGGAAATTGCAACTTACTGGGTAAAATATTTTGATATTGATGCTTGGAGGCTGGATGTTGCTAACGAAGTAGACCATCATTTTTGGCGAAAATTTCATGATGCGGTTACTGCAATTAAGCCTGACTTTTATATCGTAGGTGAAATTTGGCATAGTGCACGTCCTTGGCTCAACGGTGACGAGTTTTCTGCAGTAATGAATTACCCGTATACTTTGCAGATTGAGGAGCATTTTTTACACAAAACAAAAACGGCTCAGGAACTGGTTGCGGCTCTGACTGATCAATTAATGATGTACCGCGACTGCACGAATCAGGCAATGATGAATATGCTTGATTCTCATGATACCGCCCGTTTACTGACGCTTGCAGGTGAAAATAAAGCGCTGGCTTTGCAAACCCTGACTTTTATGTTCATGCAGACTGGCAGTCCGTGCATTTATTACGGTACTGAAATGGGAATGACGGGAGGAGAAGATCCCGATTGCCGCAAACCAATGGACTGGCAAAAAAAGGGCACGCCTTTTTGGGATGAAGTGCAAAAGCTGATTGCTTTTAGAAATAACCATGCTGCTACTATAGGTAATGGCACAATCAGTCTAAGTGTTACGTCTACCGGCTTAATCCAAGTTAAGCGAATTGGTGCAGAAAAGATCACTGCTCTTTTTAATACAACACCTGATAAGATTGACGTTGCCACAAACGGCCAGGTGGTACTGAGTCAGAATTTTGCAGATGGACAACTTGCTGAGCACGGGTTTGTCATTGAACTTGCAAATTAATTTTAAAGAGTCTGAGAAAAATTATTTCTTCCCAGACTTTTTTAAAACATGATTCTGATACCGTTAACAGCGATTTTGCTATTGTCAAATACTCCATTTTTGCGAATAATGAAAGCGTAAACAAAAACCTCACCAAAGAGGGAGAGAAAGTAAATGAAACGAATTTTTGAGGTTGACCCATGGAAAGTTGCTACGCACAAGTTTTCCCCAGTAGATAAAAGGCTGCAGGAAAGCATTACTGCGATTGGCAATGACTATATGGGGATGCGCGGTAATTTTGAAGAAGGATATTCTGGAGATCAACTGCAGGGTACATACTTAGCAGGTGTCTGGTTTCCTGATAAAACGCGAGTAGGCTGGTGGAAAAACGGCTATCCTAAATATTTTGGCAAAACCATTAATGCCCCCAGCTTTATTGGAATTGGTATTACAGTTAATAATGAAAAAATTGACTTAGCCAAGATTAAATTTAAAGACTTTTATTTTGAATTAGATATGCACCAAGGCTTGCTTACCCGCAGTTTTATTTATGAAGGTGCGGATACTAAAGTTAAGTTTGAATTTCAGCGTTTTTTACATATCAAGCTAAAAGAAGCAGCTTTAATTACTGTTAAGGCTACTGTACTTGCAGGTCAGGCACAAATTGAGTTTAATTCAACGCTTGACGGCACAGTTACTAATGAAGATAGTAACTATAATGAACATTTTTGGCTTAGCTGTAATGAGAATGCTGAAAAGCGTTCCATTCAAGTGATAACCAAGCCTAATCCTTACGATGTGCCTCAGTTTACGGTTTTGTTAAAAGCAGGCCTAAGAAATAATAATCATGTTGTTGAGGGCGCTGTTAAAACTGCAACTGCAAAGTTAAGCGAGAAACTGGCAGTTACTCTAAATGCTGGTGAAAGTTACACTTTAGAAAAAGATGTGATCGTAATTACCAGTCGTGATGTAGCACCTGAAAAGCAAAGTGATCGTGCAGATGAGTTGATGCAACAATTGCAGTCAAAAAGCTTTGCAGAAAATTTGGCCGATCATACTGCAGTTTGGCAGGATCGTTGGACTAAAAGTGATGTAGTTATTACCGGCAATGATGAAGCGCAACAAGGTATTCGCTTTAACATTTTACAGTTATTCATGACGTATTATGGTGAAGACAAGAGACTTAATATCGGTCCTAAAGGCTTTACTGGTGAAAAGTACGGTGGAGCTACATATTGGGACACAGAGGCTTTCATCTTTCCGATGTATCTTTGTATCACTAAGCCGAATGTCACGCGGGCATTATTACAATACAGACATGATCAACTTGATGGTGCCTATTATAATGCTAGGCAGCAGGGCTTGGCCGGAGCACTTTTCCCGATGGTAACCTTTAACGGAATTGAATGCCATAACGAGTGGGAAATTACTTTTGAAGAAATACACCGTAATGAGGATATTCCATTTGCAATCAAACGGTATACTAGTTATACGGGAGACGAATCATACGTTAAGAACGAGGGCATGGATGTCCTAGTAGGCACTGCCAGATTTTGGGCTGATCGAGTCCATTATTCCAAGTGGCGGCATAAATATGTTATCCACGGAGTAACAGGACCTGATGAATACGACAATAACGTTAATAATAATTGGTTCACCAATATTATGGCGCAATGGGTACTGCAATATACATTAGAGAGACTGCCGCTTGCGGATAAGACTGCCCAAGAGCGTTTAAACGTAACTAAAGAAGAACAGGCAAAATGGCAAGACATTATTGACAATATTTATTTGCCTGAAGATAAAGAACGCGGCATTTTCTTGCAGCAAGATGACTTCTTGGATAAAGACATTAGACCAGCTACAGAAATTCCGCTTGACCAAAGACCAATAAATCAGCATTGGTCTTGGGATAAAATTTTACGGTCACCTTTCATAAAGCAAGCCGACGTATTACACGGTATTTATTATTTGGATGACAGGTTTACCAAAGAACAAAAAGAGCGTAACTTTGCATTTTATGAGCCGTTGACGGTACATGAAAGTTCCCTTTCCGCCTGTATTCATTCAATTTTGGCCGCGGAATTAGGGCGTAAAAAGCAGTCAGTAGAATTTTATGAACGCACGGCCCGCCTAGATCTCGATAACTACAATAATGATACGGATGACGGCCTGCACATTACTTCAATGAGCGGCTCATGGCTGGCAATAGTCCAGGGATTTGCCGGCATGCGGTATGGTCATAATCAATTAAGATTTAATCCTTTTGTGCCAGACAATTGGACCGGTTATAGTTTTAAAATTAATTATCGTGGACGCTTAATTAAGGTAGAAGTGACGCAGCAGGAGACGTGTATTACGTTAATTAGCGGAAAGGAACTAACGATTTTAGTTAAAGAGCAAAAGGTTACTTTAAAAGAGGGTGAACAAAATTGCTTAAAGGCCTGATTTTTGATTTAGATGGTGTCCTGACTGATTCAGCTAAATTTCATCTGACAGCGTGGAATAATTTAGCTCAAGAACTGGGTATTAAGTTGACCAGTGCGCAGTTAGATTCTCTACGGGGAATATCACGGATGGACTCTCTTGATTTGATTCTGAAATATGGCAAGCAGGAAAATAAGTACTCTAAAGCTCAAAAAGAAGAATTTGCGGCAGAAAAAAATGAAAAGTTTTTAGAGCAGGTTGAAACTATGACGCCAGCTGATATTTTGCCCGGAATTACAGAATTATTAGCAGATGCCAAAAAAGCAGGTTTGAAAATGTGTATTGCTTCTGCTTCTAAAAATGCCCCTAAAATCTTAAGTAAGCTAGGTATTGCTGATCAGTTTGATCAAATTGTTAATCCCGCTTTGCTGAAACGTGGTAAGCCGGATCCAGAAATTTATCAAAAAGCACAGCAGTTGCTAAAGCTGCATAATGATGAAGTGATTAGCTTTGAAGATGCGGCTGCCGGTGTTGCGGCAATTAAGGCTGCGCAGCAATTTGCAGTGGGAATTGGAGATAAACAAATACTTAAAGGAGCTGATTATATCGTTAAATCTACAAAGGAATTAAAGCTGGATAAAATTGTGGCGGTATTTAAGAAAAATGATAAGAAGGTAGGTTAAAGATATGGTTGAAGTTGACTTAAACCATATGTGTAAAAAGTATGAAGGCAATGATCACTATTCAGTGAAAGACTTTGATTTACACATTAAAGATAAAGAGTTCATTGTTTTTGTCGGCCCCTCAGGTTGTGGTAAATCAACTACTTTAAGAATGATTGCGGGATTAGAGGATATTAGCGAGGGTACTCTTGAAATTGATCACAAGGTAATGAATGATGTGGCACCCAAAGACCGTCACATTGCCATGGTTTTCCAAAACTACGCGCTTTATCCGCACATGTCAATCTACGATAATATGGCATTCGGCTTGAAACTGCGTCATTATCATAAAGATGAGATTGATAAAAGGGTACAAAATGCTGCCAGGATTCTTAATTTGCGTGAATATTTGGATAAAAAGCCGGCAGAACTTTCTGGTGGTCAAAGGCAAAGAGTCGCTCTGGGACGGGCAATTGTGCGGGATGCACCTATCTTCTTGATGGATGAGCCCCTGTCAAACTTGGATGCGAAACTGCGTGTTTCTATGCGGGCAGAGATTGCCAAACTGCACCAGAACTTAGGTACAACTACAATTTACGTTACTCATGATCAGACTGAAGCTATGACTTTGGCTGATCGGGTAGTGGTAATGTCAGTTGGTAAAATTGAACAGATTGGGACACCGCAGGAAGTATATAACCATCCGGTTAACCAATTTGTTGCCGGATTTATTGGATCACCGCAAATGAATTTCTTTAATGTCCACTATCATGATGGTCAAGTCTCTGATGGCAAGGGCCTTAATCTGGGAATACCAGAAGGCAAGTCAAAATTGCTTAATGAGCAGGGCTATAATGACCGTGACTTGATACTGGGTATTCGGCCAGAAGATATCCACGCAGAAGAAGCCTTTTTAGAAACTTGGCCTGATGCGGTGGTCGAATCTGAAGTCGTTGTTTCTGAACTCTTGGGAGCTACTATTCAGCTTTACCAAAGAGTGGATGAAACTGAGTTTGTTGCTAACATCAATGCCCGGGATGTTTATCAACCAGGGCAAAAAGTCAAGATGGGCTTTGATTTGAACAAAGCACACTTTTTCGACAAGGATACGACCTTGGCGGTAGTTAATTAGGGAATAAAATCAGTGACTTCAGTTGTCATTGATATAAAAACATGTTGTTTTATATTAGGAGGTAAATAACATGAGTATTTGGAAGAAAGTAGCTTTAGGAAGTACAGCAGTTTTAGCTGCAATGTCACTTGCAGCATGTTCTAATGGTAAATCAGATTCTTCATCAAGCAGCAGCAGTAATCAAAATACCAAGCTGACTTTATGGGTTGATACTAACCAGGTATCATACTACAAGAAAATTGCCAGTGATTTTACTAAATCACATAAGAACATTTCAGTGCGCGTTACACAAAGTCCAACCGGATCAGCTAATGCCAAAACTGATGTGGGCAAGGATCCTTCAAAAGCAGCCGATGTTTTTGAAGCACCTAATGATCAATTAGGTCAACTGGCAGATTCTGGTTATATTAATCCTCTGTCACCAAAAGACAGCAACAATATTAAATCTAATTACATTGACGTTGCAGCTAAAGGTGTAACTTGGAAGGGCAAGATCTATGCTTATCCATATGCACAACAAGCACAAACAGTGTATTACAACAAGTCTAAATTATCAGCAAGTGATGTAAAAGACTGGAAGACTTTAACCTCAAAGGGAGTTGTGGCAACAGACTTTACTAACGCTTATGTTATGTGGCCGGTATTCTTCTCTGCTGGTACAAAGCTTTATGGTGACAGTGGTGAAGATTTGAAGGGTTCAACCTTTAATTCTGCTAAAGGTGTTAACGCATTGAAGTGGTTTGCAGAGCAAAAGAATAATAAGGGCGTAATGCAGACTTCTAATGCTTTGAACCAATTGAAGAAGGGCAACGCTCAAGCCATCTTGGATGGTCCTTGGAATGCAGCTAACATTAAGAAAATTTTAGGTAAGAACTTTGCTGTTGCTAAGTACCCAATGATTAATGTCGGTGGCAAGAACGTACAAATGCAGGCCTTTTTGGGAATCGAAGGGTTCGCTGTCAATGCTCATACCAAGAGTCCTAAGGCTGCATCACAATTAGCAGCATTTATCACAGATAAAAAGTCACAATTAATTGCTCACAAAGAAGCTGGTCAAATTCCTGTTCTTAAGGAAGCAGTTAATGATTCAGTAATTAAGAACGATCCAGTTGCTGATGCGGTAATTGAAATGTCTAAACCTGGCAATTCAGTCTTGATGCCGAAATTACCACAAATGTCTGTCTTCTGGAACGATGTTCCTCCTCTAATCAATGGTGCATATGATGGTAAAGTTAAACCTGATCAATATAAAGCACAACTTGATAAATTAGCTAAGCACTCATCAAAGAAATAGTTAATTAAAATACTTAAAGGTTGGACAAGTAGTGCCCAACCTTTTTGTTCAAGAAGAGGAAGAATTATGTTTAGAAAGAAAAAACATGCGGCACCTGAGGCAACCTTTAAGGAAGTATGGTCTAAAGGCAATATTGCCACCAAATTATCATTCTTTTTTATGGGTTCCAATGCTTTGGCAAATAAGCAATGGGTAAAAGGTATCGCATTATTGCTGGCAGAAGTGGCCTTTATTGCTTGGTTTGTTTTTAGTGGCATATCGGCAATTAGTATGTTGTCAAGTTTGGGACCAATAAAAAATAAAAAGGTTGTTTATGATAACGCACAAGGCGTTTATATTACCAAGCAGCCTTCAAACTCCGTTTTGATTCTTTTGTTTGGATTACTGGCAATTATTATTTGTATTGCAATGGTTTACTTATACATTGTCAATCTGCGCTCTACCAGAAAAAATTATGTGCTCCAGCGGGATGGCAAACACATTTTAACCAATAAAGAAGAACTGGCAAACTTGTTTGATTCTCGTTTGCATGATACTCTGATGACTTTTCCAATCATCGGTATTCTCTGCTTTACCATTTTGCCAACAATCTTTATGATTTCAATGGCATTTACCAACTATAACCGGCAACACCCAATTGCCTTTTCTTGGACAGGATTTCAAGCTTTTGGCAATGTCCTTAGTGGTGACCTCTCAGGCACGTTCTTCCCAGTTTTGGGCTGGACACTCGTCTGGGCGGTAGCCGCTACGGCCACAACATTCTTTTTTGGAGTTTTGCTTGCCTTGTTGATTGAATCTAAAGGAATAAAACATAAAGGTTTCTGGCGGACAATCTTTGTGATTGTCTGGGCAGTACCTCAGTTTGTTTCTTTATTAATGATGGCTCAGTTCTTAGACTATCAGGGCGCGCTCAACAATATCTTAATGAATATCGGCTGGATTTCTCATCCGTTACATTTTATTGACAGTCAAGCATCACCTTTGGTAGCACGAATAACAGTTATTATTGTTAATATGTGGATCGGTATCCCGGTTTCAATGTTGGTTTCAACTGCGATTATTCAAAACTTGCCAACTGATCAAATTGAAGCTGCTAAAATCGATGGTGCTAATGCGTTACAAGTATTCAAATCAATTACTTTTCCACAAATATTATTTGTGATGGCACCTTCTCTTATTCAACAGTTTATTGGTAATATTAATAACTTTAACGTGATCTTCCTGTTAACTGGAGGAGCACCAATGAATAACAAGTATAATGGTGCGGGTTCTACCGACCTGTTGGTAACGTGGCTGTACAACTTAACCTTTGGTCAGGAGCAGCGCTACAATGCGTCAGCGGTCTTGGGTATCCTCATCTTTATTATTAGTGCGGTATTTTCATTAATTGCATACCGTCATACCAATGCTTTTAAGGAGGGCTAAAAATGAAATCATATCAAAATCAAAAACGCCTTTCACTCATTTTTCGTTACCTATTATTGATTATCTTGGCTGTAGTTTGGATTTTACCAATTATCTGGATAATATTAGCCAGTTTTTCCTATAATGATACGGGATTTGTTTCAACTTTTTGGCCTGACAAATTCACTTTTGACAACTACATTGGTATTTTTACTAATTCGCAGTATCCACTAGTCAGCTGGATTATTAACACCTTGATCGTTTCTATACTTTCAATGATCATTTCTACTTTTTTAACGATTTCGGTTGCTTATGTTTTATCACGGTTACGCTTTTCGTTTAGAAAGCCGTTCATGCAGATTGCACTGGTCTTAGGAATGTTTCCTGGGTTTATGTCAATGATTGCTCTTTATTACATTTTAAAGGGCTTAAACATGTTAAATCTGGGTGGCCTGCTACTGGTGTATGTCGGTGGAGCCGGACTGGGATTCTACGTTGCTAAAGGCTTCTTTGACACGGTACCATTTTCAATAGATGAAGCTGCTGAAATTGATGGGGCCACTAAATGGCAAATCTTCATGCACGTTGATTTGCCATTAGCTAAGCCTATGATAGTTTACACTGCTTTAACAGCCTTTATTGGTCCGTGGACTGACTTTATTTTCTCGGGAATTATTTTGTCAACCTCTGGCAATCCTAAAACATACACAATTGCGTACGGACTTTATAACATGGTGCACAACACTAAAGGCAATGCTACCGCGTACTTTGCGGAGTTTGTTGCTGGTTGTGTGATTATCGCTATTCCAATTACGATCTTATTCGTCTTCATGCAGAAGTTTTACGTTAACGGTATTACTGCTGGTGCAGAAAAGGGCTAGGACTTAGTAAGAAAAATGCGACTCTTAAGAGTCGCATTTTTTTGTGTGGTAATATTTTATGAAATCATTAAGTGGTCATTAACATTAAATTTGTAATAATAGTTAGGCAAGTTTGTTAATCCAATTATGCCATTCTTGGATATAAAAATCAGAGTCACACTGATCCATTTTTGGAGTATAAATAGTTGAATAATTTATTTCTTTAGAATAATGAATTGCATTAATTGCACTACCGAGAGCACTGAGCTCTGAAATTGCGGCAGTTTTAACGTTTCTTTGAGCAATGTTACTCAAATACTGCATTAGATACTGATTGTGAATCATTCCCCCATCAGTATAAATTTCATGGTTGACATGAGGAAATAGCTTTTTGAATTCAGAAAGGATATCTACAATCTGGTAAACTAAGGAATTTAGCGTGGCTTTTATAAGTTCATTTTTACCAGTTGAAGAGGTCATTCCTACAAACGCTGCTTTCATGTTAGGTTTCCAATATGGGGCACCCAATCCAGCAAATGCTGGGATAAGATAAGTGCGATCGTTAGGATTGGCACTAAGAGCTAAATTACTTGTTTCTTCTGGAGACTTGATTAAATTCAAATTATCTTTTAGCCATGTAATGCAAGCTCCTGCGTAATTAATATTGCCTTCAATTACGTACGAGAGCTTGCCATTAAGGGACCAAGCAATAGAAGTATTTAATTTATTATTGATATTGTCTGGTAGTTTTTGCCCGATGTTTAACATAACGGAGGAGCCTGTACCAAAAGTAACTTTAAAATCGCCGGGATTAAAACAGCCCTGAGCAAATAAAGCTGCTTGTGAATCACCTAAAACACTCATTATGGGAATTGGTTGGTCCAGCAAGCCAAATAAGTCTGTGTCACCAAAATAAGCATTTGAATCTACTATTTCAGGTAAATCATCCAATTCAATACCAAAAATTTCTCCTAATTCTTTATCCCAAGTTCCTGTATGGACATTCATTAATTGAGTGCGACACGCATTTGAGGGCTCGGTTTTAAAGCTTTTTCCGTTAGTTAATTGGTAAATTAACCAGCTGTCCATAGTCCCTAGACATAGGTCATTGTCTTGGTGTGCTTGAATAACTCTAGGCTCATTTAAAAGCATCCAGCCCCATTTTGCACCTGTAAAATAGGGTGAAAGGGCTAAGCCAGTTTTTGTTTTGACAGTGTTAACTAATTCAGGATATGAAATACGTTTTATCAATTTTTCTGTTCGATTATCCTGCCACACTATTGTAGGGCAAAGAGGACTACCAGTCTTTTTTGACCAGGCAGCAGCTGATTCACGCTGATTAGTAATTGCTAGCCCTGCGAGTTGATCGGGGCTTATTCTTTTTAGCACCATCTTGAAAAGCTCATTGAGATTATTCTTAATTTCATTTAAATCGTGACTAATCCATCCCTGATCATTAACTATTTGTTTATGCGGTAAATTTGCTTTCCAAACCAGTTGCATATGCTGGTCAAAAAGAATTAATTTAGTTGCTTGGGTACTCTGATCAATAGTTAAAATATATTTTTCAGGCATATAATTACCAGCTTCTATTCTGACAAAAAATCTTTGACTGATTGCTTAATACCCGCAGTATCTACACCGTAGTAGTGAAAGACTTCGTCTTGTGTTCCTTGAATAGCAGGTTCGTCTGGGAAACCTAAAATTCTCAGTTTAGTATGACCATATTTAGCTGCCTCACAAGCTACTGCGGCACCAATACCGTTGATAACATCGTGCTCTTCGACAGTAACCAGATAGTCAAAATTCTGTGCTAATTTAGCAATCATTTCAGTATCAAGCGGCTTAATAGAAGCAAGGTCAACTACTGCTGCATTAATATTATCGTTAGCCAGTTCTTTAGCAGCCTGAAGAGCAAAGTATAAAGTCTCACCTGTGGAAATTAAGCACACGTCTTTACCAGAACGGATTACTTTAGCTTTACCAGGAACGAACTCGAAGTCTTGCTGATAAACGTTGTCAAGCTTGCGTTTACCAATACGAACATATGCTGGCTTATCGGAATTTAACAGATATTTAAATAATGCCCGAATTTGGTATTTATCACATGGTTGATAAACTTCAAGATCGGGAATTGCTCGAGTGATTGCTACATCATTAAGAGAGTGGTGAGTGTTACCCAGCCAAGTGTATGAATTACCGCCTGAAATACCAATTAGCTTGACATTATTGCGATTAAATGCCACGTCAACTTTTACCTGTTCGATTGACCGCATTGCCAGAAAAGATGCTGGAGAAAAAACATAGGGATGTTTGCCTTCATGAGCCATTCCGGCGGCAACTGTTACCGCATTTTGCTCTGCTATGCCCATTTCTATAGTTCTGTCGGGATGAGTGTTAGTAAATGGCACTAAACCGGCTGAACCACGGGAATCACAAGTGATAACTATTAGATTAGGATCTGTAATTGTTGCCTGATCTAATGTTTGAGCAATAACTGTATTTGCAGTTAATTTTTCATCTAACTTAGTCATTATTTAAAGCCTCCATTTGTGCGTCAAATTCTTTTAGCCCTTCTTTGTATTCAGCTGTACTTGGAATCTTATGATGCCAATCTGCTCTGTTTTCAGCCATCGAAATGCCTTTGCCTTTAACGGTATTAGCGATAATCAAGCGTGGTTTATTAGTGTTATTTGGTTTGGTTAAAATATTGACTAAGTCATTCATGTTATTGCCGTTAACTTCTGCAACATCCCAGTTAAACGCTAAATATTTATCACTTAACGGATTGGAACGCATTACAGAATCGGTAGTGCCTGAAATTTGTAAGTCATTATGATCAATAATAGCCACTAAGTTGTCTAAATTATAGTTTCCTGCAGCCATTGCTGCTTCCCAGACAGATCCTTCTGCTTGCTCACCATCGCCCATTAAAACGTAAACATGTTTACTAGATTGGTTCATTTTAGCTGCAAGGGCGACTCCAACACCTAAACCTAATCCATGACCAAGAGAACCTGTATGAAACTCCATTCCTTTAACTTCAGTTGTAGGATGACCAATATAAGGGCTGTTAAAGGTTGAATATCTCTTTTCAAGATCACCACGTTCAATATAGCCTTTATCCGCTAATATTTCGTACCAGATTTCTACTGCGTGTCCTTTACTTTGAATGTATGTATCAATATTTTTTTCGCCAATATTTTCCGCATTTTGATTCATTACTTCATAATATAAAGCGACTAAAATATCAGTACAGGATAAATCAGAACCGGTATGACCATTTTGGTGATTGTAAATTAACTGCCACGTTCTTCTACGAAGTTCAACAGCTTTCTTTTTTAATTCAAGTTTATCCATAAAAACACCTCATTAGTTAATAAATACTTGTAATTGCTTACAATAATAGGTTATCATGTTTATATCTAATTTAGTTGCACTGATTAGTTAGTTTAGTTTAAGTTAGTAAAATTAGATGTTAAAGAGATGATTTTTTTGAATCTAAAAATGAGCGACATTGCTAAAATGGCAGGGGTCTCTAAAGCTGCTGTGTCTTTTGCGTTAAATGGGAAGCCAGGCGTGAGTGAAGAGACAAGGAAAAAAATTTTTAAAGTGATTAAGGATCATGGATATGAGCCATTACGTAAACATAAAAGAGGCGGAGTGCGCAAATTAGCCAGTATTAGCTTGATAATCATTCGGGATAAAACTGGAATGATGAATCGTAGTTATGCCAGCTTACCTTTTTTTGATGCTTTGGTTTCTAAATTAACTCAAAATGTTGGCGGCTTTGGCGGTCAGGTTCAAATAGTACAATTAGATATAAATCATTTGCACGATGACTTAAACAAAAATAAGGCCTTATCGCAATCAAAGGCCTCGATTGTTTTAGCAACTGATCTGAATAAGAATCAAATTGAATTATTAAACAAAAACCTAAAAAACGTGATTTTTATTGATAATTATTTTGAAAACGTAAATGCTGATTTTGTGTCAATAGACAATTTTCAAGGAGCTTATCAGGCTGGCAAGTATATTTTAGAAAAAGGCTATCATAGAATAGGTTACGTAGCTTCTAACCACATTATTTCTAATTTTTTACAAAGAAGATCAGGATTTAGAAGAGCACTAAAAGAAGAAAAAATTGATATCCCACCTGAATTTGTTTATAGTCTGAACCCTACCAAACTAATGGGTGATTTACCTGAATTTTTGCGTTTAGGCAAAAAAATTCCGGATGCATTATTTTGCGAAGATGATTATATGGCTTTGCGCTTATTAAAAGAACTTACACAAAGAGGGATAAAAATTCCTGAAGATATTGCAATCATGGGTTTTGATGATATTTTTGAAGATACAATGGTTACACCGGAATTAACCACGATACATGTTCCGATCACCCAAATAATCAGTCAAACCATTAATCAGTTGCAAAGTAAAGTTGCGGATCGAAATTGGTTGCCCCAAAAATGTTTTATTTCAACCAGATTGGTTAAAAGAAAGTCATTATAAAAAAATGTAGTTTAGCTTAATTAAGTAAATGAAGTATTGAATAGTCTACTAGTTTAGTTTATATTTTGCTTTGTAAGCGAATACACAATATAAATAAATTAGGAGGCTATTTTTGATGGTAAGTAAACAAGGCTTGCAAAAAATAAAAATTGGATTTGTTCCAACTCGCAGAAACATTTTTTCAGCAACTGCCGCCATTGAGTTTGCTGATAAAACGCGTAAAAAGTTAGATGAGTTAGGGGTGAATTATGTTGATATCAAAGAAGTGAATGCTGATGGACTTCTTTATGATGATAAGGGATTGGAAAAGATTACAGCAAAATTTAAGAAAGCCAATATTGACGGTCTGTTTATAGCGAATGAAAATTTTGGTACTGAATATGAAGTCGCTCGTTTGGCCGCAAAATTTGATGTTCCTGTTCTTCTCTGGGGACCTAAGGATGAAGCTCCGGCAGCAGATGGTTCACGGCAGAGAGATACACAATGCGGCTTATTCGCAATTGGTAAAGTTCTAAGACATTTCAATGTTCCTTTTACATACATCAGAAATAGTGATATTTCTGATCCGACTTTTAGTAAAGGAGTAATTGATTTTATTAAGGTATGCAACGTAGTAAAGACGTTTAAAAATACCAGAATTTTACAGATCGGTCCTAGGCCGTTTGATTTTTGGTCAGTAATTGTAAATGAGGGTGAACTGTTGGAAAAATTTGGCATTCAGCTTTCACCTATTCCATTAGGAGAGCTTACTTCCTATATGAATGATCTGATTGAAAATAATGATTCACGTATTGCTGAAACTAAGAAAATTTTTAGAAAATGGGCTGACATTGAAATTAAGGAAGAAGACTTTACTAAAGTTGCAGCTCTAAAACTGGCTATGCAGGATAAAATGAAGCAATATGGCTGCAATTGCGGGACTATTCAATGTTGGACTGAATTGCAGCGTGAAATAGGTATTTTGCCATACGCTTCTGAGGCGTTACTACAAACAGAAGGAATGCCAGTAACATGTGAAACGGATATTAATGGCGCTATTTCAGAAGTATTGGTAGAATCAGCAACTCTGGGGGACGAAAAAGCATTGTTTGCAGACGTTAACTGTCGCCACCCTGAAAATAAAAATGGTGAATTGTTACAACATTTGGGCACCTTTGCTTTTCAAACTGCCAAGAACCGTCCGGTTCTGCCCCCTTCACACTTCGTTTTTGATTATCCTGGTTCAGCTGCATTTGAGGTCAAGGATGGCACGTATACTTTAGTAAGGTTTGATGGCGATCACGGAAAATATTCACTGCTCTTAGGGAATGCTAAAACGTGTTCTGGTCCTTATGAACAGGGAACATATGCCTGGTTTGAATTTAAAGATCTTAACAGGTTTGAAGCCAAGTATGTTTACGGGCCATATATTCATCACATGGCTGGAGTGCGAGCCGATGTTGTACCGATACTTGCTGAAGCATGTAAATATATCAATGTTACACCGGATTATTTTGATCCAATACAAGATAAAGTTGCAGCGTATTGGTATGGTGACTGTGACACAATTTTAGATAATTAATAAATTATTGGAGGAAATCATGTTAAAGGCAAAAGGTAAATATTTATTTAATGATGATAAACGATTTTTTTACTTAGCAGACACTTGCTGGGGTGCATTTAGCAGCATTGAAATGCCTGATTGGCGTTATTATCTTGATACTCGCAAATCAGAAGGTTTCAATGTCATTCAGATTAATACATTGCGGCAGTGGGATTCAAGTGCACCATTACCAAATAGAGAACCTTTCGCAGTTACTGAGTATGATAATGGCAGTTATGAATATAATTTTGCAGAAATAAATAAAAAGTATTTTAATAACGCTAAAAACATGCTCCAAGAAATGAAAGAAAGGGGAATGACCCCGGCATTAGTTCTATTGTGGGGGAATTATGTTCCAGGAACATGGATGAGTAAATTTGTTAAAAATAATACGATGCCTTTTGACCAAATTGAGCCCTATGTGACCTATGTAGTTAAGGAATTTAAACAATTCAACCCAATTTG
The DNA here is from genome assembly GCF_013346935.1 of Lactobacillus melliventris. Classification (GTDB taxonomy): domain Bacteria; phylum Bacillota; class Bacilli; order Lactobacillales; family Lactobacillaceae; genus Lactobacillus. The sequence continues at coordinate 258,699 of NZ_JAAEEB010000002.1, forward strand.
GTTCATAAGTGGAGATGTTGGGTTTACAGATAATGGTAAGCAAGATCCGTCAATTGCAACTAAATATTATAGGGAAGTGCTAAAAGCAGTAAAAGCAGCAGATCCTGATGGCCTGTTTACATTTCATATTAATGGTGAAAGTCATGATTTACCGCAAGAATTTGTTAAACAAATTGATTTTTACAGTTATCAATCAGGTCATGGTTATACGGGTCAGAATACTGCTTTTACAATTCCGCTTTCTTTACGTGGCTCTCAAGATTTTCAGGGTCCTATTATAGACACTGAACTCTGTTATGAAGGGCTAACTAAAATGAATGCACCTACACCTGAACGTTATAGTGCTTTTGAAGTGCGAAAAGCAGCGTGGAGAGCTGTATTATCGGGTGCAGATGCAGGATTGGGCTATGGTACATTCGGTATTTGGCCTTGGAATGATACAGTTAGACCGGAACAGAAACTTGAACCTAACTTTAATGTTCAGTTAGTACCATATGATTGGCGTGATTGTTTGAAATTTCGCGGGGCAAAAGATATGGGCTTTCTGAAAAACTTCATTTTAAAATATGCTCCAGAGGGATTGGAACCTCTTAAACAAGGCATTAAAGATAATTCTTCAGTTAGGGTAGCGGAATCAAGTCATTATATTTTTATTTATCTGCCGATAGCAGGTATTGTTAATTTTTCTCAGTTAGGATTAAAAGTGGACCACTGTAAATTAATTGATTTGAAAGAACATACTGTAATGGATGGTAAAATCCAGAATAATACGTTAAAGTTGTTACCAATTACGGAAGATGGACTAGTTGTTATTAATAAAGATTAACTTAATTAGACTAAAATAATAATCATATTTAAGTCATCAACTGAAATCGATTTCAAATATGCTATACTAAAATTGAAATAAATCATCGGATTGTTACATTAAGTTGGCAAGACCATATTGAACTATATTTTGGCTCTTTTGGTCTTGCTCTTTTTTTGAAAGGCGTGAATATCTTGATCGTAATTAAAAGAGTACTAAACAATAATGCTGTAGTTGCACAAGATAATCATGGTCAAACGATAGTAGCATTAGGCGCAGGTATTGCGTTTCAACGTAAGGCGGGACAGACTATACCTCCAGAAAAAATTGAAAAATGTTTTTATCCTAAAAATAAAGAAGTAACAAATTCAATTAGTGAAACCTTAGCTCAAATCGAACCGCAATATATTGAATTATCTGATCATATTATTTCTGAAACTGCTGCCAGTTCTGGAAAACAAATGAGTGATGATATCTATATTTCATTACCTGACCATTTGCAATTTGCTGTAGAACGTATAAAAAGGGGAATTCCGATCCAAAATAAGCTGACTCTTGAAACTATGCAAACGTATCCGGATGAATTTCAGATAGGCAAACGCGTTTTAAATTATTTGACGAAAAAAACTAGGTTAGTTTTTCCTGATGATGAAGCAACTAATATTGCTATGCATTTGATTACCGCAGAAGAAGGTGATTCTCTAGAAAATACGGAAGGTACAATCGAGTTAATCAACAGGTTCATAAAAATTATTGAACAAATGCTTAATAAAAGTATCAACCCTCAATCTGTATCTTACTATCGCTTGGTAACTCACTTAAAATTTTTTATTCAGAGAATAAGAAAGAATGAAGTACAAGAGTTACCCCTTGATAAAGATTTATATAACATGATTGTGCATAGTTACCATAAAGAATATATCATTGCACAGCGAATTGCGGGCATTATTTTATCAGACTATGATTACAAAACTTCGGAGGATGAAATAATGTTTTTGACAATACATATTCATAGAGTAAATTTCACAGAAAGTGATGTTAATGAACAGATATGAAGAAGTAGCTCAAGCTATTTTGAAAGCGGTTGGTGGTAAAAACAACATTGCAGAAGCTTTTCACTGTGTAGCTAGAATCAGACTTTTTTTAAAGGACCCAAGAAAAGTTGTTGATTCTGAGCTGCAACAAATTCCAGAAATATATGAGTTTAATTTTACTGAACAGCAACTGCAAATCTTAATAGGAAATGATGTTAACCAATACTATGAGTCATTAATGAAATACATTAATAGCAATAAAGATTATTCCAATATAAAGAAAGGAAAAATAAAAATGTCGCGTTCAATCGAAAGGGATAAAAAACTAGCTGACCAAATAGTTGAACTAGTTGGCGGTAAAAGTAACATCAGTAGTTTAATCCACTGCGTTACTCGTTTGCGTTTTAAATTAAAGGATGAAAATAAAGCAAATGATGAGGCCATTAAAGAATTAAATGGTGTAATGGGAGTAGCACATGCAGGTGGTCAATATCAAGTTATCATTGGTAATAATGTTGCAGATATTTATGATCAAATCATACCTTTATTAGATACAAATATTAAAGAGAAAACTTCTGATAATGAAGAGGGTAATACTAATATTTTTAACCGGTTTATTAAACTGCTAACCAGAATATTTACACCTTTTTTGGGAACTTTAGCTGCCGCAGGTGTATTAAAAGGCTTTTTGGTTTTACTAACTGTACTGCATGCTCTTAGTGCCAAAAGTGGTACATATCTGATTTTAAATGCTGCAGGAGATGCTCTATTTTACTTTTTACCAATAATGGTTGGTTTTTCTACAGCAAGGGCGTTTAAGATAAATGAATTTGTTGGAGCTGTGATTGGTGGAGCCCTATGTTATCCGGCTTTAGTGGCAGCCTATCAGGCAAAGCAAAGTATTGATTTTTTAGGTATACCCGTAGTCTTGATGAGTTATCCGCAGACATTAATACCGGCAATTGTAGCGGTCTGGCTTGCTTCTATTTTATATAAGTTTTTGAATAAATATTTGCCAGCTTCTCTCAAACTGATTTTTACACCTTTAATAACAATAGCTGTTTCCGTACCGCTTACTTACTTAGTAGTTGGACCGATTACGTCCTGGCTTAGTCAAGGCCTGGCCAGCATTGTGCTATGGGTCTATGCTCGTGCAAGCGTACTAGCTGGATTTGTTTTAGCAGGAATTTGGCAAGCAGTAGTATTAATGGGATTACACTGGGCATTTATTCCGATCTTTTTAAATAATATTGCTACTAAGGGTTTTGATCCAATTAATGCCATGCTTTATTGTACAGTTTTTGGACAAACCGGTGCAGCACTGGCAATGGTTATTAAAGCTAAAGATGTTAAATTTAAAGAAGTTGGTTGGCCGGCTATTATTTCTGGTTTCTTAGGTATTACTGAACCAATCATTTACGGTGTCACTTTACCACATAAAAAATCATTTATTTTTGGTTCTATTGGTTCTGCCTTTGGCGGGGCAATCGCTGCTATTGCAAATGCAAAAATGTTTGGTGGTTTTGCCTCAGGTGGTATCTTTGGTATTCCAATGTTCATTGATCAAAAGGCTGGAATTAATTTTAGTTTTATAGGTTTTTGCCTATCACTTATTGCAGCATTTGTCATTGCATTTATTATTACTTTTATTTGGGGCGATAAGGTAACTTCTGGTGATGATAATAAAAAGCAGGTTCAGTTGACGGAAGTAAAGGACGAAAGTATTAATGCTCCTGTTTCTGGAACTGTCGTTGAACTAAATCAAGTTAAAGATGATGTGTTTTCGGCTGGAACAATTGGTAAAGGTATAGCAATTATGCCAGATAATGATGAAGTACGTGCTCCATTTGCCGGCAAAATTGTTTCGGTTTTCCCAACTAAACATGCTATTGGTTTAAAATCAGAAAATGGTGTAGAGTTACTTATTCATTTGGGAATAGATACTGTTAATCTTTCTGGAAAGTATTTTTCCTCAAAAGTTGTGGACGGTCAAAAAGTGGAAAAAGGTGATTTACTGGAAACTTTTGATCGGGCTAAAATACAGAAAGCAGGATATGATACAGTAGTTCCTGTTATAGTTACAAATAGTGTGGATTTTGATGAGATAATAATTGAAAAGAAATCGGGAACTCACGTTGGGTTCACAGATCAATTGTTGATGGCCGCAGTTGACCAAGAAAAGAGGGCAGCCAGAGCTGTTCCTGCTTAAATATTGAATAAAGCTGAACAATGAAGTTTTAAAAAAGATAATGATAATAATCCAGATTAGTAAAAATATCAATTTATAGGATATACTTAGTAAGGATTAGAAAAATGCGGCTCTTAGGAATCGCATTTTTTTGTTTGGTTAAAAAATCTTTTTAGGTTTAGAATGAAATAAAAAGAGGCTATGCTTATGGAAAATATCAAAATTATTCAAGGCGACATTACTAAATTAACTATAGATGCAATTGTTAATGCCGCAAACAAGTCTTTATTAGGTGGCTTGGGCGTTGATGGTGCAATACACCAGGCAGCTGGACCAGAACTGCTGGCCGAGTGCAGGCAGCTTCATGGCTGTGAAACAGGTCAGGCTAAGATTACCAAAGGATATCAGCTGCCTGCTAAATTTGTCATTCATACTGTGGGACCAATTTATTCAGGTTCTAAGCAAGATAATGAGTTATTAAAGGACTGTTACATAAACTCGTTAGATTTAGCTAAAGATCATAATCTGCATAGCATTGCTTTTCCGGCTATTTCTACTGGAGCTTACGGTTTTCCTGCTGCACCAGCCGCCCATATTGCTTTTGCAGCCGTGCATGATTGGCTCCTAGAGCATTCTGATTATCAAATTGAAGTTATTATGTGTGCCTTTGATGCCAAAACGGCAGAGTTATACCGAGCAGAAGTTAAAAAATAGGCTTGCGTATAAATTAAGAAGGTTATTTTCAATTGTTTTTCAAAAATTAATCTTACTAATGTCGAGCTATCCCTTTAACTTCTTTATTAAATTATAATTAACTTGTCTATAAAATAATAACCAAGCCAGTAATATGACTTGGTTTTTTATATAAAAACAGTTCTGAAAGTTGCCTAACTATAAACGTTCATTAGTTTGCTGGACCTCGACTACTGGTAGAGTGTTGCCAATTTCGTAGTTGAGAGGCAGGACAAGCTAAAATTAATGCTAGATAAGCTTGAGTAAAAATGAAAAAAGTAATATTATTAATTAAAAATATTAATAAAAAATAAAAAATTAGGAGGAATATGCCTTTAATCAAATATTTTAAAAGAGCTAAGTGGCAAATTAGTATAGTAATTGCCTTAACTGTTATTAATTCCGGCTTTTCAACACTTGCAGGAATTGCCAGTGCGAATGCCCTAACTCAGGTCACCAAACTGCATGCACGGCTATTTTTTATTTGGGTTACAATTATGGCTATTGCCTATATCATGTATGCAGTCTTTACCTACTTAATTTCAGTCAATAAAGCTAAATTAAAGCAGCAAATTGACCTGCTGATTCGGCAGGATGTAGCACAAAAGTTGTCCCAATCGGATTATCAGTCTTTTCATCAGCAAACTACTGCAACTTACGCATCATGGCTAACGAATGATATTAACACGATTAATGACTTTGGCGTAGACGACTTGATGATGATTGTGCAACAAATTAGCGAAATCTTGCTGGGAGCAGTCACTTTAGCATATTTTCAGGTCAGCTTACTTGCCACTGTTGTTATCTTAACTGCAATTATGGCAGTGGTACCTAATTTGTTTTCAAAATGGTTATCTAAACGTTCCCTTGAATTCTCCCATGCGCAAGAACGGTTGGTTAATAAAATTAATGATGTCCTGAATGGCTTCAATACTTTATTTTTAGCAAATTTACCCCAAGTAATTATTAAAAGAATTAATCAGGGATCTGAAGATGTAAAGAAAAATGCTGTTGATTACGTTAAGGCAGCTGGGTTCACTCAATCATTTACCAATTGTATTGCTTATTTAAGTCAAGTAGTTGTTTTAGCTCAAAGCGGTTATTTAATTTTGCGGCATCTTACCCCGGTGGGAACTATTAGTGGTGCGCAATATTTTGCTGGTACAATTTTTGCCGAATTAAGCGGTATTAGCTTTAACTGGCAGGAATTTAGATCACTAAAACCAATTATGGATAAGCTGGCAAATATTAAAACGGTCACGCAACCTGATCAAAAAACTGAAATTGCTGCCAGTCAAATTCAAATTAAGGGTCTTTCATATACATATCAGGGGAAGAACCAACCAATTTTAGACAATCTGAATTTAACTATTGAAGAAGGGAAAAAGTACCTCTTGCTCGGTGATTCTGCTGCAGGCAAATCAACACTGCTTAATATTATTAGTGGTCTGCTAAAAAATTATACTGGTACGCTTAAATTGGGTGGCATAGACTATGCTAAAATAACTGACAGCCAGTTGCATCGAGTAATTTCTTATGTCGAACAAACGCCCTATATTTTCGCGGCAAGTTTAAAATGGAATTTAACTTTGGGGCAAAAGGTTGCTCCTGCAAAGCTAAACCAGGTCATTGCAGCATGTGGCATTGATAAAATAATTGCCCATCTTCCAGCTGGCGTCAACACGATACTGGCAAATCAGGGGTCTAATTTATCTGGTGGGCAAAAGCAGAGAATTGCACTTGCACGGGCACTTTTGCGTGATACACCAGTGTATCTTTTTGATGAGGCGACTTCATCATTAGATAAAGCGGCCAGCATTTCCTTGGAAAAGTTGATTTTAGCTCAGAAAAATAAAACCGTTGTTTTAGTAACACATCATCTACAAAAAGAAACAGCTGACTTATTTGACGGAAATATTATTTTAGATAATAGGTTGTGAAACTGAATTCAAAGCCCTATTTGTGGTAAAGTGACGGCAAAGTGACGGCAAAGTTTCACCAGTGACAGTTTTATTTAATTGCTAAATCTTATTTCGATAATTTAGCCACAATAATACCCCCAAATTTAGGATAAATTTTGGAGGTTATTTTCACATAAATAAAGTTTCCATTATTATTTTACAATCATGGCAAAGGCTTCATATGGCCTTAAGTTAATGTTGTTAAGTGATTGCGGTGCATTATAGTTACTGATTAAAACTTGGTCAATTTTATCTGGTGCAGAAAACTGTTCGGCACTACCAGTCAAATTGGCAACGACTAACCAGCGCTCGCCAGCAAGTTCACGATAATATGCCAAGACATTAGGACTTGCAAGAACAGGTGTAAAGCTGCCATTAGTGATAATTTCGTTTTTATGACGTAATTTAATGAGTTTTTGATAGGTATAAAAAATTGATTGTGGGTCCGCCAAAGCAGCTTGAACGTTAATATCCTGATAATTAGGATTAAGTGCCAGCCAAGGCTTACCAGTAGTAAAGCCAGCAGCTTTAGCTGTTGACCATTGCATCGGTCTGCGGGCATTGTCGCGTCCTTTGGCGTTGATTGACCTGATAAGTTCTTCTTTGGTATAACCTTGCTTGATTCGCTCATTATACATATTGATACTCTCGAGGTCTTCAATTTCTGAAATATCTTTGACCGGGCAGTTAGTCATACCAATTTCTTCACCATTATAAATATATGGTGTACCACGCATTAAATGTAAGGCAATGGCAAACATTTTGGCAGATTGTACGCGGTATTTACTGTCATCACCCCAACGTGAAATAACACGGGGAATATCATGATTTTCCCAAAACAAACTGTTCCAACCATGGTTATAATCTATTTGTGTCTGCCATTTAAGCAAGACTTCTTTAAGATCACTGGCTTTAAACGGCTTGAGATCCCACTTTGGCTTTCCCGGTTGTTTATCAATATTTTGATCTTCAAACTGAAAAATCATAGAGAGTTCATGCCGAGCGGGATCTGAATATTTGCGGGCGCTGTCAAGGTCGGCACTCCAAGTCTCGCCAACAGTGACTACGTCGCGGTTAGCTAAAACAGCCTGGTTCATTTCCTGAATATAATGATGAAGTTGTGGACCATTTTCGCGAATTTTACGATCAGGTTCCTTGCCAATCAGTTCGATTACGTCCATCCGGAAACCGCCAATGCCTTTATCAAGCCAGAAGTTCATCATATCGTATATTTTGTGCCGTAATTGCGGATTTTGCCAATTCAAATCTGGTTGTTGCGGGGCAAAAAAGTGTAAGTAATACTGGCCTGTTTGATCATCAAATTGCCAAGCAGAACCTGAAAAGTCAGATTTTAAATCATTGGGTTCATGGCCAGCAACAGGATCACGCCAGATATAAAAGTCCCGGTAAGGATTATCTTTACTTTTGCGTGCTTCAATAAACCACTGGTGTTGATCAGAAGTATGATTAACAACTAAGTCCATAATGATCCGAATGCCGCGTTTTTTAGCCTCACTAATCAACTTATCCATGTCTTGCATAGTGCCATATTGCGGATCAATTGCTTCATAATCAGCAATATCATAGCCATTATCGACGCCGGGAGATTGATAAATTGGCGAAAGCCAAATTGCATCGATCCCCAATTTTTGTAAATAATCCAAGTGACTAATAATGCCGGGTAGGTCTCCGATACCATCCCCATTGCTATCTTGGAAGGACTTGGGATAAATTTGATAAATTACTGCATTTTTCCACCAAGGTGTCATATTAACTCTCCTTTGCAATCGCTAACATTATCTGTTAATTATAACACTGCAGAATAATGAGAATTAATGTTACCGGTATCTAATTAAAGTCCTAAATCTGAGCGTAATTGCAGCGCTTCTTCATCATTGTCCAGCTGCAATAGAGCATCTTTTAAGCATAACATTGGCTTGCCGTCACGATCTGGTGTTGTTTGTGCGTGAGCCAAAGAACTGAGAATGGCTTCATTAACTATATCAACTGTAATCCTAAAGTAGCGGTCAATTTTGTCATCAGTAATTGCCTGAATTGTGCTTAATTCGTGGTCAGGGAAATGACTTACACGGTTGGCGGTAGAAAAGGCTAGGGTAACTTCACCGCTGCCATTACCACTAAAGGAGCCAGTGCGTGTAATGCCAATACCAGAACGCTTGGCAATGCGTTTTAATTGTCTCGAGTTAAACGGAATATCGGTAGCAATTATTGTGATAATGCTGCCTTTTTCCTTACTATCCTTGTTATCAACAAACTTTTTACCAATAGCATGGCCGTAAATATTAAGATCAGTGCTAAGACCGAAATTGGACATGACTAGCGCGCCCATTGTAAAGGTTTTACCGTCAATCTCGACTTGCCTTGATGCAGAGCCAATACCACCTTTGAGTTCATAGCAGCGCATACCTGTACCGCCACCAACGCCTCCTTCAGCGAAATCAGTTTTAGCAGTGACAAAAGCATCGTTAACGTCATCTTCAGTGACACCCAAATCGCGAATATGATTAATTGAGCTGTCATTACATTCCATAATGATTGGGTTAACGCTGCCAGTTGAAAGGCCAATTTCAGGGTTTTCGGCCAGCATTCTTTTGACTAAAGCTGTCGAGGCAGTGCCAACGCTGAGAGTATTGGTTAAGACCAGAGGCGTTTCGATTGTACCTAGTTCGTTAATTTGAATTAGACCTGTACTTTTGCCAAAGCCGTTAATCACATGTGTAGCAGCTGGCATTTTTTCCCGAAAAATGTTATCTGGGCAAGGGCTGATTACAGTGACACCGGTTCTGAGTCTATCAGTGACAATTGTCTTGTGGCCAACTGTAACTCCGGCAACGTCTGTAATTAAGTTTTTTGGTCCAGGCTTAGTATCGCTAAGCGCAAATAAAAGTGGTTTGTTAAGTCCCATTTTTACTCCTTTTGTTATTAAAAATTTTCTTCTCTTATTAAAACGGTTCGTTAATTTTTATGCAAGACAAAAACAACTCTACAAAGGCAATCTAACGCAAGAGTAGGTAGTCAACAAAGCATAGCGAATAACTTTTGGCCACAACAATTTCCACAATCTGCTAGCCAGGATCGGATTGACAGAAAACAAGGCAAAGAAAAAGAACCAAACAGTTTATTAACGGTTTGATTCTTTTCGTTTAATCTTTTTCAACTGGATTTGACAGAGAGCCAGAACTTTTCTATTTAATTATTTTTAAATTGCTAAAAATTAGCTTTTTTAATATAACGATTCTTACCAACAATATAGTATAACTTATGATTAATTTTAATAGCTCCACCATATGTTGTTATCGTATATTTCTTTTTCAATAACTTGCGGCCCAAGCGTTTAGCTTTCTTAGTGTAGATGTAAGCATTATGCTTCAATTTACGGTTTACCCCAGTTATATTAACTGCTTTAACAAAGTCATTATTGCCTAAATCATAGTATTTTTTGCATTGAATTAGCTTAGTACTATAAGTTTTGACCGTTTCACCAGCAAAATACTCACCCTTTTTACGGACGCCATTTTCATCATAAACATATGAATTGTGGAAAACAGTTCTTGTAACAGGACTTAAACCAGAAACATTTTTAGTGTAAATGTAAGTAATGTCTTGATTTTGATCACTGTAAAAGCCGGTAGCATTATCAGGCCTGGTTTTTAGCGTATAGCCAGCAATTTCTACAGGAGAGGTAATATAGCCATCACCGACATTCCCCTGTAATACCGCATCAGGTGCAAGCTTATTGCCGCTTTCATCTTGATAATGAACAATCACATTCGCGGCTTTGACTGGGATTGAAGCGGCTGGAGTAGAAGGGACGGATACGGGAACAGCGGAATAAATAAACTTGACACTTTGCGGCTGATCAGTGAAAAAGCCAGTAGCGTTAGCGGGAATTTCCTTGATAACGTAACCTGGAATTGTTTTAGGTGTCAATTTATAGCTGTTACCGATTTTACCATTTAAACTTGTTTCATCCGCAATAGGCTTGCCATCAGTATCTAAATAAAAAGCCTTAATAGCTGCACCCGGACGGATATACGTGTCATCAATTCCTTGGGACGCTAAATCATTGGAATTCAATTTCTGGTTTGCTTGTGGTGCGTCTTCAGTGCCATTGCCAACATTAACCCATGTTCCTGGAGTATCAAGATATGACTCGTTAATATGGGTACTTTTACCCAGTTTAAGGGTGTTCAATTTAGTAAGTCCATTTAACATATAACCCTTGTCAATACCGGGATCTATGACGAAACTGCTGAGATCAAGTTCTTTTAAGTTACCACAATTAGTAAACATACCCATCATATCGTTTACTTTAGAAGTGTCAAAGGATGATAAGTCTAACTTGGTTAAGCTGGAACAATCTTCAAAAGCCCTTATCATGTTGGTAACATTACTAGTATTAAATTTGCTAAGGTCTAGAGCAGTTAAACTGGAGCACCCACTAAACATGAATTTCATACTGTTTACATTAGCTATTGTGAATTTAGGTGAAAACTTAATGCTCTGCAAATTTTCACAACCTTGAAACATGCCTTCTACATATTGTGTATTGGTGGTATCAAAGCCGGACAAATCCAGGCCAGTCAATTTACCGCAATCTTCAAACATATAAAGCATATTAGTAACTTTGGGAGTTTGTAAATCACCAATGCCGTCTATGCTGGTTAAATTTTTACAATTTGCAAACATGTACCTCATGTCAATGGTATCAGATGTATCAAGATTTTTTAGACCGGTAATTTTAGTTAAATTAGGTAAGCCCCTGAACATTTCTGCAGCCGAATTAACTTTTAATTGACCAGTAAACTTCACTTCCTGAATATCATCTTTGTTAATGCCATTAATATAGGCCATAGATCCAGGTTGAGTAACACTGCCGCCGGGAACAGTAACTACGTGGTTGCTATAAGTGACGTCGAGGTTTCCCCATTTAAAAGTATTAGGAGCTAAATCTTGAAATTGAGGCTCCTCTGGAGTGTTAACTTTTGGTTGATTGTTTGTGGTAGATTTAGGAGAAGCAACTTTATTGTTAACAGAATTTTTACCAGCAACAGTTTGCTTGGTAAGGGATGAAGGCATTGTCTCATCGGCTTTGACTGTCTTAGGGGTCATGGCTAATAAGCTTAAGCTGGCAGCAGCAATGCTAAAGTACACTAATGAAGTTTCTGCTTGCTTAGAATTCTTTTTCTTCCTCATGTTACTATTCCTTCTTCAACAATAAAATAAATGTATACATGATTAATATTTAGCTTATACTTTATTACAGGTATTATACATCCTTTTAGTTTATTAACATAATTTATACACTTTTATTTGAAAAGAACAAATAGTTAATTTGATTAATAAATTGCCAAGCTGGCTTGCTTACTCACTAAGAGTTATTATGCCAAGCAAAAAGAAACCCGATTAGCAGCGACACCTACTAATTGGGTTTCTTTATTTATGAAAAGTATTTTTTATTATCTAAAGTTAGCTTTCTTAACAAAGTGGTTATTGCCTATGATGTAGTACAGCTTATTGTGCATCTTAACGGCTTTGCCATATACTCTTACTTTTTTATTTTTCTTTAGTACTTTGGTGCTAACGCGTTTAGCTTTTTTATTGTAAATATAAGCGTTATGTTTTAGTTTGCGTTTGATTCCGGAAATGTTGTTAACTTTGACAAATGTATCATTACCCAAGTCATAGTATTCTCTACCTTGAATATAGGTCTTACCATAAGTTGTAATGCTTGTGCCACTATAATATTTACCTGTTTTACGGCTTCCATTGTGATCATAAAGATATGAATTATGATATACCGTTCTGATAATAGGTGTAACCGTAGCTACATTTTTACTATAGATGTAGGTAACAGTTTGCGGTTGGCTACTAAAGAAGCCAGTAGCATTTAAAGGTCTTACCTTTAAAGTATACCCTTGAATTTCTTTAGTTTCAGTTACATAGCCATCACCCACATAGCCGGATAATGTTTCAGTTGGAGCCAATTGATTACCATTTTCATCTTCATAGTTAACTTTAATGTCACTGCCTTTAGTTTGGGTTACTGGATTATAGGAATTATTAGTATTGCCGCTACCATGAGAATTATCTGATTTGACTTTAGTATAAATCAAAGTGATAGTCTGTGGGTCTGAAGAGTAGGTTACTTGATCTAACTCTACTTTTTGATCATTTATTTCGGCATGGTCGAACTTGTAACCAGGAATTTCTTTCTCCTTAAAGGAAGTAATAAATTGTGGGTTAGCTTGATCAATAAGCTTGTCGTTAACGTTGCCAAATTGCTTTTCATCTTCAATACCTTCAATCTTATGCTTGTCTTGCCCGTCTTGCTCGCGATATTGCACCGTAATTGGAGCGGCCAAATTTTCAAAGCGCACATAGGTATCATAATCAGTAGCACCTTGATATTTTGTAAAAAAGTCTTTTGAAGAATCCCATATTTTTTCTCCTCTAGCCAAATGATTGGTTTTACCCCAGTTAACCCATTTTCCTGGTAGTGTATTATTGATGTTATCACCGTCACCTCGTCCGGAAGCAGATGATTCAAATTTAAACTTATTGCCTAGGTCTAGTTCACGTATACCAGAACTTTCCATAAACATACTTTCCATCAACTCTACTTTAGAAGTATCAAAACTAGATAAATCTATTCTGGTTAAGGCTCTGCATCCCGAAAACATATTTTTCATCCAACGAACGTTAGAAGTATCAAAGCTTGATAAGTCAAGAGTTGATACGCTATTCATAGACTCAAACATAAAGGCCATATCGTTTACATCAGTAGTATCTAAATTAGTTAAACCTTGAAATTTAGTTAAATATGGAAGTCCTTTAAAAAGTCCTTGCGCACCCCCTTCTAGTTTTATTTTTCCCTGAATTATTATTGTTTTAACATCTTGACTACTACAACCCATTTCACTCAAAGAGAATTCAAGAGGATACAGTTTGCTTTCGCCATCTATAGTATTTTTCATTATAGCTGGCTGTTGCTCGGTTCCGCCAAAAATTGTTAATTCCTTGGTTTCGGGGTTAAAAGAAATATCAATATTATTCCATTTTGTCTTAGCAATTGTTTTATCATTATCATAAAATTGAGGTGTTTTAGCTGTTGTAGCCAAATTATCTGATGTCTTATTATCATTTTGCTTAATTATATTTGTTTTATTGGTTGTATCTTGGGAATTATTATAAGACCTACCAATAGAGTAATTTTGTTCATTTGAAAGATTTAACGAGTTCTTCTTAGATGAATTATTGACGCTGCTTTGACCAGCTTGCGAATTTGGTATTACAGTATCAGCCTTAACAACTTGACTGCTAGCTAGAAAGGTACTTCCAAGTAAAATAGACGCAGCACTGAGTCCTAATTTATATGCTATATTGGTTTTTACTCTGTCTTGCTTTGCTATAATTTTTCTTTTGTTCAACGTGTAGTCTTCTTTCTAAATTATTTACCTTTTAGAATTAAACCCAGTAATTTATTTCCAAAAGTAAATTTTTAATGATTTTTCTCTTGTAAACAATATATTTAATCATTATAGGAATATTTGAACTGACATTATGTTTATTTACTTGAATAGGCTCTAAATATTATACTAAATAATTATATATACTATATATTATAAAGATTAGAGCAGCTGATTGTATATATTATGCTTATATATTTATTATTAGTGACTTAATATATACATATATAGATGCATAATATAGTGATTGTTTATTAAATTTTTTCACTATATAAAACTGGTTTAGTATTAAAAAAGGGCTAAACTGACTAAATTAGAGCATGACAAAAAGAATTCATCGTGTTAACGATAATCAATAAATTAAAATTTCAGAATTAAGTGGAAAACTTTGCTATGATTATTGTTTAGTAAATAAGACTAATTTAAACTATATTAATATATTTTAAAATTATTTTAGTAATTTTTATATTCATTTTTTTGCAATGAGCTATAAATATGCCTTAAATATTGAGACTTAACATTAAACTAATTATTAATAGTTCTAAAAATGGTAATTACTAGTTTTTGTATTGAGTTGCTGAACATCTTTCTTTTTATTAAAAGGTACGCATAACTTGCTATTAAAATGTTGACTTCGACTATTCTTACATTGCTGAGCAGTTTTACTTTTGGCCGCATGCTTTCCCAACGCTGAGATTGTGATTGATCGCTTTCACATGGTACAAATGCTTACGCACTCTCTTAACTCTCTGCGCGTGTAGATCATGAAGAAATTCAAAAAGACCAGCAGAGAATACAAATTGCTTAAAGCACCGTGGAAACTGTATCTTAAGAAGTACCAGGAGCTCGATAAAATTCATCCGCATTACAATTGGAATTGCAAAAACAACCTGACGCAAGAGCAGGTAGTCAACGAAGGCATTGTCTGCTCACTAATGCCTACAACCTGCTGCAGTCATTTTATGATGCTTTAGTCGCCAAAGATCAGCAGGCAATTAATTTCTTAGTAACAGCTTTACCGATTACTCTATAAAGCTGTTCAGTCATTCCTTTAACCGTCAGACCAGCTAAATAATCTGGATGTGCATACTTGCGAATTATCTGCAAGGCTACAACAGAGCGAATAATGGGAAAAATATCGTTTAACTCAGGGAAAGACAGCTCTAGCGTCGAACGCAACTGATTTTCAATTCTAACCCGCTCTTGGCTTAATTTGTGATATTGCACAGCTAAAAAGCATAAAGAGTGATAGTGGATATCAATATAATGTCGACTTCTAGTACGAATGACGGCTGCCGGCGTAATTAGTTTGAAGGAATCACTAGCATCTGTCTGGTTTCGCCGCAAAGATGACATTATCATTTTTGCTTCCAGCGGATTGAGCTCACAAAATTTAATTTTATTTTGGCTTAAATAATAAGCTAACTTAATAGAATAAACCCCTGTGGTTTCGAAAATAACTAAAGCTGGATCAGCCAGATAAGCAGCTAATTGCTTAAAACCGCTGCGATTATGACTAAAATTAAAATCTTGCTTTTCAAAATCAGTAGTAATTAAAGTGGCATGACTTTTACCACGACTAACGTCAATACCAATAACATTCACTGTAACATCTTCTAAAATTATTGAAGCAGAATAGTGCCTTTGTTCATTTTCTTAATACGATCTTTAAGATCCTCATCCTAACCTAACTAGCAAAGGGCATTACTCCTACGGGCCCGTTTGCAAATCGAATTCAAAGATTCAATCCTGTTGGCGATCTCAACTTTAACTTTAAGTATAAAAAAGCAGATAAAAGTATCGTCATACTTCTATCTGCTTCCTACTTTAGGATGTTTGACAAGAGCCAAAAAGGCATGGCACCCTAACTATCTTGTTAGGGTGTCATGCCTAGTCTTATATCTAAATTAAACTATCAAAAGTAGTGTAAGAATATTTTAGCTGATCCTAATTTCTAAAAATTAGCTTTCTTTACATATTGGTTTTTACCTACAATATAGTACAACTTATGATATATCCTGATATCGTCTCCATAAGTCTTAACCAAGTGTACATTCTTTAGGACTTTTTGTCCATAGCGTTTACATTTTCTAGTGTAAATATAAGTATTATGTTTTAGTTTAGCCTACGGCTGCTTCCAGAAACTTTATTAGTTTTGACAAGCTTATGATTACCCAAGTCATAGTATTCTCTACCTTGAATATAGGTCTTACCGTGAGTTGTAATGCTCGTGCCACTATAATATTTACCTGTTTTACGACTTCCATTGTGATCATAAAGATGTGGATTATGATAAATAGCAATTTAGAACATTGTTTATTATTTAAAACTTAGCTAGTCTTTTTTGCGACCAAACCAGGCTGCACCTAAGGCGGTTGCTAAAGCTAAACTGCCCAAAGCCAGCATTGCTAAACTGTTATGCTTGTCGTTACCAGTTTGCGGCAAGGTATTGCTTGCATTATTTTGTGCATTTGAGCTCGAACCATTGTTCTTTAAACTGTTTGCCAGTTGCTGGTTATGAATTGCATTTTGGTCATTGATATTAAACCCTTTATTAATAGTCTTGTGAGGTCTAACAGTCTTGGGTTTGCGGTTCACAGGTGATGGAATGTTATTTGGTTCATTGTTAGGCAAATTGTTGCCGTTATTTTGGCCATTACTTGCGGAACTGGAATTGTTATTAGAATTGCCAGTGTTACTGCCTTGACTATTGGATCCTTGGCTATTAGAAGATGAAGGATTATTGACTGAACCGTTATTTCCAGAAGAAATATTATTATTTGGAACTGAAGTATTAGGACTGCTGTTGCCAGAACCATTATTACTGCCGGAACCGTTGCTACCAGAACCGTTACTACTAGAACCATTGCTACCAGACCCGTTGCTACCTGTACCAGTTTTCTTAGTGTAGACCAAAGTAATACCTTGCGGATTGGCGCTAGCACTATATGTTACATCACTCAAAGTAATGCGTGAATTGTTTTGTACAGCATGGTCAAACTGATATTCAGTACCTGAACTGTCTTTAAGGGTGTCTTTAAGTTTGAAAGTCGTAACAGGATCATCGTTAATAAGTTTATCATTCTCGTTGCCAAAGTTGACCTCAGCGGGAACACCAGGAATTTCTTTACCATCTTGGTCACGATAGTTGATAGTGATTTTACCACCAAGGTTAGTAAAACGAACATAAATATCATGGTTTGTGTCTCCTTGGTAGTTAGTTATCAAATCGGCTGAAGTCCATTTATTTGTTCCTTTAGCTGGGGAACCTTCGCCTGCACCCATGTTTACCCAAGTACCTGATAAATCGTTTAATCCAGTGGAGCCAATAAACTTAAAGTCTTTGCCTAAAGATAGCTCGGTTAAGCTGGAACAAGAACTGAACATGTCCGTCATTTCAGCATTCGCTGCAACTTGGAAATTAGACAAGTCTGCGCTAGTTAAAGCGGTATCGCCACTAAACATCTGACTAAAGTCAGTTACTTGTGATGTATCTAAATTGTCTAAGCCCTTTATAGTAGCTAAATTCTTTAGGTTCTTAAATACTCCGTTGGCACTGCCTATAATTGCAATAGGGGCATTAAGATCAATTTCTTTAATCTCATCAACATTTACGCCCTTGATATTTTGGCTAATGCTAATATCTCGAGTGTCAAGTGCGTAGCTCTTTTCTTTGTTTCCTGAGTTGTCAATTTTATAATTTTTACCTTTTTCACCTAGTGATAAGACGCCGTTATTAAAGGTGTAAGGAACACCCTCCCAAGTGTTGTCACTAGTGTTATCAGTTTTACTCTTAGAGTAGACCAAAGTAATATCTTGCGGGTCGGAGGTAAATGCTTTTACATCAGAATTTTTGTTTTCTTTGAAGGTGTAGCCAGCAAATTCCTTGCTGGTATCAACAGTTACTGGATCGGAAATATTGCCGAAGAGTTTTTCATCAGGAATTTCCTTACCATCTTGATCAACTAGCTGCTTGCCATCTTCATCTTGGCGATGAATGGTGACGATGCCACCAGTATATCTAACGTAAGTATCATGGTCTCTGTCACCTTGATAATTAGTCATTAAATCGGCTGAAGACCACTGATTAGTACCTTTAGTCAAGGAACCGTTTCCTTCACCCATGTTTACCCAGGTACCTGGCTGTTGAAGCGAATCATTTGGTAGATCATTCGTTGTAGTGAATTTAATTCCTTTACCTAAAACTAATTTAGTTAAATCTGTACATGAATCAAACAAACTATAATCTACAGCATCATCAGCAATTGTAAAACTAGATAAGTTTATGCTAGATAGGTCAGTATCTGCATAAAACATAGAAGAAAAGAATGCAACTTTGCTAGTATCAAAACTTGAGAGATCTAATGAAACTAACTTCGGACAATCAGCAAACATGTAGCTCATGTCAGTGATATTTGAAGTAATGAGATTATTTAAACCGTTAATTTGAGTTAAATTAGGAAGAGTATCAAATAATGAATCAGCCGGCCCATTAATTGTTATTTTTCCAAGAATATCTATTTCAGTAATATTATCAGTATTTATAGTACTTATATTTTTATTAATACCAATTTCATTTTCGGCGGTGTTGTCAATTGAGTAGTCTTTGTCTTTTTCACCAAGTGATAAGACGCCGTTATTAAAAGTAAAAGGAACGCCTTCCCAAGTGTTATCAGTTTTACTCTTAGAGTAGACCAAAGTAATATCTTGCGGGTCGGAGGTAAATGCTTTTACATCAGAATTTTTGTTTTCTTTGAAGGTGTAGCCAGCAAATTCTTTGCTGGTGTCAACAGTTACCGAATCTGAAATGTTGCCGAAGAGTTTTTCATCAGGAATTTGTTTACCGCTTTGATCAACTAGCTGCTTGCCATCTTCATCTTGACGATGGACAGTTACGGTGCCACCAGTATATCTAACATAAGTGTCATGGTCTCTGTCACCTTGGTAGTTAGTCATTAACTCGTCTGAAGTCCATATATTTGTTCCTTTAGCTGGAGAACCTTCGCCTGCACCCATATTTACCCAGGTGCCTGGCTGTTGAAGGGAATTGTTGGGTCTACCATTGCTAGTAGTGAATTTAAAACCTTTACCTAAAATTAATTTGGTCAAACTGGAGGTATAACCTTTGATTAATGAAAACATTCCCACCGTCGTAGCATCATCTGAAACAGTAAAACTAGATAGATCTACGCTAGTTAGGTTGGGATCACCAGAAAACATTATATTAAAGCTGGTTACATTAGTAGTATCGAAACTGGACAAATCTAAAGAAACTATTTTTTTACAATCAAAAAACATTCGTAGCATACTCGTTACTTTAGAAGTATCTAATTTATCTAAGCCATTAATTGTGTTAAGATTCGTAAGTCGAGAAAAAAGCATCTGAGCTGATCCAATGATGGCAATGGGAGCATTAATATCAATTTCTGTAATGTCATCTCCAGAAACATTATCGATGTTGCTACCAATGCTAATATTTTTATCATCTGAATTATTTATTGTATAGCTTTTGCCTTCTTCACCAATTGATAGTACGCCATTATTAAATGTGACAGGTATATCTTCCCAAGTGCTTGAGATAGTATTACTGCCATCTCGAGTAGCTTTGGCAGGATCAAATTGTGTGGGATCTTTTTCTTGCTTATCAGTCTTTGTACTATCAGTGCTGCTGGGAAAGCTGGCATTATCCGCAGCTATGTTTGTATTAATCTCACTGCCATCAATTTGATTATCACTGTTGTGGTCAGTAGAATCATTGTCTGTAGCAGTTTCTCCCTCTGTTTCCGTTTGATAATTCAACTTAGTTTTGACTACTTTTCTAGCAGTCTTCTTGGTAGCCCTAGTGCCGTTTTGGTTGGCTGCCTTCACCGTTTGAGGCTTGGCATTAATTAAGCCTAAAGCAGCTGCGGCTATGCCGCTGAGCAATATTTTTTCTCCTTGTTTATTAGTGTTCTTATGCATATTCATATAATTCCTCTTCTAAACTGCATGTTAATATAAGCTTAGTATATGATTGCGATTACTCAAAGTCAAACCTGGTCTATTTAACCAAAAAAAGCGCTCTATATTTTGTAATATAGAACGCTTTGATTATTTAGAAATTAGCTAGTTTTTTTTGCGACCAAACCAGGCTGCACCTAAGGCAGTTGCTAAAGCTAAACTGCCTAGAGCTAGCATTGCCAAACTGTTATGCTTGTCGTTACCAGTTTGCGGCAAGGTATTGCTTACACTATTTTGTGCATTTGAGCTCGAACCATTGTTCTTTAAACTGTTTGTCAGTTGCTGGTTATGAATTGCATTTTGGTCCTTGATATTAAATCCTTTATTAAAAGTTTTATGAGGTCTAACAGTCTTGGGTTTGCGGTTCACAGGTGTTGGAATGTTATTCGGTTCATTATTAGGCAAATTGTTGCCGTTATTTTGGCCATTACTTGCGGAACTGGAATTATTATTAGAATTGCCGGTGTTACTGCCTTGACTATTGGATCCTTGGCTATTAGAAGATGAAGGATTATTGACTGAACCGTTATTTCCAGAAGAGTTTGGATTGATTGAGCTATTTCCATTGTTGTTATTTGGTACTGAATTATTAGGAGTGCTGTTGCCGGAGCCATTGCTACCAGAGCCATTACTACCTGTACCAGTTTTCTTAGTGTAGACCAAAGTAATACCTTGCGGGTCAGAGATAAAAGCTGTGACAGTAGGATTTTTATTTTCCTTGAAGGTGTAACCAGCAAATTCTTTGCTAGTATCAACAGTTACTGGATCGGAAATATTGCCGAAGAGTTCTTCATCAGGAACTATCTGATTGCCTTGTTCATCTTGGCGATGAACAGTTACGGTGCCACCAAGGTTAGTAAAACGAACATAAACATCATGATTTGTATCTCCTTGGTAGTTAGTTACCAACTCGGCTGAAGTCCATTTATTTGTTCCTTTAGCTGGAGAGCCTTCGCCTGCACCCATGTTTACCCAAGTACCTGATAAATCATTTAATCCAGTGGAGCCAATAAACTTAAAGCCTGTGCCTAAAGTTAGCTTGGTTAAGCTGGAACAAGAACTGAACATGTCCGTCATTGCGGCATTAGGTGCAACTTGGAAATTAGACAAGTCTGCACTAGTTAAAGCGGTATCGCCACTAAACATTAGACTAAAGTCAGTTACTTGTGATGTATCTAAGTTATCTAAGCCCTTTATTGTAGCTAAATTCTTCAGGTTCTTAAATACTCCGTTGGCGCTACCTATAATTGCAATAGGGGCATTAAGATCAATTTCTTTAATCTCATCAACATTTACGCCCTTAATATTTTGGCTAATGCTAATATCTCGAGTGTCAAGTGCGTAGCTCTTTTCTTTGTTTCCTGAGTTGTCAATTTTATAATTTTTACCTTTTTCACCTAGCGATAAGACGCCATTATTAAAGGTGTAAGGAACACCTTCCCAAGTATTGTCACTAGTATTATCAGTTTTACTCTTAGAGTAGACCAAAGTAATATCTTGCGGATCAGAGGTAAATGCTTTTACATCAGAATTCTTGTTTTCTTTGAAGGTGTAACCAGCAAATTCTTTGCTAGTGTCAACAGTTACTGGATCGGAAATATTGCCGAAAAGTTCTTCGTCAGGAATTTGTTTACCATCTTGATCAACTAGCTGCTTGCCATCTTCATCTTGGCGATGAATGGTGACTGCACCAGCGGTGTATCTAGCATAGGTATCATGGTCTTTGTCTCCTTGATAATTAGTCATTAATTCATCTGAAGTCCATATATTTGTTGCTTTAGCTGGAGAGTCCTGATCAACTCCCATGTTTACCCAGGTTCCTGATAAATCCTTTAATCCAGTAGAGCCAATAAACTTAAAGTTTTTGCCTAAAGTTAGCTTGGTTAGGTTGGAACAAGAACTGAACATATCATTCATAGTTTTAACTTTAGAAGTATCAAAACTAGATAAGTTCAAACTGGTTAAATTATCACAACCATCAAACATATTATTCATTGTAGTAACATTAGAAGTATTTAAACTAGACAAGTCTAAATTAGATAAAGCTGTGCAGCCTTTAAACATGTTACTCATATCAGAGACTAAAGAAGTATCGAAATTAGAAGAATTCAGTCCTTCTAGAGTAGTTAAATTTGGATCATTTTCGAACATTTCAGCCATAGATGTTGCAGGTGTGTGCTGTTTGTCGCCTATTACTAAGTTTTCTAAGCCCGTAATCTTTTGTAATTTAGGCAAATCTTTGAATAAGCCAATAGAGTAGGGCAATGTTACTTGACCAGTTATATCTATTTCTTTAATATTAGACCAAATATCGATATCACTAGTGTGAATACCAATGTCAGGTAAATTTCCATTTACGGCGAAGACGTTGACTTTACCACTTGAAATAGTAAATATTCCAGTCTCTTTATCAAAAGCAACAGGAACTGTATACCAAATACCCTGTATCTGAGCTTTAGTAGCTGCTGCAGGATCGAATTGGTCGGTCTTTTGTTCTTTTTTGTCAGCTTGACTGCTGCTGGCAGTATTTGATCTCGGAGTGGTTTCACTTGCTGCGTTGTCATTAGTATTATTAGTTGTAGAATTTTGGTCTTGGTCACTTGTTGTGCTGTCTGCTGTATTTACTTTAGTTTGACTGCCGCTATCTTGGTCAGTAGGGTCGGCGGTTGCCGTTTCACCGGCAGTCTCTGAACCCGTCTCGGTTTGATAGTTTAACTTGGTCTTGACCGTTCTTCTAGTCGTCTTCTTGGTAGCACGGTTGCCATTCAAAGTGGCTGCCTTTACCGTCCGGGGCTTGGCATTAATTAAGCCTAAAGCAGCTGCGGCTACGCCGCTGAGCAATATTTTTTCTCCTTGTTTATTAGTGTTCTTATGCATATTCATATAATTCCTCTTCTAAACAGCGTGTTAATATAAGCTTAGTATATGGCTGGCTTTAGTAAAAGTCAAACCTGGTCTATTTAACCAAAAAAAGCGCTCTACATTTTGTAATATAGAACGCTTTGATTATTTAGAAATTAGCTAGTCTTTTTTGCGACCAAACCAGGCTGCACCTAAGGCAGTTGCTAAAGCTAAACTGCCTAGAGCCAGCATTGCTAAACTGCTATGTTTGTCGTTACCGGTTTGCGGCAAGGTATTGCTTGCATTATTTTGTGCATTTGAGCTCGAGCCATTGTTCTTTAAACTGTTTGCCAGTTGCTGGTTATGAATTGCATTTTGGTCTTTGATATTAAACCCTTTATTAATAGTCTTGTGAGGTTTAACAGTCTTGGGTTTGCGGTTCACAGGTGATGGAATGTTATTTGGTTCATTGTTAGGCACGTTGCTGCCATTACTTGCGGAACTGGAATTGTTGTTAGAATTGCCAGTGTTGCTGCCTTGACTATTGGATCCTTGGCTATTAGAAGATGAAGGATTATTGACTGACCCGTTATTTCCAGAAGAAATATTATTATTTGGTACTGAATTATTAGGATTGCTGTTGCCGGAACCATTATTACTGCCGGAACCGTTGCTACCAGACCCGTTACTACCAGAGCCATTACTGCCAGACCCGTTACTACCAGAGCCGTTGCTGCCAGAACCATTGCTGCCGGAGCCGTTACTGCCAGACCCGTTACTGCCAGAGCCATTACTGCCAGAGCCATTGCTACCAGAGCCATTACTGCCAGACCCGTTACTACCTGAGCCATTGCTACCAGAGCCATTACTGCCAGACCCGTTACTACCTGAGCCGTTGCTGCCAGAACCATTGCTGCCGGAGCCGTTACTGCCAGACCCGTTACTACCGGAGCCGTTACTGCCAGACCCGTTACTGCCGGAGCCATTGCTGCCAGAACCATTATCAGGTTTATAAAAGAAAGTAACAGTTTGCGGGTCTGAAGCAGAAGAGAACTTCAAATTATTTAGACTGTTTAAATCAGAAACGTCCTTACCATTTAAAGTAGCATGTACAGAAGAAAAATCATAATTGTCAATTTTTCTTGGCTTAATCGGGTCAGTTAAACTTTCACCGGATTTACCACACTGATAATCAGTTGGAGAAATTATTTTGGTTGGGTCTGTCTCGTCTACATATTTAATAGTAATTAAACTTGGATCAGGGAAGTTGACATAAACATCATAATCTGATTTACCATTGTAATTTTCCATTAGTTCTTGTGAAGTCCACTTATGTGCACCTTGAAGCAATTGTCCATTAACACCAACATTAATCCATTTTCCGTTGTTAGGGAGATCGTTAATTGATGGAGAGTCTCCCCAAGTAGACCCTGGCTGAACGTAGCCTTCCTTTAAGTCCACATTTTTACCTAATATCAATACTTTTAAGTTTCGCATTCCTCCCAGCATATAGCCTTTCGAAATAACTTTGGTCATATCAAAGTTACTAAGATTAAGTCTAACAATATTAGATGACTCAAACATGGTTTCCATGTTATATACTTTAGATGTATCAAAGCTGGATAAATCTACGCTAGTTATTCCGGATTGATAAAACATATCTGTCATATTATCAACATTAGAGGTGTTAAAGTTAGACAAGTCTAGTGTCTTTAAGGAAAAAGTATTTTGAAACATGGAACTCATGTCACCAACATTAGAAGTGTCAAAGCTAGAAACATCTATAGCGGGTAGGCTTAGACAACCTTCAAACATAAATTGCATGGAAATTCGTCCAGGTTTTACAGTCTTTGCGGTTGTCTTAAAATGAGAAATATCTAGGCTCTTTAGGTGAGCACAGTCACGAAACATTCCAGTAAAATTGAGTACACTAGAAGTATCAAAGGTAGATAAATCTAAGCTTGGTAAAACCCCACAGTTATAAAACATTTGGTCCATTCTTTCTACTTTAGATGTATCAATTTTAGAAACATTAACCTTGGTTAAACTAGCGCAGCTTTGAAACATCTCTGACATATTTGTGACATTAGATGTATTTAACATTGATATGTCTAAATCTGTAAGATCAACGCAGTCTTCAAACATCTCTGACATATCAGTAACATTAGCAGTATTGAGAGGAGATACATCCAGTGTTGATAGGGAAGTACAGCTTTCAAACATTTGATGCATGTTGGTAACATTAGCAGTATTAAAATTAGATAAGTCTAAACTGGTTAAGCCCCTACAATCTTCGAACATTCTGGTCATATCAGTAACATTACTAGTATCAAGATTTGATAAGTTTATATTTTTCAGATTTTCACACCCGTTAAACATGTCCGACATGTCTGTTACCTTGGAAGTTTGAAATTTGGTAATATCCAAAGTAGCTAATCCGTTTCCTTCAAACATACCTGCCATATTAGTAACATTAGAGGTGTCAAAACTAGATAAATCTAAAGTGGTAGAGCCTAAATCATCAAACATATGTGACATATCAGTAACATTAGTAGTATTAAACCTAGATAAGTCTAACTTGGAAAGTCTATAACACCTTTGAAACATGTATGACATGTTAGTAACTTTATCAGTTTTAAATTTGTCAGGATCATATTTTAGATCCTTAAGTGCATAACAACCTTCAAACATACTTGACATGTTAGTAACATTAGCAGTGTCAAAGCTGGTCAAATCTAAATTCTGTAAACTATAATCAAACGAAAACATGTTCCTTAAGCTAGTAGCTTGCGAAACATCTAGGTTATTCAGTCCGTTAATGGTAGTTAAATTTTGTAAGCCAGAAAATAAATCAGTTGCGTCACCTATAAATTTTATCTTACCTTTTAAAGTAATTGTTTTTATAGAATCAGCAGATACCAAGTCAATATGTCCATTTATTCCGACTGGAGCATTAGGAGTGGCAGTTACGTCAATAACTGCCGGATTCTCATCAGTACCACCTGAAATTACCAGTTCATCAGTCTGATTGTTAAAAGTGACATCTAAATTGTTCCACTTACTTGAAATAACGTTATTAGAATCCTTTTTACTAATTTTTTTATTATTAGAGTCAGACTGCTTGTTGCCGGCAGTATTTGATCCCGGAGTGGTTTCACTTGCTGCGTTGTCATTAGTATTATTAGTTGTAGAATTTTGGTCTTGGTCACTTGTTGTGCTGTCTGCTGTATTTACTTTAGTTTGACTGCCGCTATCTTGGTCAGTAGGGTCGGCGGTTGCCGTTTCACCGGCAGTCTCTGAACCCGTCTCGGTTTGATAGTTTAACTTGGTCTTGACCGTTCTTCTAGTCGTCTTCTTGGTAGCACGGTTGCCATTCAAAGTGGCTGCCTTTACCGTCCGGGGCTTGGCATTAATTAAGCCTAAAGCAGCTGCGGCTACGCCGCTGAGCAATATTTTTTCTCCTTGTTTATTAGTGTTCTTATGCATATTCATATAATTCCTCTTCTAAACAGCGTGTTAATATAAGCTTAGTATATGGCTGGCTTTAGTAAAAGTCAAACCTGGTCTATTTAACCAAAAAAAGCGCTCTACATTTTGTAATATAGAACGCTTTGATTATTTAGAAATTAGCTAGTCTTTTTTGTGACCAAACCAGGCTGCACCTAAGGCAGTTGCTAAAGCTAAACTGCCTAGAGCCAGCATTGCTAAACTGTTATGCTTGTCGTTACCAGTTTGCGGCAAGGTATTGCTTGCATTATTTTGTGCATTTGAGCTTGAACCATTGTTCTTTAAACTGTTTGCCAGTTGCTGGTTATGAATTGCATTTTGGTCATTGATATTAAACCCTTTATTAATAGTCTTGTGAGGTCTAACAGTCTTGGGTTTGCGGTTCACAGGTGATGGAATGTTATTTGGTTCATTGTTAGGCACGTTGCTGCCATTACTTGCGGAACTGGAATTGTTGTTAGAATTGCCAGTGTTGCTGCCTTGACTATTGGAACCTTGGCTATTAGAAGATGAAGGATTATTGACTGACCCGTTATTTCCAGAAGAACTGTTATTGTTATTCGGTACTGAACTGTTAGGAGTGCTGTTGCCGGAACCATTATTACTGCCGGAACCATTGCTACCAGACCCGTTACTACCAGAACCATTGCTGCCGGAACCATTGCTACCAGACCCGTTGCTGCCGGAGCCATTGCTGCCAGACCCGTTACTACCTGTACCAGTTTTCTTAGTGTAGACCAAAGTAATATCTTGCGGGCCAGAGATAAAAGCTGTGACAGTAGGATTTTTATTTTCCTTGAAGGTGTAACCAGCAAATTCTTTGCTAGTATCAACAGTCACTGGATCGGAAATATTGCCGAAGAGTTCTTCATCAGGAACTATCTGATTGCCTTGTTCATCTTGGCGATGAACAGTTACGGTGCCACCAAGGTTAGTAAAACGAACATAAACATCATGATTTGTATCTCCTTGGTAGTTAGTTACCAACTCGGCTGAAGTCCATTTTTTGGTCCCTTTAGCTGGGGAACCTTCGCCTGCACCCATGTTTACCCAAGTACCTGATAAATCGTTTAATCCAGTGGAGCCAATAAACTTAAAGTCTTTGCCTAAAGATAGCTCGGTTAAGCTGGAACAAGAACTGAACATGTCCGTCATTTCAGCATTAGCTGCAACTTGGAAATTAGACAAGTCTGCGCTAGTTAAAGCGGTATCGCCACTAAACATTAGACTAAAGTCAGTTACTTGTGATGTATCTAAGTTATCTAAGCCCTTTATAGTAGCTAAATTCTTCAGGTTCTTAAATACTCCGTTGGCACTGCCTATAATTGCAATAGGGGCATTAAGATCAATTTCTTTAATCTCATCAACATTTACACCCTTAATATTTTGGCTAATGCTAATATCTCGAGTGTCAAGTGCGTAGCTCTTTTCTTTGTTTCCTGAGTTGTCAATTTTATAATTTTTACCTTTTTCACCTAGCGATAAGACGCCATTATTAAAGGTGTAAGGAACACCTTCCCAAGTATTGTCACTAGTATTATCAGTTTTACTCTTAGAGTAGACCAAAGTAATATCTTGCGGGTCGGAGGTAAATGCTTTTACATCAGAATTTTGATTTTCTTTGAAGGTGTAGCCAGCAAATTCCTTGCTGGTATCAACAGTTACTGGATCGGAAATATTGCCGAAAAGTTCTTCATCGGGAATTTGCTTACCGCTTTGATCAACTAGCTGCTTGCCATCTTCATCTTGGCGATGAATGGTGACGATACCCCCAGTATATCTAACGTAAGTATCATGGTCTCTGTCACCTTGGTAATTAGTCATTAACTCATCTGAAGTCCACTGATTAGTACCTTTAGTCAAGGAACCGTTTCCTTCACCCATGTTTACCCAAGTACCTGAATTTGTGAGTCCACTATTGTCTGGCGAGAATTTGGTATTTTTACCTAAAACTAACTGATTCAAGCTGGTACAATTTTCAAACATTTTTTGGAAATTAGTTACTTTGGACATATCCATATTGGATAAATCTAATTTGGTTAGAGCACTTGATTTAGAAAATAGAGCACTCATATCAGTAATATTACTTGTAACAAACTTTGTTGAATCAGATTTTTCAAGTCCCGAAATTGTAGTCAGCTTTGGATCGTTGGAGAAGAGCATACTAATACTGGTTACTGACGGGTCAGTAATGTCAAGATTTTCAAGCCCGGTAATAGTAGTTAAATTAGGTAGACTACCAAATAAATTAAAAGCAGTCTGCTTAACTTTAACGGTTCCTACAATATTAATTTGCTTAATTTTGTCGGCTATATTGCTTAATTTTGCTTGAATTCCGATATCCATAGGTATACCGGGAAGGGATATGACTAAGTTAGGAGCAAGTTCTCCTTCTTTAACGGTGAGAGTTCCAGTAGCTTCATCAAAGGTTACGGGTACCTTTCCCCACATATAATCTGTAGTAGTTGAGCCACTGCCTGGATCATTAGAACCCTTTTTGTAGACCAGTGTAATAGTTTGCGGGTCGGCACTATATGTTACATCACCCAAAGTAACTGGGGAATTATTTTGTTCAGCATGGTCGAGGGTATATACAGTACCCGAACTATCTTTAATAGTTTCTTTAGGGTTGAAAGTTGTAATCGGATCATCGTTAATGAGTTTATCACCCTTGTTACCACAGTTGGTATCATTAGAGACACCGGAAATTTCATTTCCATCCTGATCGCGGTACTTAATAGTAATATCCCCACCAAGATTGGCAAAACAAACATAGGTATCATATTGCGTAGGAGAAAACATACTACTCGTAAAGTCTTCTGAATCAGAAAACCTGTTTGTTCCCCTTTTGGCTGGTCCATCAATACCCATGTTAACCCAGCTTCCTTCAGTTTCAAGGCTGGTATTAGTTAAACGAGAACAGTCTGGGCCTATAGTTATTTGTCGTAAATTTTTGTCTCCTTCAAACCAATATGACAATGAGTTATCACCACCAGGAGTGGTAAAATACCTAATGTTTAGTTTTTCCAAACTAGTGCAGTTAGCAAACATTGACAACATTGAATATTGGTCATGATCAATACTTTTATTGCTAAATGTAGAGAGATCTAAGCTTTTTAGCGATGAGCAATTGGAAAACATGGATGACATATTTGTTATTTTGGTAGTGTCAAAGTTTTCTAATCCGTTAATGGTTGTAAGATTTGTTAAATCAGAGAAAAGACGATTGGCATTACCTACGAAATGGATTTTTCCAACAAAATCAATTTCTTTAACACTGCTTGGGTTTAGATCAATATTTTTAATATTACCTTTTTGACTAAAGCCGCCATATTCTCCATCATTTTTAGTAATCGTATATTCATTATTTGCTAAACCCACTTTTAAAGTGCCATTTGTAAATTCAATAGGAACATCATCCCAAGTAGGTGTAGTTGAGTTTTCATCGCGAGTAGCTTTAGCAGGATCAAATCGTTCTGTAGTAGTCTTATTATCAGAAGCTGAAATAGAGTCGTGATCATTATTACTGGTTGAAGCAGCAGAACTTTGGTCTTGGCCAGTTGTTATGCTGTCTGCTGTATTTACTTTAGTTTGACTGCCACTATCTTGGTCAGTAGGGTCGGCGGTTGCCGCTTCACCTGCTGTCTCTGAATCCGTCTCAGTTTGATAGTTTAATTTCGTCTTGACTGTTCTTTTAGTCGTCTTCTTAGTGGCACGGTTACCATTCAAAGTGGCTGCCTTTACCGCCTGGGGCTTGGCATTAATTAGGCCTAAAGCAGCTGCGGCTACGCCACTGAGTAATATTTTTTCTCCTTGTTTATTAGTGTTCTTATGCATATTCATATAATTCCTCTTCTAAACTGCATGTTAATATAAGCTTAGTATATGGCTGGCTTTAGTAAAAGTCAAACCTAGTCTATTTAACCAAAAAAAGCGCTCTACATTTTGTAATATAGAACGCTTTGATTATTTAAAACATAGCTAGTCTTTTTTGCGACCAAACCAGGCTGCACCTAAGGCGGTTGCTAAAGCTAAACTGCCTAAAGCCAGCATTGCCAAACTATTATGCTTGTCGTTACCAGTTTGCGGCAAGGTATTGCTTGCACTATTTTGTGCATTTGGATTAAGATTGTTGTGTTTCAAACTATTATTTGACTGTTTGTGTTGAACTTCATTTTTAATTTTTGCTTTATGATGTTTATTAATAGTTGTATGATGCTTACCAGTCTTTGGCTTACGGTTCACAGGTGTTGGCGTATTGTTTTGATCGTTATTGCCTGGATTATTAATTGGTGGAACGTTTGGAACATTAGGAACATTTGGTACATTAGGAACATTTGGAACGTTAGGAACAGTATTAGTATTATTTTTACTGTAAACATAAGTTACATCTTGAGGATAAGAACTAAAGACGCCCGTAGCATTATTTGGTCTGATTTTCAAAGTATAGCCGGGAATAACTTTAGCTTCAGAAACATAACTATCTCCAACATAGCCAGTTAATATAACGTCAGGTGCAATGTTATTGCCATTCTCATCGCGATAATGAACCGTGACATTAGCAGCTGGAACCTTATTTCCAGGATTGTCTGAATTTTTAGTATAAACAAACAAAATAGTTTGAGGATTTTCATTAAGAGTAAATGCTGCTTGCTCAGTTGAGTCTTGTTTAACATTATTAATAAAAATTGACTTAATGGTATACCCTGTAATTTTCTTAGGCTTTACAACTTTTTGCTCATCAATTTTACCATTAATTTCTTCATCTTCAGCTATTAACTTACCACTTTCATCTCGGTACTTGATAGTAGCGGGCTCAGCCTTGCTAGTATAGTTAAGTGTAATAATTTGAGGATCTTTTTTATATTTTCCTGAAGTGATGCCAGTGTTACCATTGCTATCAGTTGCATTGACAAAAGCATACCCCTTGAAATAAGGTGCACCAATTGTCCAAGGAGTACTAATTCTTCCCTGTAGTTGCTTTTCTGGAATTTGCTGACCGTTTTGATCAACAAGCGGCTTATTATTTTTATCTCGGTATTGCACTATTACGTTACCATTTGTAGTAGTGTATAGGGCATTAATGATTTGTTCCTTGCTGGTAAATTTTCCTCCTTCAGGGAAATTTTCAATTTCTTTAAATGAATAACCACTATTAGGGAAATTAGATCGATCTATTTGTTTTTCATCTATAAGGTCACCCTCATTGCCAAATAAGAATTGGTCAGGAATTTGTTTGTTATTTTCGTCAACTAAAGGCTGACCATTTTCATCATGACGATGAATTCTGACAATTCCACCTGTATATTTGGTATAAGTATCATAATCCCTTGAGCCTTTATAGTTTTCCATTAACTCAGTAGGAGACCAAATATTGGTATTTTTGGCTAAATCTGGGTTGCCTAGACCCTGGTTAACCCAAGTAGTAGGGGTGTCAAATCCAACATTATTGCCGTCTTTTGTAAGTATACACTTTGGCCCTAAAATTAATTTGGTTAGTCCAGTTAAGCCTTCAAGCATATTAGATAAGCCGTAAATTTTATCATCCTTTGATGAAACTGCCGCTTTAGACATATCAAATGAACTAATGTCTAGAGTCGTTAAGTTTGAGCAGCCTTGAAACATACTTACAAAAGCGAGTACCTTTTCGGTGTTGAAATGGGACACGTCAATGTTAGTTAACTTTTCACAGCCATTAAACATGCCATTCATATTTATAACTTTTGAAGTATCAATGTTTGAAGGAAAAGTAATGCTTTTAAGGCTCTTACAGTTATCAAACATTGCGTTCATAAGCTGAACCTGACTAAAATCAAAAGTTGATGGTAAAGATATATTTTCTAAGGCCTTGCAGTCCTCGAACATACCAGCTACATTAGTTACCCGTTGAGTTTTCAACTTATCGAGGCCATCAATGGATGTTAGTTGTTCATCATCTTGGAATAGGCTAGACATATCATCAGCTCCTGAAAAGTTGATGTTGTTTAGCCCTGTAATACTAGTTAAATATTTAAGGTTAGCAAACATGCCGTGAGCATTACCATCGACTTTAAATTGTCCATTGATCACAATACGCTGGATAACATTAAAACCTAGTGGATCAAAATGATAGGGATCATTATTATCAAGTGTTGCATGTTGAATGCTTATTGGTGAGGGATCGGAGTAATTACCGTTAAAAGTATTTGAATCTCCTGGCACAAGAGTAAGGGTGCCGTCAGTATCCCAGGTAAATTTTATTGAAGCCCATGTACCGGTATGGATAGTTCTAGTAGCTGCTGCAGGATCGAATTGGTCGGTCTTTTGTTCTTTTTTGTCAGCTTGGCTGTTGCTGGAAGTACTTGATCCCGGAGTGGTTTCACTTGCTGTGTTGTCATTAATATTAGTTGTAGAATTTTGGTCTTGGTCACTTGTTGTGCTGTCTGCTGTATTTACTTTAGTTTGGCTGCCACTATCTTGGTCAGCAGGGTCGGCGGTTGCCGTTTCGCCTGCTGTCTCTGAATCCGTCTCGATTTGATAGTTTAATTTCGTCTTGACCGTTCTTCTAGTCGTCTTCTTAGTGGCACGATTGCCATTCAAAGTGGCTGCCTTTACCGCCTGGGGCTTGGCATTAATTAAGCCTAAAGCAGCTGCGGCTACACCGCTGAGCAATATTTTTTCTCCTTGTTTATTAGTGTTCTTATGCATATTCATATAATTCCTCTTCTAAACTGCATGTTAATATAAGCTTAGTATATGGCTGGCTTTAGTAAAAGTCAAACCTGGTCTATTTAACCAAAAAAAGCGCTCTACATTTTTTAATATAGAACGCTTTGATTATTTAGAAATTAGCTAGTCTTTTTTGCGACCAAACCAGGCTGCACCTAAGGCAGTTGCTAAAGCTAAACTGCCTAGAGCCAGCATTGCTAAACTGCTATGTTTGTCGTTACCGGTTTGCGGCAAGGTATTGCTTGCATTATTTTGTGCATTTGAGCTCGAGCCATTGTTCTTTAAACTGTTTGCCAGTTGCTGGTTATGAATTGCATTTTGGTCTTTGATATTAAACCCTTTATTAATAGTCTTGTGAGGTTTAACAGTCTTGGGCTTGCGGTTTACAGGTGTTGGAATGTTATTTGGTTCATTGTTAGGCAAATTGTTGCCGTTATTTTGACCATTACTTGCGGAACTGGAATTGTTATTAGAATTGCCAGTGTTGCTGCCTTGACTATTGGAACCTTGGCTATTAGAAGATGAAGGATTATTGACTGACCCGTTATTTCCAGAAGAACTGTTATTGTTATTCGGTACTGAACTGTTAGGAGTGCTGTTGCCGGAACCATTATTACTGCCGGAACCATTGCTACCAGACCCGTTACTACCTGTACCAGTTTTCTTAGTGTAGACCAAAGTAATATCTTGCGGATTGGCGCTAGCACTATATGTTACATCACTCAAGGTAATGCGTGAATTGTTTTGTTTAGCATGGTCAAACTGATATTCAGTACCTGAACTGTCTTTAAGGGGGTCTTTAAGTTTGAAAGTCGTAACAGGATCATCGTTAATAAGTTTATCATTCTCGTTGCCAAAGTTGACCTCAGCGGGAACACCAGGAATTTCTTTATCATCTTGGTCACGATAGTTGATAGTGATTTTACCACCAAGGTTAGTAAAACGAACATAAACATCATGGTTTGTGTCTCCCTGGTAGTTAGTTACCAACTCGGCTGAAGTCCATTTATTTGTCCCTTTAGCTGGGGAACCTTCGCCTGCACCCATGTTTACCCAAGTGCCTGATAAATCATTTAATCCAGTGGAGCCAATAAACTTAAAGCCTGTGCCTAAAGTTAGCTTGGTTAAGCTGGAACAAGAACTGAACATGTCCGTCATTTCAGCATTCGCTGCAACTTGGAAATTAGACAAGTCTGCGCTAGTTAAAGCGGTATCGCCACTAAACATTAGACTAAAGTCAGTTACTTGTGATGTATCTAAATTGTCTAAGCCTTTTATAGTAGCTAAATTCTTCAGGTTCTTAAATACTCCGTTGGCACTGCCCTTAATTGCAATAGGGGCATTAAGATCAATTTCTTTAATCTCATCAACATTTACGCCCTTAATATTTTGGCTAATGCTAATATCTCGAGTGTCAAGTGCGTAGCTCTTTTCTTTGTTTCCTGAGTTGTCAACTGCATAATTTTTACCTTTTTCACCTAGCGATAAGACGCCATTATTAAAGGTGTAAGGAACACCTTCCCAAGTATTGTCACTAGTATTATCAGTTTTACTCTTAGAGTAGACCAAAGTAATATCTTGCGGATCAGAGGTAAATGCTTTTACATCAGAATTCTTGTTTTCTTTGAAGGTGTAACCAGCAAATTCTTTGCTAGTGTCAACAGTTACTGGATCGGAAATATTGCCGAAAAGTTTTTCGTCAGGAATTTGTTTACCATCTTGATCAACTAGCTGCTTGCCATCTTCATCTTGGCGATGAATGGTTACGGTGCCACCAGTATATCTAACGTAAGTATCATGGTCTCTGTCACCTTGATAATTAGTCATTAATTCATCTGAAGTCCATTTATTTGTCCCTTTAGCGGGAGAGTCCTGATCAACTCCCATGTTTACCCAGGTACCTGGTTGTTGAAGTGAATTGTTGGGTTTATCATTGCTAATAGTGAATTTAAAGCCTTTGCCTAAAATTAATTTTTTCAGGTTTTCACAAAGTTTGAACATAACCTGTGTTGTAGCATTATCTTTAATGGAAAAACTAGATAAATCTACACTTTCAAGACTTCTGTCGGCAACAAACATCATATTAAAATTGGTAACATTGGCAGTATCGAAACTGGATAGATCTAAAGAAACTATTTTTGGAGAATCGAAAAACATGTTTGACATGTTTGTTACTTTTGATGTATCTAGTTTATCTAAGCCATTAATTTTAGTAAAGTTAAGATAAGAGAAGAGCGATTGAGCTGACCCAATAATGGCAATGGGAGCATTAATATCAATTTCTGTAATATCAGTTCCAGCAACATTACTGATATTGTTTTTAATGCTAATATCTTTATTGTCTGAATTATTTATTGTATAGGTTTTACCTTTTTCGCCAAGTGATAAGACGCCGTTATTAAAGGTGTAAGGAACACCCTCCCAAGTGTTGTCATTAGTGTTATCAGTTTTACTCTTAGAGTAGACCAAAGTAATATCTTGCGGGTCGGAGGTAAATGCTTTTACATCAGAATTTTTGTTTTCTTTGAAGGTGTAACCGGCAATTTCCTTGCTGGTATCAACAGTTACTGGATCGGAAATATTGCCAAAGAGTTTCTCATCAGGAATTTGCTTACCATCTTGATCAACTAGCTGCTTGCCATCTTCATCTTGGCGATGGACAGTAACGGTGCCACCAGTATATCTAACGTAAGTATCATGGTCTCTATCACCTTGATAATTGGTCATTAAATCAGCCGAAGACCACTGATTAGTACCTTTGGTCAGAGAACCATTGTCTTCACCCATATTTATCCAGGTACCTGGTTGTTGAAGTGAATTGTTGGGTCTATCATTGCTTGTAGTGAATTTAAACCCTTTACCTAAAATTAATTTGGACAAACTTGAGGTAAGCTGTTTGCTCAATGCAAACATTCCCATCGTTGTAGCATTATCTGAAACGGTAAAACTAGATAGATCTACGCTAGTTAGGTTAGGATCGCTAGCAAACATTGTATTAAAGCTGGTTACATTAGTAGTATCAAAACTAGATAGATCTAAAGAAGTCATTTTTGTACAACTCATAAACATTTGTTTCATATTCGTTACTTTAGAAGTATCTAATTTATTTAAACCATTTATTGTGGTGAGATTCAACAGACGGTAGAAAAGTATTTCAGCTGATCCAATGATGGCAATGGGAGCATTAATATCAATTTCTGTAATATCGGTTCCAGAAACATTACTGATATTATTAAAAATACTAATATCTTTATTTTCTGTATTGTCAATTTTATAATTCCCGTTCTTTTCACCAATTGATAATACACCGTTGCTAAAAGTTACTGGTATATCATTCCAAGTACTTGAAACAGATGAATTGCTATCACGAGTGGCTTTTGTGGGGTCAAATTGATTTGTATTTGTTTTGCTATCATAGTCCAAACTAGAATTGTTTTCAGTATTAGTAGTTGGAACAGTATAACCTTGAGTTTGTAGACTTGCTGGATTGCTGTTCGATATGTTCACATTAGTTTGATTGTCGCTGTTTTGGTCAGTGGGGTCATCGTCAGTAGCTGTTGCACCTTCCGTTTCTGAACTAGTCTCTGTTTGATAGTTCAATATGGTCTTAACTGTCCTTTTGGTAGCTTTTTTAGTAGCGCGAGTACCATTTTGATTAGCCGCTTTTACCATTTGGGGTTTGGCATTAATTAAGCCTAAAGCAGTTGCGGCTACGCCGCCGAGCAATATTTTTTCTCTTTGTTTACTGATAGTCTTATGTGTATTCATATAATTCCTCTTCTAAACCGCATATTAATATAAGCTTAGTATATGGCTGTGGTAAATCAATGTCAAATAATCATTAAATGACAAAGAATGCTCATTAGTAAAATACTAATGAGCATTCTCTAGAGACTTATATAAATATTATATTTAAACTAAACTTAATTTGTACCATCATTACGATACATACCATAATCGGTACTACCATTATAATTATCCA
This sequence comes from Lactobacillus melliventris, assembly GCF_013346935.1. GTDB lineage: Bacteria > Bacillota > Bacilli > Lactobacillales > Lactobacillaceae > Lactobacillus. The sequence continues at coordinate 295,947 of NZ_JAAEEB010000002.1, forward strand.
TTAGTTCATCTGATGTCCACATATCGCTATTGTCATTTACCCATGTTCCTGGTGTGTCAAGACCAGTATTAGCCATCACACATTTCTTTCCTAGGACAAGAGTTTGTAGATTGCTTAAACCTCTCAACATATATGTTTTATTAGTGGCTTTAGTCATATCAAAACTACTAATATCAAGATTTTGCAAACTCTTGCATCCATCAAACATTTGATAAATGCTGTTAACGTTTGACGTGTCAAAGTTAGAGAGGTTTAGTGTTGGTAGTGCTTCACAATGGAAGAACATACCTTCCATTCTGTTAACTTTAGCTGTATTAAATTTTTCTAGACCTTTAATAGAAGTTAAGTTGTAACAATTACTAAACATTCCTAGCATGTTAGTTACATTTGCTGTATTAAAGTTTGCTAAATTAAGTTCTTTTGCGGCAAAGCAATTATAAAACATATTAGACATGTCAGTTACATTTGCTGTATTAAAACTGCTTAAATCAATATCTGTCAAACTTTCACAAGCATTAAACATACTTGCCATGTTTGTAACAGTATCGGTCTTGAAATTAGATAAGTTTAATTCCTTCAGATTTATACAGTAATTAAACATGTTAGACATATCCGTAACTTTATATGTTTCACCAGGCACGAACAGTTTTGATAAGTCTAATTTTTCTAAGGATGGACAATTATAAAACATGCCACTCATATCAGTTACGTCTTTGAGGTCGAAGTTTTCGATCCCATTAACTGATCTTAATTTCACAAAGTTATTAAATAAGAAAGAAGCTGAACCTTCGACAGAAAGCTTTCCAGTAAAGTTCACAGTTTCAACGGTTCTGTTGTTAAAAACATATGAAGAGTCGTCCCAATCAATATAATCGAAGGATAGGGCATTAGAAAATCCAGGAAAAGGAATTGGCTTATTTTTTATATGACCTCCACCAAGATTCAGTGTATGAGTTACTGTATCATAGCTAATTCGAATAGATCTCCATGTTCCATTTTCAATGGTGTCACTTCTAGTTGCTTTTGCTGAAGTAAACTGCTTTGCAGTCTTATCATTGTCTGAGACAGGATTGGCACTATTTTTCGAATTACTATTTGCTTTGTTCTCATTATCATCTTTACTTACATTTGATTGGTTAACAACATCTGAGTTGTTTTTGCTATTTGTAGTTGCATTGGCGTCAACTTTATTAGTTGTAGCTTGATTACTATTTATTTCATCAGCTTTAACAGCATTAGGTGAGACGACAAGTAATGCTAAAGCGGCAGTTGCTAAACTACTAATTAGCAATATCTTATTACGATGAAAAGCCATAATTTCTCCTTTAATTAATTTGTACAAGCTAGTCTTATAAATAAGCTTATATTTTAAGTTTCAACCAGAAAGCATTCTCTAACTGAAAAATATTAAAAAATGCTCTTGAATTATTCTTTTTAGTCTTACTGAGTAATTAAATTAGTTGTTAGTAATTTCAAAAGGAACAATGATCCAGCCACCTGATTCATAACCAGCTTGTCCAAAGAAGGCGCCTTTGTAGTTAACTGTCATATATCCTCTGTAGCCAACTGGTAAACCACTAAGGTCCCAAGTAACGGTTTTACCATCAGATGAAACTACACCAGCATTGTCCTTCCAATTGCTGAGGTAGTACTTAACGTAATGATCATATTGAACGTCATCTCTATTAGCTACGCGAAGCTTCATATTGCTGCCATCTTTATCATAGCAGTTGTATGAAAGTGAAATTTTACCATATGACTGTGGAATAGAAAGTGTTTGATACTGTACTGCTTGATAATATGCAGGAGTATATGAGTCTATGGCATTGTCTGACTTTAGAGGTGAAAAGTCGGTAATTGCATTATATGAAATAGAAAGATTAGTTAAATTAGGCTTATTTGCCAATGCTGAAATATCATAAATGCTACATTGCTGTAAGTTAACACTTTTCAATTGGTTTAAATCTTTCAAAGCGCTAATATCTGACAATTTACTGTGAATCAAAGCGATACCAAAGTCATTAATATTAGTATCTATATCAGGTTCCAATTCCAAACTTTTAAGATTGTAAGCATATTCCAATCCCTTTAAAGATTGAATGCTTAACCCAGCTATATAGTAATTCATATCATTTTGTTCATGCTCACCAAAAAGATAAAGGTATTGCAACTTACGCAAATCGGCTTTAGTAATTCTCTTTACACCTGCTTCGCTGTCATCAGCATAGAGATTGTAGGCAACTATTTTTTGCAAATTCTTATCAGGCATCCAGCTATCAATAGGTTCATCATCGTCATCTTGAGCTTTGACTGACTTAGTAGCAATACTGTTGGAAGTAGTATTACTCTTGTCTAAGAAGCTCTTGTTAATATGCACAACGGTCTTATCAGTAGCTATTGCGTTTTTATCAGGAGCTTTGCTTGCTGCCAAATTGGTTTTATTGTTCAAGCTTTGTGCAGCCAGTGTGCTTCCAGATACGCTGTCAGCTTTAACTGCATGGGGACCACCAACAACTAGTGCTAGTGCAGCAGCAGTAATTCCACTAAATAACAATTTTTTACTTTGTTTACTTAGTTTTATATGTTTATTCATAATTTTTACCTCTCAAATTTTAACTAATAACAATTTGCACTATTATTGTATATCTATAATATAATGTTTGCAATATATAACGACTATATCCTATCTAAAATGTATATAAAAAGCACCCAGTAAATATACTTATTAGGTGCTTTTTTTATTTTATCCCTTTTCTTTTATAGTGCATCAGTACTAGGCCTAACACATTGAATAATACTATCAAAATTAGTGTTGTTAGTACTAAATGCGAAAGCTTATTAATTTTGGAGCTGAGTTGCTGTTCCCTTGTCTGTTTGTCATTTGATGTGTGTATCTTGCCGCTAAATCGCTGATCTTTACTGTGCTTATAGTTAGCGGTATTATCAGCACTAATTAAGCTTTTGCTTTTTGATTGGCTTTTAGTATAAACATAGATTAGCTTTTGTGACTGTTGCTTAAGAGTAATTACGGTTGTATCTAAATTATTTGTAATATGTGAACCGTTAAAATCTTTAAATTTAATAGTGTAACCTGGTAGTTTTAATGCAGGAACAGATTGTTGATCATTAATAAAGCCACTTATAATTTTATTCGGAGAGATCTTATTGCCGTCTGTGTCTTCAAAGCAAACAATCACATTTGATACTTTTTCTTTGCTTTTTTTATCATAATAGAAAGTAATATCTTGCGGCTGACTATTAAGCAAAATAGCTATGCTTCCCAAATGATAAGAGTTGCCGTTGTGGTCAATTTCATAATAAATAGGAGTATAGCCAGGAACATCTTTAGGCTCAATTACTTTTTGCTTATTAAAATCACCACTAGTTATACTTTCAGGTGCAATTGCTTTGCCATTTTCATCTTGATAATGAATGGTAATGTTTTTTGGCTTATCGCGGTTATAAAGCAAGGTAATATCTTGTACTTTGGCACTAATAGTGGTCGTGACAAAGTCCTGACTGATTGGAGTCTTAATACCGTCAACTAATTTTGCAGCAATTGAATAGCCGGTAAAGCTCGGAATAGAGATATTGCTGCTGGTATTAATATCGCCATACAGTTTCTGTTCACAGGCAATTGTGTTGCCGTCATCGTCTTTAAAATGAAAAGTAATAGGTTGTCCTGTAACTATTCTAAAAGGAATAATATACCAACCAGTAATTAGCGGCTCTTGCACACGATTCATACTGTGAAACTTCACGGTCATTGCTGCCCCGTCACCGGGTTTCAATCCCAGAAGGTTCCAAGTTACAGTCTTTTCATCAGTAATTTGACCGACATGGTTACTCCAATTGCTGCAAAATTGTTTAATGAAGCAGCTGGAATTAAGATGCTTACCTGTTTCAATTTTAAGTGGCATATTTGAGCCATTAAAATCAAATAGTTTGTAAGGGTCAGGTGTGTAAAAAGTACTTTCTGCAGGGATGTGAATAGATTTAACGCGAATTATTTGCTTTTTTAAGTTTACATTGCCATTTTCAAGCAACCGTTTATTTGTCTTTAATGGTGAAAAATCTGCAATTGCATTGTATGAAAGGTTAAGTTGAATTAGTTGCGGTTTATTTGCTAAAGCAGAAATATCATGCACGCTGCACATCTCTAGGTTAACAGAAGTCAATTTATTCAAATCATGCAAAGCCGAAATATCCGTTAAAGTTGAATTAACAATAGTATGGTGCAGCCATTTGTGATTAAATTCGCGACTAGGGGCAAGGTCTATTTTAGCTAAATTAGTTGCGTATTCTAAGCCCTCTAGTGATGTAAGCTTTAAGCGTAACCTATATTCACCTGCAGAAACATCACATTGCCGTTGACCATGAACAACATGTCTTTCACTAGGTGCTATTAATTTAATTTCAGTTAAGTTAGCTAAGCTTTCCTTGGTAATCTGGCTAATATTTTGGTTCAAATTCGCAGCCACAATTTTTTGCAAGACCTTATCAGGCATCCAACTGGCAATTGAATTGGAATTTTCGACAGAATTTATCACATCAATATCAAAATCAGAGGTAGCGATCGTTGATTTGAGTTCACTAGTTCTAGTCGACATTTAGTCATCATCTTCTTTACTAATAAAAATAGCGGTAAATTCATTTTTAACGTTAAGCGCGTTTGCTTTAAAAATAGCAATAGGTATATTAATGTTTTAAAAAATCGCTTTCTAAAAACTATATATTAATATTATACGCGAGAATAGCCGCAAACAAATGTTACCCTCATAATACTATCTAAGCCTCAGTATAGCATGTATTATTGCAGATGACTATTTCAAAATAGTTATTTCTGATATCGTTATATAGTGATTTTAAAGAAATTAGCGCAAAATCCAAATGCGCACAAGTTGCCAGCCAATTGCTAAAACAAAAATAACATTAAAGGTAATGATTACCGTCTTGATAAAAGTCATATTTTGGTAAAACTTGGGCCGGGCTGCAGGCCGAACCTGCTCCGACTTTTTGATTTTTTTATGGTCTTTTTTGGCTGTTAAAGACGCCTGGCGTCTTTTTTTACTTTGCTTTGGCTTAGCGGTTAATTCTGTAGCAATTAAGTTATGTTTCGTCGCTTTATTTTTAGCAATTAAGTCGCCTTGCACAACCGTCCGGTGCTGGCCGTAGCCATACTTAGAGGTATTAAAGTCAGAACAGGTAATCAGTGTGATCATGCTTTTATCCTGCATGTTGTTTTCAACTTCAACCTGAGTGGGCTTAATGGCAAAAGAAATTGTTTTGATTTTATACGTATATATATGATGCAAATCTGTTACATAAATAAGGTCGCCTGGACGCGATAAGTGCAAATTATCTAAAACGGCAGGACCATAAGATCCCATGTAGTGTCCTGCAAGTACGTAATTATTAGCACCACCCATGACACGGTCGGGCAGGCAAGTTACCACACCGTATTCTAAATTTTGATTCTGGTCTCCATAACCGGCAAAAAGGGGATTATGAATATTGACACTGGGAATAGCAATTCTGCCAATGGCATAGGCCCTGGCTTGCTTAGCTCTGAGAACTTCGGCTGCACTAACTGACTTAGTTTTGCTGGCATCGTAATTTGTTTTGCGTTTTTTATTTCTATCTGCTTTCTTTTGTGTTAAAGTTGTATTTGCTTTTTGCGCATTTTGTTGAACGACATAGGAGTTACCGAACCCGGAACCGAAAAAAATCAGGGTCACTCCCAGGTAAAAAAGGGCTCCTAGTAGTAATACACGAATAGTAGACCATATTTGATATTTTAAAGAATGTTTTTGCTTTTTATTTGCCATTGAACTATTTCTCTTTAAACTTCTGTATTAGGTTTCAGCTATTATTTAAGTATAAATTTGCGTAAAGCACAATTATTTGTTTTGTAGGAAACACTTAAAAATAATAATCAAATAAGTATTGAAATCGCTTATGCACTACTTTATAATATCAGCTGTAAGTAGACGTGTTACTGATTTGATCAGGCATTAACCTATGAACAATACTTATTTTGGTACTGTTTGTAGGTTTTTTTATTGGAAAGGAAGTAAGTTGAATGAAATTTGTAAAAAATTTTAACAACAATGCTGCCTTGGTGTCTGATGAATCTGAAGTAGACTGGGTGGTGATTGGTAACGGGATTGGTTTCGGCAAAAAAGTTGGTGATCCCATTGATGAGGACAAGATTTCGCGCCGTTTTATAGCTGTTGGAGAAAATCTGAAAATGGTTGACAGCGTGCGGAATATTGATCAGAGGACTTTAGCATTAACTACTGCTGTGATTAATTTGGCTAGCAAACAATTGCAGATAACTTTTTCGGATTATCAGTTTATGGTATTGGCAGATCATATCGACTTTATGCTAACCCGTGCTACTGAAAATATTGAATTAGGCCAAGATACGCTTGGCTGGGAAATGCAAAAATTGTTTCCTAAAGAATACGGCACGGCTCAGGAAGCATTAAAGTTAATGCAGGAAAAAACCAAGCTTGATTTTCCTAAAAGTGAAGCAGCTTATCTGACATACCATTTTATTAACGCTGGCTCTGGTCAGACTAAACTGCAGGATACTATCAAAATTACTAAGCTTATTCGCGGAGTAGTTGATATTATTCAGTACCAGTATGGGATGCAGCTCGACACTGAATCATTTAATTTTAACAGGTTCATGACCCATTTACGTGCCTTTATGGTAAGGCATATGTGTGGCGAATGTGAGAAGGATTCGGGTGAAGAGCTTGATAATTCTTTAATTGAACTGATGAAAGTCAAGTATCAAAAGGCGTATGACACTGTCCAAAAAATCGGCACGTACTTATATAAACAAGCAGGTTGGCAAATGCAGCCTGATGACCAGGTATATCTAACTCTTCATGTCTGGCGGGTAACGCACAGACAAAATGATGCACAATTACGGGAGAGTTAATTCTACTATATTTTAATAATTAATTAGTTTAAACGGTGTGTTACTGTTTACAGGCATTAACCCGAGAACTTTAGGTGAAAGTCTCACAAAAAAACTAGTGAGATGTTTTCTTGAAGTTCCCGGGTTTTGATATTTAGGAGGAAAAATGGCATACGAAGATTTAAGTAACGAAATTATCGCTGACGTTGGCGGTAAAGACAACGTGGTTAGTGTGGTTCACTGCACTACGCGCTTGCGTTTTAAATTAAAAGATATGAAAAAGGCTAACGATGACAAATTAAAAGCCACTGATGGCGTAATTTCTGTTGTCAAGTCTGGCGGTCAATACCAAGTAGTCATTGGTAATAACGTTGCCGATGTCTATGACACACTGGTTAAAGTAGGTGGATTTTCTGGTGGCGGCAGCGTTTCTGCTACTGCCACTGACAATAGCAATATGAGTTTGGCTGATAGATTTATTGACCTGATTTCCAGTATTTTCAATCCACTTTTAGGTGCAATGTGTGCTGGTGGTATGATTAAAGGCTTTAATGCAATGTTTTTGGCGTTTGGTTGGCTATCAGCAACTTCTGGAACTTATGTCATCTTGAACGCTATCGGTGACAGCTTGTTCTACTTCCTACCTATTATTTTAGGAATTTCTTCAGCGAAAAAATTTGGTATCAACACGTATTTAGGTGCCACAATTGGTGCTGCTCTTTGTTATCCTTCTATTGTGGCAATGACTGGCAGCAAAACTGCATTGTATACAGTATTTAAGGGCACATTCTTGGAAGCACCGGTTCACATGACCTTTTTGGGCATTCCGGTAATTTCAATGAATTATACTTCATCGGTTATTCCGATTATTATTGCGGTCTGGTTTGCTTCTAAGGTGCAAAAAGTCGCTCGTAAAATAGTTCCAGATGTTGTTAAAACTTTCTTAGTACCATTTATCGTTTTATTAATTACGGTCCCGGTCACTTTTCTTGTGATTGGCCCTGTTGCAACTTGGCTGGGTAATGGGGTTGCGGAAATTGTGAGTGCGATTTACAACTTTAGCCCGGTGATTGCTGGTATTTTAATGGGTGCATTTTGGCAGGTATTTGTCATCTTTGGCGTTCATTGGGGTTTCGTGGCGGTTATGATGACTAACATTGCTGCCATGGGCTTTGACCCGATTATTGGTTTATCATTTGCTGCCTCATTTGCTCAAACTGGGGTAGTTTTAGCTATGATTTTTCAAACAAAAGACGAAAAGACTCGCAGTCTGGCTATTCCCGCATTTGTATCAGGAATCTTCGGTGTTACTGAACCAGCTATTTATGGCTTGACATTACCACGCAAGAAGCCATTCATTCTTAGCTGTATTGCTTCTGCTGTTGGTGGTGGCTTGATTGGACTCTTTGGTACAAAAACTTACATAATGGCCGGAATGGGTATCTTCGCAATTCCATGTGCTATGGGTAAAAATGGCATTGACATGGGTGTATATGGCTTGATGATTGGTATGGCTGTGGCAATCATTTTAGGCTTTATATTGCAAATGCTTTTGGGTAAGAAAAGTGTAGATGAGAATTTAGCTGAACAAACTGCAGGTTCTGCAGCAACAAATAGCTCTGCCGATTCAGCAGCTGTTAAGCCGGAAGCTTCATCTAATAAAGAAGAAAAATTAACAGCTCCGTTAACTGGCCAGGTTGTAGCATTAAGCCAAGTCAAAGATGAGGTTTTCTCCAGCGGCTCAATGGGTAAAGGAATTGCAATTGAACCACAAGAAGGCGGAGTATGTTCACCCCTTGATGGTAAAGTAGTGATGGTTTTCCCTACGGGACACGCAATCGGTCTTAAATCCAATAATGGTGCAGAAGTAATGATTCACATCGGTATGGATACAGTTGAACTTGATGGTAAAGGCTTTACTACTTTAGTTAAAAAGGACCAGAAAGTTAAAAAGGGTGAACCTTTAATTAACTTTGATCTGGAAGCCGTCAAAAAAGCCGGTTTTGAAACTACAACACCAGTGGTTGTTACTAATTCTAATAATTATCATGAAGTTAATGCAGTTGCAAATGGTACAATAACCATTGGGGATGCATTACTAGATTTAAAATAACGAAAGGAGACAATGATGACTACAAATAATTTTCCTAAAGGATTTTTATGGGGCGGTGCTACTGCTGCTAACCAATTAGAAGGTGCCTACCAAGAAGGAGGCAAAGGCTTATCCTTGCCTGACGTTTTACCTGGTGGTAAAGACAGAATGAAGATTATTGCTTCACCAGACTTTGATTTTAAGATAAACCCAGACTACGTTTATCCTAATCATATTGGTATTGATCACTACCATCACTATAAGGAAGATATTGCACTTTTTGGTGAAATGGGCTTTAAGTGCTATCGCTTTTCGATTGCCTGGTCCAGAATTTTCCCTAACGGGGATGAAGAAACTCCTAATGAAGACGGCCTTAAGTTCTATGATGCTGTAATTGACGAGTGCTTAAAGAATCACATTGAGCCTGTCATTACCATTTCACATTACGAAATGCCACTGCATTTGATTACTGAATATGGTAGCTGGAAAAACAAAAAGTTGATTGACTTTTACGAGCGCTTTGCTCGTACCGTCTTAACTCGTTATAAAGACAAAGTTAAGTATTGGATGACTTTCAACGAAATCAACAGTGCCGCTCACTTCCCAATTATGGGTCAAGGCTTAACCACAAGTAATGGCGCTCGTGACAAGAAGAATGTTTATCAAGCATGGCACAATCAATTTGTCGCTAGTGCTAAGGCTGTTAAAATTGGTCATGAACTTAATCCTGATCTTAAAATCGGCTGCATGATTTTGTACGCTACTACTTATAGTTATGACTCTAACCCTAAGAACCAATTGGCTACCTTGCAAGATAACCAGGCTAATAACTTTTTCTGCGCTGATGTTCAAGTAAGAGGTCACTATCCTGCTTATACTAAGAGCTTATTGGCTCGCCAAGGTGTTAAATTAGCAGACCTTGATTACACTGATGAAGAACTGGCATTGTTAGCCCAATATCCAGTTGATTATATTGGCTTTAGTTACTACATGTCTTCTGTAGTTGACGTTACTCATGAAAATCAAGAAACAACAAATGGTAACTTGATGGGCGGTGTTAAGAATCCATTCTTAAAGAGCAGTGACTGGGGCTGGCAGATTGACCCAACTGGTCTCAGAATTGCCTTAAATCAACTGTCAGATCGCTATCAAAAACCTGTATTCATTGTTGAAAATGGTTTAGGTGCGGTAGACAAGCCGGATGAAAATCATTATGTCGCAGATGATTACCGGATTGATTATTTGCGTGAACATATTGAAGCTATTTCTCAGGCAATAGACGATGGCGTTGACGTCATGGGATATACTCCTTGGGGTTGCATCGACCTAGTTAGTGCTTCAACTGGTGAAATGTCCAAGCGCTATGGCTTCATCTATGTTGATGAAGATGATGAAGGTCACGGAACCTTTAAACGTTACAAGAAGAAGTCATTTGACTGGTACAAGAAGGTTATTTCTACCAATGGTGCTGATCTAGCCTAGTTGTAATAAATTGCCTACTAACCTCGAAATTAAATCATCTTAATTTCGGGGTTTTTATATACTTTCCTTTAACACGAATAATATCTAGGTATAATAAAAAGGTGACAAAAGTCGCCTTTTTGATTATTTAAAATTTAGTTGGATATTCCATTTCATTAAACTGATAGCAGGCATATTTTTGTGTTAACTTCTCGGTACTTAATCTACTTGGGTAATTGTAACTTTTAACATATTGCGTTAAGCATAAACACAATAAAAAATCCTGCTTTTGTGGACAATGCAATTGTTCATTATCTACTTAAGCAGGATCATCCATTAACACTACTTTTTCATATTGCAACAGAAAATTCAGCAGCTTGTATCTTTTTACCCCTAACGCTACTATAATGATGCCCATTTACCATTATGAAAATGATTAAATAAGCTTTTGTTTTCTTGAAGCAGTCCAATTATCTGTTGTTTATCATATACAGCTACTCCATGATTATTAAGGATAGCAACAATTTCTACTAAATCTTTTGCTTGAATATTTCCTAATTCTAATTGAATTGCTTCATTATTCACAGTCAAATTTAGCTTAAAAAAGTCTGGATTAAAATCAATTGGACTAATTCTAATTTTTTTCCGATATGTAATTTCGGCCTTAGTGATATTCTCAAATAAGTATGATTTTGTATAAATTTTTTTGATATGTAATAACTGCAAAAGTTTCATTGCATCATTTGAACTATAACTTACTACAGTAATTCCGTTTTTATTAATCTGCCAATATCCACTAAAACATGTTGGTAAAGTAATAAAAATTCCCACCAAAATTATGAGTCCCAGTACCCACCAAGGTTGATAGCCAAATCCAGTCATAAATAATGACACTAAAATGACTAAAACTAGTCCTAGGATTACATGCAGAATGTTTACTTTATGTCCAACAGTTACACTTTTATCTGAGTTAGTAAATCCTGAATTATTCGAAGGATAAAGTTGTTGTCCTACAATCATTTCTTCGTTTGACTTCATGATATTCACACTTTCACAATTTAGCAGTAACTATTTTATTTGTATTTAATTATACTACGTCTTGGTTTTTTAGAAAGCGTTTTTCTTTGCAGTAACGAACGATTTTTGCTGTTTAGTTGGACTTAGAATATAAAAGTTCATTATTCAAATTGTAATAAAAAGCTAGTTTCAAGTAAATGCTGGAACTAGCTTCTATTTATACTAAATTGCCACCGGTCGTTTCCTGCACCACTTTTTGCAATTGCTTACTATATTCAGTCATGCCGATTAAGGAAAACTCTTCTATTTGCATTGCGCAATTATCTAGATAAACCTGTTTGGGATCAAAATGATAGTTAATAATGTTCTCTAAAAATAATAGAGTCATCTTATTAAAGCAGGTTAGCGGCTGAGTGTGAATCTCATGGGATTTTTCCACCAACTGCTTTGCTTCCTGGTATTTGCTTTTTTCCAGACACATACTAATCATATTGATTAATATTCCCAACACTATAAATTGTATATCGTCATTATCACTATCTTTAAATTGTTGAAAAATTTTGTTAGTAATGATCATGTCGCTGTCAAAATCATAAAAAACCATGCAGTTCAGGAAAATTTTGATAGTTTTCCAGTCGAAATTCTCTTCATTAAAGAATTTATTTTTAAGTTGCTGAATTTCTGCAGCATTCAATTTTTCTCTATTACCATCTATAATAGCTAAGATTGAGTTCACACTTAGCATTAAATCATTTTTACTGGTAAGCCCGCTACCCGCGATGGCCTGCTTAATTTCTTTTAGGCGCTTAATATCAAAATTATAATAAGCCTCTGTCATTTGGGCAACAATCTTCTTTTTGAGATTATCTTCACTTTCAGCCTGGTAATCAAGTTGTTTAAAAAAACCCGCAATTTTAACGTGATTTTGCCGTAATAATTCAATTAGGTCTGCCGCTGAAATGCGCGTCTGATCTTTTTCTACTTTAGAGTAAAAAGAGGGGCTGATAACATCGCCAATCCATGCGCGTTGAGTTTTGCCAGCTTCTAAACGGTATTGTCTAAGTAATGCACCGATAGTCATAGTTTAACCTCATTAATTTTTTTGTTTCATATATGACACTTTTATATTCACAATTTTAGCTTAAGTACAATTAAAAATAAAGAAAGCTAAAAAGGAGAAAAAAATTATGACTATCTTTTTTAAAAATAAAGAATATCGCAAGTTTTCAATTGCCAGTATTTTATCCAGTGCGGGGGATATTTTATTCTATTTAGCGCTGATGACTTATGCCAGTCGGCTCAAAAACTATTCGCTGGCCTTGTCATTAATTGCTATTTCGGAGTCAGTTCCCCGGCTGTTCTCCAGTGTTGGTGGCTATCTAGCTGACAGGACGCAGAACAAATTTCAAAAAATAGTCTGGATGGCCATGATCAGAGGTGCGCTTTATTTACTGGTTGGTTTTCTTTTTAGCCAGAATATTGCTGGCTGGAATCTGGTAATTATGGTGATTATCATCAACTTTATTTCTGATACGGCCGGAACTTATTCTGGCGGACTGACTACACCACTAATTATTAGCCTGGTTAAAAAGGATGAGATTGCTGAAGCCGAAGGTTTTACTAGCGGTGTTTCGCAAGTAATCACTTTGATTAGTCAGTTTGTCGGATCAGGACTTTTGTTATTCATGTCATATTCTGCGCTGGCTGTAATTAACGGTCTGACTTTCGTTGTGGCAGGGTTGATCTATTGCAATATTGCCAGGAGTAAACGAAAAAAGGGCATTTCAACTGTCACACAAGAAGTCGATGATCGTGGCTTTTGGTCCACCTTGGCCTTAGCATTAAAGCAAGTTAAAAAGGCTAGTGGCTTAATTACTACCTTACTGGTAATCGCCATTTTAAACGGAGTTCTCAGCACGATAGAGCCTCTGATTTCTATTGTAATTGCGGGCAATCGTCAGGTGATGGTTATTGGCACCTATAGTTTTACAATTGCATTAATCGGCGCTATGGCAGGAATAGGCGCTGCCTTAGGCAGCATTTTTGGTACTAATCTATTTAAAAATGTTAGCCTTTATATCATCATTATGTTTGCTTATATTGCTGGAGCAAGTGTCATAATTGCTATTTTAAGTAAACAAATTTGGTTCTGTTTAATAACTTACTGTATCTTAGGCTTTTTTGCGGGAACTGCTACACCAAAATTAACCCAGTGGATGGTAAGTGCAGTTGATCATAAAATTTTGGCGTCTTCTGTTGGTCTGATCAATACGATTTTATTAATTGCCAGTCCCTTAATGACAACTGCTTTTACTACCTTATCGGCTGCGACAAATGTGCAATATTCTCTTTTAGGATTATTGATAGTCAGTGTTCTGCTTTTTGTTATTACTGGTGTAGTAATGAAAAAATCAGCCAAAAAAGAGGATTAATGGTTTTTCAGCTGGTAAATTCGCAGTTGCTTTTTACCAGCATTTTTCTAAGACAGATATAAAAAGCCATCAAGATAAATTGACTTGATGGCTTTACTGGTTGTAAGTTAGCTCTTATTTATTGGAATTTTTTCTCAAACTGAAAAAGATAATCAGAATAAAGTTAATCAGTAGAGTGAAGCCTGTAGTCCAAAAAACAGTTGCGTAGTTGAACAGACCGGAGATAGTAGAGCCCATAAGTGACCCAAACACTGAACCGACCGCTTGAAAAGACTGATTATAGCTGAATATCCGACCAAAACTTTCGGCTGGAGTATTCAGCGTCAAAACTGTCTGTGCTGCCGGTAACATGGCGGCACTGGCAATTCCCAGCAGAAAGCGCAGTCCTGCCAGCAACCAAGGTGAATGTGTCAAAGCCATAGGTATAAAGAGGATCGCACCTACAAATAAACCAAGACGCAATATTTTTAGCGGACCAATTTCATCCATTTTATGCCCGATTTTGGAAGCCGCAAGTAGTGTTCCGAGACCTGGGGTTGCGGCCACAATGCCGGCTACAAATGCAATGTTTTTACTGTTGGGCATCATTGACTTAACATATAAGGAAACAATTGGGTCAATTGACATATTAGCAGCTTGCACTAAGAGGGTAGTCACGAACATGACCACAATCAGCTTAACGTTAGGCAAAGACTGCATAATTTCTTTCATTGGCTTCATTTCTGCACGAGAAATCGGAGTAAAGTTTTCATGAACTAAGAATGTCGACCCTAAGAAGACGAGCACCATCAAGAAACCGGTGATGAAAAATGGAATCCGGTAGCCCCAAACGCCACCAAGCCAGTTACCGAAGAAGTTTGACAAAACACCACCTAAAAGTGGTCCTACCAAGTTTCCTGCCGTTCCGGCGGTCATCATTTGACTCATCACCCAGCCGCTTTTTCTATGGGGAGTTTCCCCTGCGATTAAAGCAGTAGCGTTGTTAATATATCCGGAAAAAGCACCCTGAATAAAACGCATTACAATAATGTAGATAGCATTAGGAGCAAAACCAGTAGCAGTAATGGTTAAAGCCATGACTCCGGAAGCACGCATGCACATTAACTTACGGCCTTTTCTGTCGGCCAGGTTGCCCCAATATGGCGAAACGATTGCCTGGGCAATAAAGGTCATAGCAAAAGCAAGGCCAGAATACATGCTAATCTGCAGCTTACTATAGTGCCCCAGATCGGCGATAAATAGAGAGATAAAGGGCATCGTCATGGAATAGCCCATGCCCGTGATAAAGCAGCCAAGCCATAGAGTCACAAACGCTTTATGCCAGCCAGCTGGGAATTTGTTAGAATCTGTCAAAACTTCCTCGCTTTCTTTTTTAATATTTTTCTAAAAAATATGATATCTTTTATATTTTAGCACAATAAATTTGCTAAGAATTTGCTAAATAGCTGATATTTTCATATTAATCATGTTAGGATATTATTTCTGAAAGGAAGGGGTGCTGTTATGGAAAAAAATTCGCATTTAACTAGGCAGGAATATCGCGAAAAATACAACCAAAGGTCCCAGCTTCAAAATAAAGAAATGACGAAAACAGCACTCAGAGGGCATGACGCCTCCCAGACTCGTGCCGATTATCGTCAGTTAAAATTAAATTTCTGGGATATTTTTGCAGATCGACCATACGTTGCGGTGGCCATTGTTGTTTTGGCTATTTTCTTAGTTATGGCTAAACTGTGGTGGCTGCTTGCTGGGCTGGTCGTTATTGTCGCAATCGGTATCTTTGTCATTGGTCGCAGCCACCATCCCGATCGCGTTCTTAGCCTGGAATTTAAAATGAAGTCCTCCAGAAAATTAAGCATGTTGCGGGCATTGCAATTTGGGGGCTCGATCATCATGTTTCTGGCTACTTACATGAAAAAAGTAGTGACAGTAAACTTTTCCACTGCTGGTTCAACCGATGGGTTACAGATTGTGCAGGGAATTTTATCTAATCGTGGCGGTATCTATGGTCAACAAGGATCATATTTCTTAAGCTTACTGAATACCTTAACTGGTGGACAACTTTGGGGAAAATATCGCTATGCTACTAATAGTGCCCAAATGATGAACAGCAGTGCTGGACGCTTAATTATCATGTGGATATTGCTTTTAATGATTGCACCTGCATTTTGCGTTTTAGCACAATTTTTCCGTGAACCCTATTCACGCAATACGGCTTTAGCAGCTTCAATTGTGGCAACCATCAGTTTCGTATTAACTCCGCGCTTATTGAGTAAGTGGATTGTAGAATATGCGGTGGAAAATCGGATGGCAAGTGCTCAGGCACAAGCCGCTATTAGCTTTGGACCAATGGCTTACGTTGCAATTTTCTGTGCGATGTTAGTTTTAGTTATTTCTATTTATCGGGTAATTAAAAAAGACAGGTTCGTCTAAAATAGTCTTCTCATAACATTTAACTTAAATAGCATTAATGCTGGCACCCTAGTGGTGCCAGTTTTTTTGTGAAAATAATTTCTAAAAATGAAACAAATATCTCAAGTTGTGAAATACGTATTCACTTTCCTGGAAAGCGGATACAAAAAATAAGAAAGATGTTATAAATATAAAAGTAAGCTAGCTTAGAAAATAACAGCTCAAAATGAGCAGAGTGAATTAAAAGGAGAAAAATATGTCCCAAAAAGATAAACGCTATTCCGTAGTCATTGCAGGTGGAGGCAGCACTTATACACCAGGATTTGTTTTAAGCTTAATTGCAAACCAGGACAGATTTCCGCTAAGAAAGCTGAAATTTTATGATAACGATGCCAAAAGGCAAAAGAAAATTGGTGATGCATGTGCAATCATTATGAAAGAGCGCGCACCGCAAATTGAATTTTCGTATACGACTGATCCTAAAGAAGCATTCACAGATGTTGACTTCGTTATGGGATCAATTCGGGTTGGTAAATACCACATGCGGGAGCTTGACGAAAAGATTCCGTTAAGATATGGCGTTAACGGCCAAGAAACAACCGGACCCGGAGGAATGGCATATGGTATGCGTTCTATTCCAGCTATTATTGAGATAATCGACTGGATGGAAAAGTACTCGCCAAATGCCTGGATGATTAACTATACCAACACGATAGCCATTGTTGCGGAAGCTTGCCGCAGATTAAGACCAAATGCTAAAGTAATTAATATTTGTGATATGCCGGTAGAAATTATGACTAGAATGGCCAAAATTTGCGGCTTAAATGACTACCATGATCTTGATGTCAACTACTATGGCTTAAACCACTTTGGCTGGTGGAAGGAAGTCCGTGATAAAAAGACAGGCAAAGATTTAATGCCACTTCTTAAGAAGCACATATCTAAAAATGGTTATTGGGTCGGTGGTGAATTTGATAAGGAAACAGAGACCAGTTGGGCCGAAACTTTTAAAAAAGCTAAGGATTGCTATGCTCTTGATCCAGAAACTTTACCTAATACTTATATGCAATATTATTACTTCCCACAATATGAAGTAAAAAATGCAGACCCTAACCATACCAGAACTGATGAGATTCGTGAATACAGACAAAAAATAGTATTTGGTGAATGTGCCAGAATTGTCAAAGCTGGTACAGCTAAAGGCAATATCTGGGAGGCCAATGCCGAACATTCTAATTATATTGTTGATATTTGTCATGCTATTGCTTATAACACGCATGAAAAATTCTTTGCTAACATACCTAATAACGGCGCTATTGCCAATATTGACTCTGATTCTATTGTTGAAGTACCTTGCTGGTTTGGAGCGGATGGAGTTCAACCTATGGCAACTGGAATGGCTGGCAGATTCCAAAAGGGATTGATAGAAGAACAACAAGCATGTGAAAAGCTGGTAGTTGATGCTTATGAACAACATTCATACACTAAGATGTGGCAAGCTTTTGCCCTTAATAAGACGGTTCCTGATGCTTCTGTAGCGAAAAAGATTCTTGATGACATGATCCCAGAAAACAAGCCATATTGGCCAGAACTTAATTAGTGATTGGGGATGATGTCTTATGATGCAGAAGTTTCAAAAGTTTGGTGCAGCAATGTTTGTACCAGTACTTTTGTTCTCGTTTGCTGGTATTGTAGTTGCTTTAGGCAGCTTATTTAACAACCAAGCAGTTTTCGGCTCTCTGGCAAATCCAGGGACAACTTGGTATTCAATTTGGGATACAATTACAGCTGGTGGCTGGACAGTTTTTAAGCAAGAAGCTTTGCTTTTCGTTGTAGGTCTGCCAATTGGTTTAGCAAATAAATCCAGAGGTAGGGCTGCCATGGAAGCAGTAATTACCTACATGACTTACAACTATTTTGTTGGTGCGATTTTATCTCACTGGGGTGCCAGTTTTGGTATTCCTAACTTTGATAAAATCCAGATTGTGGAAAATTCCACTAACCACGGACTAACAGAAATAGCAGGTATCAAAACTCTGGACACTAGTATTATTGGCGCTCTGATGGTTGCTGGTATAGTAATTTGGTTACATAATCATTATTTTGATAAAAAATTGCCAGAATGGTTAGGAACCTTTCAAGGATCTACATATGTTTATATTTTAGGCTTTTTCCTTATGATTCCTCTAGCTCTTATAACCTGCTGGGGCTGGCCAAAAGTTCAGCTGGGTATAACCGGTATGCAACACTTTATTACTAACAGTGGCGTTATTGGAGTGTGGATTTATAATTTTCTTAATCGTATTTTAATTCCAACTGGACTCCATCATTTGGTGTATATTCCGTTTCAGTACGGTCCTGCAGTTGTTGCAGGTGGATTACAACCTTATTGGCTAAAACATTTAACTAAATTTGCGTTAAGTACACGTCCGTTAAAGCAACTGGCTCCTGAAATGGGCTTCCAACTGTGGGGTAATGAAAAAGTATTCCTTGCTCCGGTAATTTGTTTAGCGTTTTATGCGACAGCTAAAAAAAATAAAAAGAAGCAAACTTCAGCTTTGTTAATACCAGCAGCTTTGACTTCATTCTTTGCTGGAATTACTGAACCAATTGACTTTACCTACTTGTTTGCTGCTCCAGTTTTATGGATCATTTATTCATTACTTTCAGCTACTATGAACACTATTATGTTCAGTTTTGGTGTTGTTGGTAACTTTATATTTGGCAGCATTGATATGGCGGCAGAAAACTGGATACCACTCTGGGCCAATCACTGGCAAACATTTCTAGTACAATTTACAATTGGTATTATTTTTGCAATTCTTACCTTCTTCATTTTTAAATTTATGATTGTTAAGTTTGATTATGCAACTCCAGGAAGGGAAAAAGATGACGAAGATGTACATCTACTAAATAAAAAGGAATATCAAGCTAAAAAAGAATCAGCTGCTGGCGCAACAACTACCGCACAGCTATCTAAAAAAGAGAAAGAAACTGATCCATACGTTGAAAGAGCAACAGCCTTCTTAGATTTACTAGGTGGAAGTTCCAACATTAAAGAGTTAAGTTCTTGTGCGACCAGACTACGTGTCACAGTGGCAGATCCTGATAAGATGGGCTCTGATGCTCAGTTTAAGGCAGCTAAGGCCGTTAATGTTGTCCATCACGGCAAAGCAATTCAAGTTATTGTTGGCTTAGATGTTGCTCAAGTACTTGAAGCAATGCAGGAACTAAGAAAGCAGGATAACAAGCAGGATTAATTATGGCTAGAACGCTTGTATAGGTAAAAGCAATTTGTCATATGTAAAATTACTTTATATGGAGCGTTGATCTATGTCAAAATTAGAATATTTAGTCTATCAAAATAGTGGTAAATTGAATGATTCTGAAATAAGGGTCATTCAATTTATTATAAATAATGCAAAAGCGTGTAAAGGATTAAATCTTACTGAACTTGCTCGCAAATTATACGTTTCGCGTTCGGCGATTTTCCGGTTATGTAAACACTTGGGCTTGAGCGGATATAATGAATTGAAATTTTACTTAAATGAAGTCGTTCAGGAAAAAGAGCAAAATAATATAAGTAAAGTAGTACCTAACAATTTTGATGCAAGCATAATAAAAGAAATCGAAAATTTACATAAAAATTTTAAGGTTCTTAAATTAGATGAATTTTACAATGAGCTAAGTAATGCTAAGCATATTTATATTTACTCTACCGGCTGGATCCAACAGATGTTGTCTGATTATCTTTCTCACGAGTTATTACTTTTTGGCATTTCATCAATAGTTTTGCCAGCTGCTGTCAGTGAACTGGAAATGATAGGGAAAATTGCGGAAAAAGGCGACATGCTCTTTATTATTTCTTACACAGGCAATAATAAAGAAATTAACGATGAACTGGGTAAGTTTGAGATGGTTAACAACAAATTGCGTTATGTCTCCTTTACAGACCTAAAGCAAAATAAGCTTGCTTCGCTTTCCGACTATAATTTTTACTATCCGACTGTAAAATTTTCATCTAGCAATGATGTTTCATTTATACTGGCTTATACCTTAGTTGATTTCATCATAAATAAGTTTGGTATTTGGCAAAAAGAAAAAAGTGATAAAAATGGTAAGTAAGATAAACAACTTTGTGATTAGTTTTTTAAATAGGGCCCATTTAGACACCAAAAAGATTTTGACAACCTATATCTATGCTTTAATTTTAATTCCCTTGTTTTTCGGTTGCTTTATAATGTTGACATCATCTGTTGCTAAACAAAACATCAATATTGTTTTGGACAATACACCTTTGATCGCAATAGATATGATAGTAGCTCTTACGGATTTTATTATGGGTTATTATATTTGGCTCAAGAAAGATTTGATTCTTAAGTATGAGGGTAATTATCATTTTTTGATGTTCAGTCAGGCGATTAGCCAGTTAATGGTCGGTAACATTTTTTGCTTGATTTTGGCGCTTTTTGGCATCATACGTATTAATGAACAATCCGGCAAATTAAAATGTCAAAGCAGTTTTATCAAAGTGCCTGCTGTTATCTTTTTGACTATCTTTGGTTTTTGTTTAGTTTTAACAATTAGTATATTTATTAGGAAATAGGTAGAATTAATGTTTAATATATTTAAAAAACGCAGTTTTACAGTGACTGCAGCTTGTGATGGAAGACTAATGCCAATTACAGATGTAAAAGATGAAGTTTTTTCTCAGAAAATGCTAGGCGATGGCTATGCCATTAAGCCTACAGATGGCAAAATTTATTCTCCTGTTGCAGGAACTGTCACCACAGTCTTTCCCACTAAGCATGCAATCGGCATTACTACTGATAATAATTTAGAAATATTGGTCCATTTAGGAATTGATACTGTGGAATTAAAAGGTGAGCCCTTTGAAGTGGCTGTCAAACAGGGCGATACTGTTAAGCAGGATGATTATTTGGCAAGTATGAATACAGAACTGATTACGGCTGAAAATTACGATGATACGGTAATAGTTGTTTATACTAATATGGATGTCATAAAATCTGTTTCTGATGTGTCGGCAGGTGATACGACCCACGGTGACGCAGTTCAGACTCTTCAGTTTAATGCTTAATTATTTTTAAATAAGATGCTTCGACCGGTTAAATAAATTAAAGCCTTCAGCTTTAATTGCAATTTTAACTACCTCGGAGCGTTTTTTATTTGATATTGTAAAAGTATAGGTTTGGATTTATTATGAGGTTAACTAAAGATTAATCATAGAATTATTTTGATTTGGATAATAGCTGGAATAACTATATAACATCTTTGTTTGTGCGCATTATTGGAATTATTTTGTGGACGGCAATATTTTTAATTGGCGACTTTCTGAATGGGAAAATGTATCACTGTTATTTTAAAAATAATAGTAGGTAAAGAATAGTGGTGAATTCACTTTGAGTAGTAAAAACACTAACAGTTTAATAATAAAAATATCCAATGGTATGATTGAGTTACCAGCTCATATATCTCTTGATCAAAAAGCTAGAAAAAAGCTTGAGCAGCAGTCAAAACCAACCGATAGTCAAGCGGAACTTACTAAAAAATGCGCTGAGCAACAGAATAGAAGGCAGCAGGGGCTTGATCGTGACGATGGACTTGAGCTTTAATTAGATCTAAAACTTCATTATAGGATCAAGCAATGGTTGGGTCTTTTTTAACTCTTTGTCAAATCTAGTTGATAAAGAATAAATAAATACAATAAAGCAGCTAATAAACAATTGCAGGAATTAAAAGTGGCTCGTTTGCTTCTACTATATTGCCAAGCAAAATTGCTCAAACTGCTATAAACTGCTATATAGAAAAGGAAAATTGAATTCACACATGCTTAATTTCGTATCAAGGTCATAAAAAAGATATTCAGAAGGATTTACTTTGAAAATCACTGGTATATTTGTGGGAAAAAGTAGCAAAAAGCATATTATCCTTAATGATATTTGTGCTGCCAAAAATAATTTTACTAACATGCTGCTAGTCGTGGCCAAGTGATCGACTATCCGAGAAAAAATGAGGAAATGATCAAAGCCTGCATTAATTCCAAATCAATTTTGAATTAATAAAAATAAATTAAAAATATTGTTGACTTTTTATTAATTACATATTATATTGTAATTAATCATATATGATTAAGAAAAGTATATAATAATGCTTTTGCTGTCACAAATACTGTATCAGCAGCTTCTATTGATAATTCCGCTTACGCTCAACCATCTAATGTCTTAAGTCAAGACGTCGTAAACAAAATTGACCCATATGTAGAAGTGAAAAATAATAAATATGTTCTTAATGACGATGTTAAAAAGGTTATTACTTATGCTGAATATGTCTCTGCTCAAGAAGTAATAGCCCATACCAATCAACTTATTAATGGATCATCTTTTGTAATAAATAAAAGCACAAAAACTGCAACTTTAGAATTTGAAATTAATAATTCTGGAAAATCAGTTAGAGTTTTACCATCAACAGAAGATTCCAAAATTCAACCCCGCGCAAAGCATCATTTTGGTGTAAATAAGGTTGAATTTGGATGGAATTACATTAGAGTTTTTATAGATAAACGCACTGCTAAAGCTGTTGTTTCAGGCGGTCTTACAGGTCTCACAGCTATTATCACCGCTACTGTTGGCTCTGATGGAGGCCCTATAGTAGCTGCAATTGGTGCTTTTCTAAGTTCGACAATTGGTGACAATATTAAAGGTGGCGTTTGGTTTGATGTTAATTGGATACTTACTGGCATCAATCACTATCCAGTAATTACTCAGTGGGGCTGGCAATAATTCAATTTATAAAAGACAAAATGAATAGAAAGAAAAAGACTGAATCTGATTATTATGAATTGGTGAAATATCGTAACGCATTAGCGTACGGAATATCGACTGGAATTATAGTTTTCATATATCAAATATATTTATCACCTTACATAACTAATAGGTGGACAAATATTTTTGTACAATTTTGCATTATACTTTTGGATATTTTTATAGTTAATTGTGTGCTTCATTGGTATGACCGCAACAAAAAATAATTTAAATCAAATATTTTGTAGTCAATAAATGTGACGTATAACTAGAACTTAGACATCTAATTATTATGCAAAAGCCAATGCACGATTTTGATATTGATACGACCTCTGAAATTAAAATAATTTTTGAGGTCATATTTTTATGGTTAAATTATCTTAATTTTGGTGGTTAACATTAATTACTAAACGATTTTTCGTATACTTTTTAATTTTAAGTTAGCACCAGTTGTTCATTAGATTACACCCCTTTTGGTCTTCAAAATAAACAGGATTTAACTAAGATTATGAGCGCAATTAAGCATAAGGGAGTCACACTGCATTTTTTCGTCTTTGCGAGGCTTTTTGAAGATTCTAACCTGTAGAGTTGATGAATAACATCATTCTAGAGCTTTATAAGTACCAAGGTGAGAGCGAACGTAAGAGAATTAAGGAGCGGAAACGGCAGGACACATCCCAATTGCTAAATCTGAGAGCCGCTATCATGGCTGCAAGCCCAAATTCAATAAGAACAGTCTCCAATTGCAACACGCCTTTAAACTTTACCAAAGTGGTATGACTGATATTGCTGTCAGCAAGGTAACTGGAATCAATCGGATAACATTCAAACGATATAGAGAAAAATTAGGGATTACCCAGATAAGTTAATCAGGTTCTTGTGCAAGATCAGTTTAATCATGCTAGAATATAACTATAGAGAAAAAGAAGCCTTGCAAAAACAAGACTTCCTCTCTGAATTTCAAGCAGCCGCTTTAAAGGCGGTTAGCTAGATTATAGTTTGGTTAAAGACCAATCCCATAACGTGCTAAAGTTATTGTTGGGACGGTCTTTTTTTATTTGTGTTTGTCGATATAGGTCAACAAGACAATAATAAACGAGGCAAATGTCAGCGCTAATTCTAGCGCATGGTACACACTCAATAGCTGGACACCTTTCTAAAAGATTTCGTGCCATAGGCACCCTCTCCCTTCAAGTGAAACAGCCAGCCGCCCTCAAAACAATTTGCTATCAATTCAAACTTAATTATAGCAAATATTGCTCTATTCCTAAATGATGATGTGAGCTCCAAATTTAGGACAACTTTTAGGAGCTCAGTACATATTAATTTCGTGTTTTTCTTATATTTAGTTATCTTTTTGCCCTGAAAAAGATAATTTCTCTTGCTGCAACAATTGGACCGGATGATTGATAAATCGTCAGATGCACTTTTTTAGCGCGCACATCCCGCAAGCCTACTACCTTGTTTTTAGTATCAGCCTTCCACTGTAAGTGGTCTGCGTAAGTAGTGTAGTTTGCACCATCTGTTGAAACAGCAATTGAAACAACAAGAGGATCACCATTATGATCAATATTCCGGGGCACAAAAACCATTCTGCTTAGCTTTTCAACCTTTTCAAAGCTAAAAGTTAATTCCAGCGGTTGTTCAGGTGAAACAGTTTGGCTAGTTTGCCATTCGCTCGCCAATTTCAGGTCAGTCAAATAGGACAGGGGATGGTTTTCTTTACTATCACAGTTGCTGGTTACCTCAATGTTTTCAATTGCATAGTCTTTAGCGGCGTGTTTCGTAATAACGCCGAAAAGGTCAGACCATTCAGAAACTTTATTTTTAATGGCATAACGCATTCTAATAATATAGCGGGTATTAGGCGCTAACTCATGAAAAGTAAAACTTTTGCCGGTAATGCCAACATAAAGAAGATTATTAATTTCAATCTGCACGGCACTCTCATGAGGCCAGGCAAGTTCAAATGAATGAGCCGAGATCTTACTTGAATCTACTGCCGGTAGTTTTGGTGACGGCAAGACGCCACTGGTAATTTCGTGTACTAACACGTTTTTGCCATAGTTGAAGTTGCGGACTGTGATTTCTATTTCAGTGGCGGTAATATCTCTAGCGGCTAATTTTATTTGCAGCGCAGTCTGCGTGTTCTTATGGTATTTTTTAAACTCATCGAGGCCGTAATTAGTATTATAAAAAATACCTTCATGAGCATGATTGAAAGCATCCAACGAGCCGTATTCTTCTATGGGGACAACTTGATCATTAATTTTAATAGTTACAGCATCAGGGTAAGAATCGCACATAATTGTCAGACTGGTAGGTTGTTCAATGAATTTCTTTGTCAAGTTACCCTCAGTCGGTGCAATAGTGACCATCAGCTTTTCCTGTTCAACTTTACTGCAGATTTTAGTAATGTAACTGTTACTTGCAGCAATTGTCCCATCATCGTCATAGCTAATGGCTTCACTCTGCTCTTGGGGATAAAGTAGAAAATCACGTTTATTCCAGTCGAAAATACTGCCACCCCGAACAAAAACCGGCAGATGCCATAGTGGAAAAGTTAAGTTATTGTAGACCTTGCCACCAGCATATTTTTTACCGGTAAAAAGGTCGATCCACAGCGTTTTTTTGCCTGGCAAATATAAATTATCTTTACGAGAATCACCATTTTTGTTTTCGCGACCATTTGTAATAGGAGCAACTAAAAGGTCGGGCCCCAACATAAACTCGTTGCCAAACTGGGCTGTATAATTAGCGCGTTCATCAGGAAACTCGCTAAATAGTGGCCGCATAATTAGCTCGCCGCTTTTTGCCCGTTCATTTAACGTATAAATGTAACTGGCTAAGTGCTGACGCAATTTAAGATAAGCCAGATTAATTTCAGTTATTTTCTTATTATAAGCAAACGGGTTTTTACTGAAATTACCCTGATCATCAAAGTTAAATAGTAAAGCGGTAAAACTTTTCCATTCAAAGTCACGGACATTGATTTGAGCGTTGCCGCCGCCTTGCAGACCATCAACCGCTGCCCCAACTAAAGGCTGACCGGAAAGATTTGCTCCCAGTAATCCCGCAACTTGATTAGTAATATTGTCCCAGTTACCACCAACACCACCAAAAATTAGTGCGGCGTTTTTTTGCATGCCGGTACTGCCACTATCAGCTAGCACTAATGGCCGCTCTTTTTGTGATTCACTTTGGAGTTTTGCCGTATCTTGAGCTGCTTCGTCAGATGCAGTATAAGTAAAGTCAGTTTTTTCAGGTAGATCAACTTCACCCTGATGCCAAAATCCGGGATGAACACCCTGAGTTTGCGCGTATTCATTAAAGAAACTAAGAGCCTGCTCATTTTCGGGTTGCTCGCCATAATTAGGGACAAACCAGCTTATTGGAAAATGCATGGCGTGATAGCGATCAATTAGCGCCCTTGCTGAAAACTGGTAGTTTTCTTCCCCATTAAGTGAGGCCTTACCCGAAGCGGCATTTTCATCTTTAGTACGGGTATAATAATTGTTGCCAATTTTGCTGGCATTTCGCTCTTGGGCATGGCTTGGCTGCCATAAGGTCGTGCAAAAATTGCCGATATGGCCGAGACCTAAAGCATATTTAGGCAGTAACATCGGCTTGCCCGTTAAAGTGAAATAGCGCTGTAAAATTTCATTGGGGGTAGTGCCAAGGAGGTAAAAAGTGTCAAAAACAGCATCTTGATGAGCGAGGACGGTAACTCCCCGCTGGGTTTTACCAAAATCATAGCTTCCCGCTGCAGTGGTATTTCTTAATTCGCCATAACCGGCATTCGACCAGAAAAAGGGGACAGGCATGATCACGCCGCCTTTTCCCGTTATTTGATCATGCTTAATTGCGATTTTATGACCTTTATGACTAAAATAACCGTTTTGCAGTCCGCCACCGTAGAAAAATTCGTTTTGGTTTTCTGCTAAAAATTCCCGCGTTTCGTTTTCACTAAATTCGAGCGGCTGCGACTGACGCATCCTATTATGATGCAGCGATTCATCAAAAATACTGAGCACAGCCGGATTTTGACCGAAGATAATTTGATAGTTGCCTGTATGAATGATTAAGGAATCGTTGGTAGCTCTGACCTGAGAATTGGTAAAAGCAGTATTATCAAATTGGGACAGCTGAACGTTTGCGGTCCGATTTTCACTAAAATTTTGCTCTGGATCAATTAAAAGACGAAAAATACCGTCAGCTAAGACGTAAAAGTGCGCAATTTCGCCAGTGGCAAAGTGTAATTCATAATAGTGGTCACACTTGCTGGCACCAGTAAGTGCTCCCAATGAGTGTTTATTTGTTTGCGTATTTTGAATCATGATTTTTGCTTCCTAATTAGTTACCTACACCACTATTATAACTAAAAAACTAAAACTTTCCGTACTATTTGAAATTGAACTGGTAAAGACCAGTTGATTAAGCTAAAATGAAACTATAAGTAAGAGGTTTATTTTATAAAAGAAAGGCCAAAATATTATGACTTATTATATTCATGCAGATAAATTCTTTCTTGAAAATGTAACTGAACAAGGTGGTTACTTAGAAGTACAAGATGATGGCAAATTCGGCTTTTATTATACTGAAGACCAAAAGCCGGAAGGTAAAATTATCGATTATAAAGGTAAGTGGATAGCACCGGGACTTGTTGACACTCACGTTCACGGTTCACTAAAAGAAGACGTAATGAAAAGTGACTGGGCAGGAATTAACCACTTGTCAGAAGGCTTTTTGCGTTCAGGTGTTACCAGCTGGTTGCCAACGACTTACACTGCCGGTGCTGATACATTAAGCAAAATTTGTCAGATGTTTGGCGCCCATAAGGGTGAAGAAACTGGTGCTAAAATTCAGGGACTTCACTTTGAAGGACCATACTTTACTGCAGAACATGCTGGTGCGGAAAACCCTAAATACTTGCTTGACCCTGATATTAACCAGTTTAATCAATGGCGCGAAGAATCAAAAGGACTTTTAAATAAAATTTCTCTTGCTCCTGAAAGAAAAGGTGCTAAAGAATTCATTCGTGCAGCTGTTAAAGAGGGTGTAGTTGTAGCTTTAGGACACTCAAGCGCTACTTTTGCAGAAGCTAAAGCTGGTGTTGAAGCTGGTGCCACTATGTTTACTCATACCTTTAACGGGATGCCTGATCCGTCACACCACGATACATCAATTTCTAACGCGGCAATGGCGCTGCATAATGTGACAGATGAGTTGATCTGTGACGGTCACCATGTTCAAAAAGAAATGGTACGGGCATTAGTTCAGCTTAAAGGTGCCGAACATATTTGCTTGATCACAGACTGTATGGAAGCTGGCATGATGCCTGATGGTGACTACATGTTAGGTGAGTTGCCGGTTTACGTTAAGGAAGGTATGGCGCGCTTAAAGGGTGGCAATAATTTAGCCGGCAGTATTTTACAATTAAAGACTGCAGTTAAAAATGTTGTTGACTGGAACGTTGCTACGCCGGAAGAAGCAATCATGATGGCCTCTTACGTACCGGCTAAGAGCGCTCATGTTTTAGATAAATGTGGTTCAATTGCTCCTGATAAGGACGCTGATTTCTTAGTATTAAACCCAGATATGACTTTAAGCGAAACTTACTTAAATGGTGAATCACGTTACAAAGCATAATATGACTAATCGATTAAATTATAAAAAGCCAATTCATCAAGTTGAATTGGCTTTTTGCTTGCTATTATTAACTATATTTAGCTCTTTATTATACACTATACGCTTTTACTATAAGTTAAATTAATTGCACTTTTTTCACCCCGGATATAGTCTAATCATATAGTGCGTGCTATTAATAATTAAATAGACGGAGAGTGAGAAAATGGCTAAAACAGGACAAGATAGGTTGAATGACCCATTTTTGAATAAAGGGACTGCTTTTACAGAAGAGCAGCGAGAACAATATCATTTAGTAGGGATGTTGCCGCCAAAGGTGCAGACTCTTGAAGAACAAGCTCGCGAAGTTTATTTACAATACCAGGAAAAGTCAACGAATCTAGAAAAACGAATTTTTCTAATGACGATTTTTAATACTAACCGCGTGCTGTTCTTTAAAATTTTTAGTGAACATGTCACTGAAGTTATGCCTATTGTGTATGACCCGACAATAGCTGAAACTATTGAAAATTACAGTCATTTGTTTGTGAATCCGCAATATGCCGCATTTTTGTCAATTAATGAACCGGATAAAATGGCAGAAACTTTAAGAAATGCAGCAGATGGCCGTGATATTAAGTTAATTGTAGTTACCGATGGTGAAGAAATATTAGGAATCGGTGACTGGGGCACTCAAGGCGTCGACATTTCTGTTGGCAAGTTGATGGTTTATACTGCTGCAGCTGGTGTTGACCCGGCGTGCGTATTGCCAGTAGTTCTTGATGTTGGTACTAATAACGACAAATTACTTAATGATTCCCTTTACTTAGGCAACCATCAGCGTCGGGTGAATGGAGATCCTTATTACCAATTTGTTGATCGCTTTGTGCAAACTGTAGAAAAGCTGTTTCCGGGACTATATTTACATTTTGAGGATTTTGGCAGAGATAATGCTGATAATATTTTAAAACATTATCGTGATCATATTCTAACCTTTAATGATGATATTCAGGGTACTGGAGTCATTGTTTTGGCTGGTATCTTGGGAGCCTTAAAGATTAGCGGACAAAAGTTAATCGAGCAAAAGTATGTCTGCTTTGGTGCCGGAACTGCTGGTACAGGAATCGTTGAGCAAGTCTATGCCGAGATGCTGCAAGCAGGATTACAACCTGAAGAAGCACGCAAGCACTTTTACTTAGTGGATAAACAAGGATTGCTTTTTGAAGATACACCCGATTTAACGCCAGCGCAAAAGCCTTTCGTGAGAAAACGTTCTGAGTTCAGTAATGCTGACCAGCTTAAAGATTTAAAGAGTGTCGTGCAGGCAGTTCACCCTGACATTTTAGTAGGAACTTCAACCCGTTCAGGTGCTTTCACCCAGGATATTGTGACGGAAATGGCTGCCCATACTGACCGGCCAATTATTTTCCCATTATCAAACCCAACTCAATTAGCAGAAGCAAAAGCAGAAGATTTAATTCACTGGACTAAGGGCAAAGCCTTGGTAGCAACTGGTATTCCTGCTGATCCAGTTGAATATAATGGCGTCAAGTATGAAATAGGCCAGGCCAATAATGCCTTGGTCTATCCTGGACTTGGTCTGGGTGCCTTGGCAGTTAATGCCAAGATTTTAAGCGATGAGATGATCAGTGTAGCGGCTCACTCACTTGGCGGCATTGTTGATTCCAGTAAACCCGGTGCAGCCGTGTTACCACCTGTGGAAAAACTAAATGTCTTTTCCCAAACTGTAGCAAAAGCTGTGGCTAACAAGGCCATTGCCGACCATCTTAACCAGAACGATTATCAAGATGGTGACAAGGCAGTGGCTGCACTTCGCTGGGCGCCTGAATATAAAGATGAGCAGGAGTGAGAATAAATGCAAGCCTTTATTACTTCATTAACTAGCGTTGTTGAGCTGTTACTTGTAATTGCTTTAGGATATTGGCTGCGCACCAGTGGCAAACTGGGCGATCAGTTTAAGGGCAATATTTCTTATTTGATTATGAATATTGCTCTGCCTGCTTCAATTTTTGTTTCTGTTTTAAAATATTTGAATCGACAAAAATTGTTCGGTTTAACAGGTGGCTTAATCTATGCCATTATCTGCTTTGCCCTAAGTTATTTGTTTGCCTGGTTATTATGCAAGGTTTTGCGAATTCGCAAGGGTCGTCGTGGAACTTTTATTAATGCCATTACGAACGCCAATACTATTTTTATTGGCCTACCATTAAATATTGCCTTATTTGGGCAAAAAAGTATGCCATACTTTTTAATTTATTATGTGTTAAATACGGTTTCTACCTGGGCAATTGGTGTCTTCTTCATTTCTAGTGATGATCCGACCGCGCAAAAGAACAAGCAGCAAAAATTCAACTGGAAAAAGTTGCTGCCAGCACCATTAGTGGGATTTCTAATTGCCTTAATTTGCTTATTAGTTGAAGTGCCAATTCCTGGCTGGATTACTGCTGTATTGAGCATGGTCGGCGGCATCGTCACCCCAATGTCACTGATCTATATTGGTATTATATTGGCAGATGCTGGTTTGAAGTCAATCCACCTTGACCGTGATACTATTTGGGCATTACTAGGTCGCTTTATTCTAGTACCAGCTTTAATGATGATTTTAATTGTTGTTGGTGCAAATTGGTTGCCAGCTTTGACAGGTCTAGCTAAACAAACCTTAGTTGTGCAATCTGCTACTCCAGCATTGGCAGTTTTGCCAATCTTAGTGGGTGAATCGCACGGGGATGTGCAATACGCTACCAACGTTGTGACCACCTCAACGGTCTTATTCGTAATTGTTGTTCCACTAGTTTTGGAAATCACACAAATACTAATATAATTAATGAGAATTTTATATTATAAAAACCCGTCTTTGATGAAGTTAACCCCTAGAATTGGACAAAGATTCCAATTCGGGGGTTTTCTTATGTCTAAATATTTACTAAAAACAAAATTAGAAGCAGTAGATTTGTATCAAAGAGGATTTAGCACAAAAGAAATTC
>NZ_JAAEEB010000003.1 GCF_013346935.1 Lactobacillus melliventris
AGATGAGATTTCCCATACGTAAGTAGTAAGACACCTCAAAGACTAAGAGGTAGATAGGCTGGGAGTGGAAGAGCCGTGAGGCTTGGAGCGGACCAGTACTAATCAGTCGAGGACTTGACCAAAGCTTGAAGGCAATTAAGGTTTTTTTAGCGGATTATATTTAGTTTTGAGTGTAAAAGCTCACAAGGAAAAAAGTACGGTGGCAAGAGCAAGAAGGAAACACCTGTAACCATGCCGAACACAGCAGTTAAGCTTCTTCACGCCGAGAGTAGTTGGTGGGAGACTGCCTGCGAGGGTAGGACGCTGCCGTGCTTTTTAGTATTCCGGCTTAGCTCAGTTGGTAGAGCGCTTGACTGTTAATCAAGATGTCGTCAGTTCGAGTCTGACAGCCGGAGCGAAGAGAGAAGAGGATCTGGAAAGGTCCTCTTTTTTTGTGCTTAATAATTTAAATACCCTGGATTAATTATTGTGTCCTATTTGATATTAGGTTCAATTTTAAGTTTTTGGAAAGCTGAAATTAAATTCTTTAATCCTGGTTTTAGTTCCTGTCCATGTTTAACTGCAATGAAATATTTAATTTGGATCAAGTTATGATCAACAGGAAGTAGGTTAATAGGTGTCTGTGCCATTCTTTTGATTATGCTGGCTGCAGAAATAGTTAACCCTACACCTTTTATTGCCAAGTTAGTGGCAGTGATAATACTGCTACTTTCTAAAACAATATTAGGCTTGATATGAAATTTTTGAAACGCACCGTTGACTTGGTGACGTATAGCAGAATTAGTTGAACTGACAACAAAAGGTTCTTGCAAAATATCTTTAATGTCATATTCCTGCGGCTCGAGAATAAACCGTCCTTTTTTAAAATACTTTGATCTTGGTGAAATAATAACAAAATAGTTTTCACCACCATTGACATAGAAGTCTAGTCCTTGATTAAGTGATTCAGGAGTTTGACCGAGATAGCAATCTATTTGTTCATGCAATAGATGTGTTTCACTCACCCTGGGAAAGCTTTCCGCTAATTGTATTTTAATATGAGGATTTTCAAACATAAAATTAGGCAGCAGTTCGGGTAATAAAAATGTACCTAGACTTTCTAAAACACCAATTCTAATTACTTCTCTATTAGGTGACACGTATGGTATTAACTGCTCAGTTAGTTTTTGTTTATTGGAAATTTTAGTTTCTAAATAATTGTAATAAATTATTCCGGCTTCTGTTAACTTGAATGGAATTGATTCGCGGTCAATTATCTTAGTTCCCAGTTTCCGCTCTATTCTTTTAATTAGTTGCGTTAAATAAGGCTGTGAAATATATAATTCGCTGGCTGCTCGTGTAAAATTACTTTCTTTTAGTAGGACATCAATAAAATGTAAAACTGTTTCAGGGTCATTCATATTTTACCTCCCATAACAATTTTATTATAATCTTTTTACTTTAAAACTATTTCATTTTGCTAAAAAAAGTTAGTAAAATTTAACTGATAAGTATTTAAAGAAAGGAAGTATATTAATGATGAAACCTGGTACTTACAAAGTTAAGGCTAAAGGTCATGGCTCCAGTTTTATGCCTATGGAAGTGACCCTTTCTGAGGATAAAATCAAAGAAATTGGTATAGATTCAAGTGGTGAAACTGCAGGAGTAGCCGATGAAGTTTTTAAACGTTTGCCAAAGCAAATTATTGCTAGCCAAACTTTAAATGTTGATGCGGTTAGTGGAGCTACTATTTCCAGCCATGGAGTAGTCGATGGTGTGGCTCAGGCAATTAATGAGGCCGGTGGAGACGCACAAGAATGGTTAAACAGGCCAAAACCTCAGACCGCTAATAGTTCAGACGCTGAATACCAAACTGATGTTGTGGTGATCGGTGCCGGCGGGGCTGGTCTTGCTGCAGCCGCCAGAACAATTCAAAACGGTAAAAAAGTAATAGTATTGGAAAAATTCCCTCAAATCGGTGGTAATACTACTAGGGCTGGTGGTCCTTTAAACGCTGCTGAGCCAGAATGGCAAAATAAATTCCAAGCCTTACCTGGTGAAAAAGAAAGCCTGGAAAAATTAGCCGCTACGCCGATTGCTGAAATTGATCCAGAATACCGTGATGATTTTAAAGAATTGCAAAAGCAAATTAAGGCTTATGTGGATTCAGGAGAAAATTATCTTTTTGACTCGGTATTATTACATGAGATACAGACTTATTTAGGTGGCAAAAGAACTGACTTAAATGGTAATGAAATTCACGGTAATTATGCTTTAGTTACTGAACTTGTCAATAACGTACTTGATTCAGTTAAATGGCTAACTGATTTAGGAGTAAAATTTGACCGCTCTGATGTCACTATGCCGGTTGGAGCTCTATGGCGTCGCGGTCATAAGCCGGTTGAACCTATGGGTTATGCATTTATTCATGTTTTAGGTGATTGGATAAAAGATCATGGTGCTACGGTTTTAACTGAAACTAGGGCACAGCATTTAATTATTGAAGACGGTAAAGTTACAGGTGTTGTATCCCAAGGAAACGATGGCAGTAAGGTTACTATTCATGCCCAAAAAGTAATTTTGACTTCTGGCGGCTTTGGTGCAAATACTAAAATGGTACAAAAATACAACACTTACTGGAAGCACATTGATGATGACATTGCTACTACCAATTCACCAGCAATTACTGGTGATGGGATAGCTCTAGGCCAAGAAGCAGGTGCTGATTTAGTAGGTATGGGCTTTATTCAATTAATGCCTGTTTCTGATCCTAAGACCGGTGAATTATTTACCGGTATCCAAACTCCGCCTGAAAACTTTATTATGGTTAATCAAAAGGGTGAACGCTTTGTTAACGAATTTGCAGAGCGTGATACTTTAGCTAAGGCGGCAATTGCTAATGGCACTTTGTTCTACTTAATAGCAGATAAAAAAATAAAGGCTACTGCCTATAATACAACTGAGGAATCACTTGAGGCTCAGGTAAAAGCCGGTACATTATTAAAGGCTGATACTCTTGAAGAACTAGCCGAAAAAGCTGGTATGGATCCTGCTACTTTGGTCAATACTATTAAAAAGTATAATTCATACGTTGATGCTGGTAATGATCCGGAATTTGGTAAAAGTGCATTTAACCTTAAATGTGAAGTTGCCCCATTTTACGCAACGCCTCGTAAGCCAGCTATTCACCATACAATGGGTGGCTTGAAGATTAATCCTAAAGCGCAAGTATTAAATAAAGAGGGCCAGGTTATTGCAGGTCTATACGCTGCTGGCGAGGTTGCTGGCGGCTTGCATGCTGGTAATCGCCTTGGCGGTAATTCATTAGCTGACATCTTTACCTTTGGTAGAATCGCTGCCGATACTGCATGCGGTGAAATTGCACATAATGATGCCGTAACTGGTGCATCTGAAAAATAATATTTTGATTCTAGTAAAAAGGAAGGCGATTTGCCTTCCTTTTTATATATATCCTCTTTCAAAAGCAACAAAAATGGTGACAATTAGTAAATCTGCACAACCGCCTAAGCTGTAATTATGTACTAAGCACTCTTTACTTAATTTTTGCAATTGCTTTTTCCCAGCTGCAGCAGCATAGCCACCAAGATCTAAATATTTTGTTGCTTCTTGGTGGAGCCATTTAACTACATCATAATTTCCGGCCCGTTTAATTAGGTTACTGTCAACCGCTACTGTAGCTATTTTCATTAATGTGTCCAGAAGCCTGGTTTGAACAGTCCCAGTACTGCTTTTTAAAAAAGGCAGGGCCACTTCTCTGACTATGGGGTAGCCCTGCTCTGCCTGTGCTCTTGCTCCGCCTATCTTATATTTAACAAATTCTTGTTCACCAGCTGTTTGTAATTCATTATTTTGAACTAAATCACGCTGTACAAGCCCTTTACACATCTTGGTAATAGTAAGAAACAGTTCGGTCTTGTTTGTCATACTATAACTTTCGGCACAAACAAAAATTCCTAATGCAAAAATTGCTCCTTTATGGGTATTAGCACCATGGGTAGCAGTAAACATTTCTTTTTCAGCAGTGATGCCTCTTTGCCTTAATTGCTGAAACATTTGGGTTAAGTCAGTTGAGTGAAAAGTCTGGCCAATTTTAACAGCAGTGGCAAAATACGATTCTAAACTGATAGAGCTGTCAATAAAAGTATAAATATCCATGTCGGGATGTGGGCCTGGGCTCCCAGGATCTACCAGACCAGGTTTGGGTTCAGTAACAACTTCATACAAAAGCGAGCGTAAAGCGTTTTGGGTAATTGAATTAGTCATATTATAGGTTTGATTCATTGGTTAATTAATTCTTTGACAACTTGTTGAACGATTCTAATAATTTTTATGTTATAACTCTTTGCCATAATATCAGTATATCCTATTTCAAGACCCCGCTACCATACATTTATTAATTTCTGATAGATGTCAGTTTTACTTTTTATATTTTAGTTGACAGGAATGTTATCAACAATTTTTTGAATATCTGGTTTATGACTTTTAAGAAAGTCAATGAAATCAACAGTTCCTGGTGAAAAATTTTGGCTGGAATCATAAACTAAATAAACCTGACGGGTATTTTTAGGTAAATCCAGTTTTATAATGTGAATATCGAAACCACTCAGATAAATAGTTTTGGCAACGATGCCGACAATGTCATTGGTCAGTACTTGTCCTGCAATTGCTAATTCATCATGTAGTCTATTTGTGATATTTAGATCAGATGCAGTCGCCAATAAAGCATTAGTTATGTCTTTACCAATCTGAATTTTTTTAGAGTAGGTAATAATTGACTCGCCTTGTAATTCTGCAGGCGTAATTTCTGTTATTTTAGCCAGGTTGTTTTCTTTTGAAACGATAGCAATAATTTCTTCAGTGTAAAGGGGAATATAAGTAAAATAACTAAATTCAGGTACAAATGAGGAAATTCCAATATCATACCAACCATTTTTAATACCTTCGCAAATTTGATATGAAGGATTATCGTGGTAGATGAAGTGAGGGGAAATATTACTTTCTTGTTGATATTGCTTAGTTAAGTGGGGCAATATAGTTCCAATTGCTGTAGGTATACCGGCAATATGGATATTGCCCTGATCCTGACTGATACGCTGCTCAATCTGCTTTTTACCACGATCTAAAGTATTTAAAGATTTGGTTACAGTATCATAAAAAATTCGCCCATATTCAGTTAATTGCACATAACGTCCATTATGGTTAAACAGTTTGCATTGGAGCTCATTTTCCAGTTGCTTAATCGATATCGAGAGGGTAGGTTGACTGATGAACAAATTGTCTGCTGCTTTTGTGTATTGTTTTTGGTCTGCCAATTCACGAAAATAATAAAGTTGATTTAGATTCATGATGTCACCTCAAAATTATTTTTATATTCAATATTAATATTAATAATTACTATACTTAGTTTGATAAAGCCTTTACAAAATTTATTTATATTGTTATTGCTGAAATTAATATTCATACGTTATCGTTAATTTTACTATGTTTTGACGCTTTTAACTAATGAGTCTTTTTTATTATTGGCAACTATTTACGGCTAAACTTTACATTTTTGTTTCCTTTATCTGACTGCTGCAAAAGAATTAATTGACATAATTCAAAATGAGCCTAAAAATTAATACTCTGAAATTATGAAAATGAAAAATATTGTTGTAGTAGCGCTTTTAATTATAGTTATTTTTTATAATTTAGTAATCAGAAATAATTATTCATATCCGTTTTAATAGGATATATTTATTTCTGAATTATCAGCAGTCTTAATTTTGAAAGGTAAAGCTATGAAAAAAGGGAAAAGTTATAGTGGCGTTGCTGCCTCAGTTTATACCCATTTTGCAGTTGTGGGGGCAGCTACCTTATTTATTAGTCAATACAGAGAAATATTGGCCCATTCTTGGAATGCCAGTGCGACCCAAGTTTCACTTGTAATTGCAATGGTGGGCTTGGGTAGAATTTTTACAATTTTATTTGCTGGTGCTATTTCAGATAAGATTGGTCGTAAAAGGGCCTTGTTAATTGCATTGCTTAGTGACGCAATTTTTCTTCTTGGTGCTGCTTTTGCAAACAATATTTGGATAGCGGGGTTAGCAGCAATGTTTTTCGGTGCAACCAATTCATTTGGCGATACAGCCGGTTATCCTGCACTTGCAGATGCTTTTCCAGATAAAACAGCCACAATGAACTCGTTTGTTAAAGCCGCAATGCAAGTCATGCAAATGTTATTTCCATTTTGCGTAAAAATAATTAAAAACCCTAAGATTACAGCGTTAATATTAGTCATTATTATTTTACTGGATGTTGTATTTACAATGAAAACAGCTTTTGCCCCACAAGCTGAGGCAAAAGAGGCTCCTGCAGAAGAAAAAAGCCAAGAAACTGGTATTAGTGAGCAGAATCAGCCTAAGTTGGCTGTTGATGGCTTAATGATCATTGGTTTAGGTTTTACAATTTGTTTTACATTCTATATTTTTTCTCTTTATGCTCCCTACTATGGGCAGTATGTGTTAAATGAGTCCGCTGCTAACGCCAATCAGCTTGTATCATGGTATTCGATTGCTTCCTTAATATCTGTGTTTGTGACCTCA
This sequence comes from Lactobacillus melliventris, assembly GCF_013346935.1. Lineage (GTDB taxonomy): Bacteria > Bacillota > Bacilli > Lactobacillales > Lactobacillaceae > Lactobacillus. Next base: position 6,582 of record NZ_JAAEEB010000003.1, read on the forward strand.
GCTTTAGTAACTAGGGTAAAAAGATTGAATTTAATTATGGTATATTCAGCTATTACTGCCCTTGGCCTGCTGTTTATGGTCTTAAAACCGTCCCTGCTAGCTGGTGAAATAGGTTCTTTAGCTGTCGGTTTCTTTACTGCAGGGGGAGTCTGGCAAGTTGCACTTTCCGTTTTGACTTCTTATTTTCCCCAAAGTCACGGAAAAATTACTTCATACTACAGTTTTGCGCCAGCCGTGGTTTATTTTGTAGCACCACTTATAGCTGCGTTTGTATTAAAGGCCAATGCTGCAAGTACATTGATGGTATTTTGGATAACTACAGTGATAACGATCATTTCGGTGGTTCTATGTGTTGTCTTGATTAGTCGTAGTAAAAACTTCAATATCAAAAATTAATATAAAGTAGAAGGTGAATTTATGTCAGAAAAAACAATTAAAGCAACAGCAGAAGGCAGAAATGGTCAAATCGACTTTGATATTAAAGTTGAAGATAATCAAATTACAGATATCAATGTGACTAAAACTGCCGAAACCCCGGGTATCTTCAACCAGGTTGTGGGTAAATTAAAAGAGAATATTATTAATAATCAAAGTTTCGCTGTTGACGCTATTTCCGGTGCTTCGATTATGACACAAGCTATGCTTGACTCTGGTAAAAAGGCCTTAAAAGCAAATGGTGTAAATATTGCTTCTCAGCCTAGCAATCAGTCACATCAAGATGTAACCTATGATGTGGATGTAGCCGTAATTGGTTCGGGGATGGCAGGCTTAATGGCTGCCTCTCGGGCATTATCAATGGGTAAAAATGTTCTTTTACTTGAAAAAAATGGCTATCTCGGTGGAGCTACAATTTTAAATGGTTCAAACGTAGTTGGCACTGGTTCAAAATTAGCAGCTACTTTATTTGGTGAGCAAGCAAAAAAAGATTCTCCGCAGTTCTTGGTTCAAGATATTGCCCGAGAATGCCGGGGGACAAACTATCCATTACTTTCAGATTTACTAGCGCAAAATATTGGTAAAGCAGTTGATTTTATTACTGAATTTGCAGATCTAACCTATCAGAAAGCTGAAACACAAACTATTGAACATTCTGTTAACCGCCAAATTGAAATGCCAACGGAAAGTTCTTATGAATTAATAGCTAAAGTGGCAAGTGCTTTTACCAAAAAGGGTGGCAAAATTTTACTGGAAACTCGGGTGGAACACCTGAATAAAAATGAACAGGACCAGCTCGTCTCATTAGTTGCTGAGGGTAAGCACGAAACAGTTACCGTAAACTTTAAGTCCTTAATTATGGCAGCTGGAGGCTGGGGCGCGCGTGATTACCGGCAGCACAAGACCAACATCCCTTATTATGGTCCAATGACTTCAACTGGTGATTATTTTGATTTTGCTAAAAATATGAATTTAGCTTCCCGCAATCTTGACTGGTATAAAGTTTACCCCCATGGTTTAGAAGTTGAGCCTGGTATTGCCAAATTAACCACCTATTCAACTAAAGAAGCGACGGACATGGGTGCTATTTTTGTTAATACTAGTGGTAAGCGAATTGTAAATGAATCTGCCCCATACACTCACTTTAGGAATGCCATTGCTGAACAAAAGGATAAAATTGCTTTTGTAGTGATGGATGAAAGAACATGGAACAGATTTTATGAACTGTTACTTAAATATGGTTTTAGCAAAGATGAAGTTCAAGGCTTCTTTGATCTTGACGGCAAAAAGAGTCCGATTTTAGTTAGCGGAGACCTGCAGACTGTAGCTCAAAAAGCTGGCATTAATTATGACAACCTAAAGAAGACTTTAACTGACTATGAAAAATATGTAACTTCAGGTAATGATCCTGAGTTTGGTCGTCCTTCCCAGTTTATGCATAAATATGAAGGCGATACCTACTTTGTGATTGAGCAGAAATTACGTTTTTGTACTACCCTTGGTGGTTATGAAACTAATCAGCGTATGCAACTTTTAGACCAAGATTTAAAAGCGTTAGACAATTTCTATGCCGCCGGAGAGATTGTTGGCGGTGCTAACGGTCATGATTCAATGCCAAGTATGATGAATTCTTGGTCTTATGCTTCAGGTTTTGTGGCCGGAACAGAGGCTGCTGATAATGCCAATTATCAAAAATTTGAAAAGACTGCACCTGATCCAACTGATGCAGTGTCTGGTGCTTCTAAAAATTAGTATAGAATAATTATTTTAAATTTAATAAAGGAGAAAAATGATGACTAATAAAATTACTGGTGTTAATGGTCCTATTACTGGCTGGCTTGATGGTCATACCTACTTAATTGGGTTGATGGCTTATCCTATTCGGCATTCAATGTCACCAACAATGCACAATAATGCGTTTGCTAAGCTGGGCTTGAATTACACCTATCTTTGTTTTGAAGTTGGCAACGATAAATTAAAAGGCGCAGTTGACGCTATTCGCACGTTAGATATGCGTGGTTCCAACGTTTCGATGCCTAATAAAAAAGAGGTCATTCAATACCTCGATAAATTATCACCTGCTGCTAAAATGTGCGATGCTGTTAATACTATTGTGAACGATCATGGCGTTTTGACAGGCTACACCACTGATGGTATCGGTTTTGTGCAATCACTTAAAGATGAAGGCTTTGATATTAAAGGTAAGATTATGACCTTAACTGGTGCAGGTGGTGCTGCAACACCGATAGCGGTTCAGTCAGCTTTAGATGGTGCTAAGGAAATTAGAATGTTTAACATTAGAGATAAAAATTGGCCTCAAGCTGAAAAGACTGTTAAAACTATTCGTGAAAACACTGACTGCAAGGTTTCTCTGACTGAATTATCTGATCAGGAAGCATTCAAACAATCAATTGCAGAAAGTGATATTTACTGCGATGCAACTAGCATCGGAATGAAGCCGTTTGAAGATAAGACATTAGTTTCAGATCCATCATGGTTCCATCAGGATATGGTAGTATTTGACACGGTTTATTCTCCAAGAACTACTAAGTTAATGAGAGTGGCACAAGAGGCCGGAGTTAAGCATGTCTATGATGGTATCGGCATGATGATTGATCAAGGTGCAGCATCATTTAAGCTATGGACAGGTAAAGAGATGCCAACCGATTATATCCGTGAGATTATATTTTCAGACGACAACGATTAGTTGAGGGATTAACTAATGGCTACTGTAAGGATTAGAAATACTGTTTTAGGTGCAGGGCTGCCCAAAATTGCCGTCCCTAATGTCGGAACAAGCACAGAAGAAATTTTGACTGCAGCTGAAAAGATTAAGTCTGCCAAACCTGATTTAATGGAATGGCGGATTGATTATTATGCTGCAGGAGTTAATGACTTTGCCAAGCTAAATACTACTGCCAAGAAATTGCGGCAGGAAGTGGGTGAGCTGCCTATTTTGGTTACCTTTCGCACTAAAAATGAAGGTGGGGTCTGCAGTCTGGCTGAAGACGAATATTTAAATTTAATAGAATATGTCGTTACTAATAGGCTGGGTGATGCAGTTGATATAGAACTTTTTCATGATGAAAAAAGAGTAAAGTCTTTAGTAAACTTAGCTCATGACTACAATGTCGTAGTAATTATGAGTAACCATGACTTTGAAAAGGTGCCAGCTAAAGATGTTATTGAATTTCGTTTACGAAAAATGGCTCAACTTGGTGCAGACGTCCCTAAATTAGCCTGCATGCCTCATAGTGCCTCTGACGTTTTAACTCTTTTAGCAGCAACGACAGAAATGAATGCAGAAATTTCTAACCCCTTGATTACTATGGCTATGGGCGATATTGGTAAAGTTACCAGAGTAGCCGGTCAAGTTTTCGGTTCTAGTTTATCCTTTGGTGCAGTTGGCCAAACTTCGGCACCCGGTCAATTGTCAATTGCAGATTTGCGGAATGCGGAAAAGTATTTGGCAGTGGATTAAAATTAATATAATAATAGTATTAAAAAGCTAACTTTATATACTGATAAAGTTAGCTTTTTGTGTACAAATTTTATTTTGAATAGTAAAAATTGAAATAACTAAGACGGTTTATATAATAAGATTTTTTATTTTATTTTATATGTAACTAGGTAATATTATAATGTCTATTTTTTGTGAGACAGTACAAGAGTACAATTATCAAGAGAAGTAATTTGAAAGCATATTCAAACTTTAAATGATAAAATGTTTAGAGCAAAAGAATACTATTTTATTGTAAATCATTAAACTTTTAAAATAAATGTAAGGAGAGATCATCAGTTGGCTACAATTCGTGATGTTGCGAAAGAAGCAGGTGTGTCTTTAGGTACTGTTTCGCGCTATTTGAATGGATATACTCTAAAAAAAACAAATATGGATAAAATTGCTGCAGCTATTAAGAAACTTGGTTTCAAGCAAAATTATTTAGCAAAGGGCTTAAAAACAAAGAAAAGTCATGCAATAGGTGTTGTGGTAAATGCTTTAACAGATATTTTTGCTGCATCCATAGTCACTTCTTTAGAGGACTTTTTGGAAAAGAATAACTATGAGTTAATAATTGCTGATTATAAAAACAATATAAAATTGCTAAACGAAAAGCTTAAATTTCTGTACTCAAGAAATGTAGATGGCATCGTTCTTTTTCATGTTGAACAAGCAGTGCCCATATTAAAAGAATTCCGGAAGAAAAAAATCCCAGTAGTAGCTGTTGATACTCCCATATCTGGGTTTGAGTGCGATACGGTACTGCTGGATAATTATCATGCTTCAGTTGAAGCTGTCAAATCCCTCTATGAAATAGGTCACAGACAAATTGGCATTATTTCGGGTGGCCAACAAGGGTATGTTGGCTCTGAAAGATTGCGCGGTTATGTTGCTGCAATGAAAAAATACGGTATTTTTGATCGCGAGTTAATAGTAGGTGGAAGTTCATTTAAAGATTCAAGCTATGATGCTACTTTAGATTTACTTAAAAATAATCACCAAATAACCGCACTATATTCTACAAATTATTATATGACAATAGGAGCTATTCAAGCAATAAATGAGTTGAATCTCAGAATTCCTGTGGATATTTCATTTATTGGCTTTGATGACTATGATATTTCTACAGTAATAAAACCCCAGTTAACCGTTGTAGCACAGCCAGTCGCAAAAATCGGCCGAGAAATCGGGAAAATAATTATACAAAAAATTACTAATCCGGCTGACTTAAACTACCAAACCAAGTTTTTTAAAGCCAAAATTGTTTGGCGAGATTCTGTCATAAATAAAAACTTTTAAGAAAGCGATTGCAATTAATTTCTAAAAGTAATATTATTATTGTGTAATTGAACCGGTTCAATTATTAAAAGCTTTTTATTGTTTAGATACATTTAGGGTTCATTTTCGTAATATATATTATTCTGCTTTAGTGAACATTATATTTTATTATAAAAATGAACCGGTTTAAAAAAGTTTTGTTTATTTAAGTAAGGAGAAATTTTATGGATGACAAAAGTGTTATTCAGCAGAGTAAAAAACTAATGATAGCGATCATGGGTATTTCTCTGGTTTTATCTACTTCAGGAGCTATTAGTGGTACTATTCCTTTAATGGAAAAGCATTTTGCTAACATGCCAACTTCTACTGTAGAATTGATTGTCACTATTCCGAGCTTCTCTGGAATTTTTATTCCGTTGCTTGCTGGGTTTATTGAAAAGGTTACTGGTAAAAAACTGTTGGCATTGCTGGGATTAGGTATCACTGCAATTTGTGGTGTTATTCCAGTATTTACCGGTAATTATTGGTTAATTTTATTTTCCAGAATAATGGTAGGAGTAGGGATCTCTCTTCTTACTCCATTAAGTGTTTCATATATCACTGATATTTATGAAGAGAAAAGAGCTAATGAGCTTTTAGGCTACAGAAACTCTTTTATTAATATTGGTAGTACCGTTTTACTCTTTTTAGCTGGTTATTTAATAAAAATTGGTTGGCATTCTGCTTACTGGGTATTTGCTCTAGCTGTTATTCCGTTCATAATGACGCTGGTTTGGATACCTAAGCGTTTTGATAACTATAGTGTTACTGTGGGCGAAGATGTCGATCAGCAAAAGATTAAACAGACTACTAACTGGCAAATAATTGGCTATGCGATTTTGTTTGGCATTATGCAAATTAGTTATATGGGAATTAGTCTTAAAATTCCAAGCTACATTGTTAATAATCATATTGGTGATAGTAGTACAGGAAGCTTTATCTTAAGCTTATTACCAATTGCAGCTATTGTTTCAGGGCTTCTTTATAAATACATTTATCATGTCTGGCAGAAAAATACCACTGCGTTTAGTGCTACCATTGCTGGTCTTGCATTAGGAGTTACACTATTTTTACGCAATTCCTACTTAATTGGTGCTTGCATTATGATTTCCGGCTTTTTCTGGGGCATCATGAATCCTCATATGACTGAACTGTTTGCCCTTAGTTCGCCAAAAGGTTCAATGACGTTGAGCACTTCCATAGTTATCTTTGGAATTAATATCGGTGGAACGTTTGCTCCATTTATCTTCCAATTTTTAGGAGCTTTATTCCATAATTATAGCCCTGAAATGGGTCTGATCATTTCAGCACTTATTTGGATTATTTTTGGTGTGGTATTTTTGATTGTAAATTTGATGTTAGCTAATAAAGCTAAAGGAGACAATAAAGATGCGTAAAAGAACTGTTCACTTGGATTTTCACACTAGTCCATATGTTAAAGTTGGTGAAAAATTTGACAGTCATGAGTTTGCTCAAACCTTAAAAAAAGCTCATGTCAACTCTATTACCTGTTTTGCTCGGGATCATCATGGGTATCTCTGGTATAATTCTAAAAATCATCCTGAAATGATTCATCCAGGATTAGTCAATCATAACTTGCTTGCAGAACAAATTAAAGCTTGTCATGAGGTAGGAATAAAAGTTCCTATTTATTCTACCTGTCAATGGGATGAATATTGCATGTTAAATCACCCAGAATGGCTCTGCCGAGATCCTGAAGGCAATAGAATTAATATGGGTGATGAAAAGCCTAATTTTAATGATGTTTTATGTTTAAATAGTGATTATCGTCATTATTTGTTCGACCATGTTAACGATGTGATAGACAGTATTGGAGCAGAGAACATTGATGGTTTCTTCTTTGATATTTTTTTCCTAGTGCCATGCGATTGCAAACATTGCAGAAAAGAAATGGCTCGCCTAGGTATCGACCACACAATTGAAAGTGAACGTGTACGGTATTGTCATTTAATGCTAAAAGAGTTTAAACGTGAAATGACCAGTCTAATTCATAAACGAGTTAAGAATGCTACTATTTTTTATAATGGTTCTCATGTTGGACCTTATATTAAAACTTCACTGCGTTACTACTCACATCTTGAAATAGAGAGTCTCCCTGGTGGAAACTGGGGCTACGATAATTTCCCTCTAGTAGACAGATATGCTAGAACACTGGGTAAAGATATTATCGGTATGACTGGAAAGTTTCATACATCATGGGGTGATTTTCAATCCTTTAAAAATAAAGAAGCTTTGGAATATGAAGTTTTCCAAATGTTATCTTTTGGTGCAGGGTGTTCAATTGGTGACCAATTACATCCTAGTGGACAATTATCTCCTGCTACCTATGAATTAATTGGCCATGTGTATAAGACTGTAGAACAACTAGAACCAGAACTTGAAAATACGAAGCCTTTAGCAGAAATTGCTGTAGTTACTCCGGAAAGCATATGGGACAACGGTATGACTTTAGACGAATCCCTTATCGGAGCCAACCGAGTCCTCGACGAACTGGGATATCAATTTAATATCATAGACTTAGAAGCAGATTTTTCTCAATATAAATTGCTGATTCTGCCAGACAAAATTAAAGCTACACCAGAAAGTTTTGCCAAACTGCAAAATTATGTCAAAAACGGTGGCAAGGTGTTGTTGTCATACCAGTCAATGGATCAAGGAGTTTACAATGAAAACCCTCTGACTGGTAATTTAATGGAAGGATACTCTTTCTGGGATCGCGATTATATTTATCCTAATTCACAAATAGGACATAATTTACCTCAAGAAGAACATGTTATGTATGAGCAGGGAATGGCTGTTGAACCAATTAGCTCAAAAGTTATTTTGGAAACACGTGAACCCTACTTTAACCGTGAAGGTAAATATTATTACGGCCATAAACATGCTCCTTCCACAGGCAAAAAAGGTGTACCAGCAGCTACTCTGAAAGGAAACTGCATTTACTTTTCACATCCTGTTTTCAAGATTTATCGTGACTATGCTCCTCGGTGGGTAAAAGAAATCATCTCTGATGCTTTGAACATATTACTTCCAGATCGGTATGTTGTTAAGCCAGAAGATAAACCAAGCCTGTCAGCACAGTTACATTACTCATCAAATAAAAATAAGTTTTTGTTACACCTATTAGATTATCCTCTAAAGAAAAATGCGGTTAATTTATATACTATTGATGAACGGTCACAGTTGATAAATCAAAACTTTACAGTTTTAGTAGGAAACAGAAAAGTTAAAAAGGTCGAACTTATAAGGCAAAATCAAGAAATTGCTTTTCACCAAGATGATACCAAAATTAGCTTTACTGTTCCCAAAATTGACGGCTATGAAATTGTAAAAATACAATGTTAGGAGAAGTATATGAATAAAAATAATAATATTGAATGGTTCAAAAATGCTAAATATGGCATGATGATTCATTGGGGATTATATTCTCTTCTTGCTGGTGAATATGAAGGAAAATCTTCAAGTTATTATGCCGAATGGATTCAATCTAAATTGCAAATACCTATTGTTAAGTACCGCCAACTTGCAACAGCTTTTAATCCAATTTATTTTGACGCTGATAAGATTGTCGCATTTGCTAAAAATTGTGGTATGAAGTACCTGGTAGTTACTACTAAACATCATGATGGTTTTGCAATGTATCATTCACAAGTTGACCCATACAATGTTTATGACGCGACACCTTTTCACAGGGATGTAATCGGAGAATTGGCAGAAGCTTGCCAAAAGGCAGGTTTGAAATTTGGTCTTTATTATTCACAAGACTTAGACTGGCATGAACCTAACGGTGGCGGCTACCTTTCAAATGATATCGAATCAGCTGGTACTACTTGGGATAACAGCTGGGATTTTCCACAGAAAAACAAGAACTTTGCTCAGTGTTTTAATGACAAAATCATACCTCAGATTAAGGAAATAATGAGTAATTACGGTGAGATAGCTACAGCTTGGTTTGATGTACCAATGACTTTGACTGAGGCTCAGAGTCAGGAAGTTTACGACACGGTGAAAAAACTGCAGCCAAACTGTTTAATCAATTCCCGTCTTGGTAATGGTAAATATGATTATGTTTCACTTGGTGACAATGAAATTCCAAGTGACAAAGAAGAAAATCAACAAAATGTTGATTATAATTCAATTGAAGGATTTAAACCGTCTCCTTATGGCTTATATGAAACGGCTGGTACAATTAACGATTCTTGGGGCTTTTCGTACCGCGATCAAAATTGGAAATCTCCCGCAACAATTTACCAATACCGCAAACATTTAAATAGTTTAGGAATCAATTATCTTTTAAATGTTGGACTTGATGGCTTAGGCAGAATTCCTTTACCAGCCCAAGAAAATATTGCTGCTGCAGCAAAATTGGTTGAAAATTAATAAAATGTTTTAACAATGATATGACCTCCGAAATTAAGTCAGTTTCGGAGGTCGTATTTTTTAACTATTTAATACAATAAAAAGGCTCATCATAATTCGATGCGCCTTAGTTAATGAAAGTAATTCTGGATTTTTTGAGCGAGATTTTCTTTAGTGCTTAATATAAGCTCAATATAAATTATTTTTTCTTTTTTATCTACATGGTAGAAGATATATTCATATTTATCAATTAAAACATAATAACTATTAAGTAATTCAGAGAACTTAGCAGCTTTAATGCCCAGATATGGAAATGACCCTAGATTCTCTAGTTTTTCTTTTTCCCTGGCTAAAACTTCTTTTTTTACTTTTTCACCAAAACTAGATAATAAGTATGTTTTGAGATTTTCAAAATATTTTATAGAAGGGCTTGATAATTTTAATGTGAACATTAGCTGAATAACTTTTTTTTAATTTCATCAAAATTATAGTGCTTTGACTTTTCAGCTTTTTTAATTTTATTTACCAGCTCAAGAGCAGTAGTAAATTCATCATATTTTTCGATATCTATGAGCGCAAATTTGCCATAGCCATTTTTGGTAAGAAAAACTGGATTATCTTTTTTAACTTTATCAAGAACTTTATTGTAATTTCTTAATTCTGAAACAGGTCGAATTTGTAGCATAATTATCACTTCCTTTGACAAATATTGTACATTATTTTGCTAAAAATTTACAGCATAATAATGAACAGAATTAATAAACGCCATTTTTAAGTTTTTCATTACTGTCTGGTATTAGACTACTTAGTCGTTAGACAAGGGATTTTTTGAAACTAGAATAAAATTCCTTACATAAATGAGGTTAGTAACATATTTTTGGTAGATGATGTACCCAATTGATATTTAAAAGAAACTATTTTATTGGTATATGAGTGCATAACAACAAGTATTTATTAGAAAAAGACTTAGAAAAATAATTTAATCATCAAAAAAAGCAGGCATACAAACATATGCCTGCTTTTTACTATTTATGTTAATTAATCTTCGTAAGTACCGACTTTTTTCAACTTACCCAAGACACTTTCACCGTGAGGTGATTGTCCTATTGCAACAGTTAAATCACGGCCGGCTAGATTGCCATGGTGCTCACCATCAGTCCAGTGCGGATTACCAGTTACATCATAAACAACACCTTTAATAGCAACATAGGCTGGATTGCCATTTTTGCCATCATATTTTGCTAAAGACTCTTTTGTGAATTTTTCCATTGGAAATATCCCCTTTCCAAATACACTTACTAATTGTCACCTCAATTATAGTCGCAAAAAAATCACAAGTCTAACTTTTATTTTGATTTTTTTGATAGTTGAAACGCCAGCCAGCAATATCCCAGGGGGTAAAAGTCAGATCCAACTTACGCTGGTAAGCCTTTTCATAGGCTGTAACTTTTTGCTGATAATCACATGCCATCATCTTCTTGGAATTTTCATTGGCACTGAGCTTAACATCCGGAAAAATTGGTGGTAAAACGTGGACTACATATTTTGTTTGATAAAAATTAGGATGATCTTTTTCTAGTTTATCGATTGTCTGGATTTCAATAAAAGTTGAAATAACGGGGACATTTTGCTTAGCAGCAAAATAGTATGCGCCCCGTTTTAATTCACGGGGCTTGCGGTAATTCCACCACATTTCCTGTTCAGGATAAATTAAAACCCAGTTGTTTTGCTCTAAAGCATCATGCAGGTGATTCGGGAACTCGTTACCAACATAGCTGGGAGTTTCTATTAAGGGAATAGTGCCCACATAGTTCATTAAATAGCATAAAATTCCCGGTAATTTCAAATTAGTATCTTCAATGGCAATTGTTAATGAATGATGAGTTTTATTTGCTAAATGTTTAATTGGCAGGGAGTCAATTTGATTAAAATGATTGGCCGTAATAATTGCCCCGCCTTGAGGTAAATCAGCCAGGTTTTCGAGTCCGGTAAATGTGGTCGATGATGTCAAAATACGCATCAAAGTATTGAAAAGCAAGTGACCAATTCGATCATTTATTTTTCCCTTGACAGTTTTTTGTTCATGCCAAAAATTGTTGACTAATTCTTTACTCTCTTTGATGGATAATACAGGGTCACCAATTTCGACTTTGGCATGCCAATCCCTTTTGGCAACAGCTTCTTTAATATTTTGAATTACTTGTTCACGATTGTCACCGATAATCATAAACTAACAGGTCCTTGTTTTTTTACATTAGCCCAGTTATGAGGGTCATTAATGGTTTTGTCTTCTTTGGCTAGCATATGATCCAATTTGTGCCGGTCTTCATCACGCTGTTTATCAGTATAATTATTTAATTCTGCTAACAAATCATTGTAAAACTTAGTTTCTTTGGCACTGTTCCAAAAATATTCTTCATACTGCACATTTTGAAAATGCCACGGTTTAAAGAAAAGATTATAGTGAATTAAACTGGGATTAGCTAGGGGCTCAGTATTATCATTTGGCATTGCGTCCCATTTGGGATCTAAATGTAAAATTCTTTTATCGCCAATTTCATTTAAGTAGTCTTGATCAGGAGCAATACAGTCAAAATGATATTTTTTGAGTAAACTCATAAAATGGTCAATAAAGTGTTCGTCGCGAAAGGCTTTGCAGTTTAAAACCAGCATTCCGGAATTAATATATTTTTTCGGATCAAGAATTAGCACTTCTTTAATATACTTCACCATTTTTGTCACATGTTGAATTGAAGAGTCGGTGCAAGCGGCAAAGAGGTGACTACCTAGCTTAGTGTCATACAGTCTGCCAATATCATCGTTAACGATTGTGTCACTGTCGATATAAATAGCCTTATCGTATTGGGGAAACAGATCAGGAATGAATAAACGGTAGAAAATGGACATGGTAAAAAAGTCAGCCCGCAAAAAGTTTTCGGTACGATTCTGAATAGGGGCAACTATTTCATCATTAATATTAAAAAACTTAACGTGAACATTGCTGGTACCTATTTCTTGTAGGTCCTGTTTATGCTGTGTAGTTAAATCCTGACTTAAAAAATAAACTGTATAATCTTTATCAGTAGCGGCATTTTTAACCAAAGAATTGAGCGATACTGCCGCGTATTTCGTAAAGTCATCACTGATAGCATAAAAAACTGGAATTGTCATGTTGTTATTTTCTCCAAAAGTTATTTTTTTATTAAATTGCTTTTAACATTAAGATAATTAGTCAAAATGTCATCATATTCATGCAATTTTAGCACTTTATGTACACGTTGAACATCCCATGGCTTAACCGTCAAGGTATGAAAGACGGGCCAAAAGCGAAAACTGGTAGTAAAGTGCTGGATCACAGTGTCTGGTTGCAATTTATACTGTTCATTATAGCGCCTGGGAGCAATTTTCTTTTCTCGTGCATAACGGTTAAGCGCAGTTTGATCTGGCATTAAAACAGTTCTGGTTTGTAAGAGGTGTCGAATGCGGGCAAATAAGTTAGTTTTCCTGATTTCAGGCAAGTTAAGCAGCAAAACGCCGGAATTAACGTAATCAAACACTTTGTGTTCGTGCAAGTTGTGGAAAAAGAAGCGCCCCCAGTAATCAAGGACACCAACAAGTTCAGTGCCAGTTAAATCTTGCTGGTAAAAGTTGACTAAACTGCGTCTGACAATCACGTCAGCATCAAGATATAATATTTTATTTGGCAGCTGCGGTATTTCATCCGCAAAAAGTCTGAGCATAGCATAGGGAGTAAAATGAGTACTCATATTTGCTATGAGAGGTTCTCTGACAAATAAACCAGTACAGTCCATCAATTTTAAAGTGTTTTGGGGATTTTGCTTTACTAAGAGTGATTTGAGATAATCAGCCGCGTGCTTACTAAAAGGCTGAAATTTTTTATGATAACTTTGAGTATACATTGTTAGGATGTATATATGGAGTTCTTGGGCACCACTGTTTTTCAATAATGAAAGAGTAGCGATAAGAATGCCATCCTCGGCGTTATGGTCACCGCAAAAAAGAATATTCATTGAGAACTCCTTAGTTTATTTTTTGGTACGTACAATATTCATAATTACTTTTTAAGGCTCGTTTTTGCATTGTTTGATAAATTTCCTGGTGCAGCTTTTCTTGTGCCCGCTTTTTACCAATGTGTGAATCTGGGTAAAAAGGGCCATCGAGATACACAATTATGCGCGGCCTTTTACCCCATTTGGGCTTAGTATAAGTTGTAGTCATAGTAAAACTGGCCACGCCAAGTGTAACGGGAAAGTGCATACTGGTTGCAGGAAAAGGCCTGATTTTAGTGTAATAGGGCCAAACGTGAGCTTCAGGATAGATGACAACTACTTTTTTAGCCTTAATAACGGTAGCTACTGCCTTAATTAGTTTACCAGATTGCTGTAAGTTCTGACCCACAGGAAGCCCAAAATAAGGCAAAACCAGTTTGCCTAACACAGGGATGCCCCAATTTGATTGTGCCCCAATTGCATAATAATTTTTGGTTGGAATAATACTTAGCGGTAAAACCACGTCACCAAAGGCTTGGGTATGGTTGCCATAGATAAAGTAGCCTTGATTTGCGGCAGCTTGCAGCTTATCCTTGCCAACTATCTTTACCCTTAAAACCAACTTAATATAGATTATACTAATTAAATGCCCTAATGAACGTATAATTTTTGCCCAGACTTTTCCACCTAAAGAATGGGGGAAAATATTATAGCTATTTGGCAAGTGATAATCCTGGCTCTGGCTAACTACCAAATCATCAGTTAAATGATGATAAAAGTATTTGTGCTTACCCATGAAACCCTTCTTTCGATAATGCCATCAAGTAATTCTATCATGAATCTTGTGAGATTAAAAAGGGGGGGCGATATAGGTTAGTTGTCATAACTTTATCTAGGCAATCTATCTTCACATACTTGCTTAATTTATTAATAGTTAAGCAAGTACTTACCCAAAATATTATAAGTAGGTAATTACTTGTCGATTAAATTAACTTTATGTACACAAAAAGAGCACATAATTGACATGTGCTCCTAAATTAACTGAAAATAAGTATAAGATGTGCTTTTCACAAATGCATGGTTAAAATAATCCAATCAAACAACCAATAGTTATAATTACTACCATGATGATAATGACTTTAGTAGCTGTCATTTGTTTACTGGAAACAAGCCACCAGCCTAAAATAACCATAGCTAAAGGCAATAGTCCAGGGAAAATACCGTCTAGAACCGTTTGTAAAGGTTGCGATTTGCCACCTAAAGGAATTTTCGCCACTGTCTTTAAGACAATGGTATTTGCGGCTAATGCACCTACGACCATTACACCTAAGATGTTAAAAGCATCGGTAATTCTTTTGGAGTTTTCGCCTACAATGGTGTCGATTGCGCCAACTCCCAGTTTATAACCACTATGAAACGCAATATAGGAAATTGTAGGTCCGATTATACCGTAGGCAATGATGTAAAATAATGGTCCAACAGGACTGCCACCCTTGGCTAGACTCATAGCAATTGATAATAGAATAGGAACAATAATTCCTTGAATAATTGAATCACCAATGCCGGCCAAAGGACCCATTAAAGTAGCTTTAATGTTAACTGGCATTTCTTCTGAAACGTCATTACCCAAAGCGATTTGCTCTTCTAGGGAAGCAACAATCCCATTAATAATTTGACCTGTTTGTGGTTCAGTATTGTAAAACATGGAATGACGTTCAAGTAGACGTCTTTTTTTCTCAGGATCATTTTTATAATATTTACGTGCAAAAGGTAAGTAAGAATATGCCCAGGCATGTCCCTGCAGCTTTTCATAGCTCATTGAACTGAGATGTGTAAAACCCCACCGATACCAAATTTGATTAAGTTCATGTTTTGATAGTAGCTTTTGTGGTTCAGTATTATTTTCATTTGTAGCCATTTTTAACACCTCTCGTTAAAATAAGTCTTCATCTTCATATTCGTCATCATTATCAACCGCTTGTTCTGCATTATTTGCAGAGCTGGTAGCAGTTGAAGCACTGCTTTTACCAGTTGCCATGTAATACAGATATGCGACTAAAGCGGAAATAAAGACAATTGCAATCATGCTTAATTTGGCAAAAGCAAGTAAAACAAAGCCGACAAAGAAGAAAATAAAGTGTGATTTGTTTTTGATTACTATGCTCATTAGCATTGCAATACCCAAGGCCGGCAAAACGCCGCCCAAAACCTGAATAATGTGGGTTACAATAGCGGGAATGCTGTCGATTAGCCAATTGACTAAGCCTTTACCATAATAAATTGCCAGAAAAACTGGTACGGCACGTAAAAGGAAGGTAGTGATTTGTGGATAAACTAGATGGTTCAGGACAATACCGCGATCGTCATTATTATGAGCGGCGTTTTCAGCGCGAGTGTTCCAGAAAGAATAAAGAGCCATTCTGCCGTTATAGAAAATTAAGCCAAATGTCTGACCAATAAGAATGGCTAAGGTAACAGCGATTGCAGGATTTTTAGTAGTCGCCATTGCTAAGCCGATTCCACCATAAGCTGCATAAGTAATTTCACTGTTAGTAGCGCCTCCAGTTGACAGGTTAGCGATGAAAACTGCTTGTACAGCTAAGCCGCACAAAATACCATTTTTAATATCACCAAAGGCAAGACCGACTAGTAATCCGGCTACCAAAGGTCTACCAACAATATAGAAGCCTCCAGTCATACCAAAGAGCCAAGGTGTTTCAATCGCTCCCAGATAACAGAAAATTCCTGTTAAAAGTGCGGGAAAAAATAAATTATTCATTTTTATTGCCTCCAAAAATTAGGACATAGAATCATATTTCTTTTTCATAGTTGACCAAGGCTTAATCTCATCATCAGGTAATAGCTGAAATTGAATATCAATACCATGCTTGGCAATATCTTCAAAAGCGTTATAGTCGTCTTGATCGATGGCCACTGTCCGTCCGAGTACCTTAGTTCCAGGACGGGTATTCATCGGGCCAACATTTAATACTTTGCCAAAGTCAACGCCCATGTCTGCCATTTGGGCAAAAGTCTTAGGGGAGTCGCTGATTAAGAAAAATTTCTTTTTAGATTCAATCCCCTTTTTGATTTTTTCGCCAGCTTCAGCAACCGTATAAATGCCAACTTTTAAGTCGTTAGCAGCAGCTTTTAATACCTTACGGCGCAACTTATCGTGGGCTATATTATCACCGACAACTAAAATGCCGTCCACAGGACGTGCTTTTGTCCAACGGGTCATAGTTTGGCCGTGGATTACCCGATCATCAATTCTTACTACTGAAATACTCATTATTACTACACCTTTCTTATTTTTTAAAATTCAATATCGTCATCATCATCTTGCTGGTCTTGAGCAACTGCAATACCATTGGTTCCTGCCTGTAAAACTGTCTGTACGGCTTCATCAAGCGTTGTATTGTCAGATAACTGAGGAACAAGTTCTAAAAGCATTGGTAGATTCAGTCCACTGACCACTCGTATTCTTTCTGTATGAGCCAAGTAGTACTTAAAGGACTCATTGTATGGAGTTCCACCTTTTAAGTCTGCCAGAATTAAGATTGGTTCTGTTTCACTGTCAAGCAGCTTTTGTAGACGGTCACGATATGAACCAATTCCTTTTTCATCTAATGCAAGTGTCATGATCTGGTCCGATTTGCCGGCAATAAATTCAAAGCCGGAAGCGATACCTTGTGCTAAATGTCCATGTGAAGTTAATAATATTTTCACTAAAATCACCCCTTTTGTAAATACATATTAATTTACAACACAATTATATGTAATCGCTTTATATAAGTCAAACACTATTTTTATAATAAAAAGTAAGCGGTTGACATTATCACTTTCTGTGGGTAAAATCAATTTATGTAAATACAAAAAGGAGAATAACAATGAAGTATACAATAGATGATTTTGCGCGACTAATTGATCATACTAACTTACATGCGGATGCAACCGAAGAAGACATGAAAAAGCTTTGCGATGAAGCTAAAAAATATCATTTTAAGATGGTAGCAATTAATGAAGTTCAATCTGAATTTTGTGCCCAGCAACTAAAGGGGACGGATATTGATACTGGGGCTGCGATCAGTTTTCCTTTGGGCCAAACTACAATAACTTGTAAATTGGCAGAAACTAAAGATGCATTACAAAATGGTGCTAATGAAATCGATTATGTTGTTAATTTAACGCAAGTGCGAGCTCATAATTGGTCTTATATCGAAGATGAAATGACTCAAATGGTTAAACTTTGCCGTGATCACGATGTACCATGTAAGGTCATTTTTGAAACCTGCTACTTGACTAAAGCTGAAATTAAGCAGCTGGCCTTAATTGCTAAAAAGGTTAAACCAGATTTTGTCAAGACTTCAACTGGCTTTGGCACCGCTGGCGCAAAAGTAGAAGATGTTAAGCTGATGAAAGAAAATGTTGGTCCTGATGTCAAAGTCAAAGCAGCGGGGGGAATTCGTAATACTGATGATTTCCTGGCAATGATTGCAGCTGGGGCCGAACGTATAGGTACCAGTTCAGGTGTAAAGATTATTGAAACTCTTAAACAGCGGTTTGAAAAAGACGGCATTAACGCAATTGAAATTTAAATAAAAAGTCAGTGTAAAAAAAGTAACAGCTAACTCTTTACACTGGCTTTTTGCATGGTATATTATTTTTATAATGACATAATTAGTAATGTGAAAGTGATGGAATAAATTGGCAGAAAAAGAACTCCCTAAATACCAAATAATTGCCAATGATCTTTTGAATAAAATTCAAACTGGTTTTTACCCGCAAAATACAATTATTCCACCGGAAACTGTATTAGCGGGTAAATATCAGGTAAGCAGGCCAACAATGCGGCAAGCAATTTCATTGTTAGTTAATCAAGGTTATCTGGAGCGAAAACGTAAGCGAGGGACATTAGTTAAAAAGGTTAAGATTGAGCAAGAATTTACCCATTTGATTGAAAGCTATAGTGCAGAAATGAGTGCTAAGGGCATTTACCCCAAAACCAACTTGCTTTATTTTGATGAAGAAAAAGCGACACCCGAAGTATGCAAAAATTTACAGCTGCCTGAGAAAGCACCAGTTTTTAAATTAGTGCGGCTGCGCTATGCCAATGATCAACCGATTGTTTTAGTTACAACTTATGTGCCTAAACAGAGGATACCTGAGTTGATTAATTATAATTTTGCCCAGGAGTCTTTATATAGTACTCTTGAAAAATACCATTTAAAAGTTACGCGAGTAGTGAGGCGATTGGAAGTAATAGAAGCTGACGAAACTACCGCCAACTTATTAAACATTGCAGTTAATAAGCCGGTGTTCTACTTTCACACTCAAGGACTGACAAGGGATGAACGGCCAATTGAATATTCGATTGCCAAATATCGGGGAGATATTAACTCATTTATAATTGATGTCCAGCGCTAATTTTATACATTAAAAAAGACTTACTTTGCCTGTGCAAGTCGAAGTAAGTCTTCTTTTATTGAATTTTGATTGAGCCCACCGAGCTGACAGCAGTTAATTGGTTGACACTGCCTTCATGCTTGTAAAAATGCTTGCCCATTCTACTGCCGTGAAAGTAGATTGAGCCAAGAGTAGTAGATAAATCATAATCAGTCTGATCATCTCTAGCGTCTAACGTTTTTAGTGATCCGGCAGCCAGTTGAAAGTGGTTTTTTCCTTGTAAACCTTTGATCTTGACAGATCCAGCAGCTAGATTTGCATTAGAATTCATCTTACACTGGTAGATATCTAAATTACCCGCATCTAAACGTATTTTAGTATCATTTTGAATCGTGACGTCCTGTAATTTTAAGGAACCAGCATTTGCTCTGACATCAAGTTTCTGCATATTCAGGCCACTCAAATTAAGTCTACCGGAAAAGTCGTTTATTCGTACCTCATTGAGCACGGCAGTCTGGGGAACCGTAATTGTCATTTTATATTCGGCTTTGCAAATATAAATTTTTTTCTGATGATTATGAGGATAATGAGGCTTTTGCTCACGAATAAAAAGAGTTTGTTCTGCCACACTAATTTTCATGCGCTCAGGATTAATGTCATGAGTTGATATATGAAAATCAGCGCCCACTTGAACAGTAACATTAGCAACATATGTTTTTGCATCTATGTTGCTAAAATTTTCCAAATCAATTTCTTGTGATTCTACTTTTTCATCTTCAAATTCTTGATCAAAGTCTCCGTCAATATGTATTTCCATAATTAAGCTATCTCTTATCTTTTAACACTAATTTAATTTTTCCTTATGATATCATGCTAGTTTAAGCTAGGCAATAAAAAATTAAACTTTGTATTTATTACTTTGATCTAGACAGTTAGAAAGATTTGAATTAATTTCAAAAATCAATTCAAATCTTTTTGCTTTATGCTGGTAATTAGCTGCAGATTGTATAGAAGTTAAATCTATAAGAATGTCACCGTCACCACAGGGAACTTTGAGTAGCGACGCACCCCTCTTAATTTTTTAGTAAAATGTTTGTGATAGGTTATTACCGTGAATACAAGTTCATCCTCAGAAGAAATTGCCAACTGGTAACTGGCCTTAGATGGTCTACTCATTTATTGAATTTTGATTGAGCCCACTGAACTGATAGCAGTTAATTGGTTGGCACTGCCTTCATGCTTGCAAAAATGCTTGCCCATTCTATTACCATGAAAGTAGATCGATCCTAAAGTGGCAAATAAATCGTAATCTGTCTTATGCTCTTCATCATCTATCATTTTTAATGAACCAGCGGCTAGGTTAAAGTGGTTTTTCCCTTGCAAGCTTGTGACCCTGATAGTTCCAGCAGCCAGATTTGCATTAGAATTCATCTTGCAGTGATTGATGTATAAACTACCAGCGTCTAGCACCATTTCGGCTTTATTTTGGATCGTGATGTCCTGTAATTTTAAGGAACCAGCATTTGCTCTGACATCAAGTTTCTGCATATTAAATCCAGCTAGGTCAATGTTGCCAGCAAAGTCAATTATCTGGACTTCATTGAGCTCTGCAGCTTGAGGTATGGTAATAGTTATTTTAGGTTTAATTTTGCGAATATAAACTTTTTTGTTAAAATGAGGCTTTCGTGCATGAATAAAAAGGGTTTTCTCTACCACACGAATTTTTATCCGATCAGGATTAATGTCATAAGTTGATATATGAAAATCAGAGCCTACTTGAACAGAAACACCAGAGGCGGCTATTTCAACATCTATATTGCTAAAATTTTCTAAATCAATTTCTTGTGATTCTACTTTTTCATCATGAGTTTCAAATTCTTGATCAAAGTCTCCGCCAATATGTATTTTCATGATTAATCTGTCCCTTATCTTTTTAACACTAATTTAATTTTTGCTTTATCTTATAATATCATGCTAGTTTAAGTGAAGCAATAAAAAATAAAGTATTAGATTTAGTCAACTAAAATAACCAATTAAAGAGACTTGGATTAATTTTAAAAATTAATCCAAGTCTTTTGCTTTATGAGTTTAATCAGCTACAAGATGTATAGAAGTTAATTTATGAGAATGTCACCGTCACCACAAGAAACTTTTAGTAGAGGCGCACTCTTTAATTTTTTAGCAAAATGTTTGTGATAGTTATTACCATGCAATATAAGTTCATCCTCTGAAGAAGTTGTCAACTGGTAACTGATCTTAGGCGGTCTGCTCATTTGGAAATCTCCTTCACTTAAATTAAAGGAGCTGTCAGCCAATAATTTGGAATCATTGACTCTTACGTCACCATCACCCAAAGTTGCCTTAATTTTAAATTGACTATTCGTAATAGTTAAATCACCTTCATTAAAGTTTAAAGTACTATTCGTTAAAATTGAATTATTAACTTTTAAATCACCGTCGACCAGGTCAAAATTGGCTTTGCGAGCTTTCACGTTTTCAGCACTGACATTACCATCTTCAAGCTGTAAGTTGAGGTCAGAAACAGTTAAGTTAGTTAAATGAATATTACCTTCAGAACATGATCCTGATATTTCTGTGATAGAGTCATCTGCCGGAACGGTAACATTTACCTGATAAGTCCCGTCCTCATAAGCATTATTGTCAGATATGGTCAGCTGGTCGTCTTCAACTTTAGCACTAATCTTTTTGATATTAGGACCGCTGATAGTAACTTGAAAGTCGTTTCCTTTAGTGATTTGGATATTGGGCTCTTCGGCGTCAATATTAATCTTAGAAAATTTGCCTACATTAAAAGTACGTTTTTTGGCTACTACGTGGTGGGATTTTCTACTTCTTTGATTATGATTAAAAAAATTTCCAATATTAGTTGTCTGGCCCGAATGAATGTTATTGATATCTTCATTGCCGCCTTTGGCATGGCCAAAAATAAATAAAATTATGCCAATAATGACGATCAGCCCGCTAATTTGGTAAAACTTTTTCATTGCTCTCCTCCTTGTTTGGGCTACGTTTTTTTGAATAGGTGCTACTTACCAAGAAAGCATCTATGTAAATTACTTGCCCACTAATTAATTAGAATATCGCCATCCATACTGGTAACTTTTAGTACAGGTTTATTTTTAACTTTTTTTGCAAAATGGTTGGAATGGTAAGAACCTTTAAACATGATTTTATCATCCGAATGGTTTGTCAATACATAGTTGATTTTAGGGGCGTTTGACATTAAAAAGTCGCCGTCATTCAATATAACTGAGCTGTTATTTAGTATTTGAGAGTCGCTAATTTTAACATCGCCATCATTTAGTTTTAGTGAACTACGTGAAAAAGTCGATTGATTTACTTTGAGGTCACCGTCATTTGAATTTAGGTCAAGGTTTTTTGCAGTAAGCTTATTAAGCAAAACGTCGCCATCTTCTATTGTCAAATTGATGTGGGGAACATTTAAACTGTTGATATAAAAATCGCCTTCTTCACAAAAACCAGTTATCTTTTTCACTGCGTTTTTAGCAGGAATATAAATGTCGACTGCATAATAACCATCGTTATAATGATGTTCTGGCTGATCCGAAATAGTGAGCTGATTGTTAGCGACATTGGTTTTTATTTTTTTGATGTCTGCTCCGTGCCCACCTCTAACTACCACTTTGAACTTGTTAATATCCTTAAGTGAAATTCGGATATCGGGTCTGTAACAGGCTAACTTAATACTGTCGAACTTATTCACGTAAAAAGTCTTGCTTTCATTATAATGAGTGCGTTTACCATTATAATCATGTGACGGGTTATCATTTAATCTAAATACGAGTAGTAGAATCAGCCCGATAAGCAGTATCACACCACCAATTTTATAAAACTTTTTCATTTTTATTTTTCCTTATCTGTATTTTTGTCAGAACTCGTCTGAAAGTAATTTTTCTTAAGCAGGTTTTTACCTAAGTTTCTAATAATTTGGGTACACTTGGCAATCAAAATTTTGCCCAGTTTGATAATAAACGGCATTAACAGTAGGATGACGCCGATACAAATTAACGATTTACCTAAGTAAACGTAGCCTGTTGGCCAATCACTGGTGAATAGGAGAGATAGCGACTTCAGGAAGTTTAAACCACCACCAACAAAAAAGTTAAACAAAAATCTTATTAAAGCAAAAAGTAAGCCAAAGAAAATTGCCAGTAAAAAGAAAATTACGAATAAAATTACCAAAATAAGCGGTATCCCGATCGGAGCAGCACAAATACCCAATAATATATACCAGCTGGCCTTTAAGTTTGACTTAGGAGTTTCTGTTTTGGCAGGTGCTGAATCATCTTTAGTTGAATAATCAGCTAAAATATTGATTGCCAGCTGTTTAGGAGTTCCTAATTCCGCCTCAATTGTAGAACGTCTGACGAAGTCGCCATCTAATAAAAATTCACGGTAAAATTCAACGACATCTTCGCGGTCTTTCTCAGGTAAATCGACTAAGTTTTGTTCAAGTTCGGCAATATAATCAGCAATTACTTTGGTCATTTTGTCCTCCTAATACTTGATTAACTTTTGCACTAAAATCTAGCCATTCATCTTGAATTGAGTTTAGCATCGTTATTCCTTCAGCAGTAATATGGTAGTAGCGCCGGTTTCGCCCCTGATAAGGCTCATCATAAGTTGTTAAGCAGTTATCCTTTTTTAGTCTTCGTAAAACAGGGTAAATAGTTGACTCGGAGATAGAGAAAATCTTTTGCACATTTTGCGTCAAAGCGTAGCCATACAGATCATCTTGTTTTAGAAAAGCTAAAACCGCACCATCTAGCAAACGAGTTGGTATTTGGATTGCCATGCTTTGCCTCCCCTAATATTATATGTTATATAATATTTTAATTTAGGCCGCAGAAATTAGCAAGTACCAAGCCATAACTTTTTTATAAATATACCGAAAAATTAACAATCGACCTTTCTCAAAATGTTAGGACAAAAAATAACCGTCGCTGTTTTAGCACACTTGGCGGTTTTAAGTAATACAGTTTATTAATAAAAGATCTAAAATTCG
This sequence comes from Lactobacillus melliventris, assembly GCF_013346935.1. Classification (GTDB taxonomy): domain Bacteria; phylum Bacillota; class Bacilli; order Lactobacillales; family Lactobacillaceae; genus Lactobacillus. The sequence continues at coordinate 30,679 of NZ_JAAEEB010000003.1, forward strand.
CTGCTTAATTGTTCTAACAACTATAATTATTGTAAATTAAATTAGTTTACTAAAAACTATAATAAAAAGATTGCAATATTATAAAACTTAATTTTAAATATTATTTAATAGTTATTGAGAATTTTTAAAACAAGGATTGCATGATGAATTAATAAAAAACTTAAATAAGTTCTTAGAACAAATACTTCAAAATGTCGCTTTTTGAAACACTTGGGCTTAAACACTGATCTTATAAAAAATAATGAGGAAGTACAAAAGGGTTTAAGCTCACCTTATGCGAATATTTTTACTATCAATAAATTTATATTAGGGGGGGTTGTAAGTGAAATATATTTTTAAAAAAGATCCTAAAAGGGTAATAGTTTACCTTATTTTAACCATTATTTTGGCGTTATTAATGGTTTCGAACTCGCTAGTATTAAAGTATATTATGGACGTGGCTTCAAGCAAGGGCTTGAATAAATATGTGTCCTTGGTTATCAATGTATTGTTATTTATTTTGGTTCAGTCTTTGGCATATTATTTGCAGCAGCTAAATTCACAATATCTGGCAAGAGAAGCTGTATCGGTCTATCGTAATGTGGTTTTTAAACGCTTGTCACAACAAAGACTGATAAAACTTAATTCAAATGAATCTGGGCAATACATTTCGTTATTGACTAGTCAAATGGATAATTTAGGGCAAAATTATTTTTATACCTTTTTTTGGGGATTATATTTACTACTACAATTTTTGGCTGCCAGTTTGCTCTCTTGGATAATAAACCCAGTGATGGCAATTTTTGCTATTATTTTAAGTATTCCTAATATTTTGATACCACTAGTTTTCAGGAAAAAATTACAATTAAAAAAGAGTAGCACAATTGCTGCAACTAATAATTACGTTAATAAAACGAACGACTTATTTTCTGGTCTAACAGACTGGAAGGTAAATCGCTCTGAAACTGCAGTAGTTACAGAAGAAAACAAAATCAATGAAAAATTATTACATAGTGAAAAAGAAGAGCTAAAAACAGAAAATACAGTTACAGTTCTCAATAAAACTTTTTCTGATTTTTTGTATTTTGGTACATGGCTAATTGGCACGTTTTTTATTATGAAGAATAATTTATCAATAGGCCAAATTGTGGCATTTACTCAATTAGTTACGAATATTTCTTTTCCTATTTACAGTTTTTCTGATCTATTTTCCCAATGGATCGGAGGAAAAAAGGTATTTGACTCTATAGAAAAGGAAACTGGCGAAGAAGCAAATACCTTTGAAAACGATAAAGCCATTGCGCCTTTTTCTAGTATCGAATTAAAGGATGTAAGTGTTTCTTTTAAAGAAAAAAATATTATTGATTCACTGAGTCTTAAAATTACAGCTGGGCAAAAATATTTGATTGTTGGTAAAAGCGGTAGCGGTAAATCTACTTTCATCAAACTTATTACCAAACAATTAGATGACTACCAGGGAGAGATTTTATTAAATGGAATAAATATAACCCAACTTACTGATAACCAAATTTATCAAAATATCAGTTACTTACCACAAGATGGCCACGTTTTTGCGACTACATTGCGTAATAATTTAACTTTATATAAAAATTATCCGGATGAAACTATAATTAAAGTATTAAAGTTCGTAGAATTAACTAAATGGGCTAATGCCGAATCTTTGAATATGAATCTTGGAAATTCAGATACAAAAGTTTCAGGAGGAGAAGCTAAGAGAATTGAATTGGCAAGACTAATACTTCGGGAAAAAAGTGTGTTAATTTTGGATGAATTCTCTTCTGGAATAGATAAAATAACTTTGCAAAAAATAGAAAGTAAGCTTTTAAGTTTACCTGTTACATTATTATATGTAACCCACACATATGATGATGACTTAATAGCTAAAGCGGATGAGGTTATTCGATTTTAAAATGTTGTAGTAGTGCAGCTTTTTAGAGGAAGCTTTATATCTTGAAGAAAACAGAAAAAAACTGATAAGCACAAAGTTATCAGGCTTTTTGCTAGCAATAATACTAGCTAGAATCTAAATTAATGATCAAAGTGGGCTATTCCAAATATATGTCGAGAAACAGGTCAACCCTTTTTCTTATTAATAAGCGCAATACAAAAATATATGTGATGGTAAATTGATTAGACAATATCTTTTTAACAGATGTATTTCTAACTGATGATAATATCTCCATCTCTTGAAATTGCTGTTAAGGAATCACTTTGTGCGTTTTGGCTATTAAAGCTGTTGCCAATATTGGAATGGTGATAAATGATGTCCCCATCACTTGTTTTTAATTGTACGCTGATCTCGTGAGCAAGATGGCTTAACCTCAAATCACCGTCTGTAGTTTTAAGAATGTTTTGGTTAGTAAGCTGACTGCGCTCAATCTTAACATCCCCGTCTTTTGCTTCTAGGTTGAGGTTAACGTGACATTGGTTAATTTCCACATCGCCATCACCTGTTTTGACGACAATTTGCTTAAGAATACTGCGTTTAAAACTGACATCTCCGTCATGAACGCTGCTTGCTAACTGAGCAATTTTTGACTGGGTGACAAAGAAGTCAGAGTCTCTGCCAGAAAAGGTTAGTTGGTCTGAGACTTGAACGTTATTTAAGTATAAATCTCCATCATGCAAGTCAAGTACAATATTATTAAGACTGAGATTTTGTAACATAACGTCACCATCGCGGTTATGTCCACTAATTTCAGTTAGCGAATCTACATTAGGAACGGTAATTTCTACGCGACTGACATTGGTAAGTCTGTTGAACATAAGCACATGAGTTTTTTGTTCAGTGGGAAACTCTTTAACTACTAATGTCTGCTTAACTAAATCTATTTGTATTGGCCGACTACTATAATCTGCCACTACTATTTGAAATTGCTGACCTTGACGAATCACTACATCGGTGTCCAACACTTCCAGTTTTACTTCACTAAAGCCTCCAGGAGCAATAGTACGCTCCTTGCGCGGATATTTTTTAACACGCAAGCCGTTAAAATAATTATCACTGGCATGCGGAGCATTAGCAGAAGATGTGGCTGCTATTAAAAACCTAACATAATCATGTTTAATTTGTTGGGCCAAACTGTCTGGAGTTCCTAATTCTCTGTTAATTTCTTCTTTTGTTTGAAAGTCACCATCAAGTAGAAAATCACGGTAAAAATCTAATGTGTATTTTTGCTCAGCTGTGGACAAAGTTGATAAATTAAGAGCTAACTTTGAGATGAAATTTTCAAATAGTGGATTCATCATTTTTCTCCTGTTACTAAAAACGTACTTTTCCTTTTATTATACGCTAAAAATTATGACAAAAATATTAGAATTACTTAAAAATAAAAATTAATTAGACCACAAAAATTGCCCAATGATCCGATCTACTTTGTAATTTTCATGTAATTTACTGTGTTGACCATTTGCGCCCTTAATTTCGATTTCGTGATACTTGCCTTTGCCACTTAGTAGGTAACGTAAAGATTGCGCTGAAACACAACTGACATCATCATCTGAATTAGTACCGTCTTCTTTATTACCAAAAATATTTAATATAGAAACATTATTGGGAAAACTATGACGGTGCATTAAAAAATATTTGTAGGATTGAGTCATGTACTTTGGCCGCCCATTTTTGAGCAGGTAATTATGATTGGGTTCCTCATCTATGCCAATGATGCCATTAAAGGGTGCACCAAGATTAACTTGCTTTTTTAATCGCGGTAAGTTACTATCTTTACCATATTTTAGCTGGTAGGCAAGTGTCATAATGTTTCCCATGGAATGAGCAACGGTATTATAGTGTTTAATATGATATTTTTGTTTTAAGAGTAAAATCAAATTATAAAACCACTCGCGGGTAGTATAATAATTACTGTTTTTATTATCTTGTAGAATCACTTGAATAAGTGGTCGTTTAGTAGCGCGTGGCCAACTTCCTTGTAAATCAACTTTGCCGCTAGCAGAAATTCTGGCAGTTAAGACTTTATGAGCACCATTATGCTGCTGAGCATATGCAATCATGCCTGCAGTGGATCGTGCTCCCGCACCATAGCCATGCAAATAGATGGTAGGCACTGCTTCAAAACGAACTTTTTTCTTGAATGTGGAGCTGACTTCTTCAGACGGCTCAAGGTTTGTCTTTTTAAAAATATGGCACAGCATGGTTATAAGCAGCAGCACACTAAGAATACTGCCTAATCCAATTAACCATTTTTTCTTCATAATATTACCTTTTTTATAATTGATTATTAATTATATCTTACGTGTATTATTCTAATATTAAAATGGCAAAGTGCTAATAATATAGCTTAAATAGCAACGCTAGCTCTAGATGTTCTTACATTGAAAGGAAATTTATTTAATGGCACCAATTTTTATTTTAATCAGAGGAAACTCAGGCAGTGGTAAAACCGTTTTAGCTAATTATTTGCAAAAACAGTTTGGCTACCAAAGATGTTTACTTTTGCATGAAGATGTATTGCGCCTTGATCTTTTACATGTTAAGGAAAAAGTAGCAGCACCAACTGCCAGTCTAATAGACTCATTGGTAATGTGGGGCCGGCAGTATTATCCCATAATTATATTAGAAGGGATATTGCCCAAAAAGATTTATGGCCCAACTCTAACTAAAATAATTCATGAATTCGGTGCAGGAGCTTTTGTTTATTATTTAGATATTTCTTTTGCACAAACAATAAAAAACAATAATAAAAAGGGCAATCCTTTTCCACTCGCAACTCTTCAAAAATGGTGGCTTGAAGAGAATATACTTGGCGGAAATGAGCGTAAACTGGCAGAAGGCTCGATCAAGGAATCGGCAGAGGCAATTTTGACAGATATTGCAGATTATAAAATGAAAAAAGGTGACCGGAACGTCACCTAAAATTTAATTAATTAAAAAAGGCAATAAAAAAAGCACCGACTACTTGCAGTGCTATTTTTATTATGGTGGGTGGCCAGGGGCTCGAACCCTGGACCCACGGATTAAGAGTCCGTTGCTCTGCCAACTGAGCTAGCCACCCGTTATCATTTCTGTTGACAGTTAATTATGATAACAATTAATTTGCTTTTTGACAAGGCTTTTGTGTAAAAAAGTATGAAGAATTCTACTTAGCCTTTGACTGACTCCAAAATTTTAGTTAGGCATCTAAGAGATAATTTTGATATTTTATAAAATTTATGATGTTTTGCAAAATTAGAGCAAGATTATCAGAATTGACAAATAAAAACTATTTGATACTATATAAAGGTTTAACAAAAAAAGACAGCAATCAAGTGACTGCTGTCTTTAATTATCAATGGGTGGCCAGGGGTTCGAACCCTGGACCCACGGATTAAGAGTCCGTTGCTCTGCCAGCTGAGCTAGCCACCCATAAGCGTTATTACAAATAACCAACGGAGACTATTATGCTATTATTTTCGATGAAATGCAAGTTTTTTTATTAAATTTTGATGACTTTTTTGGCTAATAAACTAAAAACCAGTATAATGATAACAAAAGGGGGCTTTTCGATGTCAAAGAAAATTCTCGTTGTTGATGATGAAAAACCGATTTCTGATATTATTAAATTTAATTTGACAAAAGAGGGTTTTGATGTCGACACTGCTTATGATGGTGAAGAAGCCATCAAGAAGGTTGACGAATACAATCCTGACTTAATGATTTTAGACTTGATGTTACCCAAAAAAGATGGTTTGGATGTAGCTCGTGAAGTAAGACAAACACACGATATGCCCATAATTATGGTTACGGCTAAAGATACTGAAATTGATAAAGTTCTAGGTCTGGAAATGGGTGCAGATGATTATGTGACTAAGCCTTTTTCTAACCGTGAACTAGTGGCACGGGTGAAGGCTAATTTGCGTCGGCGTAATATTGTTAAAAAAGATGAAAGTGCTGGCGATGATAGTTCAACGAAAAATATTACCATTGGCAATCTGGTAATTATGCCAGATGCCTATATTGTTGAAAAAGAAGGCAAAAAGATTGAGCTGACTCACCGTGAATTTGAGTTGCTCTATTATTTAGCCCAGCATATGGATCAGGTAATGACCAGGGAACATCTTTTACAGACTGTTTGGGGTTATGACTACTTCGGTGATGTCCGGACAGTTGATGTTACTGTGCACCGTTTACGTGAAAAAATTGAAGATAATCCAATTCAGCCGCAGATTTTAGTAACTCGTCGCGGTGTTGGCTATTACGTTAAACAGCCTAATGAAGACTAACAAAGAAAGCCCCGCAGTATTTAGCAAGCGCGGCTTTCTTTTTATTTAATTTTGTAAAACTATGAAAAAATTCAAGAATAAGTTTAAACATTTAACCATTTCGATAAATACTACTTTAGCTATTGTGTTCATGGCGATGATCATCGCTACCATTGAAGTTATTGGTGCCTATTTTACACGTCAATTGGAACAAAACAGTATTGAAAATTTTCAATCATCCATTCAAGTTTTGCCAATAGTTTCTAACCAGTTGTCAACGCAATTACTAAAAGACAATAAGCATACTGACAGTAATTTAAACAGAATTGTCAATGACTACAGCAATGGTATAGGTACGATTAGTGAAATTATTGTTGTAGACAATAAGGATATTATTCGTGCAGTTTCAAACCTAAATGATAAAAACCGGATTGGTCAGCGTGTCAATAATACTTTGGTTAAGCAGGTAACTTCAACTGGCAGACAGGCAACTAAAGTTGTCAATGAAAACGGAGACTATATGGTGCAAGTTACCCCTTTGAACGCAGGTAACGGCTCCGCCAACACTGTTGGTGCGATTTATGTCCGAGCGTCAATGCAAGGGGTTTTTAATGACCTGCGCAATATTTCATTGATGTTTTTGGTCACTTCTATGATTGCCGCAGTAATGGGGGCAATCTTATCTTTAGTAGTCTCCCATGCGATTACTAAGCCCATTGAGGAAATGCAAAGCCAGGCACTTAATATTGCTGATGGTGATTATTCAAGTCAGGTAAAAATCTATTCCAACGATGAATTAGGGCAGTTAGGTCAGGCTTTTAATACCTTGTCTGTTAGAATTGAGCGCTCTCAAGAAGAATCTGAAAGTGAACAGCGTAGGCTGGACAGCGTACTGTCTCATATGAGTGATGGCGTTCTTGCTACTGACCGGCATGGTAATGTTAATGTTGTCAACCAAATGGCGCTCAATTTTTTAAACCAAACGGAAGATGAAATCATTAATCAGCCCATCGCTACGGTTTTAGGCTTAAAAGAGTCTTCACAAGATTTAATTGCCAATCAGAAAGGCATAGCAATCACCCTGAGTAAGGGAACAAGGGATGAAGTCATTCTACACGCCAGTTTTTCTCTTATTAAAAGAGTTACGGGCTTTGTTTCTGGTAGTGTCTGTGTTTTGCATGATATTACTGAACAACAGAAGAATGAAAATTCACAAAAGCAGTTTGTTTCTAATGTTTCCCATGAATTACGTACGCCACTTACTAGTTTACACGCGTATATTGAGACGTTAAATGAAGGAGCATGGAAAGATCCCAATGTTGCCCCCAAATTTTTGCAGGTAACGCAAGAAGAAACTGAGCGCATGATTAGAATGATCAGTGAACTTCTCAGCCTGTCAAGAATGGATAGGGGAGTTTCCAAGGTTGATTTAGAATGGGTTAACTTTAACGATTTTGTAGCTCATATCTTGGATCGCTTCGACATGATTGTTAAAACGGATAAAAAGGAAAACAAAAAGTATACCATTACTCGTGAGTTGGGTACGCAGGCGTTATGGGTAGAAATTGATACTGACAAGTTTGCGCAGGTAATTGATAACATTATGAACAATGCCATTAAATATTCGCCTGATGGTGGCGTGATCACAGTAAAACTGCACTCAGAGCAAAAACGCATTGTTTTGAGTATTGCCGATCAGGGCTTGGGTATACCGCGAGAAGATTTAACTAAAATTTTTGATCGCTTTTACCGCGTTGATAAAGCTCGTTCACGGGCTCAGGGTGGCACAGGATTAGGCTTGGCGATTGCTAAAGAAATAGTGGAAGAACATCACGGTCATATTTGGGCCAACAGCAGTGAAGGAAAGGGCTCTACTTTTTATATTGCACTGCCTTATGAACCAATGAGTGAAGGGGATGATTGGGATGAAGTCTAAATTTAAGCTTGGCGACGCGTTGCTTTTAATAGGAACTTTGGCTGTTTTCGGTCTGTCAATTGTACTCTGGATATTTATCATGACTAATGACCAGTATTTCAATCATATTAGTCAAACCAGCAGGGTAACAGAACAAACGCGCAGCCGCCGCGATCGGATTGTTTCCAATCTATATATTCCTACTAATTCTTATGGCTTTAAAAATGGTCAGTTGTACCGCTTGTATGATGCTAAAAAGAATTTACCTCTGGAATTTGTCAAAGAAATAAAAGGGGTAAAGTACCGTAATATTAAGAAAATTAGCACGGATAAAAAACAATATGAGGAAATGTTGCATAATTCGGAGTGTGTCCAGTTAAGCTTTCCAAAAGAAGTCAGCATTAATTTGTTCACTAAGAAAAACGTTAAAAAAGGCGATCCTAAGTTTCGTCGTATCTTCATCACAAATAGTAATGATTTCCTTTATTTAGGTAATGATAAGACTTATACCATTTACCGCATTAATTTAATTAAGGGTGACTTTAATAAGCTGCGTAGTTATGCCAGTAACGCTCGGGGCAAGATCCCCGTTGAGTTTGTGCGTCTCAAAAATTGCTATGAGGTATTTTTTACCAGACAAGACCACTGGCGCATATACAGCTATCTGACAAATACGCAAACCGATTCTTACTTTGTTTCTCGCCTTCTCGGTACGACAAATGTAACTACACGCTCTAATAAAAAAGGCTGGGTTACGTATTCGCTTAACTACTATACTAACTTAAGAGTGCCAAAGGCTAAAACCGACCGGCATGATTTTCACTATACTCGTTATGAAAAGCGCAAAGACAAAACGCTGAACGATCAACTGCTGGAAAGTGTCAGTTTTGTTCATAAGCTTGGCTTGAGTGAACAAGATTTACGTTATTTTGATACAACGGATGATTCCATTAGCTATGCTAATTATGTTGAAGGGATACCCGTCTTTTGGGATAACAGCAGTCCTCAAGTGATGACATCATTTACTGGAGATGCAGTTAAAGTTGATTTTAACAATACGGATTTACAAATTCCGATACCTTTTGATGGACAAACAAAAACCCTGCCATCAAGTATAACGGTAATGCAAAGATTAGTTAATGCCGGCATGAGAAAAGAAGAAATTCAGCGCATAATAGTGGCTTTTGGTGTGGAAAAGGATAATTCACATGACCACCTGGTTAATCTAGTACCGGGTTATTATGTGAAAGCTTATAATCAATGGAAGAGTTTAGCTGAATGGGAAAAAGTTGATTTTCTGAGCTTAAATAAATATAAACAGGCAATAATGGAAGAAGGGAAATAAAGATGGACCGTAAAAGAATAGAATGGTTATTTTTCATTATTTTCTTGTTAATTGATATTTATTTAGGAATAGAAATTTGGCGTTCTCCTATTAGCTTAAGTGATACCTCCGGTTCCACTGCAACAAGTATCCGGGCCGAGATGCGTGCTGACGGCATTGATATTCCCCTCCATATTTCGCATAAGCAACAATCTGGTTATTACTTAGCTGTTAAGAATCGCGACTATCTTTCTCGTAAAAGCAGCAGTTTAACGCAAGTTACTACCCATTATTCTAAAAGCGATAATTCTTTAACTGGTACACCAAAATCCCTGATTTTGCTCAGTGGAAATCGTAAAAAGAATTTACAACAATTAGAGGATTTTAAAAATGATCCTAAAAATGTTCCTTACGGTAAAGAATTTAAATTCGAACCCAGTATGTCAGGCGATAATACCTATTGTTATGTCCAAAATACTGACTATGGCCGTATTTATGACAGTGATGCCCAGTTAACAATTAATGTGCGTGATAATCAAATTGTTAACTATACTATTTCTTATATGGGGCCTATTAATGCTGTACGTGAACCACAATTAATTATCAGTGCCTGGCATGCTGTCAAAGCAATGTATACTGATAGGGAAATTGTCAACAATTCACGTGTGATGCAGGTTAGCCTGGGTTATTCTAAATTAACCGATGTTCGCGGGAGTACTATTTTATTACCAACTTGGTTAATTCAGGTAGAAAATAAGACTACTAAGAATATCACTGTTAAAAGAGTTAATGCATTTACAGCACAAATCTTGCAGGGCAGCTCATATAATGTTAATGTACAAAAAAATTAGGAAGGAAAGAATGCGGTGCAGGTTTCCGTTTTGGCCAGCGGTTCGACTGGCAATACCAGCTTGATTGAAACTGGGCAGCATAAGATTTTGATGGATGCCGGCTTGTCAGGCAAAAAAATCAAGATGTTGCTAAGTGAAGTTGGCGTTGATATTAAAGATATTGACATGGTTTTTTTAAGCCATGACCATTCAGATCATAGTAAAGGATTGGGGGTTTTGATGCGACGTTACCCTCAAATTGCTGCTTTTGCCAATAGTGGTACCTGGGAATATTTAACTGAAACGCAAAAAATTGGGCAGATACCGGTTGAACAAATTAATGTTATTGAACCGGGGCAAACAAAAACATTTGGTGATTTGGATGTTACTGCATTTGCGACCAGTCACGATGCGGCTCAGCCACAATATTATGTTTTTACAAGCGGCGGTAAACGAATGGCCTTTTTAACAGATACAGGTTATGTTTCCCGTAAGGTAAAAAGTGTAATTGCAGACGCAGATGCCTATCTGATGGAGTTTAATTATGACGATATGATGCTGCGTAATGGCCCGTATTCCTGGGGTTTAAAACAGCGCATACTATCAGACGTTGGTCACTTATCAAACGATGATGCAGGGCAGGCTCTGCTGGATGTGGTAACAAGTAAAACAGAACATATATTTTTGGCACACAGGAGTCAGCATAATAATACGGCAAAGTTAGCCTACAATGCTGCTAAAAAAATAATGGTTGACGGAGATGCTAATTTGCCCAGTGATGTTAAAATTGTTTTGACCGACCCGGTCCAGCCGACTAATTTAGTACAAATTTAAGGAAATTTTTTACCTTTTTTCAAATTTTGTTAGTATAGTAAAAAAGATGTATAAAGGAGACTAAATGATGAATAATCAAAACTCTGGTCGTCAGCAACATGGCATTTTGAAGACTGCTATTGTTGGTGTTGTAGCCGGACTAATAGGTGGTGGGGCCTCATATGTGGCCTTAGATCAAATTAATAATGCTAATATGAATAATAATGCACAGACTAGTATTAGTTCCAGCAGTGCTAAAACCTCTAGAAACAGTGCTAAAACCAGCGGGACAATGACCCCAGCTTATAACGACGTTAAAGGTGCTGTGGTTTCAGTTATTAATATGAAAAGGCAGACAAACAGCAGCAATTCCCTTTTCGATTTTTTCGGCGATTACGATAATGATAATAAGGGCAAAGGAAAGCTGCAGACATACAGCGAAGGTTCAGGCGTAATTTACACTAAGTCCGGTAATAAGGGCTATATTGTTACCAACAACCACGTTGTTTCTGGTAGTGATAAAGTTCAGGTTATGCTGTCTAATGGTAAAACAGTTAATGCACGTATCATTGGTACGGATGCTACAACAGACTTAGCTGTACTTTCAATTGACAGCAGCTATGTCACTCAAACGGCTGAATTTGGCGATTCCAAGAGCTTACAGGCAGGACAAACAGTAATTGCGGTTGGCTCTCCTCTGGGCAGTGAATATGCTTCTACGGTTACGCAAGGGATCATTTCGGCTCCTGCACGTAGCATTACTACTTCATCTGCTAATCAGCAAACAGTTATTCAAACGGATGCAGCAATTAACCCTGGTAACTCGGGTGGTGCATTAGTTAATTCCGCGGGACAGGTTATTGGGATCAACTCAATGAAGCTTTCGCAATCAAGCGACGGTACATCAGTCGAAGGAATGGGTTTTGCTATTCCTTCCAATGAAGTAGTAACTATCGTTAATCAATTGGTTAAGAAAGGTAAGATTGTACGTCCACAATTGGGAGTTAAAGTAATTGCTTTACAAGGCATTCCTTCCAGTTACAGAAACCACCTTAACATCAAATCTAATCTTAAAAATGGTATTTATGTAGATTCAGTTACTAAGCACAGTGCGGCTGCGATAGCAGGAGTTAAAGCAGGCGATGTAATTATTAAAGTTGACAACAAAGCTGTTTCAGATGTCGCTTCGTTACACAGCATTTTGTATAATCACAAAGTCGGAGATAACGTCAATTTGACCGTTAATCGTAACGGAAAAGAAATCAATTTACGAGTAAAATTGCAGTCAGACTAAATCAAAAATATTCCAGAATTAAGTAAAAAAAAGGCTATACTATGCGGTTTTAAACATAAGTATAGCTTTTTTCTTAATATTGTTATTGGGAAACAAATTAAAGTTCGGAATTAAAAGCTGTCAAGTAAAACACAAAGATAAAAATCTTGTTGATAATTGTGGATAACTTTGTGGATTGTGCATAAAATGCGAAAAAGTAGTTGGGACAAATTGTGGAAAACCTGTGAATTGTGTGTAAATAATAGTGAAAATTAATTAGATCAAACAGTTGTTCAAGGCTTAACAGCAGTATTTGAGAGCAAAAAGTTTGTGAAAATCACCTATAATTAATCTCACTGTGGGTAAATTTAATTTGATAAATTTAAAAAAATAAGCAAAACACAATTTATTCGCTTACTAAAGGTAAAGACCACAAAATGTAGTTTTTAACTTTACACAGTTGTGGAAAAGGTAAGTGGAAACTTTGGGAATTGGGGGATAAAATAGCAGTTATGAATATTAAAATTGTTTGTGTGGGTAAGTTAAAAGAAAAGTATTTTAAGGATGCTATTGTTGAATATCAAAAAAGGCTGAGTAGGTTTGCCAAAGTTCAGGTAATAGAAGTGCCAGATGAAAAAGCTCCTGAAAAATTTAGTGCGGCAGAACAGGAAAATGTTAAAAAAATAGAAGGACAAAGGATCTTGAGCAAAATAAAAGATAAAGAATACGTTTTTGTGACCGCAATTAATGGCAAGCAGCGAACCAGTGAAGAATTTGCGCACGAAATCAAGGATCTTGCAACCTATGGACATTCTGATCTTACTTTTGTTATCGGTGGCAGTTTAGGTACCAGTTCAGAAGTGGATAAAAGATCGGACGATTTAATGAGCTTTGGTGAAATGACTTTGCCCCACCAGTTAATGCGGGTCGTTTTGATTGAACAAATTTATCGCGGCTTTATGATTAATAGTGGCAGTCCGTATCATAAGTAGATTTCTTTAACTTAATACCGTATTGTATAAAATCCGTGGCAGTAGGGCTTAAAACATTACAAGATTGAATCTAGGATGGAATTTTAAATATGAAAAAGATTGGAATACGTGAAGTGGCAGAAGAAGCCCATGTTTCTACGGCTACAGTTTCACGAGTTTTGAATAATCGCGGTTATATTAGTAAAGAAACTCGTGATAAAGTGCATGTAGCCATGAAGAAATTAGAGTATTATCCCAACGATCTAGCTCGTGCATTATATAAAAAAAGAACATATACAATTGGTGTAATTTTTCCTTCAAATGTTCACCCATTTCAAGCTGAACTAATCCAAGACATTGAATATCTCTTGGCCCAGCAGGGTTACAAGCTGCTGTTATGCAACAGCTTGAATAATCCTCAAAAAGAGATTGAATATTTAACAATGCTCCGCAAAAACCAGGTAGATGGCATAATTGTGGGGACACATAATAAACATGTGTCTGGTTATCAAAATTCCAAACTACCAATAGTTGCAATTGACCGTGATTTAGGTAGTAATACTACAACAGTTGCTTGTGATAATTATGCTGGCGGGAAAATGGCAGTGCAACTACTAATTAATCATGGCTGTAAGCAAATTCTCGATATTAGAGGAGATAGTACTGTCAAACTACCGGCTAACGATCGCTCGATTGCCTACATGGATTTACTAAAAAAATACAATTTACCGAAAAATATCTTAGAAGTTCCGTTTGTATGGGATGCTGCTAAAAAGAAAAAAACTATTGAGAATTATTTGCAAAGTCATCCTCAAATTGATGGTATCTTTGCGGGAGACGACCTTTTAGCTTCATTAGCTATTTTTTATTTGGAAATGCATCATAAGAGAGTACCAGAAGATGTAAAAGTTATTGGCTTTGACGGAGCAAAGCAAACTTTGCTATATAATCCCAGGTTAACAACAATCAGGCAGCCAATTGCTCAAATAGCTAAGGTAGCAACAGAAAAATTAATTAATAAAATTAATGGTAAAAAGGAAACAGATCGATTGGATCTTCCTGTTAGCTTATATTTAGGCCATACTGTGTAAAACTCGTCAGTCTAAGAGCTGACTTTTTTAATTTGCAATATGTAACCGGTTGACATATGTAACGGGTTGCAGTATATTACGATATATAAATGAAAGTGCTAACAAGGAGAAGCGATGAAATCAATGCCAACTAATAATCAAAAAATTTATTATCAGCCCAAAGATGTCTGGGTAGGAGACATTATGCCGTATGCTAAAGACGGTCAGTTTTATGTATATCACCAAAGAGATAAACGTATAAATGGCCCTATTACTGATCCTTTTGGGTGGTCACTAGCAACTACTAAAGACTTTGTGCACTACCAGGATTATGGAGAAGTATTAAAGCGTGGCAGCGATCAAGATTGGGATCAATTCATTTATGCGGGATCTATTTTTGAAGCTAAAGGTAGTATTCATGCTTTTTATACCGGATTTAATAAAGAATTTTTAAAAGAGAAGAAGACTTCACAGATTTTATTGCATGCTACTAGTAAAGATTTTGTTCACTGGACTAAGTCAAAAAATGCTTTAAAACTTGAACCTCAGCCAGGCTATGATAATCGTAATTGGCGAGATCCGTCAGTTATCTGGGATGAAAACAAAAAAGAATATCTGTTGATTTTGGGAGCGCGTAAAGGTCAAGATAAGCACAAACTAACTGGACGGCTCGTGAAATATACTTCAAAAGACCTCGAAAATTGGCAGTTTGAAGGCGATTTTTGGGCACCAAATTTATATACTATGTTTGAAATGCCACAGCTGTTTAAAATGGGTGATTGGTGGTATCTGGTTTATTCTGAATACAGTGTAAAAAATAAGGTTTTTTATAGGATGAGTAAAAGTCTTGCTGGTCCTTGGCTTAAACCTAAAGATGAAGCTTTTGACGGGCGCGCTTATTATGCTGCGCGTACGGCTTTTGACGGGAAGCGACGAGTACTTTTTGGCTGGGTTCCGACCAAAACAGATCTAAATGACATGAACAATTATGAGTGGGGCGGTACTTTTGTACCACAAGAAATTTATCAGCGTTCAGATAAAACCCTGGGCGTCCGCCCTATTGCAGAAATCTGTGCAGCTTTTGCAAATAAACAAGAAATTGCGCCACAAGAATTACAAACCACAGACACACTTCAAGAAAAGGAACTTATTAAAAACACGGGCGAGCATTTTTACTTTCATGCCAAAATCAATTTCAGCTCTAGTGTCAGTGATTTTTCTGTAAGGCTTTATCAAAATTCTGCAACAGATGAATCATATGAGTTTAGATTTAATTTGGATGAGAATTGCTTAACCTTGGATAAGAATCCTTGCTACAGGTGGTATCAAATGATGAACAAGGGGCTTAGCAGACCAATTAATTTACAGGCCGGTAAAGAATATGATCTTAAAATAATCGTGGATGATAATATCTTATCTATTTATTTAGATGGTACAGCCTTAAATGCCCGTGTTTATCACAAATTTGGTCACAGCTTAAGTATGACAGTGACTAATGGTGCCCTTCATGTTGAGCACATTGAATTTTCCAATGATTATCGCAAATGATAAAAGAGGATAAAAGTATATGACGGATTATAAAAAAATTGCACAAGAAGTCTTAAAAAACGTTGGCGGTGCTGATAACGTAGTTAGTGCCACTCATTGCGTTACAAGATTAAGATTAGTTTTAAAAGACATTAATAAAGCGGATCAGGATGCTCTCAATAATATTGAAGGAACTAAAGGAGTAATATACAACAGCGGTCAATTGCAAATAGTATTTGGGCCGGGAGCAGTTGAAGAAGCTTATGATGCTTTTGTCAAGGTATCAGGTACAAAGGAAGTTTCAGTAGATCAAATTAAAGATGAAGGAATGAAAAATAAGAATAAGTTTCAACAGGCTTTCAAGGTTTTTGGTGATATCTTTATTCCTATAATTCCAGCTTTCATTGGTGCTGCTATGATTTTAGGACTGAGATCACTGCTTGCCACTCCTGGTATGTTTGGTATGACTAAGTCCTTAGCACAGCAAAGTGTTTATGTAGGCGATTTTTGTAAGTTTTTGAATGTGATTGCTGCTACGTTCAAAATACTTCCTGTTTTAGTAATGTATACTGCAACAAAACGATTTGGTGGCAATCCAATTTTAGGAATATTGGTTGGCTTTGTCATGATTTCTCCTGATTTGGCTGACAGAAACGCTTTTGTGTTAGGTCAAGTGCACCCGGCATACTGGAACCTATTTGGTCTAAAAATTGCTGCAGTTGGTTTTCAGGGCGGTGTCTTTGCCGCTATTTTAACCGCTTGGTTCCAAGCAAAAGTAGAAAAGTTTGCTACCAAATACGTACCTCAAATTGTTTCGTATATTTTAGTACCGACAATTACATTACTGGCAGCTAATTTATCCCTATTCTTATTATTTGGACCACTCGGCTTGTGGATTGGTGATGTTTTAGGTGGGATTATTAACTTTCTCTATATGAAGATGAGTGCATTAGGCGCGTTTGTTTTTGCAGCTGGATTGCAGCCACTTGTTGTTACAGGCACCCAACATGCTATTCAGGGGATTGAAGCAAACTTAATTGTGCAAACAGGTTTCGACTATATTCAGCCTATCTGGTCAGTTTCAATTATTGCGCAAGGTGGCGGCTGCATTGGAATGTATCTGATTTTAAAGCAAAAGTCCAAAGATCGAGATATTGCCATTTCAAGTTTTATTCCTACTTTGGTTGGTATAACAGAACCAGCAATATTTGCAGTTAACCTTAAATATAGTATTGTACCTTTTGTGTGCTCATTCTTAGGAGCTGGTTTTGGCGGCATTTACATGAAATTGTTCAATGTTAAAGGTTTAGCCCAGGGGCTGACTGTACTTCCTGGTTTGACAGTTGCAAGACCAATTGAACCATATGTCATAGGTAATTTAATTGCATTTATTTTACCAATTATCTTTATTCTTACCTGGAATAAATTCAAGCCAATTTTACCGGAGAATAAGAGACGGGTTAATCATCGAGAAAGCAAAATAATTGTTCCTACTGATGATAATTCAGTCTTAGCACCAGTCGATGGTGAATATCTTCCACTTGAAAAAGTTAATGATGAAACATTTTCTAAAAAATTGGTCGGAGACGGTTTTGCTATTCAACCTACTACCGGTGATATTTTTTCACCCGTTAATGGTAAGGTAATTTCGGTATTTCCTACTAAACACGCAATTACTCTAGAAAGTGAAAATGACGTGCAAATATTATTGCATATGGGGATTGATACTGTAGATTTAGGCGGCCAAGGATTTACAGTTTTAGTAAAAGACGGTCAAGAAGTAGCTGCCGGTGATCCTCTTGCAAAAATGGATTTAAAAGCTATTCAAGCAGCTGGTAAACAAACTACTGTTATGGTATTATTCCCAGAATATAAAAAAGGCTTTACAACTGAAAATAAAGAGACAGAAGTCAATCACGGCAATTTGATTTTGCAATTAAACAAGTAGTGAACGAAAATTTATTGAAAACAAGGAAGAAAAAATGCAAACTCCGGCTAAAATTACTAACAAGCGGTATCGGCTAAATTATCACATAACAACACCTTCTGGATGGATGAATGATCCTAATGGCTTTTCATATTACCAAGGATATTATCATATTTTTTACCAGTACTATCCTTATTCAGCTAAAAGGGGCCCTATGCACTGGGGCCATTATCGCAGTCAAGATTTGGTTCACTGGGAAGAATTGCCAATTGCACTGACCCCGGATAGTCCTGAGGATAAAAATGGCTGTTATTCTGGCAGTGCAATTGAAAAGGATGGTCGCTTGTATCTGATTTATACAGGTAATCATTACTACGATGTCAATGATCATAGTCGCTTTTATCAAACACAAAATGTTGCTTTTAGTGACGATGGCATTCATTTTACAAAATATAGTGGTAATCCTGCGATTGCATTGCCACCGACGGATAACTCACAGCACTTTCGTGACCCTAAAGTATGGCAAGATGGAAATGAATATTATATTGTTGTGGGTGGTCAGGATAAGAAAGGATTAGGCCGTGCAATTACTTATAAGTCGACTGATTTATTGCATTGGGATTATTTAGGCCCGATAGCCGTTTCTCAAGGAGCCGATATTGAAGGCTATACCTGGGAATGCCCTGATCTTTTTTCATTGGGCAGAGAGGACGTTTTGTTATGTTCACCTCAAGGAATCGTGGCAAAGGGTAAAGAATATCTTAACTGCTATCAAACGGGATATTTTATCGGTAAAATGGATTATCGCAACAATCAATTTAAACATGGTGCATTTCAAGAACTTGACCATGGACATGACTTTTACGCTGCCCAAACCATGTTAACTCCTGATGATAGGCGCATTGTTTTTGGCTGGCTCGATATGTGGCACGCAGACTTTCCCGAGCAGGCTGATGGCTGGTGTGGGGCGTTAACTTTGCCGCGAGAATTAACTTTAAAGAACAATCAGCTGTATATGACGCCCATAAATGAGTTAAAACAACTACGGCAAGAAAAAGTAGTTGACGAAAAACAAACGAGTTCTTCAATGCAAGTTAATGTTTCTGATCCGCAGCACTTGGAGTTGCTTTTAACTGCTAAAACTGAAAATTGGTCAGGTAATGAGATTAGCTTCATTTTTAAAAATGAACAGGAAAATCTGGTTACATTATCTTGGAATAAGGAAAATAATGAAGTAATTTTGATCAGAGCGGATAAATCGACAACCGACGCACAACGTTATGGCAAACTGAGACCAAACTCAAAATTAAAAATACAAGTTTTTATTGATACAAGTTCAATTGAGTTTTTCTTAAATGACGGGGAGCTGGTATTTTCAGAACGCTATTACACAACCAAAAAGCCGGCAATTTTTATCACTGCAGACGCGCCGGTTAATATTAGTTTTGCTGGTTATTCTTTAGCTGAATAAATTAAGGGATAGAAAAAAAGTGGACAAGCATGTCCACTTTTTTATTTTAACGTCAATAATGCTAGATTTACTAAAACCAAAATTGCAATTGACTGCAGCCAGTCACTTTTTTTAACAGGAACAGCTGCAATGACAGAACGCTTGGCATTTTCGCGGTAACCATGGGATGCCATACCTTGAGCTAAATTTTCTGCAGAATTCAGAGCAACTAAGATAGCTTTAAAATAAAGAACCGGTGACCAAAAACTCAAATATACTCCCCGCATCATGCCAGCAGTACGAATTTGCTTAACGGCCTCTTTCATTCGGGGAACGATATTAAGAGCAGCTAAAACTCCATAAGCAAACTTGCTGGGCAAATGAAAATTTTGTTCAAAAGAGCGGGCAAATTCTGTAGCAGTAGTGTCTATTGAAACGCAGTAGATAGTCAAAGTATAAACGTAAATTCGACTAGATAAGCTTAGTGCGTTCTGTAAGTTGGGTTGTGGCGAGAACCAGTATAAAGTCGCAAAAACTGTAAAAGCGGCAATTAAAGGCATTAGTAGAGTTAAAAGCAAATTGCTTAATTTAATGTGTTTGCAAATTAAATAGACCAATGCAAAGAATATGATTAAGAGGTTTGTTAGTAAACTTGATTTCAGTGATATTTCTACAGAAATAATCAGAGCCAAGATAAATTTAAAACTAGGATTCATGATAGTACCTCACTTGTTCGTGTAAGCTAGATGCTGGTTTTTAAAAATGAGGTGATAGTCACACCAATCAGCTAAATTCTTTAACTCATGGCTGATAATTAAAAGCGTTTGCTTCCGTGCTTTCTGACTTTCTCTTAATAAAGACATCACTTTGACGGCAGAGTCAGCATCCAGGCCGCTAAGTGGTTCGTCAATTAACAATACATCCTGATCTGAAATCAACATTAACAAGATTTGCAGTTTCTTTTGTTGTCCACCGGATAATGAATATACGACATGATCAAGTAGTGAATCAAGTTCAAGAGTGGATAAAGCAGCAGCTATTTTGCCATCAGTAAAATAAGAATTGGTCCGCTTTTTTTTGCTGAGGTTAATTTCATCTGCAACAGAGACATTGATAAACTGGTCAGTTGCATTTTGAAATATTTGGCCTACATGAAGCAAATACTTACGAGTAGGTAATTTATTAATTTCACGGTTGTGGTAGGTGATGCTGCCTGAATAAGGGATCATTTTAGTCAGAGCATTAAAAAGCGAAGTTTTGCCCACACCGTTGGCTCCTGTAATCAGAGTGGTTTTACCAGAGACAATCTTTAACTGTTCCTGCTTTAAGAGTACACGATTTTGCCTAATCTGAACGTCTTGCAGAGTAAAGCACGACCGGTCATTTTCCTTTGGTAAGACAAAAGTATAGGAATTAGAATCCGTATTTTTTCGCAACAATTTTTCCTGTTCTGCTTGAGAAAGCTGCACCAGGCGTTTACCCTGAAATTGAAAAAGATTGTCGCAGATTCCTTCATAACCAGCTAGCACATGGTCACTTAAGATGATTGTTTTTCCTTGATCGCGCAGATGTGCTAGTTTAGCGATTAAGAACTTGCGGGCAGCGGGATCACAGCTGGCGAAGGGCTCATCAAGTAAAAACAAGTCAACATTCATCGCTATAAGAACAGCCAATGCCACTCTTTGTTGTTCACCACCAGATAATGTGTTGATTTTTTGATCAAGTAAATAATCAATTTGGGTAAACTGAACGGCTTCATTTAACTGTTTTAGATACTGGGCCTTATTAAGGCAGAGGTTTTCCAGTGCAAAAATAATTTCTTCTCGAGGAGTTGCCATAGTAAATTGCTCACTGGCATTTTGAAACATCATAGCAGCCTTTAAGCCGCCCAGAGTAACAGTGCCGCTTAGTTGTCCAGCAAATTCAGGATATAACTTTGCTATTATTTTCAATAAGGTAGATTTACCACAGCCAGTTGGTCCAACTAACAATGAAAACTGCTTTGTAGGAATATTTAAGTTAATGTCTGTTAAAATTTCGTTTTGTTTATCATATGAAAATGTTAGGTTATTTAATTTAATCAATTTAGTTACCAAAAAAATCGTCAGGATAATAGCCTGACGATGTAAAATCTTTCGTTTTCCCTTCGCTGGCATTATCCATAGCAGGTTCTGCGGGTTTAATCTCAGCCTTTACAGGCACCCCGATGTTAAATTTTATTATACAGAAAAGAAAATTAGTTGTCTAGATGCACAAGGAGTTTCCGTTATCCATGTAGCAATGATAAAGGTAAAATAACAAAATTATATTAGTAAGATGAAAATTTGCTATATAATAAAACTATATAACCCCAAAATTGTATAAGAGGTGAAAGAAATGGCAGCAGTTAAATTGGAACAATATTTAGCCAGTATCATAGATGCGGCTAGGTCTGATACTAATGAAGTGAAAATAAAACCAGGTAACAGCAACTTTGATTTGTTTATAGCCTTTTTAGAAAATCGTAATACGGGAATTCATCGCTACCAAACAACAGGGTTGACTATTCTGTATGAGGCAAAAGGTTCAACTAAAGTGAGAATCAATAGTCAGGATTTTATGCTCAATGATGGTAATATCATCTTTTTACAGAAAAAGAGCAATTATGAAATATTAAAACCTGGTAGTAAAGATATTTTAGTTAAGCTTGAATTTGATCCTAATATAGATGTCCAGAACTTTTTCGACAATCTAACTGTAATGAATAATTATGAGAAAAAATTGCTTAAAAAAATCAATACTACTTTTGAGCAAAAAAGATTATTAGGGTTAAACGGAACGCTAATGTCAGAGTCTGCCCATCTACTTAAAAAGATAATTAATGAATATCTTAATTATGACTTGTTTACCCGCAACGCTATCATGGCAGAACTTACCTTGCTTTTCGTTTCTGCTGTCAGAAAGCAAAATTTAACTTCCACTCCAGCAACAAGTCATCAGTTTGCACAGACGGATCTGGAAAAATATATTGATGCCCATTTTACTAACATTACGCTTAATGATGCAGCCAAGCATTTTGGCTTTAATCCTAATTATTTTTCAAGTTTGGTTAAACAAAAAACAGGCAAAAGTTTTGTGGAACATGTCGATGAAAGGCGCATGCTGGAAGCACGAAGTTTACTTGCCCGCCCGGATATTTCCGTCAAAGAGATAATTACCCGTGTTGGTTATAGCGGCAAGTCCTTCTTTTATAAGAAGTTCAGTGAATATTATCATGAAACGCCAGTGCAAATGCGTGCAGAACTATTCAGGCAGGCAAATATTAATTTGAAATAAAAAACAACCTTGAACAAGAAGGTTGTTTTTTTACATTTTTTCTAAACGTTTAATTCTGTCCGCTGTTGGCGGATGACTGTCAAACAAATGGGTAAAACTGAGTTTTTTACGCATAGGATCTTCAATATACATTCCGGCACTGCTGGGATCAGCTTTTTTCATTGGTGCAGAGCCGTCAATTTTTTCAAGCGCTGAAATTAGGCCTTGAGGATTGCGCGTTAACTCTACTGAAGAAGCATCGGCAAGGTATTCACGGTTACGTGACAATGCCATTTGCGCTAAACTGGCACAAATAGGCCCCAAAATTAAGACAAACGCTACAGCTATTACCTTAAAAATGACAACGATAGTGCCACCACTATCATGATCACTATCACGATCATCATCAATCCACCAGATATAGCGGCTGGCAATCCCAGAAAGATAAGAAATGACTCCTACTAGCACTGCCGCGATAGTAGAAACTAAAATATCGTAGTTTCTGATATGAGAAATTTCATGACCCAAAACTCCTTCCAGTTCCTCCCGGTTCATCATATCGAGTAAACCTTGAGTAACTGCAACTGCTGAATGGTTCGGATCCCTTCCTGTCGCAAATGCATTAGGGCTGGCGTCATCAATAATAAATACTCGCGGCATGGGCACACGACCAACTAGTGCCATATCTTGCACAACGTGCCATAACTCTGGATTATCTTGTTCATGAACTTCTTGGGCATGATTGAGGCTCATAACCATGTTTGCCGGATTGGGCAAGACAATTAGCATGTAAATTATACTAAAAATCACTGCAATAACTAAACCTAAAATTGGCCTGTTGCTAAAAAGGTAACCCAGTCCCGCACCTACAAGTGCCAAGATAATAACAAACAATCCCATAATACCCACAGTTTTGCGCTTATTGCGGGCAATTTGTTGAAATAACATAAAACTGGCCTAGTATTTAAAACTTAACTTTAGGTACTTCTTTTTCAGATTCACTAGTTTGCAAGTAGTCAACTTTCTTAAAACCATGAATGTGAGCAACAATATTGGAAGGGAAGGTTAAAAGTTTTTGATCATATAGAGCAGCAGATGAATTATAAAGCTGTCTTGAATAGGCAATTTTATTTTCAGTATTAGTCAATTCTTCTTGCAATTTCAAGAAGTTTTGATTGGCTTTAAGGTCAGGATAATTTTCTGATAAGGCAAAGATGGACTTAAGCGCATCAGAAATTTGGTTAGAAACTTTTAAGGTTTGTGCATGGTCATCGCTGGGAATGTTAGTTAACTGATTACGCAGCTGCACAACGTTTTCCAGTGTTTCTTTTTCGTGTTTGGCATATCCTTTGGTAGTTTCGACTAAATTAGGAATCAAGTCATTACGCCGCTTTAATTGGACGTCAATTTGGCTCCAGGACTCATCGGTGTAAACCTTGGCTTTTTGTAAGCCATTGTATACCGCAATATAGATTGCAATTAATAAAATAATAATAATTACAATTATCCAAGTTAAACTGTTCATAGTCTTCCTCCTTATATATGTCTCTTAATTATAACTGATTAAGAGACTTTTGAGTATAAAAAAGGAGCTTATACTACCTTTCATTAGCAAAGCTTTACTAAATTGATTATTAAATTAATAAAATTCCCCAGCCTACAACTGTCAAGACCAGCAAACCTATGAACTGCATTACAGTCCATTTTTTGAAAAATTCCCCTCTTGAAACTGTCGCATTTTGGGTAAAAGTTTTGAGCACCAGCATATTTGCCATTGAACCAATCGGTGAACCAAAGCCACCTATATTGGAACCTAAAAACAATGCTTTAGCATAAGGGGTAAATTTACCAACTAAAATGGTTGCAGGAACATTACTGATAATTTGACTTGAAATAATTGACGTGAAGTAAGTTGAAGTTTCTGAATTGATCATTGTATGGATAATGCTGACAATCATCGGAATTTGTTGAATATCACTAATGAAAATAAAGAAGCATGTGAAAGTTAATAGCAGAGCAAAATCAACCTTAAGCAAGATTCTGGGGTTTATTAATAATGCCAGGATAATTGCAACGATCAGTGGAATTACCACATTAATAACTTTAAATACGCCCAAGAAGAATAGTGCAAACACTGCTGTAGTAATGATTGTTGGTCTTAAGCTGATATTAATCTGTTTAACATCCTGCCGCGGAATTTTTTTGCGGGGGATAAAGTGAAAAATAATCAGCGTAATAACGAGTGCCATTATTAAATAGGGCAAAGACCATGAAAAAAATTGGACAGCGTTAACAGAATATTTGCTAACTAAAAAGATGTTATGAGGGTTACCCCAAGGAGTAAAGGCAGCCCCAATGTTTGCGCCCATACCGATTAAAGTAACGGGTAAAATCTGGGGTAAATCACATCTCTTAGCAATATTCAAGTATAGGGGAATCAATGTAAGCGCTGTTATGTCATTGCCCAAAAACATCCCCGCGATAATTGCTAAAGCCGTAAATAAAATATTTAGTTTTTGCATATTATCAGCAATACTGGTCAGTTTATACGCGAGCACATCAAGGACGTGTAAGTAGGCGTATATTTGAATAATGATTAGCATCGCGGCGACTGAAAAGATCGTATGTAAGTTAATGTCTTCAAACCGCGGTCTAGCAAAAAAAAGACTGATAATCGTTATTACAAAAGTAATTTGCAGGATTTTATCGCTAAAAACCTTTTTCAAGACGGTCATAAAATGTCCCCTTTCACAAGTTATAATCATCTGTAATCGCTATATACATTTTGACCTTTTTTTCCCTTATTAGCAATAATAATTTTTTAGATTAAGGGATACTTTTACTATAAACATAATTTTTGACACTATAACTTAATATATCCTATACTTGAGAAAATTGCTAAGGATTAGGAGGAAATATTAAAATGAGTAATTCCGAAACAGTTAAAATGAACGTTAAATCAGGTGCTGCTGATAAAATTAAAAAGAGTGTGAAAGAGGGTCAAGTTGTTTTATTATCGTTAAACGACGGCTCTAATAAATACTCTAATATTGCTGGCAGTTGTGCTGCCGGAACCCGCTTTCAATTTGTGGTCTTGGATAAGCAAGATCCAGACTTTTCAATTAAAGTTGAAAATAATGCGGGCTTTGACTTATACACAAGTCCTGCAGAAATGCAATATTTAGGGAATAACTTGGTAGTTGATGAAAAGAATGCAGCAATCAGCTTAGCTGACGACAGTGGCGTGATTGATGCTGCTATGACCGTTAGTGAAAATAATTAGTGTGATAAACTGATAATATTTAATAAATAATATTAGATTTTAAGCGGTTCCAAAGGAACCGTTTTTTGATATTAAAAATCACAGTAAAATGATCTAGTACGAGCAAATCTTGCTTCATTATAGCTTAAGTGGTAAACTATATGAGATTTTCGAAAATCTGAAAGGAAGTATAGTACTATGCGTAAAGGTGAGAATTACAACACCGGTTGTGAACCAAACCAAAGACCTAAGAACAAAAGAAACGGCAAGAAACGTGTTGCGCACGTGGCGGCAGTTGTTGCTTTCTTGAACAAGGCCAAAGCAGACGAAAATAAATAGTTTGTTTTTAAATAAGACTAAAAGGTGGATGACATTACGTCCACCTTTTTTTATTATCTTAAATTGAGTAGAATTGAGTTAAATATTAATGTCTTATTTTAAGGAGAACATTCAAAAGTGAAGTTTCAATGCAGTGCGTGCGGTTTGCGTATCAATGCCAAACATTTTAAACAAGCAGGTTTGGTTAATCCTAAGTTAACCAGTATCTGTGATCTGTGCATTCAAAGAGGAAAAGCGCCGGAGAATTTTGCCAATATTGCGGTTAAAGTCTTTGCGCAATGCCTGCTGTTTACCTTTGTAGGTAAGGATGAAGACAGTGGCAATACTTCTTTTTTGGTAGCTAAAAATGACCTGCGCAAGCGTTATGAGGCCTTCATTCAGGATTATGACGGCAATGAATTGGCCCAGCAGCAACTAGCAACACATGATTTTAACCAGGCCGTAATTGACAGCGAGACAGGCCAAACTGGCTTTGTGCCCAGCAGCGAGTTTACTTTTGCCGAAAACCTAAGTAAATTAGGCTTAAACGTCGACTTTAAGCTCAATGAAGTGGATTATATTGACCGAGAACGTATTCGTGCCAAATACCATTATCGCTGCCAATATTGCGGCAGGCGCGGCCGCAGCGTTGATCACAAAGATCCGGTTTCACTGTCACATAATAATGATTTTGACAACCTGATTTTATCCTGCACGGAATGCAATCGTATTAAGTCCAACATGCCCTATAAATTGTTTGTCAGTTTAAATAATGAAATTCCTGAAGTTAACCAAAAACTGGTCAAATATGAAAATGCCCTTGCTACTTTGAAAGGTGAATTTGAGGAAAGACGTCGCGAACTAGCCGCTAAAATGCACCTGAAAGGCGTTGTTAATGATCCTGAACTTGACCAGATTCGTAAGCAAAACAAAAAATTGCAGGATGCAATTGATAGCTTGGAAAGTGATTATACTGACTTGCGTTCTTTACGCGAGCAGCACTTTATGACTGGGTGGAAACTAGCGCAAGTAAACGCAAAAGAAGATATTATTTAACTTTTAAAAGGCTTACAATGGAATTAAGAGCAAAAGGAGGTCAGAAAATGAAGTCAACTAAATTCAAGCAAAATATTTTAACAAAACTAGGCATCAGTATGGCTGCTGCAGTACTAGGCATGATGAGTGGCGTTAATCTGGTGCAGAATGTTGTGGCAGCTTCTGCTGCACCTGCTGCTAAAGATCAAACTGCAAAAATAACACCGAATGCACCCAGTACTAGCAATAATCAGCTAGGTTTTTGGACTGGAACGGATGGCAGCTGCACGTGGCAATATGATGTCCTTACTAATACGCTGACTATTAGTGGTGCTAAAGGAGCACAATTGTCAAGCACACCTTTTACTAAAGAATTCAAATGGGCTGGAAGTATTGAACATATCGTTTTTGAAAGTCCGTTTAAGTTGTCTGCAAATTCAAAAGAAAAATTTGCTAATTTGAGATATTTGTCTGATATTAAGGGTTTAGAGAACGCTGATACCAGTGAGGTAACCGATATGTCTGGTTTATTTGCCGGTGATATGAACCTTAATAGCTTAGATATTAGTAAGTTTGATACCGGTAAAGTTACAGATATGAGTAACATGTTCTTTAAATTAGGTATGGATAATGCTACTGCCATAGCAATAGATTTGAGTAAATTGAATACCGCAAATGTAACCACTATGAACAGCATGTTTGCGGCGGCCAATTTTAAAAAGCTGGATTTAAAAAATTTTAATACTAGCAAAGTAACCGATATGGCAAATATGTTTTCCGGTACCAAGGCAGAAACGATTAATGTAGATAGCTTTGATACCAGTAAAGTACAAAATATGAGCGGAATGTTCAATAATTGCCTGATTAAACAGCTCGACTGCTCAGGCTTTAATACCAAAAACGTAACGGACATGAGCAACATGTTTTCTCATAGTATGGACATAACAACTCTAAACTTGAGCAATTTTAATACTAGTAATGTTCAAAATATGAAAGCTATGTTTTTTGGAGATTCCAATTTGACCAATTTGGATTTGAGTAACTTTGATACTAGTAAAGTAACTAATATGTCAGGTATGTTTTCAAACGATACAGCATTAAAACAACTTAATTTAACGGGTTGGAATACTGCCAATGTTACTGATATGAGCACTATGTTTGCTGGATTAAAGAATATGGTCAGCTTGGATATTAAGCACTTTAATACCAGCAAGGTAACTGATATGTTTGGCATGTTTGAGGGTGCTGAAAATTTAACTGATTTTGATATTAGTCATTTTGATACCAGCAAGGTCACTAGCACCAGCTATATGTTTTCTGGTATGAAAAAAATTACCAGCTTAGATTTAAGCCATTTTAATACTAAGTCCAATAAAAATTTGTCTGAAATGTTTAGTGATGATGACAATTTAAAGACGGTTAATTTGAAAGGCTGGAATACCAAACGGGTCAGGAGTATGAGTCGCATATTTAAAAACGACCCGCAGCTGGTCAATATTAATTTAAGTCATCTTAAAACTAATAGTCTCACTGAAGCTTATGAGATGTTTAAAAATGATCGGAGCCTCAAAACTGTTGATTTACATAATTGGAACACTCGTAAATTAACTGAAGTAAGTGAGATGTTTGCTCAATGTCCTAATCTGACTAAAGTTAATTTACATGGCTGGCACATGCCTAAACTGACTGATTCGACAGATATGTTTATGCAGGACAAGAAATTAGCAGGGGTTGATCTGACTAATTTTAATATTCATAACAGCAGGATTTTAAATCAGGCAGGCAATCCTAAAGGATTTGCTGTGAAGCTGGGCCATTACCGTTTGCGTAAGAGTTCAGGTGTAGGCCAAGGATTTAAACACATTCAAGCTGTAGGTAAAGGTACAATTAGAAAACCGAAAGGCAAAAAATATACTGCAAAGCAATTATTTAAGCTGTATAATCACTCTGCCAAAAAGAGCCCTAAAGAAACCTATGTCATGTATAACGGTAAAAAACCACAGTTACCAAAATCATTTCATTTTTGATTTTAAGTAAAATAAAAGGATTAGCTCATTTCAGAACTAATCCTTTTTAGTTTGTCTTTCTAGTAAACTTTAGGCAAATTCAGGGAAGTTTAAAGTTTTTATCTGTTTTTTAGTGGTTTTTAACAGCCAGATTGCCTGATCTACTTGTGCCAGCGTCGCTTTGCTCGACCGTAAGACAACAGCAGCATTAGCTAAAGCATAGTCATAGCTCTGCATAAGTCCATCATAGTGAACACTCTCGTTAATAGTTTGCTGTCCAGAGTCAAAGTCTTTCTGGAGCTTCACTTTATCGCTGTCGGTTGCTACTTTTTGTTTCTGCTCGGCTGCTAATGAAGTGTTTACAGGAGAAAGTTTTATGCCCCAGCTAAATTTCACATCACTTGCTTTGACGAAACTGTTAGCTGCTATTATTTTTTCACTGGTGGTGAGAATGGTTGGCCCATATTTTTTGTCAGTCGCCCTGGCCTTCAATTGTGTGCCATCATTATTGATAAGGGCTTTTCTATCTAAATTGTTACTCAGAAGGTGGTAATACAACTCAGCTTTGTTTGTAGTCCCATTCCAAATATAGAACAAGCCGTCAACATTAAAGTCAGACTGCTTTGCAGTGTTAAAACTAATCCCAACGGGTTTTCCTGTGGCGTCATAAAGCTTAACGTTTGCAGTAGTCTTTGCAGTAACAAAACTATAGGTTAAATCAGAGTAGTCGGTCGTTGGCAAGTAATTTCTCAGGTTGATACAGTTTTCATCTATGTATTCATTATGATGATTATGCAGGCGGAAAATATAGCCTTCAAAGTCTTCTGCCCAAGGTTCGACGGCTAAATCAACTTTTATTTTCTGCCCCTTTTTTAAAATGTGTTTGGTTTTCTTTTCGTTTAAAGTCTGAGTGGCTGTCTTTTTAAGAACGGTGGCCGTTGTAACCCCATTGTAAGTTAGAGGATAACCATCTAAACTTGCAACATTATAGGCTTTGACATAGCGATTTTTACCAATCGCATAATAGTTTTTCCCTTTAATTTTTGTGAGTGGCAGATAGAAAATATGCTCATCATTATCTGATTTAAAGAATTTACTATAATAGTATTTTGGTCTTGCTTTAACTTGTTTAACTTTGCCTTGATATTTAACGATAGCTCGCTTAGGTAAAGTGTGGCCAGTCTTGTTACCGGCTTTAGTATAAACGGCTGATTTTTGTAATAAAACTAATTTACCCTTTTTACTGTTTTTACCGTTAACTTCCTTGACATCTGCAGCATTAATGTAGCAACCTTTACCAATATTATAGAATTTTTGGCCCTTAATTCTTTTAGTGCCATAGTATTTCATAACATCTGCATTAAAGCTATAGATATACTTATAACCACTGGCATCATCTTGAGCATATGGCAGATATTTTTTCTTGTTTTTAATTTTATGACCATGTTTATTATAAAGATGGGCACCATAGATTAAAGTAATTTTACCCTTTGCGGTCTTTTTACTGCTTTTAGCAGCCACTACTGTTTGTATTTGATTGCAATTTGCTAAAAGCGGAGTTACGACCAGTGCTAAAATAGCCAGGCTAATTCCAATTCTTTTTGTCAGCTTCATAATTCACCCTCACTATCTCTACTACTTTCTGTTAAATTTATTATAACCTAATATAGGTGCAGCAATACATGTCTTACAGTAAAAGAATTACAGCCTGGCAAAGTTTAACTTAAGTTTTAAATTATTAATTAGATTTAAGCAAAATGCCCTTATAATAATGGTAAGAGAAAAGAGGTCACAAGATGAAGTTACCAAATTTAATCAAGTTTAAAAAAACTGGGATAGGTATTGCAACAATGGCATTAGGTTTAGTCGTAACGGTGCAAACCAATTTAAATGTAGCTGCTGCAACAGAAACTCCTGCTGTTGTCCCAATTAGTGCGACAGGTTTGCCATCTGATGCCGGTCTGTGGACTGGCACTGATGGCAGCTGCACATGGAAATACGACGTTATTAGTAGAACTCTACGGATTAGTGGCGCGCAAAAGAGCAGTCAATTATCCAGCACACCATTTTTAAAGCAGTTTAAATGGTCTGGTAATATTGAGCATATTGTGTTTGAAACACCAGTTCAAATGGCTCCGAATTCGGCAGAAAAGTTTGCCGGTCTTGAGTATTTGGAGGATATTACAGGTCTCGACAAAATTGATACTAGTCAAGTGACAAATATGGCTTTGCTTTTTACTAATGACAAAGCTCTAACTAAAGCTGATGTGAGTCACTTTGACACCAGCCAAGTGACTAGCATGGAACGAATGTTTGACAACACAGCATTAACAGAAGTAGATTTGAGCAGTTTTAATACAAGCAAAGTCACAAATATGAGCGGTATGTTTAGAAACAGCCCGATGAAACATCTTAATCTGAAAAGTTTTGCTACCAGCCGAGTGACCAATATGGCAGAGATGTTTGCGGATAGCGATGTGGCAGAACTTAATCTGGCTAATTTTGATACTAGTAATGTCACTAACATGGCTGGTATGTTTGCTGGAATAAAAGTTCCTGAACTAAATCTTAAGCACTTTGATACCAGAAAAGTTAATAATATGTCCGATATGTTTTCCAGTACCCAAAATTTGTCAAGTCTTGATCTGAGTAATTTTGCTACCAGTCAAGTGACTAATATGGCGGAAATGTTTTCGGGCAGTACAGTTATTCACTTAAACTTGGCTAATTGGGACACCAAAAAAGTCACCAGTATGAAAAATATGTTTCAAGGGTGTTCTAACTTAACTAAACTTGACTTAAGTGGCTTTAATACTGGTAATGTTACAGATATGTCGGGGATGTTTGCAAAATTCGCTCACTTGGATCAGCTAAATTTCAGTCACTTTGATACGAGTAAAGTTAAAGATATGAGAGAAATGTTCGCATGCAATCCGGCTGTTACTAGTTTAGATTTAGGTAGTTTTGATACCAGCAACGTTACTAATATGATCTCGCTGTTTTCTGGAGACAGCTCTTTGGCTAAACTCAATTTAACGGGTTGGAACACCAAGAACGTACGCTGGATGAATTCAATGTTCAGTGGCGACAGCAGTCTAAAAGACATTGACTTGAGGCACTTTAATACTGCCCAAGTTACTGATATGCTTAGGATGTTTAAAGGTGCAAAAAGTCTTGAGCAGCTTGACCTGCATACTTGGGATACACGCCAGGTTACCAGGGTCAGCCAAATGTTTATGGACTGTGATAATCTTGTTTTTGTTGATTTGCGTGGCTGGCGGTTACCAAAAATGTACGATTCAACGGAAATGTTTACTAATGATCAAGAGCTCGCTGGAGTTGATTTAAGCCATTTTAATATTCATAATAGTCAGATTTTGAAAAATGCTGGTAATCCTAAAGGTTTTGTTGTCAAGCTTGGGCATTACCGCTTACGTAAGAGTTCGGGAGTAGGCCAAGGCTTTAAACATATCCAAGCTGTTGGCAAAGGCACAATTAGAAAGCCGAAAGGCAAGAAATATACTGCAAAACAATTGCTAAAACTGTATAACCATTCGGCTAAAAAGAGTCCTAAAGAAACTTATGTTATGTATAATGGCAAAAAGCCGCAGCTGCCTAAAGGGTTCAAGCTTAAATAGATAAGAAAAAAAGGCTAGTTCGTTTTTAATTACGAATTAGTCTTTTTGTTTTATTAGTGAAGAAATAGAAAATTATTTTAATTTACCTTCATCAATAAGTTTATCGTCACGTTTTGCCAGTTTCTTGTTATGTGCCTCATAACCTTTATCAGATAAGTCGGCATTAAACTTGTATCCCCGTTTCTTTAAAGCATTAATATCTTTTTCCATTAATGGTGTATTTACTTTAGGATGTTTCTTATAATATTTATAATCGTTTAAATAATTCCCATATACTATAATATCACTCCAGTCTTCATGTTTCTTAACCTTATTTTTCTTAGGAGGATTTACTGGTTGTGGCTTCAGATCACCCGATGGTTTAGTAGTAGGAACATTTTCCAATTTAATCTGTCTGTTTAACCATTTAATTTCTGCATTAAGATATTTCTTGAAAGTCTTGGCATACTTAGTCTTATAATTTTTAAAATGCTTCAAGATCTTCTTGTAAAGGGCTAATTTTTTAGTCTTATTCGTTAGCTTCTGCCCCTTCTTGACGTTCTTATTGAAATAATTATTTGCTTTTTGGTGGCGTTTTGACCAAGTTTTCTTAGTTTTGTGGATATTGGTCTTTGGTTCGGGATCATTATCTTGGATAGGTTGCGAAATTGGTTCAGCTACAGGGCAAGATATTTCTGATATTAATACGTGGGTATCTTGGATAGGTTGCGAAATTGGTTCAGCTACAGGAGTTTCAGTTTTATCTGTTGCACTTGTGTCTGGATTATTTGTATTAGTGTTGGTATTAGTATTTGTATTTGTTTCGTTAGTTGCAGCCACATCTGCTAAAACAGCTGAAGTTTGACTAATAATTGGCGCTAAAACGGTAATACCCGCAACAGCTGCAACAATAATATTTTTATGTAATTTCACTTTGATTTACTCCTTTAAATTTGATTTCAATATCCTTTATCGCTAGGCTTGTCACAACTTTTTATCAGTTGATAGCTGTTTTTTAATAATTAGTAGCTAATGAACCAGCATTAAACTGATAGTCTCATTTTTGCCATGCTCTACATATTGTCTATTATATTTGCTTGGACTATTTTAGTAAAACTAATATTGCTCTGACCAGTAGCCATTTAATCACCGGGAGGAGTAGACATAGTTGTCAGCTGCTCTTTAGCGGTTTTAACATACCAGACAGCTTCATCTACCTGCGTGACAGTTGCCTTATCAGACCTTAACATAGCAGAAGCGTTTCTTAAGGCACAATCATAATTAGACATAAGATCATGATAAGCGCTATTTTGTGCTAGATCTTTTCCTTCATTAAAAAGTGTGAGCAGTTCCTGTTTGTCAGCTCCTGTCGCAATCTTTTGCCCATTTTCAGCCTGCTCAATTGTATTCAGGGCCTTAAGCCTTAACCCGCTAACGTATTTCACAGCGTTTACCTTAATGAAGTTATTGCCATAAATTAGTGCTTGCTTTTTTGCAGGGTAAGTTGGCTCTGAATTTGGCACCGGGTTTGGTTGGTTGGCATCAATCACACTGGCGTCACTGTAATTTAAACAATGATAAAACAGTTCCACCTTATTTTCCTCAGGTACCCAGAGGTACATTAAGCCATCAACTGTCAGATTACTGTATTGCGGCTTTATAATACGTTTACCAATTGTCTTGCCAGCTGTGTCATAAAGTTCAGCGCTGTTGTTTGTCACTGGCGTAACGTAAGTATAAACTAAGTCGCGATAATCAATGATAGGCAGATTCCTTTTCAGCTTAACATTGTCCTCATCAACATATTCATCCGGGTAATCATGTAATCTGTATATATAACCCTCGAAGCCATCACTTTCATAAGGAATAACAGTTAAATCAAGTTTAATCTTTTGTCCTTTTTTGAGTTTCCGCTTTGCGGCAGAAAAATTTATTGTTGTAGTATAAGTTTTTTTAGTGACTGTGGCATTTACAGTGCCGTTGTAGCGAGCAATGTGGCCATTAATGTAGCCGACGTTGGCTGCTTTAATGTAACGATTATGTCCTAAAGAATAATAATATTTCCCTTTGATTTTATGAGTAGGTATGTAGCGGGGTTTGAAGTATCTATCTATATCTTTAAGATAGTAAAAATATTTGGGTGTTTTAGTAGCAGTCTTAGCTTTTCCTTGGTACTTAACTACTGTATTAGTTCTTAGTTTCTTTCCCGTTGTTTTGCCAGTCTTGGTGTAAATCAGTGCATCGTGTTTGATAGTCAATTTACCTTGTGTGATATTGCGCCCATTGACTTTTAAAACATTAGCACTATTAATGTAATAGTTATGCCCCAAGTGGTAAAATTTTTGTCCGTTAATTTTTTTAGTGCCATAGTAGGGATAGCTGGTTCTACTGTCATCATCATAAACTATCATTTCTGTAGTCAAATAGCCCTTGGGATCAGAGCTAAAGCCGTTAGGAATATTATAGCTATGTGTACTCTGATTTTGCTTCAATTTTATTTTATGGCCTGACGGGTTGTAAACATAATCACTCTCAAGCAGTGTGACTTTTCCTTTGGCTTTCTGAGCTGCTTCTACTGTTTGGGGGTTAGCGTTATATGGCAAAAATAGACTAGTAGTTATAGCCAAGGCTGTTAAGCCAATGCCAACTTTCTTGAAAAATTTCATTTTATGACCTCGCAAAAAATTACTTATGTTAATATCATTGTACCCTAAACTGCTGCTTAAAATTGTTTTATTATATAAATTGTTAGAACTTTTGTCTGGTTTACAATATTTTGGCAAGGGTAAACTAATTTTCAAATTAAGCAATAAAAATAGAGCTAATCCACCATAAAAGTGGACTAACTCTATTTTTTAATTTAACTCCATTCGGCAAAGTTTAAAGTACTTAATTGAATTTTGGTTGTGTCAAGTAGCCAAATTGCCTGTTTTACTTGTGCAATCGTGGCTTTTGGAGATTGTAAAATAGAAGAAGCAATCATCAAAGCATTATTATAATTACTTACTGCAGTTTGTTGCTCACACTTAACATTCTTGTTATTCTTATTTTCCTCAAATTTTCTTTGCAATTCTTGCTTATCCTTATCTGTTGCTACTTTCTGCTCGCTTTCAGCGTCTTTGGCAGTATTGAGAGGGGTAAGTTTAATTCCACCGGCAAAAGTAACATCACTAGCTTTGACAAAACTGTTAGTATAGCGAATCTTATCTTCTGTCGATTCAATTAGTTTATTGTTTTTGTCAAGCTCTGGTTTTTTAAGATCAGTGCCGTCGTTATTAACGAAATAGCTTCTGTCTGTTCTGTAGGTTAAAAAGTGGTAAAACAATTCTGCTTTCTTTTCACTAGGTACCCATAAGTAATAAAGACCATCAACGGTCAAGGGGCTTTGATTACGATTCCTGTAACTGATGTCTGTTGTAGTGCCGTCAAAATTATAGAATTTAGTATTTGTCGTCGTATTAGGCTTTACATAGGTGAATGTAAGCTCATCGTAACTTGATGTTGGCAAATAGTTTCTTAATTTAATGTAACCTTGACCAACATATTCGTTAGGATAATCGTGCAGGCGATAAATATAGCCTTCAAAGTCTTCTGCCCAAGGTTGAACCGCTAAATCAACTTTAATTTTTTGACCCTTTTTGAGAACGTGCTTAGTAGAATCATTGGTTAAAGTTTGAGTTGTCGTCTTTTTAAGAACAGTAGCATAGGTAACGCCATTGTACATAAGGGGATACCCATCTATACTATCAACGTTATTTGCTCTAATATAACGATTTTTCCCTATTGCATAACAGTCTTTACCATTAACAGTTGCTGTCGGCAAGTAATAAAAAGTTGCCTTTTGCTCAGAAACGTTAAATTTTGCAAAATAATATTTTTGATTAGATTGGGTTTGCTTAACCTGGCCCTGATAGTTAACGACTGATTTAACTGGTAGAGTCTTGCCTTTTAGTTTACCTGTTTTAGTATAGATCGCAGATCTGTGATTCAAAACCAGCTTACCAGTCTTAGAGCTTTTACCATTAACGTTATTAACATCACCGTCATTAATATATTCTCCTTGACCAATTTTATAGTATTTTTGCCCATTAATCATTATTGTGCCGTAATAATCTAAGGAGTCGACATCAAAAGAAGAAACATAGCAGAAACCATTAACGTCTGGTTCAATTACAGAATAATTCCCGTTTTTTCTTACTTTAAGTCTTTGACCATATTGATTATATACGGGTGCGTCATTGACTAAAGTAATTCTGTTTTTAGCTAGTTTTTGTGCTTTTGGCGCAGCTTGCACTGTTTGAATATGATTTAGACTTGGCAGCAGCGGACTAATTGTCAACACTGTTGCGGCTAAGCCAATACCAACTTTCTTGAAAAATTTCATATCTTCACCTCATAATATACAAATTCTTTACTTATATCATTGTACCGCAAACTAGTTAATAAATTTATCTCAAACAAGCGTTCGATTATTTTTGCTTGCTAACAAATGCTTGTATAATTAGGTTAGTAAATGTCTGAAAGTAAATAAAAAGAAGATGACATGATGAAGCAAGAATCTTTATTTGCAAATAATGAACAAAATGAACCTTTGGCTAACCGTGTACGCCCCCAAAACCTAGCTCAGTTTGTAGGACAAGAGCAGCTACTGGGACCGGGAAAAATATTGCGGGAAATCATTGATAATGATCAGGTTTCCTCAATGATTTTTTGGGGACCACCGGGAGTCGGTAAAACGACTTTGGCTGAAATAATTGCCCGGCAGAGTCAAGCTAGCTTTTACAACTTTAGTGCGGTTGACAGCAGCATTACTAAAATCCGCAAAATTATGAAGCAGGCTGAAGCTGAACATGAAGTAGGGCAAAAAACACTGGTATTTGTAGATGAAATCCATCGTTTTAATAAAGCACAACAAGATGCTTTTTTGCCTTACGTTGAACGCGGCAGTATCACGTTAATTGGCGCCACGACCGAAAATCCTTCCTTTGAAGTTAACTCGGCGCTGCTTTCACGCTGCAAGGTTTTTGTCTTAAAACCGCTTGAAGTCAAAGATATTATCAAGCTATTGCAAAATGCTTTGCACAACCCTAACGGTTTTGGCAAGCTAACCGTTAAAATCAGTGAGCAGGAGATTAAAGCCATTGCCAAATTTGCTAACGGTGACGCCCGAACGGCTTTAAACACGCTGGAGATGGCAGTTTTAAACGGCAACAAAAATGGTAATACAATCGCTGTGACCATGGACAATTTGGGACAATTAATCACGCAAAAGTCAGTCTTGTATGACAAAGACGGGGAAGAACACTACAATATTATTTCTGCTTTACATAAATCAATGCGTAACAGCGATGTAGATGCAGCAATCTATTGGTTGTCGCGGATGCTTGAAGGGGGAGAAGATCCGCTTTATATTGCACGCAGACTAGTGCGCTTTGCCAGTGAAGATATTGGCTTGGCAGATACTAATGCACTGAATGTGGCGGTCAACGTCTTTCAGGCTTGTCAATTTATAGGAATGCCGGAATGTGATGTGCATTTGACGGAAGCAGTGATCTATCTGTCACTTGCGCCAAAGTCAAATGCAGTTTATAAAGCTAGATTAGCCGCTGAAGAAGACGTTAAGAAGACGATAGATGAACCAGTGCCTTTGCAAATTCGCAACGCCCCGACTAAGTTGATGAAAGATTTGGGCTATGGCAAAGGTTACCAGCTGGCGCATTATGCTAAAGATAAATTGACGACGATGAAAACAATGCCACCGAGTTTAGAGGGACACGAATATTATCTGCCAACCTCGCAAGGTCATGAAGACCGCTTTAAAAAGAGGCTGGAACAGATTAAAGAATGGCACAAAGAACACGATAAATAGCCTGAAATTGTTCCTAAAGTCTGGTTTCATTAGTTAGATTATAATGTGGCACTTCTATTCAAGTGCCAACTAAAGACAGGCAAACCACAATTTGAATGGTTTGCCTGTTTGCTATGAATTCGAATTTGTCCTAATTTTGGGATTAACAGCAGAAGTGAAAGTCACAGCTTTTTAATTTACATAAGTTACAAAAGGTTACTTTAGTTTGATAAAGTTATTAATTTCACAAATAAGTAGTATTATCAATGTGAAAAGAATAACTAATAGGAGGAAATAAAATGAATATTGCGCAAGCAATCAAAGTAACTTTTTCGAATGTTGCGATTGTCAGTTCAATAACGTCAACAATTTTCATTATTCTATTGGGCTTTTACCTGCGTAAACGCGGTATTTTTACCGAAAAGTTTGGTAAAATATTGTCCAAAATAGTTTTGACAGTTGCGTTACCAGCATTGGCTTTTAACTCATTCATGCAACCAATTAGCAATGAAACTTTATCACAAGGGATGAATGTTTTAATCTGGGGAATTGTAATTTATATCATTTTGATATTCTTGACCCCGTTGTCTTATGTTAAATACCCTAAAGATAAAAGAGATGTTTTGGCAGTACTAACCACATTTGGTTCAACTACTTTCTTTGGTATTCCAATTGTAGGGGCTGTTTTCGGTCCTAAGGGTATCATGTACAGCTCTATCTTTAACATTGGTTACCGAATCTTTTTATATTCATATGCGTATATCAAGATGTCCGGACTCAAGATGAAGGCCAGCAACTTAAAGAAGATGTTTGTTAACCCAGTCGTAATTGCAACATTCTTGGGTCTGATTTTATGGTTGTGCCAAAATTACGTACCTCAAGTAGCTGTTAAACAAGCAGTTAACGGCGTAATCAATGCCAATGCCCCGATAGTGCACGTTGCGTTTTACCGTATTGACCAAACCGCAATTTGGCTATATAAACCAATGCAATACTTAGCAAATCTGGCTTCACCTCTTGCTTGGTTATCAATCGGTTCTACTTTAGGCTCAACTTCATTCAAAGAAGCTGCTGCTAACAAGACTTCATGGTACTACAGTTTTAACAAGGTTATATTAGTGCCAATCTTGAACTTACTGCTCCTAGTTATTTTGAGTGTAACTAATATTTTACCTGTTAGCTACATTGCATTAGGAACAATTATTATCATGATGGCTACACCAACTGCAGCTGTTGCATCATCTTATGCAATCAGTTTTGACCGTGAGCCGGTATTATCTTCTGATGCATCATTTATTTCAACAATTATGGCGGTTATTGCCATGCCAATATGGATCGCTTTTCTGGGCGTTCTCAGTCAAATTGGTATATTTCATTAATTAGGAGGGAATTTTTAAATGTTTAAAATAGTAGCCTATGGCGTTCGCGAAAATGAAGTTGATTATTTTAAAAAATTAAATAAATATAATTATGAATTGCAGCTGGAATCCGACATGTTAACTCATGATAATGTTGAAACGGCTAAGGGAGCAGATGCAGTTTTACTCAGAGCCAACTGTTTAGGTGATGCAACCAACCTGGCCAAATTCAACGAGTGGGGCATTAAATATGTTTTCACGAGAACAGTAGGATATAACCATATTGATCTCAAGGCCGCTAAGAAATATGATATGAAAGTTGCCCGCGTTCCTGCTTATTCACCATACGCAGTGGCTGAATTAGCTATGACTTTAGGGATGATGCTCTTTAGACATACCGCCTTAGCTACCACCTTGACTAATAAGGGAAACTTTTCAGTTTCGACTGCCACTTTTTCAGGTGAAGTTCATTCAAGTACAGTAGGTATCATTGGTACTGGTAGAATTGGAGCTACGGAAGCACAACTGTATCATGGCATGGGGACCAATGTTTTGGGCTATGATCCTTATCCGAGTGATTTTGCCAAACAATACGTAAAGTTTGTAAGTCAAGACGAATTACTAGCTCAATCAGACATTGTTTCAATTCATGTACCGTATTTCCCAGGGCAAAATGATAATTTGATAGATGAAGCTTTTCTAGGTAAAATGAAGAACAATGCGGTTCTGGTCAATACTGCCAGATCACAACTGGCAGATTATCCTGCTGTAATTAAGGCGATTAAGGACGGTCAAATTGCCGGCTTTGCAAGCGATGTTCTGCCTGATGAAGCAGAAGTTTTAGGCCATAATTATAATGGCAATATCACTAATGATTTAACCAGACAATTAACAGAATTGTATCCTAAGGTTTTATTAACACCTCATATTGGTTCATATACCAGTCCTGCTTTAACAGACATGATCAACGTCAGTTATGAGAACTTCCACCAGGTATTAGAGACTGGTCATACTGATAATGATGTGAAACTTGACTAAAGTTTATCTAATAAAAAAACAAGCTACGACAATAGCTTGTTTTTTTATTTATTCAATTTATATATTTTAATTGGTCGACCAACCTTTAAATAGTGCACTTTAGCTGAAAGCTTGCCCGTTCTTTCCAAATAATCCAAATATTTTTTGGTAGTAATGCGTGATAATTTTGATTGTCGAGCTACATCTTGATTGGAAAATTCACCAGCAAGTTGGGAAATAGCAGTTTTAATTTTGGTTAAGGAAAAATCTGAAAGCCCTTTAGGCAACCCGGTCTCATCATTTAAGTTATTCATATCTTGGGTAATAAAAATATGATCAAGTTCACCTTGTGACACCGTGTTGTTTTTTTGCAATACTTCGTTATATTTTAAAAAATGTTCAATTGCCTCTTTAAAACGTTTAAAAGAAAAAGGTTTGAGCAAGTAGTCCAAAACACCATATTTTAAAGCCATATTGATGTTGGTACTGTCTTTGGC
Organism: Lactobacillus melliventris; assembly: GCF_013346935.1. GTDB lineage: Bacteria > Bacillota > Bacilli > Lactobacillales > Lactobacillaceae > Lactobacillus. Next base: position 72,229 of record NZ_JAAEEB010000003.1, read on the forward strand.
GGCAGAAAGCATAATGACATTGGGATGGAGATTATGCTGAATAAATTGTTCCAGTAATTCGGTGCCAGAAGTTTTAGGAAGGTAAACATCAAGCAGAATCAGATCAGGGTTGATTTTTTTAGTAATTGCTAGTGCCTTTTTGGCAGTAGCAGTTTGATAAACAGTCAGGTTTTCCGGCTTAATAATTCTCATTAAATATTGTTTGTTAATCGAGCTGACCATCGGGTCATCTTCAACTATTAAAATTGTTAACATTTTATTCCTTTTCGTTTTTTTCCTGCAAAGGCAATTCTATATAAAAATTGCTACCATGAGGTTTACAAGATGAAACTTCAAGATGGCCACTATAGGATTTAATGATTTGCTGTACCAGAATAAGTCCATAGCCGTGATCCTTGCCCTTAGTTGAATACTTCTGTTTAAATAAATGCTTTTTAACTGCGCTCGCAATGCCAGTACCGGTATCAGCAACTTCAATAATTAAGACTGAACTTTCATTATCGAAATTAATTGCCAAGGTGATTTTGCCGCTATCTTTAATTGCTGCAAGCGAATTATCAATGAGGTTGCCCAGTATTTTAATCAGGTCTAAATTTAATTGCTCAGTTACAACCTTTTGCGGTAAATTGGAGTCTGGCGTAATTTCCAAGTTGACTCTTTGCTCTTGCGCCTGGTTCATTTTTCCAGTTAAAAAGCCAACAAGCGCAGGGGATTCGAGCTGTTTATTCAGTTGACCAAATTCTTGCTGGTAATTTTGGTTTATTTTTGCAATGAATGAATTAACTTGATCATACTGCTTTAATTCAATCATGCCGTAAATTGCCTGCAATTTATTTAAAAATTCGTGTGACTGTGCCCTTAGTGACTGAATGTATTGTTGGCTGCCGGCAAGCTGTTCGGATAACTTCTGGTATTTGGACTGATCCTGCAGTAGAGCTACTTGACCAAAAATCTGCTTATGGTATACCAGCTGGCTGACCGAAACAATATATTCTTTAGCATTGATCAAGACAAGTTCATTTGTCTTAGGTAATTGTTGGCTGTCTGCAAATAATAAATCAATTAGATTTTTATCCAGGGCTTTTCCCACCATTAAGGAAGGGAAAGATTTTTTAGCCAAATAATTAGCTGTAATTAAAATTTTGTGATTATTTACAACAATAAGCGCTTCATCAATACTGTCATTAATAGCATATAATTCTGTGAGCTTAAATGCAATTTCGTTTGGTTCCATATCAAACAGCGTTTTTTTAATGCGTCTTGATATTAATAAAGCCAGCAGTATGCCAATTATTAATGAAACTAGAGAGCCAATTACAACTGATCTTTGGGCGACTCGAATAACTTTATTAATTGATTTGTCAGTGAGACCAACACAAACTATTCCGATTTGCTGCTTGTGTGCAAAAATTGGGCGGAAAATCCGGTAGCCAGTTCCCAAAACACCCATACGGTGAGAATAATGCGCCTTACCAGAGCTTGATTTTTGAGCATCAGAAGGCGAACTGAATTTTTTGCCGATATGATTCTCAGAAGGATGGGAATAGCGGACGTAATTATTGTCAAGTACCACAATAAAGTCTACTTTAGTTTCTTTTTTAACTTGTTCGGCATATTTTTGGATCGGGTTATATGTTGTGGGTTTGACTTTTTTTCTTAAAGCAATTTGTACCTGCTCATTATTGGCCACAATTTTAGACACACTATTAATTTCTTCTTTGATGATTTGTTTTTGATTTTGCGCTACTTTGTATGAGGTGATGGTTCCAGCAGTTAGAATAAAAACAATGGTGGTAAAGAAAACCAGAAAAATAGTTTTTGTTTGCAGCGTAAAACGTGTTTTTTTAAACATATATCTGCCTTTGATATTGGATAACTTAATATCTCTTTCATACAGCTGAGACCCCTTAATTATTATTAGAATAATATTTTTGATAAAATCACATTTTACTTATACTATAAAATATGATAAAATGATTAAAATAAATTAGAAGAGAAAGGCTGTGGGAAATGAGATGAAAATGAAATTAGCAAGAGTTGCTTTACTGTGGTTGTGTATAATTGAAATGGAGGCTTTTTTCTCCAATAAGCCGAATTATAACTTAATATGGTCAATTAGTGCATTCATCATAACAATAATTGCTACGGCTTGCTTTGAAGTAAAAGAAGAAACATTTACTAAGCAAGTCGAAAATGATTTATTTTATTTTATGGCATTGCAAGGTGCACCTATTAGTTTTGAAACTTTATATTTGTTGAATATGACAGATGAACAAGAAGATCACCCATTATTGATATTCTTAATTATTGTATTAAATCTAATCTGTGTGATTTTATTTGACTATTTAATTAATCGGGCTAAATTTTACCAAGCTGAAAGTAAAAATGAATAAAATTTAACAAGATTTGAGTACCAGGCAACTATACTGCTTGGTATTTTTTCTAGCATAAAGTACGTTAGACTATTTGATAGTCCCTGGCTTTATTTCTGGCTTATTCGAAAACTTTTCAATACTAATCAGCTTTTTCTTTAGTTTAGAGTGAAACAAGTATGAACCTTTATTTGATAAAAAAGCGACACCATTCTCTTTACCATTATTTGCTTTTAAGCTAAACACACTGTCACTTATGCGTTTATATGTGCCTCTTTCAAATTGATGTCCGTCGACATTTATAGCATATTCGGGGTCCAAACCAAACGAAATTTCCACATGAGGATTGGAAGGATTTAGTGGCATTGCATTATTAGTAAAACCCCCAAATACAGTGGGCGGGTTTCTAGTATCATAGAGCAAAAAGCCTAAAGTGATAATAAATAAGAATCCAAAAATGTAGGTAGTAATTTTGTAACCATTTTTCTTCATGAGTTTTTCTCCGATGGTGAGGTAAAAGTAGAGGGTTTTCTACTAGCGTAATGCTTGTTGACTATTTATCTACATATAATAATAGAATCTAATTTTTGTCAAACTTAATTTGGAATTTACAAAATAGCGGCATTAATAATATACTTAAATAAAGTAGCAGTGTATGCATAATAGCAATCGATTATATGAATATAGGCCAAAAAATGAGTACATCAGTGATAGAAAACGTAGAAATTAACGGCGCTAAACTATATTTTTCAATTAGTTCAAAGCAAGGCCGGAAACCAATCATTTTATATTTGCATGGTGGTCCAGGGGATGCCTGCATTCCCTTAACGAAAAAATTTAATAGCGAACTAGAAGATCATTTTATTTTTGTTAATCTGGAACAAAGAGGTAGTGGACTGTCATACTACAAGTTTTCACCTGAAGAAGACTTGTCCATTGACACCATCTTGGCAGATATTCATCAGTTTGTGCTTTATTTATTAAAACGGTTAAAACAAGATAAATTGATCATTATGGGTCATTCTTGGGGCACGGTTTTAGGGCTCTATTTTATTCAAAAGTATCCAGACCTGGTTACGCAATACATCGGAATTGGTCAAGTCGTTAATATGAAAAAGAATATTGCTCTACAAAAAGCTTTTTTAAGAACAAAAATGAAAAATACTGCCAAACTTGACCAACTTGATTTTGTCCATGAACCAACTAAGGCCAGCCTCAAATTAACTAAAATGATTGTGGCTTATGGTGGCTCAATCTATGGCGCTAAAAACTACCGCAAATTAATTTGGCCGTTTATATCTGCTAAAGATTATTCTTTTAAAGACTTAATTCATCGCTTGCAGGGCTCGAAACAATCAATTCAGTATTTCTGGGAAGAATTAATGGACGTTAATTTTGAAAATGTTCTGCATTTTGCCGTTCCCATCACTTTCTGTGAGGGCAGGCATGACCACCATGTGTCCTCGCAATTGACTGCAGAATATGCTGCTAAAATTACTAGTCCGTGCAATATAATTTGGTTTGACCATTCCGGTCATTTCCCGCAGTGGGAGGAGCCAACTAAATTTAATCAGGAAATTATTAGGCTTTTAGAGTCACAAGCAAACTAAAAAACTGGCAAATCACGTTATTAACAGCGTGAGTTTACCAGTTTTTTATGTTTAATTAGACCTTATTAATTATTCTGAAAATTACTCAAAAACTTGACGGTTTTTTCATTTTGCGGATGATTGAATAATTGATCAGGTTTACCTTGTTCAGTAATTATTCCATCGCTGATGAAAAACATTTGGTCGGAAATCTCCTTCGCAAATGCCATTTCGTGCGTTACGATAATCATCGTTAAGCCTGTAGTAGCCAGGTTCTTCATAACGCTTAAAACTTCTCCGACCATCTCAGGATCCAAAGCACTAGTAGGCTCATCAAATAACAGAATTTCAGGATCCATGCAGATAGCACGGGCAATCGCAACCCGTTGTTGTTGGCCACCTGAAAGCTGGCTGGGACGAGCATTAACGTATTGCTCCATGCCCACCTTTTTCAGATTGGTAAGCGCAATTTTACGTGCCTCGTCTTTTGACCGTTTCAATACTAATTCTTGACCGACCATACAATTAGCTAAAACGTTCTTATTTTCAAACAAGTCAAATTGTTGGAAAACCATGCCGACTTTAGCCCGATAAATATTGCGATTATAGTTTGGTGCCAAAACATTTTCACCGTGAAAATCAACCTCGCCGGCAGTAGGCTCTTCTAGCAGGTTAATGCAACGCAAAGTAGTTGATTTACCACCACCTGAAGGACCGATAATGGTGGCAATTTCACCTTTATTAATGTCAAAAGAGATATCTTTTAAAACTTGGTGTTCACCGAATGTTTTCTTGATGTGCTTTAAACTTAAAATAGTTTCGTTTGTTTCAGTCATTAGTTCTTAGCCTCCATGTCTTTAGGTGTGCCCACTTGAACTTGGTTTGCCATTAAGTTGTAATTCTTACTTCCTTGGAGGTGTTTTTCAATTAAGTTGAAAATTCTCGTGATGGTAAAGGTCAAGATGAGGTAGATAGCAGAAATTGTCAGGTAAGTTGGGAAGAACTTGAATGTCTGACTAGCAACAGTTGAACCAACGAAGAACAACTCTGATACGGAGATGATGCTCAGGACTGAAGTATCCTTGATATTAACGATAAATTCGTTAGTAATTGAAGGAAGGCAGTTCTTGATCGCTTGTGGCAAAATAATGTGCCACATTCTTTGATTATGAGTCATTCCTAGCGCACTGGCTGCCTCAAACTGACCTTCGGGTGTAGAAATAATGCCTCCGCGAATAATTTCGGCTAAATACGCTCCAGTGTTGATGGAAACGATGATTAGTGCGGCGACAGTTCTGTCAATATTCAGGTGCCAGAATTGGGCAATACCATAGTAAATCACAGCTGCTTGCACCATCATTGGCGTGCCCCGGAAGACTTCGATGTAAACTGAAAGTAGCCAGTTGACAAACTTGAGCAGCCATCTTTTACCGGTAGTAGTTGGTGTAGGAATGGTTCTGACGATACCAACTGCCAGACCGATAAAGAAACCTGCAATGGTACCAACTGAGGCCAGAAGCAGCGTCATGCCGATACCATTTAAGATCATGCCGCCATATTGGCGCCACATTGATACTAACCACGGTTCTGACTTAGTCTTTTTACCTTTTTTGTTATTATCAGTTTTGGGCTGCTGCTTAACAGCTTCAGTCATTAGCTTAGTTCTTTTTGCTTCAGGAATAGTAGCTAATATCTGATTAACACTCTTAAGCAGTGCTTTATTGGGCTTAGCGATTCCGATGGCAGTGACAGACTCATCTTTTGTGGCGTGGAAACCAGCCATTTTGCTGACAGGAATTGACTTAATGTCAGGATCAACCATCTTAAAGGAAGTTGATTCAGTGTCCTCGGCAACATAGCCATCAATAGTACCGGAGATTAAACTTTGCCGCATTGCCGCAAAATCACGCATAGCCGGTTGACGCTTAGCGCCCTTTAACTGCTTGATCAGGTCATAGTGGAAAGTACCTTGTTGCGCCGTTAATTTTGCACCCTTAAAGTCGGTTAGTTTCTTAGCGTTAGCGTATCTGCTATTAATCTTGGTAATTACCACAAAAGTACTGTTTCTATAAGGCTGAGAGAAATTAATGGCTTTTTCACGCTCAGCTGTAGGGCTCATGCCGGCAATAATCAAATCGGCTTTGCCACTGGTTAGAGCAGGCAGCAAACCATCCCATTCGGTCTTAACTACTTCAACTTTTCGATGCAATTTTTGCCCAATAATTTTGGCAATTTTAACATCATAGCCATTGGCGAATTCTTTTGAACCCTCAATAGGTACAGCACCGTTAGCATCATTTGTTTGTGTCCAATTGTAAGGCTGGTAATTAGCTTCCATGGCTACTTTTAATGTGCCCTCATCTTTTTTAGCAGCAGCTTCAGTAAGACTAAAATTAGCTGCTATGCTCAAACAAGTGAATAAGGCAACTAGGGTAGCCAACCACTTAAATCTTGACTTCATTTTGAAAACCTCCACAAAATATGTTTCAAATAAAGCCAATACAATAAAAGCGTAAACAAAAACCTCGCTGTTAATCAAAACAACGAGGTTCATAATCTATTTTTAAAACAAATCATATAGCGCTCCCTGGGGACTAACCAGGACAGTCTGCAAAATATTCTCTTGCAGCCCAACAAGAAAATTGAAACGAACAATATTCTTATTTCGGCGGTAATTCTTATCCTGAACTTCACAGTGTTCGCTCACTCAGATCAGTTTTGTAATAACCGCGACCTCTATTGCATTGGAAATTATTTAACTTAGAAAAATAATAGGCTATTAAAAGCAACTTGTCAATAATTTTATTTAAAAAATATTTTATAATTATCTCATTTATTTTCTTTTACTATTTTAAAAGACTTCGAAAAGCTACTGTTACTGCCAGCCATTGCCACTTTGGTAAGCTTTCTTTTTCATTCTGGAAACATACGGGTTGCCAGCTACATAGTAACGTAGTTTTTTATTGGCCCATTCTAGTTCAGATTGGCTAACGCCAATTCTGGCACTGGTTTTAATTTCCTTAGCCAGCTTTTTGTGACTGTCATCTAAATCAATTTTAAAAGGGGAGTCAGTTAAGAAATGTAAATTCCATTTTTTACTGTGAATGCCAAAAGCCTGCATCATTTTCGCGGGGCCATTAGTTAAAAGGACACCGTCTTTACCCCCGCGATTTTTAATCATCTGCTCTATGCCCCAGACGGGCTCGATGGCTCTAATTAAAACTCCTTGCGGCTCATTATATTCTTGCGTTGCAACATCAAAAAAGAAATATTGTCTTTGAGCATAAATATAGATGGTTCCGCCTTTGCGATAAAGACCTTCATTAGCTGGGCTGCGATGACCGCCGTATGAATGAGCTGCGCGATCTTTGACCCCTAAATATGCTTCCGCTTCTACAATGTAGCCACCCATAATATGTTCACCGTCATTGTATGTGAGGGGTCTGCCAATTAAATCTTTAGTAATAGTGGCGGTAGATTTATTAGTAAAATAAGTTGAGTAATTCATTTTTTTCTTCCGTGTAGTAAACTTAAATTAAAAGGGGATATTAGCATGACAAAGATAAAATTAGTACGCATTTACGATCATGAGCAACCGCTCGGCTACCGCATTCTAGTTGACCGTCTGTGGCCACGAGGTAAAAGTAAAAAAGATGCAAATATAGATGAATGGGCAAAAGAAATTGGTCCCAGCACCGAATTGCGTAAGTGGTTCAATCATGATGATACTAAATATTCTGAATTTCGGCAAAAATACATAAATGAATTGGACCACAATCCTGTGACTGCTGCCTTTATTGCCAAAGTTAAAGCTGAGCTGGTTGAACAAGATGTTCTTTTTCTTTATGGCGCTAAAAACAAAGAGCACAACCAGGCAGTTGTGCTCAAAGAATACGTTGATCAAAAACTATAATTTGCGTTTACTCTTTTTAACACGTAAAAAGTGAAAAGCAATAGTTAAAATTAGAATACTGAACACGATTAATGCAAAGGTCGTATTAGGTAATTCGTAGTTCAGTGGTGGCAATGACAGCAATAGTTTAAAAGCAATGATGCCGATTAAAATATAAGCCATTGGCTGCAATTCAGGAATAATATCCATCAATTTGATGATGATTTCAGCGACGCCCCGCATACACAAGATACCGATCATGCCGCCAATTAATACTACTACCGGATTACTGGAAACCGCTAGGGCAGCTAGCACTGAATCAATTGAAAAAACGATATCCATTGCTTCAATTGAAATAACGGTCCGCCAGAAAAGTGACAAAAAATGTTTGCCCTTTTTAGGGGTATGCTTAGTAATTTTTGCCCTTTCAATCTTTGTGCTAGTGGCAGCCTTTTGGGGATGCCTTTGGTCGTAGAAAAACTTAAAGGAAAGATAGAAAAGATACAGACTGCCCGCTAATTTTATCTCCCAGAAATTGATTAAGTAAGTACCAATGCCAATCACTATAAAGCGAAAAATATATGCACCCCAAAGGCCATAGAACAATGACTTTTCCTGTTGTTTTTTATCAGGCAGAACCTTGGTTTGGGCTGCTAACACAACCGCATTGTCAACGGAAAGCAAGCATTCCATCAGAATCAGGGTTAAGATGGTGAGCCAATCTTTACCACTGGTTAACACGTGGATCCAGTTGCTGCCACTAAAAAAGGGAGCATACATTTTAAAAATTGTCATTTAAAGGCTCTTTTCTTTTTCAGATAAATTTTAATTACTGTGTCAAATTTTAACAAGTAATAACTGGTGCTCCAGTAAAAAAAGCAATGCGAATAGCTTAAAGAGCCTGCTTAAAAATTTAAAGCTGCTTAAAAACATCTAGAGCATCCGCAATGATGGCAGAAATGCCTTCTGCGGGAATGGCTGTTTTATTAATTGCCCAAACTTTGGCGCCAGCTTGCCTGTAAGATAAAAGTTGGGCGAAGGGATAGACCACAAAACTAGTGCCTGAAATAATTACTAAGTCAGAATTTTGCATGGCGTTCACAGACTTTGCCAAACTGTCACCATTAATGGCTTCACCGTATAAAACAATTCCTGGTCTGATAATACCGCCACAATTTTTATGACGGTAGGACTTCGCATATTCAGCGTATGAAACTGATTGATGACATTTAGTGCAGTAGATATTATAGAGACAGCCATGAAATTCGGTTACGTGCTTATTGCCAGCTTTCGTGTCCAAGCCGTCAACATTTTGGGTGATTAAATCACCTTTTTCGTTGCAGATTTCGGCAATTTTCTGGTGGATTTCGTTTGGCTTGGCGCTAGGGAAGTACATATTATCCATCACAAATTTGTAGAAGAATTCTGGTCGCTGATAAAGTGTTTCTTCACTTAAAATCGTTTCCGGACTTTCAGATACGCCATCATAAATACCGTTTTTAGAGCGATAATCAGGAATACCGGAATGAGTTGATACCCCAGCACCTGTCAGAAAAGTAATATGGTGTGCCTGATCAATGTCATTTTTTAATTCAGTTATCTTGTTAGAATCAATCATAATTTTGCCTTTCTTAAAACTAGATTTTCTACTGTTAGTTTACTACAAGATTTTGCCTGTGAGTTAGGGTTATTGCAATAAAAACCATGCTGGCAGAAATTGCTAGCATGGTTTTTATTAATTATAAAATTTGAATGTCATGTTCTTCGCATTTGGTAATCATATCATGAGGCCAAACACTAGCTTGAACTTCACCGATGTGAGCTTTGCCAAGCAAAAGCATACATAAGCGGGATTGACCAATTCCACCACCGATGGTATAAGGCAATTCTCCATCAAGCAGCATGCGGTGAAATTCCAATTTTTCACGGTCCAGACAGTCAGCTTTCTTTAATTGTTCGTGGAGACTTTCAGGACTAACGCGAATACCCATTGAAGAAATTTCAATTTTTTGTTTCAAGGGCTCATACCAGAAGATCAGGTCACCATTTAGTTGCCAGTCATCATAATCTGGTGCTCGACCATCATGAGGTTTACCACTTCTTTTCAGTTTGTCGCCGATTTTCATTATAAAGACTGCCTTTTCTTCTTCGGCAATTTTGTTTTCTCTTTCTTCAGGACTAATATCCGGCCAGCGGTCTTCTAGTTCTTGCGTGGTGATAAAGTAAAGCTTTTCTGGCAAACGGTAAGTAGAAGCGGGATAGCGGAAAGCACAGCCAGCTTCAATTTCCTTTATTGCTGCAAAAATTTTAGTAACGGTGCTTTTCAGGGTTTCCTCTGTTCTTTCCTCTTTAGCAATGATTTTTTCCCAATCCCACTGATCCACGTAGAGCGAGTGGAAGTTGTCTAAATCTTCATCGCGGCGAATGGCGTTCATGTTAGTGAAAAGTCCTTCGTGCATGTTAAAGCCGTATTTTTTTAGTGCCATTCTTTTCCATTTAGCAAGGGAATGCACGATTTCAAGTGTATCATCTGCAGGCAAATTCTTAGCATCAAAGGCAACTGGACGTTCAACTCCATTCAAGTTATCGTTAAGCCCTGTATGCTTTTCAACGAAAAGCGGGGCAGACATTCGCTGCAGATTTAATTTTTTAGCTAGAACTCTTTGGAATTCTTCTCGAATAAACACGATAGCTGCTTCTGTATCACGAATTGTGAGAGTAGGATGGTAACCTGCGGGTAAAATTAAAGTCATTGTTTTGACCTCCTATAAATTAAGGAAAAGAAAAAGCCCTTTATCCCGTTTTTAATAAAAACAAGGACGAAAGGCTTTTTCCGCGGTACCACCTCAATTGCCCTAAAGGGCCAACTCATGAAGCACTAACATGCTTCACCAGCGTGGTAACGTACTGGAGACGACACAACCTACTTTTACATGAATTTCAGCGTGCTGCTAAAAGTGTTTTTCAATAACTCAGGGTCTAACGGTTTTGCACTGTCACCGATTCACTTAAAGAGATAAGCTATTTACTCGTCTTTTTCACTGCATTTAATTTGATAATAATTCAATCATAATTTTAATAAAAATGCAAGTAAAATATCATTAATGTTGATTAACCGCTCTAAAGACTGCGAGTCTGTTATAATAGATGAAAATACAATTGAGGAGAGTCATATGATAGTTTTTTATCTAATTCTGGATGTCTTACTTTTAGGCTACACCTGTTATAGTTGGTACTGGCAGGCAAATATTGATTTAAAGGGACATTATCGCTCCTCTTCAATTATTTGGGCCGTGATTTTTATCTGGATCGGTTTTACCTGGCAATTAATTGAAAAGGGAGACCCGGGTTTAAGTATATTTTTAGCGATTTTCTTGATGATCGGTATAATTGACGGCTTTACAGGTCTGGCACCAAAAAGGGCCGTAGTTTCAGGTTACTTTCGCCGAACGATTTCATATTCGGAAATTGCAATGGTAACTTTAATTAAAGTACCTAATCCAAAGAAAAAACAGGTAATCTGTATTTTAACAACCCAAAAGAACAGACAATATTACCTGCGCTTTTCCTATGGCGTTGCGCAAATTGTTGAGGCGCTCAAAAATCACATTCATCATGATATTCATATTGAAATTCAGGATATTTTTTAAGTCACGTAAAAGCGTGTCTTTTTTTGAATTATTTTTCTTCCCAGTTCATTTCCAAATATTTAGTAAAACCGCCCTTAAGAGCGCGTTTTTTATTGACCTGATTTAAAAAAGTATCCTGGTCAACGTTTTTAAATTTGAGATAGGCTAAAATGACTTCGTAAACGTCACCCAACTCTTCAATTAAATTAGTTTCGGTTTTAGCGGCAAGAACTTCGTTAGTTTCTTCAATTAGTTTTTGCTTTAATGCTGGTTCAATTTCTGCTGGAGCAAGTTTGCGATAAGTAGCATAATGAGCAAATTCTGGAATTTTATCTCTGACTAGTTTTTTCATTTTAATAGACCTTTCTTAGCTGTAATAATTTATATATTATTATACTGCTAATAATTATAAATAATATGTGAAAGCGGTAACAAGATGTAGTAAAATTAACGAGTAGAGATATATTTAATAAAGAAAGTGTGACGAAATGCGTAATAACGATTTTAATGATGTGGTTCAAAATCGTCATTCTGTGCGCCATTTTGATAAGAGTGTCAAGATTCCGCGTTCAGAATTTAAGGAAATGTTTGAAGAAACAATTACAGCACCATCAGCTTGTGATTTACAAGCTTGGCATTTTGAAGTAGCTGATACACCAGAAAGCTTGGCTAAAGTAAAAAAATATATGATGAAATTTAATTATCCTCAGATTGATAGCTGCTCTGCTGTTGTACAAATATTTGGCTATAGTGATGCTTACAAGTCCTATCATGAAATGTGGAATAAGAATTATGAAGAGGGCCAAATCACTAAAGAAAAATTGAATGAAATTTTAAGTACTTTTTTGCCATTGTATGAAAATGGCAGCTATGAAATGCGTGCAACAGATGCAATAGTTGATAGTTCTTTAGCTGCAATGCAATTTATGTTAGTTGCTCGTAATCATGGTTACGACACGAACCCAATTGCTGGTTATGATGTTTCCAAAGTTGCGCAAACTTTTAATCTTGATCCTAAACTTTATGTGCCAGTTATGGCAATTGCTATCGGAAAAAGTAAGGAAACTGCAGATTCTTTAATTAAAACAACTCGCTACCCAGCTGAAAGTGTTTATCACTTTGCGGAATAAATAATAGCGCATTTTAAAAGCCTTCCGTTGTGGAAGGCTTTTTGTTAATTATAAAATTGGTGAAAGCATCCGTGAGAAACTTTGCAAAATCTTGAGCCAGCGACCTTGTTTGGCTATATCCTCGGGTGTTAATAATGATGAATCTTTCATATCATCTTCAAAAGACTGTGCGACTTCACTGGTAAAATTTTTATCATAAAAAACGGCAACATCTTCAAAGTTAAGATCATAGGAGCGATAGTCTTGATTCATTGAACCAACCGTAGAAAAAGTGTCGTCAACCACAATTGTTTTAGCATGAATAAAACCTTTATTATAAATATAAATTTTAATACCATAACGAGATAGTTCATTGGCATACCATTGTGTGGCGCGGTAAATAAAAGGGTGATCAGGTTTGCACGGAATCATAATTCGCAAATCAATTCCCGACATAGCAATAGTTTGCAAAGTCGCAAACATCGCGTCGTCAGGAATTAAATAGGGTGTCTGAATCCAGAGTCTCTTTTTAGCTAAAGACATTAGGCGCATAATACCATTACGCATATTAGCATTGTAACGATCGGGCCCATCTGAAATTATCTGTGTAGCTACGTCGCCGGGATGAATTTCATTTTCATCTAAATTAGGGAAAAGAACAGTATTAAATGTGATTACTTGGTTTTCCTTTTGAATGGAAGCATTCCAATCCATGACAAATCGTTCTTGCAAGAGCAGAGAGGCTGAACCGACAATTCTCACCTGACTGTCACGCCAATAACCAAACTTTTTCTTGCGACTGAGATATTGGTCACCAATATTAAAACCGCCGGTCCAAGATGTTTTACCGTCAACTACAACAATTTTGCGGTGCAAGTGGTAGTTAATCCGGTACCGCGTAATCATGTTGCGCGAGGTAATAAAGGGCAGCACAACCCCGCCTGCTTTTCTTAATTGGTCAAACCAGGCTTTAGTTGCTCCCATTGAACCCCAGGCATCATATAGTAAGCGTACAGATACGCCTTCTTGTGCCTTTTGAATAAGCAAGTCGAGAAAATCATTGCCTATTTCATCATTATAAAAGGTGTAAAATTCAACATTTACAGACTGTTTAGCTTTTTTGATATCCCGCATCATGTCGTGAAACATGACTTCACCATCGGTATAAAGTTTAACATGGTTATTTTTACTTAATGGTGACTCACCATCGTGATCAAAAAAGTGGATAACCATTTTAGCTTTATTTGAGGTATCAGATGTACTAATTTTTTTAGGTGCAGCAGTAATAGATTTTTGGACATTTCGCAGCCCAATATGATGTTGCTTGTTAATAGCGAAAATATTTTCCTGCGAAATTCCCCGACCGAAAAAGCCGTAAATGATCATCCCTAAAACTGGAAAAACCAGCAAGATAATCAGCCACGCCCAGGTTGTTGAGACAGACCGTCTTCTGTGAAAGACGATATAAAAGGCTAATATAGTATTAGTAATAATGATGATGCGTCCTATGTCACGGAGCAGAATCACACTTATTTCCTCCAAAAATCAAATTACTTTTTAAGACCAATAAATTTATCAATAATGTCGATCACAAAGGGATTATCATGCATCCAGCTGTGTTCTGCGTATTTTTTACCCCGAATCTCAACTTCATGATAAGATTTGGCATAAGGTGCTAAAATGTAGCGGATGCTTTTAGCAGAAGTCACGGAAATAAATTTATCGCTGTTGGTGTTGTCTAAAACATTGCCATAAATGTTTAGCACTGAAATATTGGGATTAAATCGTTTGCGTCTGAGTAAAAGATACAAGTAGTGCAAGTTAACTACAGCTGGACGTCCCTTTTGATTGAAAGCATTAACGTTGGGAATATCTCCTAAGTATACTACCCCGTCAAAAGGACCTGCGATAAAAGCACATTTGACCAAATGAGGGAACTGCTTTTTACGGGATTTGCGCATTTCTGTGCGTACAATGCAGGGACAGGCAAGAGAGTGTGCGATTGCCGAATATTGAGAAAAATGGTACCTTTGAGCTAAGAATGGTAACGTAAAACGCAAGTAGTAATCAATTGCATAAACGCCAACGAGTCGCTGGCGAAAAACAACTTGTACAATGGGATTTCGATCACCTGTCCAGGTACCTTCCAACTTGAAGTTACCCAGTAAGTCAGTAGTTACTTTGAGATACTTCGAAGTTCCTTTATCTATCAAAGCTTGTTGAATCATTACCTTGGTAGTATAGTCACCGCCACGAAAGCCATGAAAATAAATTATCGGTACTTGTTCAAAGTTACCTTTTTTTGGTTCAATGGTGGCGTCATCTTCAATTCTTTTTTTATGTAAACGCAAAAAAATACGAGTTGGTGCAAAAGTTGCCAAAGCAGCCAGAAAAAGCATACTGAGCCTGCTTGGCTCCTGTGCAAGATCCCGCTTGTGGTTTTTTTCCACTTCTTCCTTGTATTTTTTAGTATTGAAGAACATAATACCACCTTAAAAATAGAACTACATCTATTTTAGCATTGACTAGACAAATTAGTGAAAGGGGAACATATGAAATTTTATGCAGTAAAAAAGGGCCGCAAGCCAGGCGTTTATCGCACTTGGGATGAAGCCCGCAAACAGGTTGATGGTTATTCTGAGGCCGAGTTTAAATCTTTTAGCAAGATAACGGATGCTACAGAATATTTGGATTGGGATCACGAAACGGTTCAACAGGTCTTTCAAAAAGACGAGGATTCATTAAAAGAGGCAATTGCCAAGATTCAAAGAGAAAGCCATAAAATCAAGAATAATCCTTCTGCTCCAGCAACTTCTTCTAAAAAGAATAGAGCATTAAACGGGACAACTAAAGCAAATCCGTCCAGCTTTTTTGCCACAATCTATACAGATGGCGGCACTCGTAATACCGGCAATTTTAAAGGTGGCAATGTGCGTGCAACGGATAAAGCCGCATGGGCTTATCTAATTGAATGGCAAGAAGATGGCCAACAAAAGTCTGCTTATGATTCAAACGGTGAGTTTGGTGCGACTAATAATAAAATGGAATTAACTGCATTAATTGAAGCTCTCAAAAAATTGCTTGAGTTAAACTTTAACCACCAGCCGCTACTGTTTGTACTCGATTCTCAATATGTTCTAAATCCGATTACCCAAGGCTGGCTTAAGGGTTGGAAAAAGCGTGGCTGGACCAAAAGCTCTAAGGGCCCAATTGCAAATCTTGAATGCTGGCAGGAACTGGATCAGCTCTTGGCTGAATTTTCTCAGACTAAATTTGAATGGACTAAAGGCCATGCCAATAATCGCGGTAACGAATTTGTTGACCATACATTAAATAAGTTTATGGACCAAATGTAATTAGTTAAAATGTAGTGACTATTAAACCGCCAAACAAATGACTGAAAAATGAGGTAATATTGTGCCAAATTTGTTCAAACCAATTGCGGTTTTCCGGGGTATTTATTTTATCGAAAATGTCTTTTGCATTCTTTTTAATATTTTTTGATAAAGCATCAGCCTGGTCTCTAAATTTATGATTTTTTAAAGCACCAGAATCACGCACTTCAATTAAGATGTTGATTATTTGCTGTTTCTGATTATTATTAATGACGTCGCCAAGATGATTGATATTAATTTGGTTGTTAACAATGTCGTGAATCTGACTGTTTGAGATATTGTTACCGATTTTGCCCATTTCCTGCTTTGCACCTGCGACAGCATTGTTTAGTTGCGCATCGCTGTAGCCGTCTTTATCTTTATTTTCTTTAGTAATTTTACTGAGTGTGTTTATTTCATCTTGGGCTGCATTAACCTGGCTCTGATTTAAGTTTTCTCCGGTTTTGCTGTAAGCGGCATAGACACCGGCTAAAGCGCCGGAACCGTCAATAGGAACGGCGCTGGTAACATAAATGTTAGCATCAGAAATACCGGCAGTTAAAGCAGCGTTTTTGTATTGATCAGATGTGATTGTGGTAATATTGTTACGCCCTTGATAGTCAAGGATGTGGACGTTAATACCGTTACCAGAAGCGGTCTTTTCAATCATCGCACTAGACCAGACACCGGAATTAGTAGTAAAGTTGGCACCAGATGGGTTAAGGTATTTGACTAAGTCGGCACCTGTGATGGTAATAGTTTGATAGCTAGCTCCCTTTAGAGGCTCGCTAAGTGTTTTTAAGGTGCCATTTTTTTGCGTTTCAGTCAAAGATGTTCCCAAACAAATTACGGGCAAATCATCTGCTTTAACTGTTTGGGTAGCAGTGCCACATAAAATGGTACTAAAAAATAACATTGTAATAATAGCTAAAATAGTTTTTGCTTTTTTCATATGTAATTAGCTGATATATAAAACATAGAAGAAAGCAGAATTTCTTGTTTTTTCTACTTTCCGAAAGAAAATATTTTTCCTTTCTTTATTTTACTTACTGTCGTCTTCATTAGTTTTCTGATATCTCTCTTGAGGTGATCACATTGACTAACTCTTACAGCTTGAGGACATATCCTGCCCCATTATTACTTTTTACTTGGCTAGTGCTAATAAATTACGCACCGCATTTTCATCACGATCGGCTTTATAGCCACACTGATAACAAATATACTCATTGTGCTTAGTATGGTGCTTAACATTGCCTGCTAGCGTGATCTTTTCTGGACCAGTTTTAATGTAACCACAGTTAGCACAACGTTGTGTGGATGGGTATAAGCGGCTTGCTAAAACCAATTCTTTACCATACCACTTGCACTTATAAACTAATTCCTGCCGAAACTTTCCAAACATTGAACGATGTAAACCTTTAGATGCTATTCCCATTTTCATTGCTTTAACATCTAAATCTTCAATGACAATTTGATCGTAATCAGTTACTAACTTAGTCGTGAACTTTTGCAGTAAATCAGTTTGAATATTATTAACTTTACGATAATCACGTTGCAGTTTGTTTTTCACTGCTTGGTAATTACAACTTTTAAGAGCTGTTTTTAAACCATTTACTGTTCGCTTACGTGCCAGTTGACGTTGATAATGTTTGATACGCTCATATAGTTTAACTAGTTTCCTAGGTAAAACTTGTAAGTTACCGCCTGTCCAATTAAAATGACCAATATTTACATCAACTGCAGTTTTTTGACCAGTTTTTGCCTTTACCTTAGGCTCAAATTGATAAGTTAAAGCTGCTGTATAATGTCCGCTCTCTTTTAAGATACTAACGGTTAACAATTTCGTCATTTGTGGCTTTTCTGCTAGTTTAATATCAAACCAGTCTTCTTTAACCACTCCTCGAGGACGGTCTAAACGTAATTTGCCATTAATAATCTTAGCTCGATCTGTTTTAAAGCCTTGACGGGCCGCCTTTTTGCTTTTGAATTGTGGTTTGCCCCAATCAGGTTGAGCTTTGTCAAAAAAATTCTGCCATGCCTGTGCCAAATCTTTAATTGCTAATTGCAAGCAACGAGCTGATAATTTATCTTGCCAATCTTCTTTGTTAGCGACTAATTCATTACGTACTCGATATTGGTTGGGCTTAGGGTTATCTATTGGATTAATGGTATTAGCTTCATACATATCATTCCAAGTAGCTAAGCCCTGATTCCAACAATAACGACGATAGTCGCACAAGGCTACAAGCTGCTTAGTCATTATCTGATTAGGACATAATCTGACTAATTGAGTTTTAGTTACTATCATCAGTATCTTCCTCAACTAAGCTTTTATCAGCTTCCAAATGCTTCTTATACTTACGTAATCCGTATAAGCGACAAGAAAAAGCTTGAATGATACTTACTAAGTCATCAACCAATTCTTGATCAGGAGAGGTCTTTTTACGATTTAAAACAATTATTTTAGTACCATGTCGTTTACAAAAACCAGCAAACCAATCATAACCAAAACGAATAAAACGATCTTGATAGGTAATATAAATTTCACTTACTTTACCTGCTTCGACTTCTTCAAGTAGCTTATTCCAAGCTTTACGCTTGTAATTTAATCCGCTGCCAATATCAGTTATTGCTTCATCCATAATAATGCCCTTGGCATTTAAAAAGGTTTGAATAAAATCAATTTGATTTTGCAAATCTTTCTTTTGCCCATAAGTTGAAACTCGAGCATAAGCGATAATTTTACCTTTCTGCTTACTACCGGATTTATGCAAAATTTGTTCGACTTGTTCTTCAGTGTAATAGCGACGATTAGTTGGTGTGCGGTGTGCAACTAATGTTTTATTACTATCCCACTTTTGTAAAGTACGGACAGTAACACCAAGCAATTTAGCCATTTCACCAATCTTATAGCTAGCCATATAACAATCCTTTCTATGTTTTGTTCTTTCTTAAGATTATTATATAGCAATTGCCTATTTTTAACTATAATATTCTATAAAATTATAAACAGTTATTTCCCTCCTTTTAACTGTCCTTAATTATACTAAATGATAAACGCAAAAGTTTAAATTATAGTTATGTACTACTTACTTTACGTTATTTTTAATATTTAAGATGGTATAATAACAAAAGTGAAGGAGGGAGCTATGACTCAGCAACCTGAATTAACTGTCATCATGCCAATTTACAATGTTGCAAAATATTTAACTCGTGCACTTGATCATTTAGCACAGCAAGATGATCCGAATTTTAAGTTGTTAATTGTCAATGATGGTTCAACCGATAATAGTAGAAAAATAGCTGAGAGCTATCGCGAAAAATTCCGCTACTTTAAAATAATAAACAAACATAATGGTGGCTTATCCGATGCACGTAATGTAGGTATTGCAAACGTTGATACACCATATTTTACTTTCCATGATGGTGATGACTGGGTAGATTCCGGTTATACAGCATTTTTTGTGAATGCTTTTCATGATCATCCCGATGCAGCAATGGTTTCCTGTGGCTTTTGGCTTGATTACGAAAATAAGCCGGATTCAGTTCCCGCAACTAAAAAAGTTGTGCAAGGGATGAAAGGCAAGGCTAGAACGTACCAGTTAATCAGCAACCCATTTGGTTCTTTATGTGATAATCACTGCTTGGCTACTCCTGTTAAAGGCTACACCTGGAACAAGGGTTATAAATTGTCAATTGTGCGCCAGAATCATCTTAGCTTTAAGAAAGACTTAGCTTTCATGGAAGATCAAATATTTAATGTCCAATACTTGGCTTTAACAGAGGGCTTTTATTGTGATAGCAAGCCTTTATATCATTACTGGCAACGCAAAGACAGCATGGTTCATCACTTTAATTCAAAAATGATTCCTGATAATTTTAAAGCGAATTACATAATTGCTAAAATTATTATCCGTAGCTTGTGGCATGAACATAAGAAGGAAAATGGTTCTAATCAGAAGTTGATTGAGGCTAGTGAGAGAGACCAAAGATGAGAGAAAAAGTAAATGGTAATGAACTTTATTACAGTAAATTAGGTAAGGGCGCGCCACTTCTTCTATTACACGGACACCATTTAGATGGCGGCATGTTTGACCAGATAGTGGCTCCTTTGTCTCTTTATTACACGGTTTATGTGCTGGATATGAGGGGTCATGGTCTGAGTCAGGGAGAAGCGGCAGAACACTACCAGACTGAAGTTGAAGACCTTGCGGCTTTTATTAAGCAGGTTCATATCAGAGGCTGCTATTGCTTTGGCTTTGATGCAGGCGGCTTAGTGGCAATGATGCTGGCAAGTCAAGACCAAGATATCTTTAAAAAGCTGATGATAGCAGGTGTTTTTGTTAACGGTAATGGCATCAGGCCTTACCACTATCTGACTGAAGGTTTTCTGCGCTTCTTACGCATGAACCGAGACAGTAAAGTAGAATTATCAGAGAGCTTTATGTCGGTTGACAGCTTAAAGGCAATTAAAATACCTACCTATTGTGTAGTAGGTGAAAAAGACTGGGTTAAAGTAGAGCATGTCCGCTGGTATAGTCAAATTATTCCTCAAGGACAGCTTTTGGTCATGCCCAGGCAAAAACATGAAAGTTACGCCGTAAAGAGTTTCAAATTACTAAACTTAATGGAAGACTTTTTCCAATAGGTCATTAAATTTTTAGAATTAAGAGTAAATTCGCATAGTAGAAGCCGAAAGTATCTTCGGCTTTTTGCTTGAATTATTACTTTTCTAGGCACTAAGGACTTTTTTGGTTATAATAGACTTGCAAAGATTGTATTTTTTAAAAAACGAGGTAGCTATGAACAAGGAAGAACTTCTTCAGTTAATGCACCCAATGAAGCTAATTGGGCTGGGCGGAAATCCCGCTTTAAATGAAAAAATTGCGCAAATATTGAAAAAGCCATTAATCGAAACTGCTGTGCAGCATTTTAGCGATGGCGAAATTCAAGTTAATATTGGCGAAAGTGTCAGGGGGTGTGATGTTTTTGTCATTCAGTCAATTCAAGATCCTGTAAATGAAAACTTTATGGAATTAGAAATTGTTTTAGATGCCTTGCATCGTGCTTCAGCGCATAGGGTTAATGTAGTAGTACCATATCTGGCTTATTCACGCTCAGATACCAAAACTCGTTCACGGGAACCAATTACTGCTAAACTCATAGCTAATTTATTACAAATTACTGGTATGGATCATTTAATCGCACTTGATTTGCACGCTTCACAAATCCAAGGCTTTTATAATGTTCCAGTTGATCATTTGCACGCTATGCCATTATTAGCGCAATATTTTATTGATAATGGCATCGCTTCTAAAGACGAAGACGACATTGTCGTTGTTTCACCGGATCATTCTGGTGCTAAACTTGCTCGTAACTTTGGCCAGTGCTTTGATGCTCCCATCGCAATTGTAGATCAGCGCCGTGCCCGTTATGACGCTGATGTACATGATATGATCGGTGATGTTAAAGACAAGAAATGTATTATTGTAGATGACTTAATTGATACAGGATCGCGTATTTCCTCTTCAACCAAGTCTGTTTTAGCAGCAGGTGCAAAGAAGGTTTATGTTGCTGCCACACACGCACTGCTCTCACAAAACGCGCTCGAAGTTCTAAATGAATTACCAATTGAACAAATTGTAGTGACTGACACAATTAAGCATAGCCATTATCCGGACAGAATGGTTCGTATTTCTGTTGATTTGCTTTTGGCGCGAGGAATTAATTATGTATATAATGATCGCTCAATGCATTTGTTAAGTGAAAGTGATTTAAAGTAAAGACATATTAAATGGCTTACTGCTAACATTTTTCTCTTTAGTATAAATTATAAGCATATAATATACCGGTGCCTTTTTTGTTTATTTATTCTATATCATTGGTATAATTAAGGCAAAATGTATAGGAGCTGAGAAAACATTATGGCACGACGTAAAAATTACAAAAGAAGACGTACAATTTTAAGTAATACATTTCACTTAATTAGAGAAAATGGAATGGATAGTGTTTCATTTCAAATGATTGCAGAAAAGTCGGGAATTTCCAAATCCTTACTGCAATCGTATTATCCCCATAAATCAAACTTGATTACTGATGTAGTGCGCAATATTCTCAATACATTAGATAAGCAGGTGCAAAAATTTGGTGTTAGCAAGGAAGACGAAGTTTGTGCTCGCACTAAAGCCTTTATTTATGCAATTGAAATGCTGGGGATCAAAGATGAAGGTCTTAAGCGCATTATTACAGAGGTGTTTAAAAGTAACGAGTCGTTAGATTTTTGGAGTAATACCATTAATGATTGGTTAAAGGAGAAACAGCTATTTAACCACGTTGACTTTGATCCGAAAGAAGTACGGCTGGGGATTGCTTTTGCCGTGACAGGTATCAGTCGTCTATATTATGACAATAAAGATTATGACGTTTCTCCTGAAGAAATAGCAGATTATGGTACAAAATCATTTATGTATAGTTTCTTACATTGCTCAGAATCTACTATTGATAAGGCGCTTAAAGAAGGTCATGAAATTATCGAATCTACCGATATTAAGACCATACATCATGCAATAGATACAATGTTTGATGAAGACAAGGAGATTGTCTGTTAGAAAGGAAAAATATGGCAAATGGCGCGCGAGATGGTTTGCACAGAATAAATAAAGAGCAGAACGAGGATTATAAAAAAGTTCTGTCCTTTATTATCTTTCTGATTGTGTCGCTAACCATGATTACCGCTACTTTCCTAAATCCCTTTTTCATGAAAGGGCAAATTAGAAACAATAGCAATGAGGCTGTAGTTGTCAGGCAGATCAACAAGCACTTTGATACTTTAGCAGAAATAATTGGTGCTAATAAAAATGGCAACGCTAATTTGTTGACTACTAAGCAAACACAGCCAATTGCTGACCATATTATTGACTATACGTTGGGTATACCATGGTTTAAATTCAGTAATATGAAATTAGCCAAGCAAATTTTGCATGACATTGATTTAAATGTTGATCAAGGCGTATCTAGTGATGCCCAGTTAGTACAAGAAAAACTAAAAGAGCAGGAAAACAATGCCCCATATGACGTAATAGATGCTTTTAATCTGAATACGGTTACACTTGGGGGCAATGTGGCTTTTATTTTATTAATCGTTAATGTAATTATACTGATAATGGCTATTATTAGTTTGCGGTCATTAATAAGTGATATGAAGTTATTTTTAAATTCAAAAATGCTGACCCACGAAGTTACCGCGTCTGGTATGTGGGCAGGGTTTTGGTTAATATTAATTGCGGGCGTATTGGCAGTTATTCCCGTAATTTTTAACGTTGAAAGTTTAGCTGTATTAGGTTATGTATTGGAAATTAGCAGCAGTATTTTCCTAGATTTTGTCATTGTAGGTGTCATTCTTTATATCCTAAGCGCAATTCCGTGGGAAATTAGCTCGCCAAACAATTAAGTAGCTTGGCTTAAAAAGCAATTGGTCATTTTTACCAAAGGAAGCTCATATGAAAATTTATTTTGCAAATGCCTTGTTTTCACAAGCAGAAATTAATTATAACGCGCAATTAGCGGCAAAAATTCGGCAAATAGATGATGCCATTGATTTATATTTACCTCAAGAAAACGCGTCAATTAATGATAAACAAGCGTATGCTGATTCTAAAATGATCGCCCAGGCAGATACCGCAAAATTACTCAATAGTGATTTGATGGTTGCGGTTCTTGATGGACTTAGCATTGATAATGGTGTTGCCAGTGAAATAGGTGTGGCTTATGCAAAAGAGATTCCCATAATTGGCTTATACACTGATACACGCCAG
The DNA here is from genome assembly GCF_013346935.1 of Lactobacillus melliventris. Taxonomy (GTDB): domain Bacteria; phylum Bacillota; class Bacilli; order Lactobacillales; family Lactobacillaceae; genus Lactobacillus. The sequence continues at coordinate 96,008 of NZ_JAAEEB010000003.1, forward strand.
CAGGGCGCTACTAATCAAAAAAAACTGCACGCTCTAACTCAGATTGCTGAAAATCAATTTCATTATGTTAACTTGTATACTACTGGTTTGATTAAGCTTAATGGAACCATAGTTAATAATGAAAAAGATTTGTTGACTGCTGTTGCACGCTACCTTTAAAGTTTTACTCAGTTCAAAAATATCTAAAACCTCGAAAAAAACAGCTTTTCGAGGTTTTTATTATTGAATTGATTCAGAAGGATTTTTAAGTTGAAACAGCTTAAAGGTATAACTGGTCAAACCTGAGATTTTTACTTCATATTCATGACCAACAACCAGCGGGATTGATCCAGGATAATAAGTGATAATAGTTTCAAAATTGCCATAGCCACTCTTACTGTAATTATGGACATTTTTAGCCTGATAAGTTTGGGCAGTATCCTTATCAGTAATGGTAATTATTGGATTGCCTTTAAAGCTTTGATCTGAAAGATAGACAGACCAGGCAATATTTTGACCTTGCAAAAGTTCAATTGGAAAAACTTCGCTGCTAGGATAAGTTACCATTTCTTGACTGGGAATACGAAAAACATCATCAGGATTAAAAACTTTTTGAACAGAATAGCGGTAGCCATTTTTACCATACGCAGCGCCTGCTCCAGTTGATGTTAGGCGTGTTGATAATAGCCATGCTCGGTGACCAGTGTCAGCGCCTGTTAAATTATATTGGTCGGTTATCAGATCAGTAATAACATCACCAGCTGATTGATCACTAGTATTGAAATTAAGGTTAGCTTTGCTCGAAATGTTGCGAGCTAGCTGCCAAACGTTTTTATTAATTACTTTCGGGCGCTTTTCAAAAGGCAGGCTATGTTGGTTAATCCTAGGGTTAGCATTAAGTGCGGCCAGTACAGCTGCAGTTTTTTGCGCAGCAATATTATCCTGAGAATTTTCTTTAATAGGAGTCAAGCCAAATAGCTGTCTATAATAGTTGGTGTAGGCTAATTGACTATTGAGGTAAGCAGGAACGAGTGTGCCTTGTTTAAATCTGTTTTTAAACTGGGGTTTGCTCAGATAAAGATTATTAAAATTAAAAGTGGTATTATCAAGCTGTGCATATTCCTGTTGTAAATGGGTTACCTTATTTATTTCGTCAGGAGTGAATTCTGCCGCATAAACTTTGGTGTTACTAAATGGAAAAATGAAAAGTAAGCACAAGAGGGCAGTATAAATTTTCTTTATCATTTAAAGAGCTCTCCTTTCTTTAGTATAAATTATAAGGCAAAATCAAATTAACTATTATTAAGATTGAAAAAAATAGTGATGTTTAATAATTTGTTGCACAAGGCTTTTATGAGGACAAAGTATTTTGATTAATAATGCAAATATGCAGCTGGCAAAAAATATCAGTATCAGCTTAAGCAGTAACTTAGATGATTGGGATGGGATAACCGGCCCGGTAGATAAAGATTTGCGGCAAGTAGTAGTACAGAAAACTACTATTAATAATGGCTATGCCTATGTTTTGCAACATGTAGCTGGAGATACTTTTGTTTATCGTGGCCAAAATAACAGTAATACTCTTTTTAATAAGGAATTACCAGTTTTACATTTAGCTGGAACGGCTGCAGGTCATACACAAACTTTGGAGTATGCAGGAAGAAATGGGCAGTGGTTTATTGGCATCAAGCCAAATGATTTGAATTCAGGTTGGTCCAGCTGGTCTAAACAAATTGCACGTATTGAATTGCCACGATATTTTAAAATTACTTCGAATACCAAAATGCGACCGCGATTATCCAATTTAAATTACGCAGGAGCTGATTTTGGTGTCAGTTGTAGTGGAGATCAATTTGCGCGTGTAGAAGTTACTGTATCACCAGATTTACGTTACTTTTTAATAGCCTATGGGGATAATGACTTTACCGGCTATTTTGCACTCTACTATTTAAACGATATTAATAATGCTCTTGATGAAGCAACAACGTTAACCAAACATGTTGATATCAGAATGGTAAATTGTATTGCTGCATTTAAAATACCACATTTATCTGGTCGCATGGGATTGGTAGGCTCATTGCAGGGGTTTGCCATTGACAATAATCGGAATATCTATATTTCCAGTCAGTTTGCGGACGACAGATTGGGCCAAAATCGCAAAATTGTTAAAATTCCTTGGAATGCAGTCAGTCCGTCACAGTGGGAACTAATTGATTTGTCTCATAAAAGTGAATTAGAGATAGCCGGTTATTATACTGAGCTAGAAGGCCTACAACTGGTTGCTAGTAATGATATCTATTTGACCATAGCCTACCACCAGTCTTTTGATCGGGTTAATCCTGGCAAGCATCCCACAAAAATAAATAAGCTTTATGAAATAACCTGGGAATAAAAAGTTATTTTTTTAATATAGTATAAATTTTTTGTTTATGATTTTGCCTTATACAAGGCTTTTTGCTTATAATAAAAATAATCCTAAAAAATTGTCTAAATTACAATTCTTCGGGTTTTTCTTGCCGTATAATAAAAAGTTAAGAAATAATGCTAAGAGGTAAAAATAATGACTAAGAAAACACAAGTTGGTTTAATTTTTGGTGGAAATTCATCTGAATATGAAGTCTCAATCATGTCAGGCCACAATATTTATAATGCGATTGACCAAAATAAGTTTGATGTTCACCCAATTTGGATAACCAATGATGGCTATTTAGCAAGCGAAGAGGATTCATTTAAAGTTTTAAAAGATCCTAAATACACTATTAAGAATCCACATGAAGTGGCCAATATTTCAAACTTAATTCAACTGCAAAATTTACCGGAAATTGATGTTTTCTTTCCAATTGTGCATGGTAATTTAGGTGAGGACGGTTGTCTGCAAGGGCTATTCAGAATCTTGAATAAACCTTTTGTTGGTGATGACGTGTTAGCTTCTGCTGTAACCATGGACAAGGAATTTACCAAAATTTTAGCACAGCGTGTTGGCGTTCCTGTTGCTGACTGGATTGCGATTAAACGCTTTGAATATGAAGACGCTGCTAATGCCAAACGCGATTATGATAAAGTCAGTGAGAAACTAGGCTCTGACTTATTTGTTAAGCCGTCAAACCAAGGCTCTTCAGTTGGCGTTCATCATGTTACCAATAAAGAAGAATTTGATAATGCCTTGGCTGACGCTTTTAGATATGATGACAAGGTCTTAATTGAAGAAACCATTCATGGTACAGAAGTTGAAACTGCTGTTTTAGGTAATGACAAGCCAATTGTTTCAGGCGTAGGCCAAATTATCAATGCAGCTGGAACTTTTTACAGTTATGAAAATAAGTATGATGCTGATTCCACTACTACCTTGCAAATTCCGGCAAAATTACCTCAAGAAATTGTAGATAAAGTTAGAGCAAATGCTTTAAAAGTATATCAAGTTACAGAATGCAGTGGCCTGGCTCGAGTTGATTCGACATTACGTGCTAGTGATAATAAAGTTATTTTGACAGAAGTTAATGCGCTCCCCGGTTTTACTAATATTAGTATGTATCCTAAGCTGTTTGAAGAAGCAGGTATTTCGTATTCTGAACTGATTACCCGCTTAATTGGAAAAGCGCAGGAGCGTTTTGACCATAAGAAAAAGTTGTTACATAAAATTGGTTAATTAATTGTGCTAGGGAGTATATCTGATGAATGAAGATAAGCATAATTTTGAAGAATTAACCGCACCTTCGGCAACGGCTAAACACTTGCACATTAGTGTTGCTACATTACGTAAATATTCTTTAATTGTGGAAAAAGTTACTGGTAAGACTGATTATTATGCCAGAACAAAGCAAAATGCGCGTTTATATAGCAAGCAGGATGTGCAGGATTTGGAAGACTTTCACAAATTGGCGCAGGATAACGGTTTAACCTTACAGGAAGCTGCTCAACAGGTTTTTGCGGTTACTGCTAAAAAAGATAAGCCTGAAAAACCTGAAGATGACAAAAAGCAGGAAGTAATGTCTACTTCTCAGATGGTGAAATTACTGAATGCTTTACAGCAAACAATTGGCCAGCAGAATACAGCACTGAGTAATCTGCAAAAGCAATTGGATCATATCGAAAAGCAGAATAAACAGTTATTGGAAAAGCAAAAAGAGTTGGAAAAGCCTGCTCCTAAAACTACTAGTCCAGAAGATGATTTTAGTGTTTTGCCTGATATTTCAGGAATCGTAACCAATGATGATGACATAACAGATGTAGACGAAATGCCTGATACTAAACCATTAACTGCGGCTGAAAAACGAGCTCAGGTTGCACAAGACGAAGAAAAGTCAAGCGAGCAAATGCATGAGGAAATTTTGGCTAAAGCTAAAGAAAATGCCGAGAAAGGTGCTAGTACCAATACTCACCGAACATTAGCAGACATGCAGGTTGAGCAAGAAAAGACTCATTGGTGGCAACGATTCTTAGATATGTAGGTCTTAAAAAAACGGCTTTTACTTAAAAGTCGTTTTTTATAATATTTAAATTTTGCAAACTTAGCTTAAAATTTATGTTTAATGGCTGTTTTTAAGTTACAGTAGGTAAGTATAAATCGATTGGAATGATTTGGTTGAAAAAAATTAAAAAGCGCTACTTATTTGCGGTATTAATTGCAGCTATAGGTTTGATTCTAACAGCTTGTACCTATTTTGCGACAGATATTTATTCTAAAAATGATGTGGCTGTAATTACCGATACTAAGATTAAGGATACTTTAGAAGAAAAAAGTACAGATGTCTATGGTAATAAAGATGAAACCAGAAAGCAGGTCCTTCATTTAAAAGTCTTGTCAGGTAAGTTTAAGGGTCAAACCTATAAAACTACTAATATATATTACCCCTCGCAATTAGTTACGCAGAAATTTCGCGCGGGACAGAGAGTGTTGGTCAATGTTAAACATGGTGAACCGGTTATTCAGGATCCTAAACGAGACTGGGTTTTGGTTTTAGCTTTGACTGTAACGTCAACGCTAATGGTCGCAGTTGCCGGTAAAAAATCATTTAACTTAATTGCATCAATGATACTCAGCTGGGCGATTTTCTACCTGGTGATCATGCTGGATATCAAACTTAACGGTTCTTATATTGTCTTGCTGTTTGGTTTGGCTGATATTGTTTTTTCATTCTTTAGTTTATTGGTTGTTCAAGGCTTTAATCGTAAAATGCTGGCAACGTGGTTGGCGACAATTCTAGGTACTTTTGTTTCTTTTGCATTGTGTTACTTGATTATGCGCCTGACCGGTGAATCGGAGATCAAATACGAAACGGGAGATTACGCCACCCAAGATCCTCGCGGCATCTTTTTAGCACAAACCTTGCTGGGCATTTTAGGGGCTGTAATGGATGAAGCTACTGATATTATTTCCAGTCTTTATGAATTAATTCAGACTAAAGCTGATTTAACTGCCAAGCAATTAATTAAAAGTGGACGTACTATGGGTCAGGAAATCATGGGACCTCTGATTAATGTTTTGGTATTAATCTTTATGTCTGAAGAATTGCCGATGACTATTATCTATTTGCGAGATAATAACACTTTGCGTTCTACCTTTGGTTTTACTCTTTCACTTGGCGTCACACAGAGTATTATCTCAGCGATTGGTATAGTTTTAACGGTTGTCTTTGCTACTGGCTGCAGCTTGCTGTTTTTAGAAGAGAAAAAGCGGAAAGCGGGGATTGAAGAATGAGTACATTAACTGCCTTACTGATCGTGCTAGCAATCTTAATGACGATTGTAGGTGGAGAAACTGGAATTCGTAGTTTCTTTAGTGTTTTAATCAACACTTTACTATTAATCTTAGTAGCTATTTTGATTTCTTGGGGTATCAGTATCCCTCTTCTGATTTTGATTTTCGTTCCTTTAAAGCTGGTAACTATTATTTTCTTAGGCACGCATGATTATCAGGTTGCTAAAAATTCATTTTATTCTTCTCTAGTTGTTTGTTTAGCAGCCAGCTTAATCATTCTGGGTTTTGAATGGTTAGCGCAAGCTGCCGGACTTGGACCAGAAGCTGGTGAAATTTTGGTTGGCTTATCGCAAATGCCGGGTTTAAGTTATCCCTTAATTGCAGTAGCAGTTGCTATCTTTTCCACACTTGGTGCAGTAGCTGAAGCAGCTGTATCAATGAGTTCAGGTTTATTGGAAATTAAAAAGCATAATCCAGAAATTTCGTATGAAGATCTGAAAGCTAGTGGAGCCAAAATTGGTAATGACGTCTTGGGAACAGCAATGAATACTATTTTATTTGGAATGTTTGGCAGCTTCCTTTCATTATTTTTATGGTACATTCGTCTGAATTACACTTTAGGCGAAGTACTAAATGAAAAAATGTTTGTTAATGAAGCTTTGATTATAATGTACTCTTTAATTGGTGTATTATTAACTGTACCATTAGCAACAACCTTTTTAGCAAAAAACATGGTAAAAGTGGGGGAGAAAAATGAAAGTAAATGATTTAACATTAACTAATTTTAACCAACGCAAGTTCAACTTGCACACATACACTTTGGGGTCAATTGGCGAGCTGGTAACACCAAAACACCCCCTGGCAATTGTAGTTCCCGGAGGCAGCTTCGATCATTTGTCCCAAAGAGAAAGTGAACCTGTAGCGCTGGCTTTCAATAACTGTGGTTTTAACAGCGTGGTCATGGAATATAACCTGGTTCAGGATGAAGGCGATATTTACCCAGATGCAGGTCTGGACGTTTTGACTACTGTTAAGTACTTTCGCGAACATGCACAAGAATATCAGATTGATCCAAACAAAATAGTCACAATTGGTTTTTCCGCTGGTGGTCACGTAACTAGTTTTGCCAACAGTATGGCTAATTCTTCAAAGTATCAGAAAGAGTTTGGCTTTAAGAGTGAAGATGTTCTGCCTGATAAAACTATTTTAGGCTATCCTTTAATTAACTTGACCAAAATTGGTTTTGACATCCCAGAAGATGAGCAGGATAAAGTTCCGCAAGATGAATTTATCAAGGATAGTTCTTTGGGCGTAACCACTAATACGCCAGCAACCTTTATTTTCCATGCCTGGGATGACCCAGTGGTTCTTGTTACTAACACGTTTGAGTATGCGGAAGCTTTACATGATAACAAAGTTCCATGTGAAGTTCATATTTTCAATCGTGGTGGTCACGGCTTTTCCTTGGCAAGAAAAGATATGGTAGTTAAAGGCAGAGAATGGCAAGAAAATCCGCACGCTGCTCATTGGTTTGAACTGGCACAGGAATGGTTAACAAGTGAATGGCAATAAAAGGGAGTACAGATTCTGTACTTCTTTTTGTTCGGTTTTAGAAGTTTTAATTATAAAATTATAATAATACTCATATTAGAAATAAAAAATTTAAATTATTTTAAGCAAAGGTCTTGCATTTATTTCCAGAGGGTATATAATACCGGTATTTAAATCGAAAGAAAGGACATGATTTTTTGAAGCTAACGAAGATAAAAATTTTAACGGCAGTTAATGGCTTACTAACTCTAAGCAGTCTAATCATGTTATTCTTTGGATTATGCAATCAAGTTAATGAGTCAAAGAATCTGCTAGAAGAAGAGCAAGCAATTTCGCTGGACAATAATAATATGATTATTTTGGCGGCTGTAGTTGCTTTGATGGTCTTCGGCTATGCATTCTTTGCTACTTGGTTAAAAGGTGAACCCGCAAAAGTTCATTTATTAAGGCACAGAGCATAAGATGATTAGAAAAACTGAGCTGTACTTCAACGGTTGGGGTACAGCTCAGTTTTTTTATGAAAATAATTTAGACTATCTTTTTTGATTTCCTTTTTATATAGAGTTGCTTGTTTAACTAAACATATTTATGATGAGCATAAGTAACGAAAAGCTAGTAACAAAGAAAGGTATTATTGATAATGTGTACAATAAAAGATGAAGTTTATGATCCGTTTTTACCTACTTTATTATTATCTCTGCATGAGGAATACGTAAAAGAAATTGTAACGGGACAAAAAATAATTGAATACCGCAAGAGTTTTTTTAAAGATAGTTTTCAGGCTTTTGTTTATACTACCGGTAGTAATGGCGGGATACAACTATTTATCAAATGTGCACCTTTGATTCGCAGTAATGCTGCTACTTTAGCTCAGATAGGCCAAGAAATTCAAAAAGACGATTATGGAGAAATATATGACTATTTTATGCCTAAAGATGATGGCTGCATTATGCCTATTTTAAAATCATGTGCTGTTAAAAAAATTTCTCTCAAACATTTGCGAGCAGTTATGCCTGAAATAGTTGTTCCGCAAAAATATTTGTTTTTAGATCGACCTGATAAAAAGGACTTGCTCGACTTTTTATTAAAACAGAAATACGATAACTTAATCATTAATAAATGGGATGAGCGGTATGCAAAAGTTAGGCAAATAGTTGAAGAGAATAAGTAATTGCTGGAAAGTTTTCTAATTAGAATTATAGTGTAAAAAATATAAATAAAAATGAAAAATAAAGAAATATCATTGAATACTAAAAAAGATTTTGCTCAGGCGTTAAAAAAATTGCTTAAAAAAGAGTCATTAGATTCAATAACTGTAAAACAATTGTTAACCTTAACCAATAAAAGCAGGCCCACTTTTTACTATCATTTTCAAGATATACCAGACCTGATCAAATGGACAGTTAAAAACGAAATTATTGATCTTCTAAATAAATCACAGGGTTACGACAGTTGGGATAACGATATTTATAATATTTTCCAATACTTTTATGAAAATCCTTCGTTAGGCAAAGCTTTTTACGAGAACTTGGATATTAAACAATTTGATACTATTTTTAGAGAACCACAAATAAATGTTCTTTTTGGATATATTGATGAAATCATAAGCAAGGAAAACCTACATGTGAGAAAAGAAGACCGTAATTTTATTGCACATTTTTTTACTGGAGGCTTTACTGAAATTGTTCTTGATTGGCTAGGTAATGGGCAACAAGAGTCGCCAAAAGAAATGAAAAAACAGTTTTGTAGAACCCAGAAAAATATTATTGTTCATTCTTTAAAGGTAGCAAGTAAAGATAAAAATAAATACTGAAACAAAACTTATAACAATTTAGCGAATTTGTTAAACATCTAACAAATTATTGATGTTGTATATTTTATTTTTTATGCAAGCGCTTAATATAGATGATGTAAGAAATGTTATTTGATAACAAATACAAATAGAAAGGAATGCATATGAAAGTATTTAAGAATAAAGTAGCATTGATTACTGGTGCAGGTCATGGATTTGGACAAGCATTATCATTAGAGGCCGCTCAAAGAGGTATGAAACTTGCCATTGCTGATATAGATAAGGAAGCACTGAGTAAGACAGAAAATGATATTAAAAAAATAGGTGCAAAAGTGATCAGTATTCCAACTGATGTAACCGAAGAAAAGGATATTGACGCTATGGTTAAAAAAACTATGGCTGAATATGGAGAAATTAACTTGTTAATTAACTCGGCCGGTGTTGCAATTCCTGGACCAATTTGGGAACTTCCTACACGTGACTGGGAGTGGATATTACACGCTGATTTGATGAGCCAAGTTTGGGCATTAAAACGAGTAATCCCAATTATGCGTAAGCAAAAAGGACATGGCGACATTTTAAATGTTGCTTCAATGGCTGGGCTTATTACAAGTCCATTAATGCCTGCATATTATGCTACTAAGTTCGCTGTTGTAGGAATGACTGAAGCAGTTGAATATGATTTACAGGCTGAAGAAGCAAACGTTGGTTTACATGTATTTTGTCCAGCATTCGTAAAAACAGATTTATATCATACCGAAGAACATCGTCCAGAGAAATATACTGATAAAAGTGATCCTTATTATGCTAGTGAAACATTTAAGGAAGGTCAAAAGCAAGCTAAAAAAGATATTACTACTGGAATGCCTTTAGACAATGTACCAAAGATTATTTTTAAGGCTCTTGAAGATAATAAATTCTATATTCTGACTCATCCAGGTATGAATCCGGCGATTGTTGCAAGAGCCGAAAATATTCCTAGTGGTAAAGGACCTGATCTAAAAGCCTTAGCCCCATTTATGGAAGAAACACATGAAGTTGAAGAGGGATAGTAATGAAAGACGATAAAATTATAAATAACAATTTTAAAGATGTGGTATTTAATCGACAATCTGTAAGAAAATTTGATCCAACAGTAAAAATTTCACATGAAGAATTTGAAAAAATGATTGACGAGACTGCCACAGCACCATCCGCATGTAATTTGCAGGCCTGGCATTTTGTAATAGTCGACACGCCTGAAGGCAAGGAAAAACTGAAAAGTTATTTTATGAAATTTAATATGCCTCAAGTAGAAACTTGTTCTGCCATGGTTTTATTATTTGGAGATACTGAGGCTTATAAGTCTTATCGTGACTTATGGACAAAAGCATATCATAATGGTCAGATTGATAAAGCAAAATTAGATGAGGTATTCAGTACATTTCTTCCACTGTATGAACATGCAGACTATCAAACTTTAGTAATGGATTCGTCAATTGATTCAGCATTAGCAGCAATGCAATTTATGTTAGTAGCAAGAAGCCATGGCTACGAAAGTAACCCTATCGGTGGTTATGACATCAAGAAGGCAGCTGAAACTTTTGGACTTGATCCTAAACGTTTTGTACCTGTTATGGCAATTGCAGTCGGCAAAAGGCCTAAAGATGAAGAACCCGAAGTGAAATCTGTTAGATATCCTGTTAAACAGATATTTACATTTGCTTAAATTAAATACATATAAAAACGCAACCTAACTATTAGCTAGGTTGCGTTTTTTAATGGGATAGTGCATTAAAGAGATACTTATTAATACCAGTGGTGGGCTAGCCAAAAGTTCTTAGCGTTAACCCATGAACCATAACGACCGTAAACATATCTGTCAGCGGTTCTTTCTTGATTCTTCTTAGAATAATCACCGTTTAGATAAGCAATGTTTAATTGGTATTTGCCATAACAAACGCCATTACGTGCATAATAATTGCCACCTGATTCACGCATTGCAATCCATTTTTTGGCTGCACGTTCTGCTTTTGACATCTTGGCAGCTTGTACCGTTTGCGTGCACGAATTATTATTAGTAGTTTCCAAAGCAGTGACGAAACTAAATGATAGCGCCAATGCTGTAATTAACTTAAGTATTAAACTTTTACTTTTCTTCAATATCTTCAATCCCCACAATTAACTGTATTAATTCTATGGTTAATAATACACAGTCAATGTGTCATTGTTGTTACAGAAATAACACGCAACTCTTACAAAATTTTTGAAAAATTTAATAATTCTACTAGTTTTGAAAAAATTTATCTTAATAAAGCTAATTATTACTTACATGAATGTTTTAATGTCATTTTTATTTTTGTCTGTTAAAATTGGTAGTAATTAGTATTTTAGGAGGTAAATATGGCTGCTAAACATTTTTATGAAACTTTTCACCCTGAACACTATGATTTATTCATAGACATTAATCGGGAGCAGAAAAGTATTAAGGGTACTTCAACAATTACCGGTGAAGCAATTGAGAATACTATTTTAATTAATCAGAAATATATGAAGATTGCTTCAGTAACAAGTGAGGGCAAAAAAGTACCGTTCACTGTCAATGACGAAAAAGAAGCAATTGCAATCGAACTGGGCCAAACTGGTAAGGTAAAGGTTGAGATTAAGTATTCTGCACCGCTGACCGATTCTATGATGGGGATTTATCCTTCATACTATCAAGTTGATGGTGTGCAAAAACAGATTATCGGTACTCAATTTGAAACAACAGCTGCGCGTCAGGCTTTCCCATGTGTTGATGAGCCGGAAGCCAAAGCAACTTTTTCTTTAGCACTTAAGTATGATGAGCATGAGGGAGAAACTACAATTGCCAACATGCCAGAAGTTAAAGTTGAAGATGGCGTGCACTATTTCGCTCAAACCGTTAGAATGTCCAGCTACTTGATTGCCTTTGCCTTTGGTGAATTACAATCAAAGATTACTGAAACCAAAGACGGCGTTAAAGTGGGAGTTTTTGCGACTAAAGCACATCAAGCTAAGGAATTAGACTTTGCTTTGGATATCGCAAAACGGGCAATTGAATTTTACGAAGAATTTTACCAAACCAAGTACCCGCTACCACATTCTTGGCAATTAGCGCTGCCTGACTTTTCTGCCGGAGCAATGGAAAACTGGGGACTAGTCACATACCGTGAAGTCGCAATTTTGCTTGATCCTGATAATGCAACTCCGTACCAAAAAGCTTATGTGGCAACTGTTATCACTCATGAATTAGCGCACCAATGGTTTGGCGATTTAGTTACTATGAAGTGGTGGGACGATTTGTGGCTCAATGAAAGTTTTGCCAACATGATGGAATATGTTTCAGTTGATGCTTTAGAGCCAAACTGGCATGTTTGGGATAATCTTTACCAAATTTCGGAAGTACCAGCAGCTTTAAAACGAGATGCCACTGATGGTGTCCAATCCGTTCACGTTGATGTGGAACATCCAGCTGATATTGATTCAATTTTTGATAGTGCAATTGTTTACGCTAAAGGTTCAAGGATGCTGGTTATGGTACGGGCACTCTTAGGTGACGATGCCCTGCGCAAGGGCCTTAAGTATTACTTTGAACAGCACCATTATGGCAACGCCACCGGTGATGATTTATGGAACGCCCTTTCAACTGCTACTGATTTAGATATTGGCAAGATCATGCATACTTGGCTTGATCAACCGGGTTACCCAGTAGTTTCCGCCAAAGTAAACTCAGCTGGTCACTTGATTTTGAGCCAAAAGCAATTCTTCATTGGTGAAGGCAAAGATGTTGGACGTAAGTGGGCTATTCCATTGAATGCAAACTTTAAGGCACCACAAATTATGTCTGAAAGAGAACTGGATCTAGGAGATTATCAAGAGTTGCGCAGTGCTGCCGGTCACGCTTTACGTGTAAATGTAGGCAATAGTTCGCACTTCATTGTTAATTATGATGAAACCTTAATGAATGATATTATGGCTGAATTTACTAAGTTGAAGCCGGTTGATCAATTACAATTACTGCAAGACTTGGGACTTTTAGCAGAAAGTAAACAAATTTCATACGCTGAGATTGTCCCGTTACTGCCAAAATTTGCGCATTCTAAGTCATATATTGTCATTAGTGCGTTATCTTCCAGTGTTCGTTCATTGCGTAAATTTGTTACTCCGAATTCACCTGCAGAAAAAGATTTTAAGGCATTCGTTAATAAATTGACCCAAAAGCAAGTCGAACGGTTGGGCTGGCAGGCACAAGCTTCCGATACAGACGATGACAAGAGAATTCGTCCATTAGAAATAGCTTTGTCATTGTATGCCGACAACTCTGCTGTGATAAAAGATGGTCACCAAATTTTTACTGAACACAAGCAAAACTTAAACGAAATTGATGCTTCAGTTCGACCATATGTTTTAATGAATGAAGTTAAGAATTATAATGAGTCAGGCTTAGTTGACCGTTTGCTTAAAGAATATCAAGCTGCCATCGATCCTAACTATAAGGACGATCTTACTGATGGTATTACTAGCACTAAAGATCCCGCTGAAATCAAGGAACTTATTGAGAATTTTGAAAATGCTGCAGTCGTTAAGCCTCAAGATTTGCGTTCTTGGTTTGCGAATGTCTTGGCCAATCCAAAAGGCGAACAATTTGCTTGGGATTGGCTACGGGACCAATGGTCATGGCTGGAAAAAACAGTCGGTGGTGATATGGAATTTACCACTTATATTACTGTGGCTTCAAACATTTTCCATACTGAAAAGAGATTGGAAGAATTCAAAGAATTCTTTGAGCCAAAGGTTGATCAGCCGGGTCTTGGTCGTGAGATCAGAATGGATACTAAGAACATTGAGTCCAAGGTTGACTTGATTAATGCTGAAAAGGATGCTGTCAATCAAGCTGTTAAGGCAGCTTTATAACTAAAATTGTTTAATTTTTAATATCATATTAATAAGTGTTAAAAAAGAAGCTGGTAAATGAATGTTTAAAAACATAATTTACCAGCTTTTTTATGCTTGTATTAATATGTAAATTTCATAAAAGTAAGACTTTACAATATGGCGCTCTCAATTTAGAGTAAGTGAAGTGCTCCAGAATAGTTGGATAGGTAATCTAATTATTGGAGCATTTTTTTACGACTAATTGTTTATACCAACTATATTCTTTACCAGTCGAATTATTATTGATCTTTGTGAAAAATTAGCTTGATTCTAAGAAGGCTAAGTTAAAGTTATTGATACTAAAAGAAAAAATAAATGTCATGCATAAATGTATTAATTTTTGTAATTAATTATAAATACTGACTAACAATATTTTCAATTAAATTAATAGTATTGCCATAAAAATAGTTTAGGCTTGTGTTCTCAGAATCGGGTACACCACTGCCACTTTCTACGACGAAGGCTAAGTCACCTATATTGGCATAAGTGCTGTGTGGTGTAGCAGTAATGGTAATAATGTCGCCGCCATCCTTCTTACAACCTGCAATTTTGATCAAACCATTTTTATTTTCTCCAGATTGTGAGAACGTAATCAAAGTATGAGGCGATTGATCAGATACAATTGAGATTTCAACGCCATCCAGGTCTACACCATAAATTTTTTTAAGTAATAGTTTGCGGTAAGTGTAATTAACTAAAATCTTGCAAAAGCCCTCACCAAATAAATAAGTTCTTTTTTCCAGCTTAATTTTATTGAAAAAATCAGCAACTAATTCAGCGCTTAAATTACAGTGAACAAATGGCAGGTTGGCAAAGGTCTTTAGCGGATGAGTTTTGTAACGAGAGGAAAGGAAAAAGATAAATTCTTTAAAGTTAGCAAAACCAGCGCGCTTGACCAATCTGCTGATTGAAGCAGTTGACAGATAATTTTTCTTCGCTATGTAGCGAATATCTAAGCTATCGTTGGCGATAATGGAGTCAACGATCGACTCAATCACTTTAATATCTTGATGACGCAAATGATTATTAGGGAATAACCGGTCAATTTGAAAGATTTTTGTCATTTATCACACTACCTTGAAAATATTTTCCCATTTTGAAAATCACATCATAATTCATGTGTTTTATTGTTATTGCGCTTTTATTATACTATATTAACTTTGTTGAAAGAAAGCGTTTTAAATGATTTGAAAGGTGTGTGTGAATGAAGCAAGTTGTTATTAATGCCGATGATTTTGGTTATTCACTGGCCGTAAATCGAGGAGTTATTAAAGCGTATAAAGATGGGATGGTTTCTTCCACAACGCTTATGGCAAATATGCCGGGTTGTTTAGAGGCAATCAAATTAGCAAGTGAAAACAAGGACTTAGGAGTTGGCTGTCACCTTAACATTACGACTGGTAAACCAATGACGGATGCCAAAACGCTGGTTGATGCTAATGGCGAATTCTACCATTTAGCTGGTTATAAAAAACACCGCAGTGAAATGGATCCGGAGGAAATTTACCGTGAGTGGTGCGCGCAAGTCGATTTCTTGTTAAGTAAAGGAGTGAAGCTGACTCATTTAGATAGTCACCACCATGTTCATTCTTTTCCTGAGAACTTAGCTCTTATTCAGCGTATTTCTGATAAGTATCAGTTACCGGTTAGAAATTGCTACGGTATCGAAGATCAAGTTAAGTTGTCTTATCAAAGAGGAATTGCTGGTTTTGATGATCTGATGAATTACCCGCATATTCGCAGTTTGGATAAATCTTATCATGCAGACCAAGAACAATGTTTAACAGAAATACAAGCTGTTCTTGATCGTCTGCAAGAAAATCAAATTACTGAGTTTATGGTTCATCCCGCATTTGTGGATGAAACACTTTACTTTGGTTCTTCATTTAATATACCTCGAATTAAAGAAGTGACAATTCTCTGTGATTCTACTTTTAAAAAGAAGTTGCAGGAAAATCAGGTAGAAGTAATTCCTTATCCCAAATCTTAAGTAAAAAAAAGTGTAAAGGAGGCAAAATTATGAAGGGTAAATTTATGAAGTCCGCGAATGTTTTTTCACGGGCAATAATTCAACCCGTTATGTTTATGGCCGTAACTGGTATTATCTTATCAGTCTGTGCCATTTTGAAGCTAGACTTAATGCCGACCATTTTGAAAGATACTGGTAATTTTATTTACAATATCCTATCAAGCGGTATGATCGGGCAATTAAGTTGTATTTTCTGTGTAGGTATAGCTACAGCTTTGGCTAAGCCTAAATATAAAACTGATGCCGCAATTTTAGGTATCGTTACTTATTTAATCTTTTTGTTCGCCAACAATTCATGGTTGCAATTAACCCACCGTTTGGCTAAGCCAAATTCTCAGGGACTCTTTGGTACTGGGCAAAACATGGTTTTCGGTATCCAAGTCACTGATATGGGAGTTTTCCTTGGAATTATTTTAGGAATCCTAGTGGGCTGGATGGTAAATAAATGGGGGAATATTAAGCTCCATAAATATTTATCACCATATGCAGGAACAAAATCCGTTTACATTATTTTAGTATTTGTAACTATTCTGTTTGCAATTGCTATTACTTATGTTTGGCCTGCAGTTAACTGGGTTATTGAAAATATTGTTAAGGTAATGTCAACTACGGGCTCCATTGGGTTCTTCTTCTATGGCTTTTTAAACCGTATGCTTTTACCTGTTGGACTGCACCACTTCTTATGGATGCCTTTGTTCTACACTCCTTTAGGTGGTACTGCCAGAATTGCCGGCAAGCTATACACTGGTGCGTTTAATATTTGGTTAGCTGAGTTAGGCAACCCTAGTCATATTACTGCAATGCACCAATCTATTGGTTATCTGTCTAATTTTGGTTCAATTTCGTTACCTATCGGTATTGCTTTTGCTTTCTGGAAGATGTCAGAACCAAAGAATAGGCAAAAAGTTGCGGCTATTTTAATTCCAACTGTTACTACTGCCTTTTTAGCAGGTGTTACTGAGCCTTTGGAATTTATGTTCCTGTTCTTATCACCATTACTATGGCTAGCTCACTCAGTTGTTTACGGAATTAGTCTATTTTTGACAAATATAGTTGGTATCGATATTCAGTTTGATACCGGTATTAATATGATTATTAACAGTTTTGCCTTTCCGGCAAGGCTAGGACACCAGTATCTCATCCCAATAATGTTTGTCGTCACCGGTTTACTTGAATATTTTGTCTTCGTCTTTATGATCAAACGCTTCAACATTCCAACTATTGGACGTGCTAACGCTGACGAGACACTCCTTAATGGTGCAGAAAGTGAAGATGAATCTGTCGAGCAGGCAGAAGAAAAACTTGCTCAAACTGACAGTGCTACAGAATCTGCAGACACTGCAAAATTTGATAATCAAACTAAAAATATTGTAGCTGGTCTAGGTGGTCCAGAAAACATCGATGAAATGATTAATTGTTATACTCGACTTCGCGTTGACGTTAAAGATACAAACAAATTAGATATGGATCTGTTAAAACACAAGACAGGTACTAAAGGCGTAATGCAAGATGGTAATAATATCCAAATAGTATTTGGAGTTGATGTAGAAAGTATTCATGATAAAGTTGATGAATATCTTGATTATCTGAAAAAACACCCATCAGAAAGTGGAAAGTAATTTAGGAGGATTATTGAAATGGCAAATAAATTTGTAATCATTGGTGGCGGATCAACCCAATCACCAAGTATCTTGGAGGTTTTACGTCAACGTTCTGCTGACTTAGATATGAACCAGCTAGTTCTTTATGATATTGATGAAGAAAGAGTGTCTCTTTTAGGGCAGTACACCAAAATGTATTATAAAGAAACAGGTTCACCGGTTCATGTTTCTTACACGACTAACTTGGAAGAAGCTCTACAAGATGCAAACTTTTTATTCATGCAAATTCGTCCAGGTCTGAACAAACAACGGGCTATTGATGAAAAAATTTGTATTCGCAATGGCGTTATTGGTCAGGAAACTTGTGGACTTGGCGGCTTTTCCTTTGCAATGAGGGTAATACCAGATATTATCGCTATTATTAAGAAGGTTAAGCAAATTTGTCCTGATGCATGGATTTTAAATTACACTAATCCAGAAGCAATTTTGTCAGAGGCAATTTACCGAGAATTTCCTGAAGCAAAGGTAATTTGTATCTGTGACATGCCAATTTCAATTGAAGGTGCAATTGCACAATACTTCCATAAAGATTTAAAAGATATTACCTTCAAATACTTTGGCATGAACCACTTCGGCTGGTGGACATCAATGATTGATGAGAACGGTCAGGACTTATTGCCACAACTGCGTGAGGACGTCCAGTCTGGCAAGATTGATACCCTTGCTCAATGGAATGACGAAACTCTTGATGACCAGTATTGGATTGATACATACAAGCGCATGATTACCATTTTCAAGCGTTTTCCTGAATATTTCCCTAACTGCTACTTGCAGTACTATTTGATGCCTGATGTAATGATGGCTGAATCTGATGTTAACTTCACACGTGGTGACTGGGTAATGCAGGGACGTGAAAAGAGAATCTTCACAGAATGTCGGCGCGTTTTAAAAGCCGGCACAGCTAAAGGCTCTTCACTTAATTCTGGCGTTCACGGCAACTACATCGTTGATATTGCTAACGCAATTATCCATAATACCCGCGAACGTTTCACCGTTAACCAAAAGAACAATGGTGCCATATCTAATTTTGATCCAGATGCCGTAGTGGAAGTTCCAGCATATATTGGCAGCATGGGTGCAGAAACCATTAGCATTGGTAAGATCCCAACTTTTCATAAAGGTCTAATGGAACTGCAAAAAGCTTACGAAAAACGGACAGTTGACGCAGCGTTATCTGGCTCATATCAAGTTGCCTTAGAAGCAGTTGTCCTTAATAAGACCATACCAGATTACCATGTAGGTAAAAAGGTTTTGGATGAGTTATATAAGGCTAATAAACAATATTGGCCGGAATTGCACTAATGTCGTTGCACTAAAAATATCATTACTAAAAAGATTAGCCTTAACTGCAGTTATTGCTAGTCTTTTTTGTGAGCAATAAATTTTATAGAAAAAAGACTAACTTTGAAGTAAAAGTTAGTCTTTTAGCATACTATTTAACTTATTTGATTAAAATTTAGTCATATACAATAACCGGCTCATGCTTACTTACATTGTGCCAGACTTGTTTAATTTCCCTAGGCTTAATATTAACGCAGCCGTGTGAGCCGCCTCTTAAATAAGCTTTTTTACTCCAGTCACCGCGCCAGCCAGCATCGTGAAAACCGCAACCAGTCAAGGTAAACGGCATCCAGTAACTGACAGGTGAAGCGTATTTGGAGCCATCATTGTTGCGTCCACGCAGTACCGCATGGCGTTGCTTATAGTGAATATACCAGACTCCTTGAGGAGTGCGGTTATTTTTATTACCATCCTTTGTCCCAGTAACAACATCGTTAAGGTGAACAACCACCTTGCCTTTGCGCACAATCCACATTTCCTGCTTTTGCAGAGAAACTACAATATAGTCATCACCTATGCCATGATTATTTAAGCCGTAGCCTAAACCATAAGTGCTGTAGCCAAGACCATAAATATAATTTTTGCCGTCCAGATTTTTAGTTCCATTCAAAAATGCCTGCTCAACAGCTGTTTGTGCTCTTTTGACATGCACGCCCCAGCCATAGCTTTGGTTTTTAACACTAATTTTCTTTCCTGCAACTTTATTGCCTTTTGGAACCGCAAAACTATAGCTTTGATGAATTGTTGAAACATCCTGGTCAATTTTATTAAGCTTTGCCGTTAAGTTTTCGCTGTTAAGAAAAGTGTACTTACCTTTTCTATAAATTGCCTGGTTAATTAATTTTTGTGCTTTGAGTTTATAAACTTTGCCTGCAACATGGTAATTAACTACGGCGTTGCTCATCGTTTGCATTTTTTTGTTAGCGGCATCCAGATCAGTATTGCGGTATTCATAGCTTTGCTTATTGGGCATAGTTGTATGTTGCTTTTTAAAATAAGCGGCAACTTCCCGCTTTTTAATAGTCTTGCTGCTAGGGTCACATTCAAGTGCAACTTTACCATTTTCCAGGGAAACCATGTTGTTCGCTTTCCGATTAATTTTGGCAGTTGCTTTATTAATTGTTAAGTTTCCAACTTCTACGCCATAAATGTTAACATTAGGGTTAAAATGATTTGTAGCGAATGCTTTAGCCTGCTTTTGCGCTTCGACGTGATTGTTATATAACACCACGCCAAATACAACTGCTAAAATCAGAACTATTCCGATAATAATTAAAAGCAAGTTATTGCGGTTATTGTATTTTTTTAAATTTCTTTTTGATTGCATAAGTTCTACCACCGTTGGAATTTTCAAAAAATAATTGCGGTTACAGTTTACCATCTATTGCGGCCCTAGTAAAATGCAAGATATAAGAATGTTTTTGGGAGGGATTGCTCAATGGAAAATGACCCATTAGTGTTTGACGTTAACATAGCTAAAGAAAAGCCTAATTCTTATCATAAAGTTAAAAATAATTCTGGCTGTCCCTTTTGTGATGTGGCGGGTTTGACCCATATCTTAAAAAAACAGGGTGGGATGATTTGGCTTGATAATAAATACCATACGTTACGTGATACGGTTCAGACTGTTTTGATTGAGTCCAATAAGCATCAAGGAGATATTACCACTTATTCGCTTGATTATAATCGTTCTTTGATGCGTTTTTCATTATCATGCTTTAAGCAGATGAATGATTCACACAAGTTCAGATCGGTTTTATGGTATAAAAATTATGGCGAAAATTCTGGTGGCTCTCTTGCACACCCCCACATGCAAATAGTGGGTCTGGAAAAGTTGGATGGTTATAAATATATTCAACCCAATAATTTTGAGGGCATAAGTCTTTTTAATAAAGATGGGGTTGAGGTTAACGTGAGCACACATCCAATTCAGGGCTACATTGAACTTGATTTTAATCTTCTTAATGAAAACAGTATTGATGAGTGGTCGGACTGGATTCAAAGCGGAGCAAAGTATATGCTAAAAGTTTTATCAAAAGGGCGTAATAACTCCTATAACTTGTTTTTCTATCCGCGCTTTGATCGGGGTATTTGTGCTAAATTGATCTTGCGTTATACGGCATCACCGTATTTTGTCGGTTATAAGCTCTCACAGGTAGATAACCGAGAGAAACTGCTCACTGAAGCCGAAAACTTTAAGCATTTCTTTGAATATGGATCAGTTTTAGAATAGAAATTCTTATGGTTTTAGAGCGTTAAATATTATTAAAACTAATCCATAACGGAGAAATTATTTGCGACTAATAAGATCAAGCAATATAATAGCAAGGTGTTTTTTTAAGGAGGATGAAAATGCACAGAAAAGAAACAAAAAACCTGGCTATTACTGCTATATTTGTCGCAATCTTTTTATTGCAAACTCTCATACCCAATATTGGTTACATTCGCATACTACCAACTTTGCCTGCTGTAACGACTATTCCGTTGACTGTTGCCGTTTATTCTTTGCTTATGGGGCCAATTGCTGGGACTTTCTTTGGCATTTTCTGGGGCATTGCCCGCATGGTGCAGGCATATACTCAGCCTGGCGATATTGTCAGCCTGATGCTTTTCCAGAACTTTCTAATTGCCGTAGTTCCCAGCGTCCTAGCAGGCTTTTTCCCAGGAATGATTGGAAAATTCACGGCTAAAAAGAAAAGCAGTGTTAAAGAAATAAGCTACACGATTGCAGGCGCAGTGACTTCTTTAACTAACACTGCTTTTGTAATACTATTAACCAGTCTGGTTTTCATGGGTAATTCCGCTAAATTACTAGGACATTTAGGCAGTTTTAGTCAAGGTACACCTTTAATTACAGCTTTAATAGTTGCTCTCGGCTTGAATGGACTTGTGGAAGCAGTATTTACAGCTATTGTGACACCAATTATTGTTACTCCACTCGACAAAGTTTTACGTAGATTGGGTTAAAAATGATATTTTTAATAAAAAGTTAACATTTTATGCTAGCCACTATTATTAGGAAAATAACATTGATATAAGTCTTTCAATTTCTGAAAGGCTTATTTTTTATTGACATTCTTGTTTTCTTTCATTAGTGTATTAGATAAATAGTACAGAAGTATTACAACGAGGACTTTACAAATGACTGAAATTTTACGAGTAGATCAAGTTACTAAAACATACGGCAAGCGGGGCGAAAAGCAATACCAGGCTTTAAAAGGAGTTAATTTTGCAGTTAATTCGGGTGAATTTGTAGCCATTATGGGAGCTTCGGGTTCTGGTAAAACAACTTTGCTTAATATTTTGTCAACTTTAGACAAGCCAACAACTGGTAATGTTTTTATTAATCACCAAGACAACAGTACTTTAAACGCTAATCAGTTGGCGGATTTTAGAAGTAAGCAAATTGGCTTTATTTTTCAGGATTTTAATCTCTTGGAGAATTTAACTAATCGTGAAAACATTGCCTTGCCTTTAAGTTTAAGGGGCATCTCTCCCAGGAAAATCGATCCCTTAGTTGATAAAATTGCAACTAGGTTAGGGATTAAAGAGATATTGCCCAAGTATCCTGCTGAGGTATCCGGTGGGCAAAAGCAAAGGGTAGCAGCAGCTAGGGCCTTAGTGCATGAACCGGCAATCCTACTTGCAGACGAGCCGACGGGGGCCTTGGATTCTAAAAGTGCCCGTGAATTGCTCTTTACTATGGCAGATTTGAATCAAAACGATGATATTACTACTCTCATGGTTACCCATGACCCGTTTGCTGCCAGCTTTGCCAGTCGCATTTTATTTATTAAAGATGGCAAGATTGGCGAGCAAATGTTAAAAAAGGGGCAGTCCAGACAAGAATTTTACCATCTACTAATTGATCACTTAGACACTGATGAATAAGGAGAACAAAAATGATTTGGAAGTTGTCCTTAACTGGAATCAAAAGTCGTTTTAAAGATTACGCGGTTTTGTTTTCCGGCTTGGTTGTTGCCAGCATGATTTTTTACATGTTCCTCACAATCACTATTAATCCCACTTTTATTAAAAATGATATTGCAGCACCAAGTAATTATGTTCGGTTCACCTTTGGCTTTGGTATTGTCTTGCTGGTAATTATTACTGCTATTTATCTGGTTTATGCTAATTCTTTTTTATTGAGCATGCGCAAACACGATTATGGCATGTACATGATGCTGGGAGCTAAAAGCACTAAAATCGGTGCACTAATTTTTTTGGAAACTCTGATAACTGGTATTTTGGCCACAATAGTGGGTATTCTGCTAGGCTTTGGTCTGACTGCCATTGTATCTCAGCTCCTGATTTCGCGCTTGGATTTGACCGTGAAGCATTTTGCTGTTGTTTTGCCTAATGCTGTTATCTGGACAATCATTTTCTTCATTTTGATTTTCTTATTTGGCGCTTTAAAAAATGTCCGCAAATTAACTAGAACACCGGTAATTGAACTATTGCGCGATGATCAAAAGCCGGTCGCATACAAGCGTCAGCCAGTCTTGCACTGGATTCAAGGAACGCTGGGACTAGTGCTTTTAGCTGCAGGCTACTTTATTTTGGGTCTTCCCGGTGGCGCTATTTTATTCATTATTCCAGCAGCACTGGTAACGATAGTTGCCGGCTCATATTTCACATTTAATGCTTTTTTCAGTGCGCTGATTGGGTTCTTACTTAACCGCAGAAGCTTTTCTTATCATGGCATTCGGATTTTTACCTTAGGCCAATTGAAGTTTCGGCTGCATGATTATACGCGGATTTTAACCGTGGTTTCACTGCTTTTTGCCTTGGCGCTTGGAGCTATCACTGTGGGACTTAATTTCAGTACCCTCAGTGAGCAGCTTAAAGGCAATTTCTATTATGACACTACTATTATCAGTGACTCACCCAAAGTCACGCAGGCTGAAAATAAACTGACCATCACCCGTCAGCAAACTTTTCATTATAAGGAACAAGGCAAGTATTTATACTTTAATCGCAGTGAATTTACTAATAATCCAGTTAAAAACGTTAAGTTTTATATGAAAAATGGCCAGCCTGCCTACAAGACGATCGACTTGCCTATTAAAAAATTAGATGTGCCAGCAACATACGCTAACAACGCTTTTGGCGCTATGGTTCCTAATGGTATCGCTAAAATTATTCGCTTGGTTTCACCTGAAAAATGGGCGGCAAAAACGGGCCGAAAGAAGTTTGTCAGCTTCGTAAATGTGAAAAACTTTGATCAAGATTACTCTACTATCTTGAAATTGCAAAAACAGCAATTAAAAGAAAATCCCGCTTATGCGGATATTTATACCTCCAGTAAGGCTGGCAGTTACCAGTTAATCAAGAATTTCAGCAGCGGTTTTGAATTTATGGGCTTCTTTTTAGGTTTTGCCTTCCTAACCATGCTGGCTTCAACCTTAATGTTCAAGGTTTTAAGTGGAGCAGCTAGTGACAAGGTGCGTTACCAAATGCTATTTGAGATTGGCACAAGGGTGAAAATATTGCGCCAATCCATTAGAAATGAGATAGGGGTTCTGTTTCTTTTGCCCGGTGTGTTGGGCGTGATCGATGTTCTCTTTGGCTTAAGATTATTTAAACTACTCTTACCGCACCCCTACCAGAACTTGTGGATTCCTTTTACGATTTTTATCGTGCTTTATCTCATTTATTACTTATTAACGGTGAAATTATATGAAAAAATCGTGCTCGCACATGAATAAAATTGGCGCAGGAATTAATACAAGTTTGTTTTTAGTAAAAGAAAAGGAGCAGTAATGATTTGGAAACTGTCCGTGACGGGAATTAAGAATAGGCTAAAAGATTATCTAGTATTGTTTTCCGGCTTGATTGTTGCCAGCATGATTTTCTACATGTTTTTATCAATTGCTACTAACCCTGTGTTTATTAGTAAAGATATTTATGGCAGAGAAGCATACCTGAATTATATTTTTACCTTTGGTATTATTCTGCTTGTGATCATTACCTCGGTTTATCTTGTTTATGCTAATTCATTTTTGCTGAGCATGCGTAAACATGATTATGGTATGTATATGATGCTTGGGGCCAAAAGCACCCGTATTGGCTTACTCATTTTTTGTGAAACTCTGTTAACTGGTTTCTTGGCTGTTTTGCTTGGAATAATATTGGGTCTAGGTCTGACAACAGTAATTACCAAAGTACTGGTAGGTAAGTTAGGACTGGAAATTACTCACTATAAGGCAATATTGCCGAGCGCCATAATAGGAACATTGATTTTCTTTGTTATTATCTTTCTCTTGGGTGCACTGGGCAATATGCACAAGCTTACTCGTACCCCTGTAATCGACCTGTTACATGAAGATCAAACTCCAATTAATCTAAATCATCATCCAGTTTTACGGGGAATTGAAGCGGTTTGCGGTGTACTTTTGCTAGCGGTCGGTTACTATGTAATGACTTTACCTACTAACTATATTTATCTTCTTATTCCCACCGCGTTAGTAACAATTATTGTCGGTTCTTTCTTTGTCTTTAATGGCGTCTTCACGGCTATTATTAACTTTCTACTTAATAAAAAATCTTTTTCATATCGTGGTATTAATGAATTTACTCTGGGTCAATTGAAATTTCGTTTGCAAAGTTACACCAAGGTATTAACTACGATTTCAATCCTTTTTGCCTTGGCTCTTGGTGCAATTACCGTGGGACTTAATTTTGGTTCCATGAAAGATGAAGCGCAAAAAGGGATTTATTATGATGCTACAATTATCAGTCAAACGCCAGCAGTTAAAAAAGCAGAAGCCAAGTTAACTATTACTAATAAGCAAACATATCATTACAAAGAAAAGGGGATGCATCTCTACTTTAACCGAGCGGAATTTAACAAGCAGCCGCTGAAAGAAGTAGCAGTTTATTTTCATGACAGTCAAAACAATTCCCCCACTTATAAAGTAAAAACGCTGGCTACTGCTAAACTGGATAAACCGCAAACTACGGAAAATAGTATTTTCAGTCAGATGGTGCCTAATGGTCTTCCTAAGAAGATACATCTAGTTTCACCAAAAAGGTGGCAGAGTATTGGTGGTCAGAAAAAATTTGTCAGCTACATTAACGTCAAAGACTTTGTCCACGATTTTCCGGTGATCAATCAAATTCAAAAGCAGCAATTGAGGGAAAATCGTAACTACAAAGATACTTACCTTAATTCAAAGCCATACTATTATAGCAATGTGCTCGGCTTTACTAGTGCGTTTGAATTTATGGGCTTTTTCTTAGGATTAGCTTTTTTGACCATGCTGGCTTCTACTTTGATGTTTAAAGTTTTGAGTGGTGCTGCCAGTGACAAGGTTCGCTACCAGATGTTGCATGAAATTGGTGCTAGGCCACGATTATTGCGTAGTTCAATCAGAAAAGAAATTGGTACTTTGTTTACTATGCCTGCCATTTTAGGTATAGTCGATGTTTTTTGTGGGTTACAACTGTTTCGTTCGTTGCTGAAGTCACCTTACCATAATATTTGGATTCCATTTACTATTTTTATTGTTCTCTATTTAGGCTATTATTTGTTAACAGTTACTCTATATGAAAAAATTGTACTTACAAAAAAATAATTATAAAAAGACTGGATTTTGAAGTTCATCCTAAAATTGGACTAGTATCTCCTAAAGCTGTAGAAATTTATGCAACATTTCGCGACAAAAAATAAGCAAAGTCGATTGGACTGTTGCTTATTTTTTAACTTTCTTCATAACTTAACGATATGTTTAGCATATTTTGGCTATAATGAGAAAGAGTGGAATGTCATATTTGATAGCTTAAAATTAGGAGAAATAAAAATGACAATTGGGGAGCTGCTAAAAAATTATCGGATAAGTCAAAGAAAAACACAGAAGCAGTGGGCAAAAGATATAATAAGTCCTTCATTCTATGCGAAAGTAGAGAAAAACTTAAACCGAATTTCTGCAGAAGATTTAATAGACTTGTTACATTCTAACCAAATTTCACTAATTGATTTTTTTGGTAAATTGAATCAAAGTGATAAAACTCTCCATCAACAAAAATTGGAAATAAGTAGAATGGCAAATGAAGCATATTATCGAAACTCTAAAAAAGGATTACAGCAATTACGAGATATGGTAGTAGAGAGTAGTTTACCGGATAAAGATGATGAAATACTTATTATTAATATTTATATTGCAATAATTGATAAAGATATTACACATTTGGATAGAAATGCTATAAATAAAATGAAAGAAAAAGTTTTTAATATTGCGAATTTTGATGAAGATGGTTTGATTTTATATTGTAACTTCATGAGCTTTTATAATTTGAATAGCAACTTGGTGCTATCTAAAAGGTTAGTAAAGCAGTTTATTGGATCCAGCAGTGTCAAAATACAAAAAGTAGTTTTGGGTATCGTTATCAACATGTTGATTTTGTGTATTCAAGACGAAAAATTTGAAGAAACAGAAACTTTTATTAATTATGCAAATCAAATTAAAGCACAGCCAGATATATTCTTTTATAAAGAAGTAATACCCGTATTTGATAATGTAGTTAAATATCATTATGAACATGATAAGAAATATATAGATACGGCGACGAAAATAATTGACAGTATTAAATTAGCTGGTATGTCTGAATACGGTAAAGATTTAGAAAAACTTTTAATTGCAAATAAATAAACTTAAAAAGATTTTATTTGATTGTGCTAAGTCCCCAAAGTTGCATAATTTTGGGGTTTCTTTTCAATAAATAAAAACAAAAAGTTAAGAAACGTTCAAAATATTGGCTAGCTCATTTTAAAGTTGGTAGCGCTAACTATAATTAATTCAAAAGGTGGTCTACTTGAAGGAGCTAACCAGAAAGTTTGGTGATCTTGGTGCAAAGATTAAAGAACATGCGAATTGGACTTGTAGAACTTTGTGCGACCCTCATTATTAGTAGTCTGATGATCATAGCTGGTATTATTTTGGGCTTGGATCTAGCATCCTTAATTATTAAGTTGTTTAGCGGTTTGATAAAACCAGATATGCCGAATTTTAACGTCATTATTAGTTTTTTGCGGATAAATTCAGGCATGCAAGTCGTTATGTTACTGGTGGTTCTAATAATTGTTGGCGGTATTGTAGTAACTTTGAGGATAACCAGATCCACTTTAAGCAGTTTAGCTGAAAAAGAAGATGCACCTGCAATTTTTCAAAAACATTCAGGGCTAAAAATAATTGAAGTGGTTTTAGGGTTAATGGCAGTAGTTGCAGGCTACTTTATGTTAAATCTACCTAGCCATAGCTTGGTTAACACTGTATTGCCAGCATTTGTCACAATTGTATCAGGTACTTATTTGCTTTGCCACTCGTTATTAAGCTTGGTGCCTGAAAGTTGGTTTGCCAAAATCAAATTAACTAAGGGAAAAACGCAGCTGGAGCTTCACCATTATGCCAGCGTTTTTACTATCATTTCACTACTCTTCGCTTTGACTATGGGCGCTCTCGCTTTAAGTCATGACTTTAATGCTTTTCCCCAAGTTATTAAAAGGGGCATATATTATGATGGGGTAATTGTCAGCAATACCGCTAATATTAAAAACGATGTTGCTCAACTAAAAATTAAGAAGCAGCAAACTTACCATTATAAAGAAACAAAAGGGCACTTTTATTTTGTTCGTAATGAACTGGCAGATAATCCAATTAAGTATGTCAAAAATATCGGCAGAAGCAATTTTCAAGTCAAAGCTATCAAGTTAGACCAATTGAATAAAAATTCTTTAGCAGGTGAAAGTTTCCGCGAACTCGTTCCTAATAGCAGTCAAAAAGATAAAACAATTGCACTTTGTTCAACTGCAGAATTAAATAAGGTTAAAGGTAAAACTAAATATCTGACTTTGGTGCAGCTAAACAGTTTCGATAGAGATTGGCCATTTCTACTAAAAATTGAACATAAACGGGCTCAAAGTAGTGCCGTCTATAGTCGTCTCTATAGCAACTCTAAGGCGGCTACTTATCAGCTGATATTGGGGATGAGTAAAGAAATGAAGATCTTGGGCTATTCAGTGGCATTTGTGTTTGGCGTAAGTCTGATTACTGTTTTAATGATAGTAGTAAAAGCTGCTAAAAGAGAACAGAAGTTAGCGAATGAGAGGCTGGCTCAAAGAACATGGCAGAGCAAAACAGGACTTTTGTTCTTTGTTCCTGCAACATTTGGTGTCTTTGATGTTTTGTTTGGCTTAAAATTTTTTGATCAGATTTTGCCAACAGCATATTATAAAGTTTGGCTACCAATAGTATTGATGTTACTAGTTTATTTTGTTATTTATCTGCTAACAGTTCGGAGATATCACAATGCTGAATTTTAAAAAATTTAGACATAAAGATGACCCCCAAATTTGTCCTAAATTTGGGGGTCATATCATCCTGAGCGTGCTTTTTATTGTGTTTATTTAATGAAAGATAATGCCTAAAATTAGTCCGCAGACTTGCATTAATTGAAACCAAAACAAGTTTTGCGGTGCTAAATCAAAAGTTGTGGGTACTCTGTGCTTGACGTTATCTTCATCAACCCAAAAAGCCATATCCTTGGTCTGCTTCTGCCTGAATGCCTGCACGTTTTTATAGAGCTTCGGCAAAGTTACAAAAATTAATAGTTGCCAAATGGGTAAAAGACGGAATATGACGCTGATAGCAACTATAGCAAATGGGGCCAGAGTTAAAAAGCTGAATAAGTTTAAGGAATTCTGAACTCCAATGTATGAAGGTAGGGTGTGACGGCCATTAGCCAAGTCCTGCTTCAAATCGCAGGTATTGTCCGCCAGCATTGTCGCCGCGTTAAAGAATGCTTGCGGTAAAGCTACCCAAAAAATTAATAATAGATTGGCTAAGTTGCCTCCGACATTAAATTGCGGCCAATCAAAATTTAAATAGGCTAATTGACTTACTGGTGAATTGATATAAACAGCTAAAAACATAATTCCCAGCCCTTCAAATAAACCAGCAAGAATTTCTCCCAATGGTACCCTGGAGAAAGGCACTGGACCGTATGTGTAAAATACAGCTACAAAAAGTCCGGGGGCACCGATTAGTAAAATAAAGAGATTAGTTCGGACAGTTAGCCAAATGCCTAAGACCGCTGCAATTAAAAGCAGGCTAAGCATAACTGCCATTGCAGTTGCTGGCGATAAATTGCGCTTACCGATTAAATTGTGTTCTTTTTGATAATCTTTGCTTTTAGCCAGACGATAGTCTTGAACGTTATTAAAACCAGTAACAAATAAGGCAATCGCGCCTTGAGCAACTAGGTATATTAAAGAATTTTGCCAATTAAAAGTATGAAAATAAAAATAAGCAAACAGTATTCCTAATAAATACGGCATTAAGCTGTTTAACTTGGTATTAAGCCGCACCAGTTCAAAAAAATCAGTTATTGTGAAATGACTGTACTTCGTTTTAGCTTCCATTGAATTTTCCTTTCAGAACATCATTTAACAGAGAAAAGTTAATTACTAGTTTTTAAGCTTTGCAAGTCGGTAACCATTACCTGAAAACAATTTGAATTTGTTTTTTAAACCGGAAGTAATATATACTTTTTTCTTTTTGGTGATAAATATTGCTTCTACGCCAGGTTTATGTTCCACATAGTCGTAGCCTTTTTTCAAACCGCGATTAAATACAGCAGTTGAAAGGCCATCGCCAGTGGTTGAACGCTTGGCAATAATTGTGACACTTAACAAGTTGTTTTGACAAGGATAACCCGTTTTAGGATTCATTAAGTGGCTATAAACTTTATTACCGACTTTGAGGTATCGTTCATAAATACCTGATGTTACTGCAGTTGCATTCTTTTGCGGTAAAGAGCCGATGGCATCACCACGCGCAGCGCTGGGATCCTGAATACCTACCGTCCAGTTACTGTTATTCGTAGGAGAATTGCCCATAACATAAACGTTTCCGCCTAAATCAATAATCGCGCTGGTCACACCATTTTTTTGTAAAACTTTCATGACTTCATCAGAAATAAATCCTTTGGCCATGCCACCTAAATCGAGCATCATTTTCTTTTTCTTAAGAAAAACAGTTTGTTTCTGATCATCAAAAATCACATTATGATAATTAACCAGCGGCAGCCGCTTTTTGATGGTGCTTGGCTTAGGTTTATGAGCATCAGGAAAGCCAATCCGCCATAAACTGGTAATTGGTCCGATTGTTAAATCAAAGGTTCCAGCAGAAATTTTGCTGTAATAGTATGCATCTTTACACATACGATAAATGGTGGGAGTGACTTTTACCGGTTTAATTCCGGCATATTTGTTAATTTTGTCTATTTCACTGCCTTTTTGATTAACGGTGGTTTCAGTGGCTAATTGTTTAATTCTTTTAAAGCCTGCTTTTAAAGCTTTCTGTTGGTGTTTATTGTAAATTTTAATGGTGCAAACTGTTCCCATTAGAAATTGAGTATCTGAAGTAGGGGTAGTGGTAACAGCGGTTTTGGCCGGTGCTGTGTCTTTACTCTGAGTTGAGCAAGCTGTCAGGCTGAAGCTTGTAATTAGTAATGCAAGTAGCAGCAAAAACTTGTTTGTTTGCTTCTTCATATAATTTATTTCTCCTAATAAAAAAGAGCGGCTAAATGTCACTCTTTTTGTGATTAACTAATTATCTTTTTATTCCTGGTAAACGATATTGTCAACCTTGATAGTTCCGCTTTTACCTTTTTGAGCGGCATTAATTAGTTGTTCAGCGTAAGCAATAAATGAATGAGAAGATTCTGTTGCTCCTGAAACAGCTTGTACTTTTTCAGTATTTCCTTTAGCTTTGATGAATTCCTTTTGTAATTTTGGAATGTATTCTTTAGGACCAACTTTGTTAACCTTCTTCATTTGCTTTTCATAAGCAGCATTCTTGGTCTTGGAAACGCCCTTTTTATTAACTTGGTCGTAAGTAAAGTCACTGATTTTACCGTTTTTAACTACCATAGTTAAAACTTGGCGATAACCGTGACTATAGTTCTTTTCAGCCAGTTTATACGTACCATCTTTCATCTTCTTATTGTTATTGATGTGAATGGTAGCTGTATCACCTTTTTGTGCAGCCTGAGTCAACTGGTTAACATAGTTCTTTAAAGTATTACTGGAACTAGTGGCTCCAGTAACAACTTGAATAGCGCTCGAATTAGCACCACTTGCGGCAAATGATTTTTGTAATTTTGGAATGTATTCTTTAGGGCCAATCTTTGCTTGAGAATACTTCTTCATTTGTGCTTCGTATTTAGCATCCTTAGCCTTGGACTTGCCGCTCTTGTCTACATTATCGTAACTGGTATCAGTAACTTTACCATTTTTAACGGTCATAGATACTTTAACACGATAGCCGTTGAAATAGTTGTCTTCTACTAATTTGTAAACACCGTCTTGCAGTTTACCACCGGCAATCTGCTTAGGAGCTTTCTTTTTCTCAACTTTGCTTACCTTTGGCTTAGAATCGCTTGAAGAACTTTTCTTAGCTGTTGTTGAACAAGCACTTAATAAAAGTGTAGAGAGTGCCAGAATGGCAGTACTATATATTAAATTATTCTTTTTCATAATATCTCCCTCAGTAATAATAAAAGATTATAACATTGTGTACGTGTTCACTTACTATAATTATAAGATAGAGCTCTACTTTGTGCAACTACAAAATATGAAAGCGGAAACTTATAATTATAGCAATTAAATCGTATAAGTAAAATATTACGAACATAGTTTGTGAAAGTGACCACTTTACCATAGTCCAAAACACTAGTATAATATAATATAACTAGTATATTCGCATTAAGGAGTGTTAAAAGTGGCTGAAACAAATATTGTAGTTATTGGCGGCGGCTATGGTGGTCTGTATACGACTAAGCACCTTGCCAAGAAATTAAAAAAGCGGCATGATATCAAAATCACGCTGATTGATAAAAATCCTTATATGACTATGATGACTTCACTTCATGAAGTTGCGGCTAACAGGGTAGAAGCCAAAAGTTTGAAATATGATCTGCAACGTTTATTTTCGCGGAGAAAAAATGTTGATGTTGTAACTGACAATATTACCAAAATTGATCAATCTGCCAAAAAAGTTATTGGCGATAACGGCAGTTATCCCTACGATTATGTCATATTAGCTATTGGTTCGCAGCCTAATGACTTTAATACTCCTGGTGTTAAAGAAAACGGCTTTGTTTTAGGCAATCTGGACGATGCAGAGCAATTACGTGACCACATTGATATGATGGTTCATTTAGGTTCTAAAGAACGCGATCCCGAAAAGCGGGCACAGTATCTTAACTTTGTCGTTGTTGGTACCGGGTTTACTGGCACTGAAATGGCCGGAGAATTAAATTCTTGGCGTGGTGATTTAGCTAAAAAATATAACCTGCAAAAAGATGATATCAAGATAACCATGATGGAAATGGCACCAACGGTTATGAATATGCTTGATCGCTCTGATGCTGATAAGGCAGAAAAATATCTCTTAAAACAAGGTGTAGAAATTAAAGTCAATACTGGCGTTGTTGGTGTTCATGAAAATTATATTGATCTTAAAGATGGTTCAACATATCCGACCAGAACTTTAATTTGGACTGCTGGTGTTAAAGCTGTTGATACTGCTAAAAACTTTGGTTTTGAGACTGGCAGAGCCGGCAGAATTATAGTTAATGAATATTCCCAAATTCCAACCGATCCCCATGTTTACGTCATAGGAGACGTTGCTCTTTATGATGCTAACGGCAGCGGCCGCGGTGAACCACAAGTGGTTCAAGGGGCTGAATCTGCTGGTAAGTGTGCTCTAAGAAATATTTTGAGTCAGATTAACGGCGGTGAACCCGTTAAGTTTAAAGGCACCTATTCAGGATTTATGGTTTCTTTAGGGCCTGCTTGGGGTGTGGCCTCTCTTGTTAATACTTTTCATCTGAGCGGCTTTTTCGCCATCTTAATGAAAGACATAGTGGATATGATTTACTTTATGGAAATCTATTCTGGTCATTATCTCTTTCATTATATTATGGATGAATGGTTCAGAATTAAGCGCCCAACTTTATGGCGCGGTAATCTTAACCGGTATGGCAATGTCTTATGGACTGTACCTTTGAGAATTTACTTAGGCTTAATGTGGTTAGTAGACTGCTGGTATAAAGTTCAAGGCAGTGGTTCTTGGTTTACCAACAAATTGCAACTGCATTTTCCATGGCTTGTGCAAGCTGCAACCAGTGGCGCTTCACAGAAAGCTGCCGCTACTACAGCAGCAAGTGGCAAGGCAGCGACTTCTGCTGCTCCTGCACTATTTTCCCTAAACTATGACTATGGTCACTCACCAATGGCTGTTTTTGATAAAATGCCAAACTGGGTACAATCAATGACTAAAGTCATGATTCCTAACAAGGATGCGGCATTAGTTGCTCAAAAGACAATGACGTGTTTGGAAATTGCATTAGGAATTATGCTGGTTTTAGGATTATGCACCTGGTTTGCCGGTGGCATGAGCGCAATTTTTGTAGCTATTTTCTGTTTATCAGGAATGAACTATTGGGTAAATGTTTGGATGATATTTGCGGCAATAGCAGTTATGAACGGCTCTGGTAGAGCATTTGGTCTGGACATGTGGTTTGTTCCATGGCTAGAAAAGAAGCTTACTAAGCTGAGATATGGTGTCTTGAAGCCAATTTATCATGTCGATAAAAACGGGGTAAAGAACTAACAATGGTAACTCTAAAAAGTCCTATGGTTTTATCTGTAAGACTTTTTTAGTTTTATTGTTAGTGAGGTAATACATGAAAATTTTAAAGAAGCTTAAACTTGGTGATTTTTTAATTATAGTAGTTTTATTAATCATTAGTTTTACTCCTTTTTATATGTTGCACAATCAGGAAAAAGCTGACGATCAAATTATAGGAATCGTCAAAATTAATAATCGTGAAGTGAAAAGACTCTCTTTAGCTAAAGATCAGAAATGGCGTTATCAAAAAAATGGTAAAATTAATATTGTACAAATAAAAAAGCACAAGATTCGGGTAATTGATGCCAATTGTAAGGATCAAGTATGTGTTAAAGAAGGCTGGAAAAGCGAAAGCGGGGATACAATAGTCTGTCTGCCACATAAATTTTTAATTGAGCTAAAAAATAAAAATCAAATTGACGATAATAAATAGATTTAAATATTATGACTGAAACAAATAATTATTTACGCACATATGTGTTTACAGGAATTCTATGCTCACAAGGAATTATTCTTAGTGTTGTTGAGCAAATGTTTCCTTCGCCCTTTTTCTTTGCACCTGGTGCCAGGCTTGGTTTAACTAATATTATAACGATGATCGCATTAATGATTTTACCTTTTAATAATTGTATTTTACTGACATTTTTGCGCCTGGTGCTAACTGCTCTGATGACAGGAGGTACTGGTACCTTTTTATTCGCTGCAGCAGGGTCATTTTTAAGTCTGTTTTTAATGAAATTGTTTTTACCGCTGGTTCCCAGATTTATCAGCATAATGGGGGTATCAATTCTTGGCGGCGTATGTCATAATTTTGGTCAATTATTAATTGCAGTGCTGCTAGCACATAGTAAATATATTTTATTGTATTTGCCTTTATTGACAGTATTCGGAATTCTTTCTGGAACAATAGTTGGTCTTGTCAGCAGCTACTTATTGCATTATGTTGATGCATTGAGTTTTATCAAAGGAATAATTAATAAAGGTAATTAACATGTCAAGGCTAGAAAAAGAGTTACAGCAAGTCCAAAATACAATTCAAAAAAATATCCGGACGCCAAAAGGTAAACTGGGAGAAGCAGTCAGATATGCGTTTTCTAAGCCTGGCAAGCAATTACGTCCTAGTTTTGTTTTATTATTTGGAGAAATGGGTGAAAGCAAGAGGGAACAGAAATTAATTAATATTGCCGGTTCGATTGAAATACTGCACAATGCCACTCTAATTCATGACGATATCATTGATAATTCAAATGTTAGAAGGGGCAGAGCATCGGTTCAAGCCAAATACGGTAAAACTATAGCACTATATGCTGGAGACTTCTTATTTGCTTTGTCATTACAGCTGCTAAGTGAAAACACTTCAAAGATAACAAATCTGCGTGCAAACGGCAGCACTATGCAAAAAATACTTGCAGGTGAAACCACTCAGTTTGGTAATGAATATGATATTACAATTACGGAAGAAGAATATCTTGAACAAATTCGGGGCAAAACGGCTAGTTTATTTGGTTATGCCTGCTATATTGGTGCTCTAGAAGGTGGACTTAGTAAAAGACTGGCCAGAAGTGCTCAGCAAGTAGGTGTGCTATTTGGTCAGGCATTTCAACTGCGGGATGATATATTAGATTACACCGCTTCTACTGCTGAATTAAAAAAGCCGGTATTATCAGATGTGGTTAACGGTGTTTATACTGGTCCCCTGATTTTTGCACTGAAAAAAGATTCTTCTGGTAAATTGAGGGATTTAGTTAAGAAGGGTAAGAAACTGAATTCTGCTCAATTGGAGCAAATTGACCTTCTGGTGAGTGAATTGGGTGGAATTAGGCATGCACAAGATTTAGCAAATGACTTTACAAATAGCGCATTGGCGCTACTTGAGAAAAACTTTGCCGAGTATCCTGGATATGAAAAGGTCGCTGATATTGTCCGTAAAATGCTTACCAGAAATTGTTAATTATAAAAAAAGAGGTTGACTTAATGTTTGCTATGACCTCCAAATTAGGAGTCAAAACAGTTCAACCTCTTTTATTTTGATGAAAATATTTAAAAGTTAGCTAAATTAATTGTTAATTTTAGATCTATGCCTTTTTAGGTTTACGAGTGAAACCAAATATGACTTGTAAAATCACCAGAGCGCAGTAAGCCATCAGCATATATACCAAAAGACTAATGTCTGCCCTAGTAGAAGCAAACCAGTACCACTGATTTCCTTCAGTACTATAGATTAAATCAGCCAGACCTATTAAAGCTAAAATCAAAACATTAATAATTGCAAAAATCCATAAGTTGCCATTTTCATGTTTAGCAACATATATAATCGACCAGGCTGCTGACCATATTCCCCAAAGACCGGTAGCAGCAATTATAATCCAGTAAAAAACCGTAGCAAACATATTTATGCCTCCTCAATAATTCTATTTTACCATAAAGCTCATAAAATCACATGTTTATTTGGCACTATTTATGATGGTGGGGAATCAACGAATTTTTCTAAGAATAAATTTAATAGAAGAATCTTAAAGCTTTGCTAAAAATAATTGTAAATTTATCTTGACATGCTAATGTTCTTTTTTTATAATTCTAAGTATTAAATTAAATTTTGGGAGGTGATTTTAATGAAAGCTAAATATTTAAATATGCGAAGTAATGCTAAAAATATTATTGCCCAAAATTTAATTGCCTTGTTGTTGTCGCGTAGGACTTAGCTTGAATAGATTACTTCTAGTAATTTTACATGTTGAGCCCTTGTTTGCGTCTAATGAATGGGGCTTGACCAATAATTGACTAAAGCCTCATTCATTAAGTGAATGAGGTTTTTGGTTACCAAGCTATTTATAAGGAGAAAATGATGAATAAATTTTCAAAGAAAATGTTGCGCGTCCTGACGTTGGGAATGGCTGGCTTAGCGTTAGCAGGCTGTTCAGTAGCAAAAAGCGGGGGAGGCAAGGGTACACACCAAGATAAAGATACAGTCAAGGTCGGGATTAATATTGAGTTGTCTGGTACTGCTGCCGGCTACGGCAGTGCCGAAAAACAAGGTATAGTTCTAGCCGCTTCTGAAATTAATAAGGCTGGTGGAATTAACGTCAATGGGCATAAGAAGAAGCTTAAGTTGCTTATCCGTGATAACAAGTCCTCAATTGCTACTTCGGCTTCAGTCGCTGCACAATTGGTAACCAAGGATAAAGTGGCTGCAGTTGTAGGGCCAGCTACTACTAACTGCGGTACGGCAGAAATTCCTAATGTTACCAAGGCTTCTGTTCCCTGCGTTAGTCCATCCGCAACTGATCCAAACTACACTAAACAGAAGGACGGCAAAGTGCAACCTTATGCCTTCAGAGCCTGCTTCCAAGATACATTCCAGGGAAAGAGCGCAGCTAAGTTCGTCGACAATAAGCTGAAAGCCAAACGGGTAGCTGTCTATGCTGATAACTCCAGTGATTATGGCACTGGTTTAGCTAAAGCCTTCAAGGAAACTTATAAAGGCAAAATTGTGGACAGTCAAACATATTCTGCCGGTGATAAAGACTTCAACGCTGTTTTAACTTCATTTAAATCTAAGAAGATCGATGCTATTTATGTACCCGGCTATTACACAGAGCTTGGTTTAATCATAAAGCAAGCACGTCAGATGGGTCTAAAAGCTCCAATCGTTGGTGGTGACGGAATGTGTGATCCGAAACTAGTTCAAATAGCAGGTGCTAAAAATGCAACTAATATTTATTACACCACGCCATTTTCAACCAATGTAGCTGCTAAAAACCCAGATTCAAAAGCTGCTAAGTTTATCAAAGCATATAGAGCTCGTTATCATTCCGAAGCGCCAACATTTTCAGCTTTGGCTTATGATGCAGTTTATTTAGTAAAAGCAGCTATTGAGCAACAAAAATCTGATGATTCCGTTAAAGTTGCTGCAGGTCTGGCTAAGATAAAAGACTTTGATGGTGTTACCGGTAGAATTACCATGGATAAGTTCCATAATCCTGAAATGCCGATCGCTATTGAAAAATTGACTAATGGTAAAGTAAGCGACTCGTTTCGTGTTGAGTAAATAAAAATAAAAGGAGTGCTTAAATTTGCAAACAGTTTTACAGCAAATCATTAATGCCTTGTCACTAGGATCAATTTATGCCTTGCTGGCTTTAGGCTATAGCATGGTTTATGGCATTATTAACTTAATTAACTTTGCTCATGGCGATATTTATATGTTAGGTGCATTCTTTGCTTACTATGTGATTAATGCTTGGCATTTTAACTTTATTACAGCACTGCTTTCTGCAATGATTATTGGTGCAGTTTCTGGTGTAGTGATTGAATATTTTGCTTATCGACCACTACGTAAATCACCTCGAATAGCAGTATTGATTACGGCTATTGGTGTTTCGTTCTTACTAGAAAATGGTATGTCATATTTTGTCGGTTCAAATGCTCGTAGTTTTCCGCAAGTAATTGAACAAGTTAATTACAATATTGGTGGGGTGCAAATTTCAAACGTTCAAATTTTGATTTTAGTTACCGCCTTGATTTTAATGGTTTCATTACAGCTGATTATTCAAAAAACTAAGATGGGTCGAGCGATGCGGGCAGTTTCTGTTGATCCCGCTGCAGCTGAATTAGTTGGTGTTAATGTTAATCATACAATATCATTTACCTTCGCTTTAGGTTCTGCTTTAGCTGGTGCTGCAGGTATTTTAATTGGAATGTATTATAACCAAATTGATCCTTTAATGGGAATGACGCCTGGTATTAAGGCGTTTGTGGCTGCCGTTTTAGGCGGAATTGGTTCAGTACCTGGAGCATCTCTTGGTGGCTTCTTAATCGGAATTTTAGAGACATTTTTCCAGTCAATTGGCTTGTCGGCATATAAAGATGCAGTCGTTTATCTGGTATTAATTGTTATTTTGCTTTTCTTACCTGCTGGCATTTTTGGCAAAAATACTAAAGAGAAGGTGTAGGTGGCAAAATGAAATCGAATTGGAAATACATTTTGTCGTGGCTGTTATTAATGGTAGGTGGATTTTACCTAATCAATGCGCTGATAATGGTTGGCGTCATAGATGATTTTATTGAAAACATGCTGGTCACGATTGGAATAAATATTATCTTAGCAACTGGCTTGAACCTGATTATAGGCTTCAGTGGTCAATTTTCTCTTGGTCATGCAGGTTTTATGGCAATAGGAGCATACGCTACTGCAATTATTACTCAACGTATGAGTAGTGAAGCTGGCTTCTTAGTTTCAATGTTCGTAGGGGTACTTTTAGCTATTATCATTGCAGCAATTATTGGGACGGCTACCTTCATTCGCTTAAAGGGTGATTATTTAGCAATTGCTACTTTAGGAGCAGCTGAGATTATTCGGAATGTCATTAATAATTTGAAAATTACTGGTGGAGCAGCCGGATTGTACAATATTCCGCAATTATGTTCATGGCCTACTGTTTATATTTTAGTTTGTGTAACTACAATTATCTTGACGAATTTTATTCGTTCGAAAAATGGTCGAGCAATTAAGGCTGTGCGGGAAGATGAAATAGCTGCTGAAGCAATGGGTATTAATACTACCAAATGGAAATTAGCTGCTTTTGTCTTAGGAGGCGCGACAGCTGCAATTGCCGGCAGTCTCCATGCTTCATTCTTACAAACAATCTCACCTTCAAACTTTGGCATTATGGAATCAATCTCTATACTGGTTATTGTTGTTTTGGGTGGTGTTGGCAGTATGACTGGCACATTTGTAGCAGCAATCGTTTTAGGAGTTTTAGACACCGTTTTACAAAGCTTTGGTGCATTAAGAATGGTGATCTATGCTATAGTTTTAATATTAATCATGATTTTCAAGCCATCGGGACTTTTAGGTAACTGGGAATTCTCCCTTAAAAATTTAACCCGCCACTTCGGTAAAAAGGAAAGGAGCTAGATATGCCACACTTATTAGATGTTGACCACGTAGTGCGAAAATTTGGTGGGTTGACTGCCGTTAATGATGTTTCACTCCATCTGGACAAGCACGAACTAGTTGCCTTGATTGGACCTAACGGTGCTGGTAAAACTACCTTGTTCAACTTGCTAACCGGCATGGTGCAAGTTACTAGCGGAAAGATTAATTTACAAGTTGATGATCAAAATTATGATTTAACCCATAAAAGTGCAGTTCAAATAGCAGATTTAGGATTGTCCCGGACATTTCAAAATATTCGCTTATTTAAAGACTTAACAGTAATGGATAATGTTTTAACTGCAATGACAAATGAATATAAGGAAAACTTTTTAACAACAGTTTTTCGCTTACCGAGTTTCTATAAAACCGAAAAGGAAATGAGAGCAGCCGCCCAAAAATTACTGGCAATTTTTGATTTGACAGAAAATGAGCAAACTCTAGCCAAAAACCTGCCCTATGGAACGCAAAGACGTCTAGAGATAGTTCGAGCATTAGCAACACATCCGCAGATTCTTTTCTTGGATGAACCAGCGGCGGGGATGAACCCTGAGGAAACGGCAGATTTGACTAACCTTATTAAGTATATTCAAAAAGAATTCCAAATCACGGTTTTGCTGATTGAACACGATATGTCTTTGGTCATGAACTTGGCGGAAAGGATCTACGTACTTGATCAAGGTGAAATACTGGCTACCGGATCACCTGAAGAAATCAAAGCAAATCCTAAAGTTATAGAAGCATATCTAGGAGAGGGTGATGACTAGATGGCAATGTTAGAAGTTCGTGACCTGTCTGTAAATTATGGTGTTATTCAGGCTGTCAAGAATGTCAGCTTTGAAATTAACCAGGGTGAAATTGTAACCCTGATTGGTGCAAATGGTGCTGGCAAATCAACTATTGTTAAAACCATTTCTGGTTTACTTAAACCTAAAAGCGGTCAAA
Organism: Lactobacillus melliventris; assembly: GCF_013346935.1. Classification (GTDB taxonomy): domain Bacteria; phylum Bacillota; class Bacilli; order Lactobacillales; family Lactobacillaceae; genus Lactobacillus. The sequence goes on from NZ_JAAEEB010000003.1 coordinate 137,569, forward strand.
TTTTTTACCTTGGAGAAGAAATTGATCATAAAAGTGCACCGCAAATTGTGAATGCGGGTATTTCACAAGTAGCTGAGGGTCGGCATATCTTTGCTGGCATGACTGTAATGGAAAACCTGCAGATGGGTGCATTTTTACAAAAAAATCATGACGAAGTTTCTAAAACGTATAAAGAGATTTTTGAGCGTTTCCCAATTTTGCAAAAAAGACGAAGTCAGGATGCTGCCACTTTATCTGGTGGTGAACAGCAAATGTTGGCAATGGGGCGTGCCTTAATGGCTAAGCCTAAATTGTTACTACTTGATGAGCCTTCAATGGGTTTATCACCCTTATATATTCAAGAAATTTTTAAAATTATTAAAGAACTAAACGAAAAAGGTACGACTATTTTGTTAATTGAACAAAATGCTAAACAAGCATTGTCAATTGCAGATCGGGGCCATGTGTTGGCTACCGGTGTAGTGCAATTAAGTGGTACCGGTCAAGAACTATTAGCTAACCCAGAGGTGCAGAAAGTATACTTTGGTGGCTAGTACATAATAAAACTGTTGTAATGACTGTGAGAATAATTCATTATTAAGTCACACGTTCAAACGCATAAAGTTTACTTAAAATTCTGAGGAGGTAATTTTGATGACAACGAAATATTTAAACAAACAAAACAATATTAATATCTTTCAAATTCAGAATTTAGTTGCCTTGTTGTTGGAGCGCAGGACTTAACGTGTATGAATTACATTATGTAATTTAAAAGCAGTTAAGCCCTAGTTTGCGTGTCAATGATTGGGGTTTAACTAATTAATAATTTGAGCCTCATTCATTGAATTGAATGAGGCTTTTTGGTTGGCATTTTAATTAATTTTAGAGAGAAAAGGAACTAAAAGATGGATAATATTAGTGGTATTAAAAAAGTAATGAGTGTTGTTGTTACTGGTGTGGCGGCTTTCATGCTGGCAGGCTGTACTGTAGCAAAAAGTAGTGGCAGTACTGGTACTAAACAGGATAATAAAACTGTCAAGATTGGCGTTAACATGGAATTGTCTGGAGCTGCAGCTGGCTATGGCAATGCTCAAAAGCAGGGAATTGAACTAGCCGTTAGTGAAATTAATAAAAAGGGCGGCATTGACGTTAACGGTCAAAAGAAGAAAATTAAGCTCATTGTGCGTGATAATAAAACAGCTATTGCTACGTCTGCTTCTGTTGCAGCCCAACTAACTAATAAAGATAAAGTTGCGGCAATCGTGGGACCGGCCACTACCAATGCGGGTACAGCCGAAATACCTAATATTACTAAAGCAAAAGTGCCAAGTGTCAGTCCTTCAGCGACGGATCCGAATTACACTTTACAAAAGAATGGCAAAGTACAGCCATTTGTTTTTAGAGCATGCTACCAAAATAACTTTCAAGGTAGCAGTGCTGCCAAGTTTGTAATGAATAACGTTAAGGCAAAAAGAGTAGCCGTTTACAGTGATAACTCAAGTGATTACGGCAATGGTCTGGCTAAAGCATTTAAGAAAGCATATAAAGGTAAAATTGTTGATAGTCAAACTTTTTCAGAAGGTGACAAGGACTTTAACGCTGTTTTAACTTCGTTTAAAGCAAAGAAGGTTGATGCTATTTATGTTCCTGGTTATTACACTGAAGTGGGTTTAATCATTAAACAAGCACGTCAAATCGGAATTAAAGTGCCAATTATTGGCAGCGATGGCATGGCTGATCCGAAACTGGCTCAGATAGCTGGAGCTAAAAACGCAAGCGGAATCTACTACACAACACCATTTTCAACTCAAGTAGCTGCTAAAGATCCGACAGCTTCTAAATTTATGCAGAATTTTAAGAAGCGTTACCATGAAGAAGCACCAACCTTTTCAGCTTTAGCTTATGATGCTGTATATATGATCAAGGAAGCAATTGAAAATGAAAAATCTGATGATTCAGCCAAAATTGCTAAAGGGTTAAGCAATATTCAAAACTTCATTGGCGTAACTGGCAAAATTAATGTTGATAAAAATCATAATCCTGAAAAGCCACTAGCAGTAGAGGAATTAATCAACGGTAAAGTAGGGAAAACTTTTAAAACTGAATAATTTTGTTAAAAAAATAATAAAAGGCCCACATTTATGATGTGAGCCTTTTTGTTTTCAAAATATTAGCCTCATGAATTTGAGTACTTCATTCTTAAAACCTGATATTTTCTATAATCGTATAATCTCGTTGATCGTACCGATTTCTGCTAATTGAATATTCAATGGGCTTACCATTGGTTAGCCAAACTATTTGTTCTAGTTCAAGCATAGGGTCATCTTTTTTGGCGGCCAGATATTTCTGATCATATTCATCAGATTTGGTAGCCTTGATTTTGCGATACGCATGACCAAATTTTAGCTTTAAGTTTTGGTGAATGTAATTATATATGGATGAATGCAAAATATCAGTATTTAAGTTGGGAACTAAATTAACTGGCATATAAGTATGCTCAATGACAAGAGGATTATCATCTACAAGTCTTAGGCGAATGATATTATAAACCGGGTCAGAGCTAGTTAAATTAAGGTTTTTTTGAATTTGTTTATTAGGGAAACCAACAGAGAACTTAATAATTTTACTTTTAATATCATCTGTTTTCATCAATTCCATTAAGCCGGTAAACACATTGGCCGGGGAATCAATTTTACTGCGAATAGGGATAGCACTCGATACAAAAGTGCCTAAACCAGACTGCTTATAAATTATCCCTTTTCTCTCCAAGCCGTCTAAAGCTTTTTTGACGGTTAATCGACTAACTCCTAGTTCATTAGCTAATGTTTGTTGATTAGGTAACAAGTCCCCAGGCTGATAGGTGCCAGCTTTAATTCTACTAACAATAGTTTGAACAACAGCTAAATATTTTGCCTTTGCCATTTTTTAGTCACCACTATTCTGCTAAATTTTTTGATTTTTATTATAAAAAAGATGTCACATATAAGTTTAGCATTATTTGTGACATCTTTTTACTTATTTATTTGATACTTGTTCTTGTTCTTGCATTAATAACATTTTATCGTACTTCTTTGCAAACGGCCAATAGACGGCTGTCGAAATTAGTAATGTGCAGGCCTGCCAAATAGCCATCTTCCAACCGCCTATTAAGAATCCGGAAATAACTGCCGGTGTTGTCCACGGTGCCGCTACTCCATTAAGAGGAGGTACAATTCCCAGTTTGATTACGAAATATGTTGAAGCTGCCACTATTACTGGCGTTAAGAAAAATGGCACAGCCAGCATAGGATTCATCACGATAGGTATACCAAACAAAAATGGTTCATTAATATTAAAAATACCAGGAACTAGTTCCAGTTTACCAATTGATTTTAGTTGTTCAGATCTTGCTGCTACTAAACAAAATACGATCAAGCCAATTGTTATTCCTGAACCGGTCAGGTTAATGAAGTTGTTATAAAACTCATTAGTAACAATGTGGGCACCATTGGCAAATGTCAATTTTCCTGCCGCAAATAGTCGAGCATTGTCAGCAGTATTGGCTTGTAGCATTGGTGCAACTAAAGAACCCATGATTAAGCCACCATGAACTCCAAAGAACCAGAAGAACGGAACTAAAAATCCGATTGCCAGCGCTCCACCAAATGAGTCTGATATTCCTTGCAGTGGGATTTGTAATGTGTTGTAAATCCAGTTCAAAAAGTCGGTGTGTGCAAATGAACTAAAGCCTGCAAAAATTAACATTGCTCCAATGAGAATAATCCCAGCTGGAATCATTGCAGTAAACTGATTGGATACTGCGGGTGGGACAGATTCGGGCATCTTGATAGTCCAGCCGGCTTTCATAATTTTGCTGTAAATCCAGCCAACAAGTAATCCGATAATGATAGCGGCAATCATCCCGTCGCCACCGAGCCATTTAGTATTAATAACGCCAGTAACCGGTGACTGCAAAAATGCTTGTAAAGCATGTGGTAATTTGTCAATGTTTTCAGTAACGGCCTTACCAGTCATGATTGTAGTATTACCATTAGTAATTCCGCCAGCCAAAGCAGCTTTGAGGGGATTATCTATACTTAAATTCTGTAACATGATAAATACAGCTGCAGAAGTTAAGGCCGGTGCTAAAGGTTCAAACTTTTCGTTTTTAACATAGACATAAGCTATACCAATAGCTGCCCATAAACCCATCAACTGGAAAGTAGTGTTATTTGCCTGGGCAAAGAAAGCACCCCAGCCTGACGCATTAATTGCATTAGCAACTGCAGGGATTGGAATATTGCCGAGAATTAAAAATATTGACCCAATAATGATAAACGGTAGTGAATAGACCATACCATTTTGTAAGGCAACTATTGCTTTAGTGTTAACGAATTTCATTATTGGAGGCAATATCTTTTTGTTAATAAAGGCACTGAAACCTGATTTTTCTTGATTAGCCATTATAATTCATCTCCATTATTTTTAAATGTTTTTTGAAACCAATAAAATGATTTTTTGGGTATTCTTTTTAAATCTTTTATATCATGATTTGATCTATTGACGTAAACCGTCCCGTAGCGCTTTTCCATATCGCCCTGAGAGCTGGGAATATCTATTAACCCCCAGCCTAAATACCCTAAAACTTGAGCACCATCTAAAAAAATTGCATCTTTCATAGCTTTGATGTGCTCTCGGTGATAGTCAATACGCTGATCATCCTGAATCGTGTGTTGCCCATCCCACTTTTCTCTCAGGCCAATGCCATTTTCTATAGGAAAAATCGGGATATGGTAGTGATTGTACATAGTAGCAATTGCATTTCTAAAACCAAGGGGGTCGATTGCCCAGCCCCATTCATTCGTCTTAACGTATTTTGCCGGTACACCACCTTGTAATAAGTAGCGGTTAGGTGCTTCGCCTTTTGGAAGATGATCACTTGACAACACCCATGAAGAATAATAAGAAAAAGCGAGGAAATCAGCTTGTGCCTTTTTCATATCAGCTATGTCTTCTTCAGTTATGTCCATATTAATGTCATTATTTTTAGCATATTGTAGGACTTCTGGGGAGTACCCCCGACCCGTATCAGCATCATAAATATTAAAATTTAAAAATTCTTGCACTTGTTTAGCTGCCCAAACATCTTCGGGCTTGCTGGTCTGCGGGTAAATTTGTTGGTAGGCTAACATACCGCCAATCTTGACATCAGTAAAGTTTTCATGAATGTAGTTGGCTAACTTTATATGACACATCATTGTGTGGTGAAAAATGGTATACATGTCAGATAAGCTTTTATCGCCATTTTGGTATCCAGAAATATTGAAGACTTGGTCTTGGAAATATAAGTTATGCTCATTGAATACAATCCAGTATTTAACGCGATCAGAGAAATGATCAATCATTTTTTTGCCAAATCTGATAAAAGCATTAACAACATGTTTTGAAATAAAACCATTGTATGCTTGAGCTAGTTTAAGCGGCATATCAAAATGATAGAGACAAACCATTGGCTCGATTCCGCGCTCCAGCATAGCGTCAATTAAATGATCATAAAATTCGATGCCCTTCTCATTATATGCACCATCTCCGTTTGGACAAACTCGTGACCATGAAATTTGAATACGATACATATTCATATTCATTTCTTTCATGATATCGAGGTCTTCTTTATATCTATGGTATTCATCGATTGCTACATGCCAGTCTGACGTGTTGGCAGAAGGCTGGCGAATATCATAGACTGATAAACCTTTTCCATCTTCGTTCCAAGCGCCCTCGGTTTGCATACTTGAAACGGAATTCCCCCAAAAAAAGCTTTTTGGCAACTTTCTTTGTTCTTTCATTCAGTCGCACTCCTTTTATGCAAGTGTTTACAAATTACACATAAAGTATATATTTTTTAAAAAGTAAAATCAATATTTTATTTATAAAAATATATACTTAAAAGTAAAATAAAAAATACTTCGAAAAAAATTCGAAGTATTAAATAGCAGTTATTAAAGCTTTTGTGCTACTACTGAAAAGGTTAATGGCACTTGCGGTAAATTTGTTGGTTGTATCCAGCCTTCTTGGGCTTTATCATAGATTAATGAAGGTAAAGACTGCCAATCACTAACCTGGTGTTCTCCGACATTTTTAATAGTCAAACCAGCATTAATTAATGTATTAATAATTTCTGCAAAATCATGCGCCCAATTATGATTAGTTTGATGTTTAATTTTTCCAGTAGAATTTGAGGTATATGAAGCATCTGATTCGTAGGTATTTTCAGTGCCACTAAAGTAATTTAACTTAATTTCCAGTCCAGCATTATCCAGTGCAAACAGTAGTGGATGATTATCGCGAATCATAAAAATACCACCGGGCGCTAATAATTGCGCAATTGATTGTGCCCAAGACTTTAGTTCCGGTAGCCAGGTAATCGTACCGGCACTTGTTACGATTATATCAAATTTACCTGTTTTTTCTGGTAAAGCTTTGGCGGCATAACGGGCGTCACCTTCTACATAGGTGATTGGAGTATTAGCCTCATTAGCTAGCTTGCGAGCATATTTTAAAGCTACAGGTGAAAAGTCAAGGCCATATACATCTTTAGCACCTAGACGTGCCCAGCTAAGAGTATCATCACCAATGTGGCATTGCAGATGAAGTAGTCGTTTGTTTTTAACCGTATTATGAGATAAGTATGGCTTGAGTACGGCGAAGTCACGCTTAACAGTTGTAGTAACGGCACTTTTATCTTTAACAAACTGAGTGAGATCGCCATAGCCACCATTTGCATGTACAACAGCACGGTCATTCCAGTTGTTTAAATTGTCAGTGATTTCCGAGTGCTCATTTTCTAATTGCATAAATTTTCTCCTATAATTAAAGAAAATATTACAGTTTCAGTTTGTCATATGAAACAATTTTCATTTCTTTATCCGTCATATTCATTATGGTAATTGAAGCGTTACGAGGCCGCTTTTTAATTTCAAAATCTCCGTAGCGATCAGCAATGCTGTGGATGGTAAAGCCATGAGTAACAAGTAAGATGTTTTCTGCGCCATCTAACTGGCTGATTAATTTAAAACCTTTATCTAGTCTTTGCCAATACTCATGGGCATTCTCAGCGTCATGAAACGGGTCAGCTTCTTTAATCCAATCTTTAACAGTGTTTAGAGATTCATTTTTAAGCATTTCTGCGTGGCTGGTGTAACCATGTGGGCCGCTAATCATTTGCCAAGCAGCATCCGAATCCATACCTTCAAAATAGCCGTAAAAATGCTCACGGAAAAATGGGCTGGCAATGTGTTGAATTTCATCATGATTAACGTTGTGCTTAATAATAATATCGCAAGTATCACTTGCTCTCTTAAGATCACTTGACAAGGCAATATCAAAAGGAATGTCTTTCAGAACTTTTCCCACTTGTTCTGCGCCTGCTATTCCTTTTTCTGTTAGTGGTGTGTCACACCAGCCCTGCATTTTGTTATAGCGATTAATATAGGTTTCACCGTGACGCACAATATATATTCTTTTCATTTTACTCCTCGCAAATTTTTAACTTATTTCCCGTATAATTTTTCAACCTTGGCAACATCAACGGGTTCAATTGAGTAGAGCGAACCAGTTGGATACATTACCGAAACGCCATTATTATGTTTAAGACCTATTGCATGTCCCAATTCATGTTCAACAGTATTAAGAATGCGTTGATACGTATAATTATATGGTGAGAAATTTTGTAAATAATAAATGTTTAGCCTGGTTAAAGCAGAGTACATAATCCCGGTTTTAACGTAATAATGAAAGGTAGTATAACCGGCATAGTTCGTGTTGGGACTGTAAATCTGCTCTATCACAATCTTAGCATTTTTCTTGCTTTTAGCTTGGGTAAAAGTAAAGGCTTTAGTATCATTCCATGCTTTAATCGCGTCATTAGTAGCGGAAATCAGTTCTTGATTATCATTAAGATCAATGTAGACCGAAGCTGTGGGCTTTTTCCAGCGCCAAGAAGTTGCAACAGCGACATGCTTCTTTTTACTTTTTTTACTTTTTTTCTTTTTAGCCTTTTTAGCATAAACAGTCTGCGAAGACCAGTTAGTTAAAGGGTTATCAGCAACGGGAGTTATTGCACTTCCAATTGTCAGAATTGCAACTAGTGCACACGCTAATTTAGAGAAAAAATGACGAAAATTTTTCATACTTTAATCACTCCATTATCTTACATTATATAAGAAAAATGGTGAAAGTATCATATTTTACTAACTTTAGCATATTAAATTATAGTCATAAACTGCCTAAATTATCTTAATTGCCCCTATTTTACTGGTTGAAAAAATAAGTGCAGGATTTTAATATAAACCGATTTCATGGTAAAATAGAATGCAAGTTTTGAAAAAATAGGTGAGTTTATGACAAAAGCGATGGATGATAAAGAATTTGAGCAAAAACATCTCGACCGGATTTTGAAAATGATTAGAGCTAAAAAGTCCGAGTTGTCTTCGTCAATTAAGTCCGCTGAAGGTGAGGCCCAAGATCTTAATTCACACTTTTTTGATGATGTAAAACTAGATTATGACGGTTATTCAACGTCAATGGAAACTGCATTGTCTATTCACCAACAGCAACAGCTGCTTGATGAACGTCAAAATGCCTGGCAGCATGCCGCAAAGCAACTGAGTACAGTGCAAAAGTTAGAACAAAGGCCATATTTTGCCAGAGTAGATTTTAAAGAGAACAAGGAGAAGCCAGAGACTATTTATATTGGTTTGGGCTCCTTTGCTGATAAAAATAACCATTTTCTGATTTATGATTGGCGGGCACCAATTTCTTCAATTTATTATGATGGGAAAATTGGGAAAGTTTCTTATATGTCACCTGAAGGTGAAATTACCGTTGATATGACTAAAAAGCGGCAGTTCATGATTAAGGATGGCAAGATCGTTAATATGTTTGATACCAATGAATCCATTGGCGATCAAATGTTGCTGGAAGTTTTGGGTGAAAAATCCGGCACCCAGATGAAATCAATTGTGACTACTATTCAGCGTGAGCAGAATAAGATCATTAGAAATACCAGTGCCGACTTGCTTTTTGTTCAAGGTGCAGCTGGTTCTGGTAAAACTTCTGCCATCTTGCAAAGAATAGCTTACCTGCTTTATCGCTATCGGGGCAACCTCACTAGTAGTGACGTTATTATGTTCAGTCCAAACCAATTGTTTAACGATTACATCAAGAATGTTTTACCTGAAATGGGTGAACAAAACATGGTGCAAATGACCTATTGGCAGTTTGTGGCGAGAAGACTGCCGGGAATGACAGTCGAAAACTTGTTTGACCAATTTGAAGATAGCGCAGCTGATTCTGCTATCAGTCAGTTTAAGGACTCTACCAGCTTCTTTAATCTGTTACATCATTATGCTAAGCACCTTAATAATCGGGGGGTAATTTTTAAAAATATTTACTTCCGCAATAAAAAGAAACCATTTTTTACGAAAGAAAAAATCAGTGAGCTCTACTATTCATTTAATTCCAACTATAATTTAAGCAACAGAATTGACGCTACACGTGAGGAATTAATTAAGTCACTTAATCGTAAAATTAATGGTGAAACTAAAAAGGCGTGGGTATCGGATGCAATTCAAAACCTCAGCCAGGAACAATTGAATGCTTTGTATGATCGACCGGACCAAGAATTTGAATCTGAAGAAAAAGAAGAAAAATTCCTCAGCCGTAAAATCGTGGTCAAAGCACTGGAAAAAGTTTTCCAGCAAATAAGACGCAATAATTTTATTAACATGCGTGCCCAATATCTGAGCTTTTTACGTGCAGTTCCTAAAATGACTGATTTAGCTAAATGGCAAATTAGCGAAAAAGACTGGGAAAAACATGTTGAAGATGTTAAGCAAAGCTTTATGAAACATTATATTCATATGAATGATGTTTCAGCGTATTTGTATCTTTATGATCTAATTACGGGTCGTCACGTGGATTATGAAATGCGCTATGCTTTTATTGATGAAATTCAAGATTATACTCCGTTTCAACTTTGTTATCTCAAGTATAATTTTCCCCGCGCCAAATTTACGATGCTGGGTGACTTAAATCAGGCTATTTTTACTAAAGACGAAAGCAGGAGCCTGCTTAAGCAGATTAGTGGTCTGTTTGATCCTGAAAAAACGGATGTGGTGCAATTAACCAAATCATATCGCTCAACTAAGCAACTGACAGAATTTACCAAACAAATTTTGCGGCAAGGCGAAAAAATTGAATCATTTAACCGTCAAGGACCTAAACCAGTTCTGTGGGGGCGGTCCAATAATACTGCTGCTATGCAGGTATTAGAACAAATTTTAAGTGAAAATGATCAAGCCAAATTGACAACAGCGATCATCACCAAAGATTTAGCCAGCGCGAAAATTGTAGCGCAGCAACTAAAAGAGGATAGGGTGAAGGCGACGCTAATTGCTACTGCCAATCAACGTTTGGTAGATGGTACTCTTGTCATCCCGTCATATTTGGCTAAGGGTCTGGAATTTGACGCAGTCATTATGTGGGCTGCTTCGAAAGAAAATTATCATCGCATTGATGAAACACAACTTGTCTACACAATTACTTCTCGTGCAATGTACAAGCTTGATATTATTTATGCAAACGAAAAGAGCCCACTTCTTGAAGTAGACCCAGAAACGTATATAGAAAAATAGGTGATTCTATGACTGAAAGTGAAAAATTTACGTTTAAAACAGTTGCGCAAATGACTGGGCGGGAAATGTTTTGCGTTGCTCGTTTGCGGATAGATACATTTGTAACGGAACAGGAAATTACTGTACCCGAGCTGGATGACGAAGATTTGGACGCTATTCAAGTCTATTTACTGAATGATCAAAAAACAAACGCTCTGGCTGTTTGCCGCATTTTTCAAGAAAAAGACAAGTGGCTGGTAGGCAGAGTGGCAGTTGCTACAGCGGCCCGCGGGCAAAAACTGGGTACCAAAATGATGACTCAGGTTCACGAATACTTGCGTAATCAGGGAGTTGACCGCCTTTATTGTCATGCACAATGGCAGGCTAAGCCCTTCTACGACTTTTTAGGCTACCATACTAAAGGTGAGCCTTTTACAGAAGCTGATATTAAGCATGTAATGATGTATAAGGATTTATAAAGATAATAACTTGCACTACAATTGTGCAAGTTTTTGTTTAATTGACGCTACTACCAGGTTAATTAAGATTTGATTTCCTGCAGCTGTAAGATGCTGTCCATCTTCTTGGTAATATGAAGATAAGTTTTCTAACTGACAAAAATTAGCGATCAAGTTAATGAAAGGAATGTTATATTTGCGGGCACAATCTGCAGCGATTTGATTATAAATTGTCATATTTTGGTGATTGTAGTATTGCATAATATACTTATTATTAGGATCCTCATAAGCAGGACCTACAATAATCATTTTCGAAGCACCAATACTTTTAACCATGTCGTTAAGATTGGCGGCATACTCAGCACTACTGATTCCCCAACCAGTAGACATGTCGTTTGTACCATATTCAAGGACCACTATGGCAGAATCTGTTGGAATTAAGTTTAAACGCTGCTTGCCTTGAGCTGTTGTGGCACCACTTAAAGATAAGTTGCTAATTAGAGCTTGATCAGCAAACTCTTTTTGCACGCCAGTAGTTACTATTTTAGTATCATGACCAGCACGATAACCATTAAACAGGGAGTCACCAAATAAGATTATTTTTTTCATAGTTTTGCCTTTCTGTATGATTAAGGAAATTAATTAAAGAACTTTATGTTTTTATTTTACTATATTATAAAAATTAAAATTCAAGGATATCTAGGATGAAAAATTATTTACAGTTTAATAGAGAAGAATGGCAGTCATTGTCTGCCACTGAACCGGTTAAAATAACTCAAGATGAATTGGCTAAGATTAAATCTTTAGGAGATATTATCAATTTAACTGATGTGCAAGAGGTATATGACAGTTTAATCAAGTATCTTTATTTAGTCTATCAAGAAAAGCGGACTTTGCAGCAAAAGCAAGGGCTTTTTTTACACCAAAAAGTTGCAAGCGCCCCCTTTATTATTGGTATTTCAGGTTCTGTAGCAGTGGGGAAATCAACTACTGCACGGCTTTTGCAAATATTACTTAGTCGTTCATATCCAGGTTTAAAAGTGCACTTAATGACTACAGATGGTTTTATTTATTCCAATCAAGAATTAACCAGGCGCAATTTAACCGACCGCAAAGGTTTTCCCGAAAGTTATAATATGAACTTGCTTATTAATTTTTTACAAGATGTCTTAAGTGGCAAGAAGGACATTGTTTACCCACTATATTCTCAGGAGTTAAGTGATATTGTTCCCGGAAAATATGGACACGTATGTGAGCCTGATATTTTAATTATTGAGGGAATTAACACGTTGCAACTGCCTACCAATGGTCAAATTGTAACCAGCGACTTTTTCGATTTTTCGATTTATATTGATGCACCAGAAGACCTGATTGAAAAATGGTTCATGCAGCGTTTTGTCAGACTGATGGAGCTCAATAAAAATAATCCACATAACTTTTATTATGAAATGGCTAATGGGCCACGGGATGAAGCTCTTAGGTTTGCACAAGAAACTTGGCAAATGGTAAATTTGGTTAATTTGCGGGAATATATTGCCCCTACCAAACAGCGTGCCAGTTTGATTTTGCATAAAACTGCTGGCCATGTTATTGACAAAATTTATCTCAAACAAATCTAGCGTGTAGCGGGGATAACTTTAATTTATAAGAGGCTTTAAAATAATGATATTGGGAGATAGCAGGAGAAACAAATGTTACTGTTAAACAGAAGTGATATTGAAAAATGTTATTCATTAAAAGATTGTATTGCTGCGGTCAGTGATGCTTTTCGTTACTTTTCTGCCGGCAAAGTAGATGTACCATTAAGAACGCAAATTCTTAAGCAAAATGGTAAGGATACTTTCTTATGTATGCCCGCTTTTTGTGAAGATTACGAAGCTGCTTGCGTGAAGGTATTGAATATGTTTCCTGAAAATATTAGTCATGGATTACCATCTATTAATGCCCAAGTCTTAAATATTGATGCCCAAACCGGTGTAGTTAATGCTATATTAGACGGTAATTATGTAACCCAATTACGCACCGGCTCTGCTTCAGGAGTTGCACTCAAGTACTTGGCGAAAAAGAATTGCAGGAAGGGTGCCTTAATTGGAACAGGCGGACAGGCTGCAACTCAGCTTGAAGCCATGTTGATTGTGCGAGACTTGGATGAGGTGGCCGTGAGTGACCTTGATTTTGAACGTGCTCAAAAGTTTGCTGTGAAAATGCAAGAGGACTTGGCCCAATACCACACCAAAATCACGGCGGTTGAGACTGGGAATGAAGCAGTACAGGATGCAGATGTGGTCATATCTGTCACGCCGTCAACTAAACCAGTTTATGATGCTCACTTTATTAAGCAAGGTGCTACTATTTGCGGTGTAGGTGCCTATCAACCACAGATGGAAGAAACACCAGCAGAACTGGTTGCTAAAGCGGATAAAATTTACTTTGATTCTAAAGACGCTGTTTTGGCAGAGTCAGGTGACATAATTATTCCGTTAAATAAAGGCTTAGTTTCTGACTCTGACTTTACTGGCGAGATTGGCCAAGTCGTTAGCGGTGAAGTAACTGGACGCGAAAATGACAATGAGATAATTTTCTTTGAAACGGTTGGTATTGCGGCTCAAGACTTGATGGCCGCAAAATCCATTTATGATAACGCTGTAAAGCATAACGTTGGAACTCAAGTTAACATGTAAGTCTCAACTTTTTAGTTTATTTAAAATGATTGATTTTATGGTGTTGATAAAGTCCAAATTTTGCTATACTAATCATTATGAATGAGATTTATTTATTATTAATAAAAAAGTTTGCTTTACCTCCGGCGTGGTTTTCTGAAATCAATAATTAATTTAATAAATGGATTTAAAGGAGTAAAAAATGGTACAAGCAATAAACTTAAAAAAAGGTATGGTTTTTAGTCAGGACGGCAAACTAATTCGGGTTTTGAAAGCTAACCACCATAAGCCCGGAAAGGGCAACACGGTTATGCAAATGGATTTGCGTAACGTTGAAAGTGGTGCTGTGGTTCATAAGACTATGCGTCCAACTGAGAAAGTAGATTTAGTTGATATCACTAAGAAAAACGCACAATATCTTTATAATGAGGGTGATATTTATACTTTCATGGATACTGAAACTTACGAACAATATGAAGTTTCAAGTGAACAATTAGGTGATGACAAACTTTATCTGATGCCTAATATTGAAGTTCAGTTGGAATTTGCTAATGACAGTAAATTGCTGGGTGTGGAATTACCGTCAACTGTAACGATGAAAGTAACTCATACTGAACCTGGCATTAAAGGTGCTACTGTTACTGGTTCTGGTAAACCTGCCACAATGGAAACCGGATTAGTAGTTCAAGTTCCCGACTTTATTAAAGAAGGAGAGGAGCTGGTTATCAATACAGCTGAAGGTTCCTATAAGTCGAGAGCTGAAGGAAGTAAATAATTACATATTTACTATTAGAATAATAAAAAGACGTAAATAAAATGTACTAAGCCCCAAAAGTTGTCTAACTTTTGGGGCCTTTTTATTACTAAATATCACCTACAGCTTTTCTGGTAGTAAGCATTGACTTTTGTAAATCAGTTTCTTCTTGCAAGCATGAAGTCAAAATATCAATTAGGTACATATTCGAAAACTGGGAATTAATAAATTTCTCGTTATTAGCAAAGCGCGGATTATATACGTGAAAAATCAGGTCGCTAAGTTGAGCAACAGGATTTTCGAGATAACTGGTAATCGAAACGATTTTTGCCCGATGTTTCTGCGCTAAAGTCAGTGTTTTAACAATGCAGTCAGTTGTACCGCTATTTGATACAGCTAAAAAAAGATCATTACTGTTGGCAATACTAGCACGCATTTCCATCCAATTTGGATCGCTGAAGCTTTGAGCATCGAAACCCATTCGCATAAGTCTCAGACCAAATGTAGCAGCAGAAACACCGGAACTACTGGAACCAATTACAATAATATGTTCTTGCTTTTTTAACAACGCAATAAACTGCTTGATTAGACTTTGATCTATCATTTGCTGAGTATTTTTAATAACTGTTTGATAAAAAGTAAAAACTTCACTTAAAATGTCATCTTTTTGTTTAGGAACAGTATTAATTAAATGATGACCAATGCTAACCTTCATGTCGGAATAACTTTGACAGCCGATTTTCTTGACGAACCTGGTAATGGTTGAAATAGAGGTTGAAGTGTGACGTGCCAGTTCAGTAATTTTCATATTATTTATTTGAGGACTGTTTTGCAAAATATAATTGGCAATAACTTTTTCATTTTTAGAAAAATTCAAATAATTTTTTTGGATTGCTATAAGTGGATTCAAAATAATTTCCTCCCAAGAAAGCCTTAAAGTTTATTGTAAGCGGATAGATTTTCTTTTTTTCATTGTACTATATTTTATCAAAAATGAAAATAATTTTTTTTAAAAATAAATTGCGAAAAATATTTTCTTGTAGTATTATCATTAATGAAAGGGGTATCAAAAGCTAATGAAAAAGCAACCATACATTTTACCGAACATTTCTATGAAACGTGATGGCGAGCAACTGATAATTAAATTGCAGAATGAGAACAATGGCCCTTATCAGCTTTTAATAGGTGATGTACCAGAACTTGAAAAAATACAAAAGGTTATAGCGGAAAGCTCTAGCGGTGATTTTACAGTTAAAATTCCACGCAAGAATTTGCCAAAATACTATATTATCAAAAACAGCGCTTCTCATTTTGTGACGAATATCTTTGCTGAACGAGTTATTCCACTTGAAAATGCAATCAATATCCGAGATATGGGAGGCTACTCAGCTAAAGACGGGCGCTTTTTAAAATGGGGTGTTTTGTTTCGCGGAGATCAGTTATCAAAGCTTAATGACAGCGATCAGCAAATATTAACAAATTATAACTTGCAAACAATTGTTGATTATCGTTCACCACATGAAAGACAGTATCATCCCAATAAATATTTACCTACAGTTTTACAAATTCTCAATTGTGACCCACAGTCAAGCTTTTCTGAGGCTGCCGCAAATGTAGTTGATTTAAAAGGTGAAAATGAAAAATTGGTACAGTCTTTGGAAAATGGTGAAGTCCCAGAAAGGTATATCAACGATCGTGGCGACAATGTCATTGAAAGTTATGAGGACCTAGTAACCTCTCCGATTGCGCAAAAGTCTTATGGCAGAATGCTAAAAGCTGTGGTGCGCAGAGAAGCTTTGCCATTACTTCACCATTGCCGTGGTGGCAAAGATAGAACCGGTTTTGGCTCAATGTTGATATTGCTGCTGTTGAACATCAAAGAAGAAGATATAGTGCGCGATTACATGCTGACTAAGATTATTCGCAAAGAAAGAAACCAGTTAAAGTATGACTTGTATCATAAACTGGTTCAGAAAAAATCATATCTTGATTATTTAATGGCTATGATTGATACGCGCGAAAGTTACATTAAAGCTGCAATCAATAAAATATACGAGCTTTTTGGTACTCCTGAAAATTACTTTCAGCAACATTTTAAATTAACTATGGCAGAAATTAACAAAGCCAGAGATTTTTATTTGGAAAAGGGGAACGAAAATGGCAGATAAAAATACTCCAGTTGCAGTGATTTTAGCTAGTCATGGCTATTTGGCCAAAGAAGCACTGCGTAGTGCAGAAATGATTGTAGGTAAGCAAGATAATTGTGCTTATTTGGCTGTGACAGAAAACCTGAACTTGAATCAAGCAAAAGAAAAAATGAATCAAATGTATGATGAACTTGACACCAGTAATGGTACCATCATTATTTGCGACATTTTAGGGGGAACGCCATCAAACGTCAGTGGTACCTTTTGCTTGGAAAAGGACAATGTTTTGGTATTAAGCGGATTAAATTTGCCAATGCTGCTAGATTTATTTACCAATCGTAATCGCAGTTTGGCTGAACTAGCAGATTCACTAGAAAAGTCCTACAACATGGGATTTCAGAATATTTCAGAAAGATTTAAAGAAGAGGAGCAAGACGAAGATGGCAGTGGAATTTTGTAGAATTGATGATCGTTTGATTCATGGACAAGTGGTAACAACTTGGCTTAATGTTAAGCAAATTGAGCAGGTAATCATTGTTGATGATAAAGTTGCTAAGGATAAGATTCAATCGAATGTTTTAAAAATGAGCGTTCCACGCAATGTTAAATTACATATTTTTTCGACTGAGAAATTTTTAAAAATTGTCCCTCATAATCCGGTTACAAGGAGAACGATGCTTTTGTTTGCCTCTCCATTTACGGTGGAAAAGATTGTTGACAGTGGTTATCAAATACCAAAATTAAATATTGGTGGCATTCGCGGCAATGATGAACGTAAACAATATACCAAAGCTGTTTTCTTAACTGATGAGGAAAAGAAAGCACTGGAGAAATTGCTGGATTTAGGAATAGATATAGAGATTCAAATGGTTCCAACAGATGGAGCCGTTAAATTAAGTGAGGTTTTACAAAAATGAAAGTCTTTATCTTAACGGCTTTGGCCTTTCTCTTAGGAATTGATAATGTCAGTACAAAGATGTTCAGGCGGCCTTTGTTAATTGCACCAATTGTGGGTATTATTTTAGGCAATTTGCAAGCTGGACTTATTATTGGCGCAACACTTGAAGTTATGTGGATGGGTATTGGTGATGTTGGTGCCTATATGGCTCCAGACATCATTACCGGTACGATGATTAGTACTTCTCTTGCAATAATGGGTAACACCAGTGGCAATATTTCAACAATGGTGGCAACTGCCATTACACTGGCTGTTCCAACTTCAATTTTGGCGCAACAACTACTTGTTTTAATCGAAACAATTAACTGTTCTCTTAACGGCTGGGCCAAACGGCTAGCTGATAATGCTGATGTTAAAGGTACATTTTGGTTGACTTGGCCACCTGCATTTTTATATGGTTTTGCTTGTGCATTCCCTACCTTTTTGGCTCTGCAGTTTGGTGCAGGAGCAATTCAACAAGCAATAAATGACCTGCCAAAATTTATTATTAATGGCTTAAGCACGGCAGGTTCCATCATTCCTTCTGTAGGTATTGCATTATTGATGATGACAATGCTTAAAAAAGGTGAATTATGGATGTTTATTATTTTAGGCTTCGTCTTATCTTCCTATTTAAAATTAGATATCTTACCAATTACGTTGATCGCTTTGGTGTTTGCTTTCTTATACGAAAGAGCAACTCGTGAGCCTAGTGCTAAAGCTCAAGTTTCACCAAGCACGCAATTAAATAATTCAAGCAGCGATGAAGAAGACGATGAGGAGGACTATGACCTATGAGTGAAGAAAAGTTAACTGCGCCTGAACACAAATTGAACAATAGAGATATTTGGCGCATGTTTATGCGCCTCAATACTATGCGCATTACCTTAAATTATGAAACGCTGCAAGGTGTAGGATTTATGCGGGCAATCGCACCGGCTCTGGCAAAAATCTATCCTGATAAAAAAGACTTATCAGAAGCTATGAAGCGGCATTTGGTTTTCTATAATTCTCACGTTAATTTTGATGCTGTAATTTTAGGATTATCAGCCGCAATGGAGGAAACAACATCTCCAGATGAAAAAGATGGGATCAATCCATTAAAAACTGGGTTAATGGGACCTTTAGCCGGTTTAGGCGACAGTCTGATTAAATTTACCTGGCTGCCAATCGTTGGTAGTATTGGTGCCTCAATTGCCTTTGGTGGCAGCATCTTTGGCCCAATTTTGATGTTTATTCTCTATAACATAATTAATATGGGAGCAAGATACTATGCTGTTTCATTTGGTTATAAAAAGGGAATTGCTTTTTTAAATAATAACGAACAAAGCGATGTCATCCAGCGTATTTCCACAATGGCTAATGTAGTTGGATTAATGGTTGTTGGTGCTCTGATTTCAACAGTTATTAAAGTCAAAACACCATTAAAAATTGTTGTTCACTCTAATGTCTCTAACAAAGTTGGTGGCAATGTCATTAGCTTGCAATCGATGTTTGATAAAATTATGCCGGGTCTGTTAAGCCTACTGGTAACTGTTTTGGTTTACTACATCTTAAAGAAGACTAATGGTAAACATGCAGCAATGTTAATCATTGCAATGATGGTGGTAGTAGTTGGCTTAACCTATTTCAAGATTTTATAATATTAATAGTGAAGAATTAGGTATTTTTTGAAAATTAAAACTAAATTCAAATGTAAATTTTAGTATCAAGTTGCTTATAAAACTTGATACTTTTTTATTTAACATAGTTATTTGGAATAAATGTTAAACGAAAACATGACTATGATTTTAATAGTTACAAAAAGGTATAATTATTGATTTTTGAATCTCTTGACATGCATGAAGTATACATCAGCAAAATTCATAAAAAAATCCTAATAACAGTTAATTAAAATTTTTCTATAATTGCTGTTAATAGGATTATTAATAAAATATCAAGTTACAAAAGTTGTAAATAATTGAGATAGTAGCTTTATGGATTTTAATTTTATATTGCTTTTTAAGCGAAGTTCAAATCGGTACCGTTACTTGCAATGATTTTTTTATAATAATTAAAACTGTCTTTTTTATATCTTTTATATGTGCCATTACCATAATCGTCAAGGTCTACATATATAAATCCATACCTTTTGGACATTTGTCTTGTTGATTCAGAGACTAAATCAATGCATCCCCACCAAGTGTAGCCCATCAATTCAACGCCGTCTATATTGATCGCTTTTGCCATTGCTTCAACATGCTCTTTTAAATATTGCATTCTATACTTATCGTGTATCTGACCATTATTCTCAAGCTTATCTTTAGCACCTAAACCATTTTCAATAACAAAAAGAGGTTTTCTATATCGATCATACAGTTCAATTAAGGAATATCGAAGACCCGACGGGTCGCTTTGCCAGCCCCATTCAGAAGAATTAAGATAGGGATTTTTAACTCCGTTAACAGTATTTCCTGGTGCTAATTCTAAACCGTTTTTATTTGCCGCTTCTAATGAAGACATGTAGTAGCTAAAAGATACGAAGTCAACTGTTCCCTCTTTTAAAATCATTTCATCTTCAGGCTTGGTTTCAATATTAAAGCCCTTATTAATAATTTCTTGTTTTAAAAATTCAGGATATTGTCCGAATACTTGGATATCCGAGTATCTATATATTTCACGCATTCTATGCTGAGCAGCTAGATTATCTTCAGGACGCTGTGAATATGGATAAAACAATAATTTAGTTAGCATACATCCAACATATGAATTTGGTATAATTTTATGACATAAATTAGTAGTTATTGCACTGGCTATCATTTGGTGATGCATAGCTTGATAAATAGCTTCTTCAAATGGAATATTCATTTTTTGAAAATCTTCCTTTAGAAGACCACCAGAAGTTAAAGGGTGACGTATCATTGCATCTACTTCGTTAAAAGTTAGCCAATACTTAACCAGTGATTTGTATCTGTTAAAACAGGTTGAAGCATATTTAACAAATAAGTCAATAACTTTTCGTGAATACCAGCCATGATATTTGTTTACTATTTGTAATGGGATTTCGTAATGGGATAAAGTTACAATCGGCTCAATATTGTATTTATGCAGTTCTTTAAATACATTTTCATAAAACTTTAGACCTTTTTCGTTAGGAAGATTTGAATCCACATCTGGATAAATTCTAGCCCATTGAATAGATAATCTAAGAGTTTTAAATCCCATTTCTGCAAAAAGTTTAATATCTGATTTGTAATGGTGATAGAAATCGATTCCATGACGTTTGGGAAATAAGTTATCATTTTTCGATTTTTGAGCCATTTCTAGTTCTTTTCGAGAAGTTTCAAAAAGTTTCGAAAAATTTGCTATTCCAAGTTTATCTGCTTTAAACTTCATACAATCTTGTACAGTAATTGACTTATTATCTTCATTCCAAGCGCCTTCAGTTTGATTTGCAGCAATAGCGCCACCCCATAAAAAATTTGATGGGAATTTTTTTAGATCTTTTTTCAATTTAAATAATCTCCTTTTCAATGCTTAGTATATCGTCTTCTGCAACCACGCTGTTTTTGGTTAATATTGGCAGTACATTTTTATAATTATTAGTGTTTGTAATAACAACTGGGCTAGCTATTGAATAACCTTTCTGCTTTATTTCTTTAAAATTCACTTCAGCAATTTTTTGACCTTGTTTCACTTGTTGTCCTTTTTTTACTAAGATTTTAAAATATTTTCCTTTTAAGTTAACAGTATTAATTCCCATATGTATTAATATTTCTATACCATCCAATGTTTTTAAACCAATGGCATGTTTAGTATCAGCAATTACTTCAATGGTTCCCGTAACAGGTGCATAGACATTATTGCTATCAGGTGTAATTAGAATACCTTTTCCTAATAAATTTTTCGAAAACACACCATCTTTAAGGGTTTTTAATTCACTTACTTGACCACTAAATGGACTTTTAATAGTTTGAATTAATCTTGTATCATTATTTTCTATATTTTTGTGAATATCTGTTTCTTGTTCAGTTTTTAAATTGATACCTAAAATTTGAACCATTATAAACGAAATAATAAATGCTATTGCCATACCAATACATGTGTAAATGAAACTTGGACCAACAAATACTGGCAAACTTAGTAAGCAAGAATTTACATAAGCATTCGCAGTTCCTTTAAAAAAAGCTACAAATGCTCCAGCAACACCACCACCTATCATAGTTGCATACAAAACATTGCGAAACTTAATAAGTAAACCGTAAATAGTGGGCTCTGTTATACCAATCACTGCAGAAATAAATGCTGACATTGAAACTTGCTTTAGCTTTTCATATTTAGAATTTCGGACATAAAACCATGTTCCCAAACCTGCTCCACACATTGCTAAAGTACCCATAGTATTTATTGGTAGTAGAACATCATAGCCATATTTAGCTAAATTTTGTATACAAATGGCACCAAGAGAAAGATGCATACCGGATAATACCACCAGTGAGCGTGTTGAACCCACAACCAGACCGGCTAAAATAGGAGAAAACTTAAACAGCCAGTTTACAATTGTTGCTAAGCCTATGCTAATATAATTTGCTAAAGGTGCAATTGCTATTAGCTCTAGTGGAGTCATTATTGCAACCACTATCATAGGTGTGAAAACAAATTGCAAAACTTTGGGAATGGCCTGATTGACTTTTGGATAAAGCCAGCTTAAAACTAAAACTACCAGAATAATTGGTATACTTGAGGCAGAATATCTTACAAAAGGAATATTTAAATTAAAAAAATCTATACCTTTTTTACCAATTTCTAGACCATGTGTCATAGTTGGATAAAGTAATATACCTGCTAATGCGAGTGAAACAGGAATATCAGTTTTAAATCTCTTTGCTGATGACCAAGCAACTAAAAAGGGTAAAAAGTAAAATACACAATCGGAAGCCATTATTAAAACCTGTAATGGTCCATTATTAGCAGGTACATGACCATACATTTGAATTAAAGTTACAATTCCTTTTAGCATGCCTGTCCCAGCTAAAGCTGGAACTATAGGTAAAAAGATAGCTGATAAAGTTGAAAATAAATTTTTCCAAGTTAATTTTTGTTTCCAATTTTTTTCTTTTTTTTGATTTGTGTCTTTAATACTCCTTTTTTTATTTCCGCAAGACTTTATTATTTCATCGTAGTATGAGATAACATCATTGCCAATGATAATTTGCAATTGGTCACCTGAAAATTGAACTCCAATAACTCCTGGTATTCTTTTAAGTTTTTCTACATTAACAATGTTTTTATCATTTAAGTAAAAGCGTAGTCGAGTGATGCAATGAAAAACCTCTTTAATATTATTTTTTCCGCCAACAAAAGTTATAATTTCTTTTGCTGCCAGTGAATTAGCTTTTGTCATAGTTTTTGCTCCTTTTCTAAAGAAAATGAAGATAAACGATCGAATATCATTAATGTAATAATTATCTTTTTTAATGATAATTATTACATTAACTATAATACCAAATTTTTGAATATTCAATATTTTTGTAAAAATTATCAAAAAGAATGATAATATGTAACTGGAGGATTAGTAATGTTCAATTTTATGAATGAGAAATATCATACGGATAATTTGTCTAAATCCGATAAAAAAATTTTGGCCTATATAAATAAATATCCGCAAAAAGTAGAACTTTTTACCATAAATCAGTTAGCTTTGGAAGTAAAAACTTCTGTAGCTTCTGTTCAACGGTTGTGCCAAAAATTAGGCTATTCAGGTTTTAGAGAATTTAAATTTGAGTTAAGTAAAAATTTGAAAGAACTTTATAAAAAGGATCAAAATTCGTCAAATTACTATTTGTCTAAAATATCAAATATTGTTTCAAATATCAGTATTGATGATAAAAATAGCAATATCCTAGTTAAAGAACTGACAAACGGTTACCCAAATATTTTATTAGGCAGTTATTACTCGGGCCTTCCTGCATATTATTTATATGATGGACTGATAGATCTCGGTTATTCAGCTAATTTTGCTACTAATACCACTGATGGGGAACATTTATTGAATACTGTGTTGGATGAAACTACAATAGTTTTGTTTTCAATACATGGTCTTCTTGAAAAATATAGAAATTATTGGAGAGTACTTTTAGATTATAAAAGGAACAGTACATTTTTAATTACAATGAATAAAGAAAGTAAGCTTCAAGATTATTTTTCTCATACTATTTTCTTACCAGGCATATCTTTAGCTAATCAGTTTCCGATTGATCCTCAGACTATCCCTATGTTGTATATTGAGATGTTACTTAATAAAATTTATAATCTAAAAAATTAATTTTTTACGAATTTTTTGGTTTAGTCGCAGCATAAATTTATCTATTATTTATGGTGACAAAAATCCTATAAAAAATCTCGTTCTGCTTTTAGCCAATACTTGTATAATAATTGTGGAGGCGAGACTATTAGTATAGGACCTTTGTCAGAATGGGTGACAGCATTTGCTGAAATTACAGCTATTTGCGTTGCATTATTTTTGCCTGTTTATGACAAAAAACAGGAAAAACGTAAAAAGACACGTAATATGAAGGCTATGAAGTGACCCCCAAATTTAGGACAAATTTGGGGGTCATTTTTATGTCTAAATTATCTAAACAAGATAAAGTTGAAATCTATCATCTTTGGCACGATTATCAAATCGCCCCTGCTGAGCTAAGTCAGCGTTATCGGGTTGGCAAGACTAATATTAATTACTTGTTAGCTTTAATTGGCCGTCACGGTCTAGCTATTTTAGATCAGCCTTTCACTGCTTATACAAGTAATTTTAAGGAGCAGGCCCTTAGGCGAATCATAGTTGAACATGAGCCTGCCCGTCGAGTATCTATTGACTTGGGCTTAAAAAGTAGTGGCATGTTGTCCAATTGGCTGCGCGAATATCGTAAAAATGGGTATAATATCGTTAACAAGCAGAGAGGACGACCGCCCTATGACCAAAAGAGAACAGCTGATCAAACAGGAAAATCATCGGCTCAAGCAAGAGAACGACCGCTTACGCCAGCAGAACTTGAAGCTGAAAATCGAGAACGAATTCGTAAAAAAATTGAGCGTCTTAGTCGACCAGCGGACCAAGAACCGCAAGCCGCGGAAATAGCCTAGGCAGTTACCCAACTAAGGCGCGAGCTTAAAGTCAGCGTAACTTTTATTCTTGATACCATTAATGCCAATCCCAATCTGCCGCACTTATCCCGTAGTAATTACTACTACACTTTAAAGAAGAAGGATAAAGAGCGAGATAATCGAGAAATAATGGCAGAAATCAAAACTATCTATGAAGAACACAAGCACCGCTATGGCTATCGCCGCATTACTGCAGAGCTTAGGCGTCGTGATTTATTAGTCAATCATAAAAAAGTGCAACGCTTAATGAACAAGCTGAAATTGTTTGGCATAGTCAGTAAACGCTGGCACAAATACAGCAGCTATCGCGGCACTCAGGGTCCGATTAAGCCTGACCTGATTAAACGCAGCTTTAGTGCGGTTTATCCCAATCACAAATGGTATTCAGATATAACTGAGTTTAAGCTCAAGGGGCAAAAGACCTATTTATCACCGATCATTGATGGCTGCACCCAAGAGATTGTTTCCTATACTATTTCCCGCAGCCCTAATCTTAAGCAGACCATGGACATGTTAAGAAAGGCCTGGGACAAGCATCCGGCACTAAATGGTTTGATCTTTCACACAGACCAAGGCTGGCAGTACCAACACCCGCAATTTCAAGCGTGGCTCAAAAATCATGGCATTAGCCAGTCAATGTCACGCAAGGGCAATTCGCTTGATGATGGGTTAATGGCAGGCTTCTTCGGGATACTCAAGCGAGAAATGTTTTATGGCTTTGAAAAGCAGTTTAAGAATCTCACTGAACTGGAAGACGCAATCAGAGACTACATTGAGTATTACAATCAGAATAGAATCAAAATCAAACTAAAAGGACTAACTCCGCTTGAATATCGGCAGTTAGTCCTCAGTTAGCAGCTAATATAAAGTGTCCTAATTTTAGGGTTCACATCAGGTCAGTGTCTTTTTCATATATGTATTTTTCTTGATCTTAATATTCATAGATACTTGCAGATTTAAATTGAGAGAAAACTAATCATTGAGTACCGGTAACTTTGGTCCAGCTGAATATCTGAAACTAGGCTTCAACTAGTAGCTAATAAGGTGCAGTAATTTTAGGGCTCAAATCAAAAATAGCAAACTTTTAGCCTATATTTTTACTTATAACTGTATCTGGACAACTTGAACTCCAGCTTTCATGAAGCTTTCAACTGTGTCTCTAGGGGTGAATGAGTCGGTAATTAAAATGTTAATATCACCAGCTTGGCCAATTGTAAAATTAGAAAATTGGTTAAATTTACTGTAATCAGCAACGACAATTAGTTTACGAGATTGTCTAATAATTGCCTTGTTCACTTTGGCTTCTTCCATAAATGGAGTTGAGATGCCACGTTCAATGCTTAAGCCTGCACACCCAATTATTGCCCAATCAGCGAAAATTTTTAAAAAAGGTTCAACAGCGAGATCACCGCTCATAATCATTTTGCGAGTTACATTGCCACCGCTTAAAATGATTTGACTGTTACTGGCACGCATGTCTAAATTTCCAGCATAGCCATTATTGGTCAAAATATTGACATCTTTTTTTAACAAATAAGGAATTGCCTCAAAAGCAGTTGTGCTTGAATTAATAAAAACCCAATTATGTTTTTCGACATGAGCAGCTGCTTCTTCGCCCAATCTTTGTTTGATATAACTAACTGAATCAGTAAAAGGAACTTCCTCAGGTTTAACTAGGGAAATAACGCCTTTTTCTTGTAATATCTTACCTTGGTTGGCCAGATTACTACAATCTCTGCGGATTGTCATAATTGACACATTCAGCTTTTTACTCAACTCATCTAAGCTGATTTTTTTTTCGTGGTTAAGTAAATTAATAATTTTTTGACGTCTGTTTTTGATTTCTTGATATGAATTCTTCATTTTTAATTCACCGTATAATATTAAGTTCGATTTATTATTATAAAAAATAACATAAAAAGCGATATTTATCACTAAATTTATTTATTTTTTGAAAAATTATCATTTAAAACAAATTTTATCATTAAATATGGTTGAAAGCGATAACACTGTACAATATAATTTACATTGACATCAAAAGTAAAAGAGTTCTAGGAGGAAAAAATGACAAAACCAAAAAACATTAATGAAGTCACACCAGCAGTTTTCGCGGAAAATAATTTCCCAGAATGGGGCACGTTCTTGAATGAACAGATTGCGGCGAAACAGGTACCTGAAAAGTCATTTACAATTTGGTGGCTTGGTTGTATGGGTACCTGGCTTAAAACCCATGAAGGAACAAATATTGCCATTGATATGTGGAACGGTACAGGAAAACATACCCATGGTGATGGCAAGATGCGCCAAGGTCACCAAATGATGAGAATGACAGGTGGAGAAGCCTTACAACCTAATTTACGTAACAAGCCGTACGTAATTGACCCATTTGCCATCAGAGATCTAGATGCATTATGTGTTACACATACTCATCATGATCACCTGGATATTTACACAGCCGCTTGTGTTAATAAGTTTTGCCCTAATGCTAAATTCATCGGTCCACAAGGTGTAGCTGATGAATGGGAAGAATGGGGCATACCTGCAGAAAAGATTACTGTTGTTAAACCTGGCGATGAAATTAAAGTTGATTCAGTAACAATTAAGGCCTTGGAAGCCTTCGATCGTACAGAACTTGTTACTGAAGATGACCCTAACGTTAAATTAGCTGGTACTAAACCAATAGAAATGGCTAAAGTAGCCGTTAATTATTTGGTTAAAACATCAGGCGGTAATCTTTACCATTCAGGCGATTCACATTATTCTAACACTTTTGTGAAACATGGTAACGAAAATGAAGTAGATGTAGCACTTTGTGCATATGGTGAAAATCCGCGCGGAATAACAGATAAACTTGATGATTCCCAAGTTCTGCGTATGGCTGAAGCTTTGAATACTAAAGTAATTATCCCAATGCATTATGACATCTGGACTAATTTTTATAGTGACCCCAAAGATATCTTAGCTCTGTGGAACAGAAAGAAGAATCGTCTGCAATATCAATTTAAACCATATATTTGGCAAGTTGGCGGTGAATTTGATTACCCACAAGATAAAGATAAATTTGAATATATGTATGATCGTGGATTCCACGATGCGTTTAAGAATGACCCTGATTTACCATTCCCAGAATTATTATAATTTGATTTTTAATTGAAAGTTTGGCGGGAGGAAATCATGCTCAGTTATTTTTTAGAAAATCACTTGATTAATATCAGTCACAAACACCCAAAGGATTGGCAGGAAGCAATTAGGATATCCGGTGAAATAATGAAAGAGAATAATCTTGTTACGGACAAGTATATTGATCAGGTAATTGCGGACATTAAGCAATATGGACCGTATATTGTAATTGTTCCCGGAGTGGCAATGCCACATTCACAAGCTGACAGTTCGGGGGTTTTAGGGACTGGAATTGGTCTGACGATATTTCCAGAAGCAGTTTCCTTCGACCGGAATGATCCAGAAAAAGATGCACAATTATTTTTTATGCTGGCGGCTAAAGACAATCCAACTCATATGAAGAATATTGCCAATTTGTCTAACTTACTGATGGAAGATGGCATGATTGAAGACCTCCGTAAAGTAAAAAGTTTACGAGATTATCAAGAAGTCATGCAAAAACATGATATGAGTAAAGAAAAAAGCAGGTAAGAAAAATGCAAAATATTTTAAATGCTTTGTTAGCTGTTTGGAGTTACTTTGCCACTAATGTTTTAAATCAACCAGCTTTTATGATTGGTTTTATCGTTCTTATTGGTTATATTTTGGAACGGAAAAAGTGGTATGAAGTTTTATCAGGATTTTTAAAAGCCACAGTTGGTTATTTTATATTAGCTGCCGGTTCCGGTGGTTTGGTTAATACCTTTAGGCCGATTTTAGTAGGATTAAAGGACCGTTTTCATTTGAGTGCGATGATTATTGATCCTTATTTTGGACAAAATGCTGTTAATGCGGGAATAATGCAACGCTTTGGCCGTTCGTTTGCAGATACAATGCTTTTGTTATTATTCGCATATATTATCAATATCTTGTTAGTAAGATTCTCTAAATACACTAAATTACGTGCAGTTTTTACAACGGGTAATGTTCAAGTACAACAAGCGGCAACCGCTTTTTGGCTGATATTATTCTGTTTTCCTAAATTAAATCGTTTCTCAATTTTAGCAATCATGAGTTTGATTTTGGGATTGTATTGGGCAGTTGGTTCTAACCTGACTGTAGGAATTACCCAGGAACTGACAGATGGTGCCGGCTTTGCCGTTGCCCACCAGCAAATGTTTGGTATTTACTTTTTTGCTAAACTTTCTGAAATGATTGAGAAGCATTCAGTTAAAAAGAGTAAGGGTAAAAATAAGCGACTGGAAGATATTAAACTGCCAAGTTTTATGTCAATCTTTAACGATAACATGGTATCGACTTCAATTTTAATGCTGTTTTTCATTGGTGCAATTTTGGTTGTGCTCGGTTCCGACTATTTAACTAAGGCTCATTTTATGCAAAAAGGGCAAAGTTTTATCTTTTACATTTTGCAAACCTCTCTGCAATTTTCAGTTTACTTAGCAATTTTACAACTAGGTGTTAGAACTTTCGTCAATGAATTAACTGAATCATTTACAGGAATTTCAGATCGCTGGCTTCCAGGCGCGGTCCCTGGTATTGATGTTGCCGCCACACTGGGTTTTGGCTCACAGAATGCTCAGACAATTGGGTTCATGTTTGGTGCACTTGGTCAATTCACGATGATTATTTTATTGCTGGTTTTCCATTCACCAACACTGGTTATAGCCGGGTTTATTCCGTTATTCTTTGACAATGCCGCAATAGGGCTTTATTCAAATGACCGTGGAGGCTATAAGTGTGCGATGATCATGCCTTTCATCTCAGGTTTAATTCAGGTTGCTGGTTCAGCCTTAATCGCTACCTGGGTAGGTATGGCAAGATACGGTGGCTATTTAGGAATGTTTGATTGGGCTACTGTTTGGCCATTCTTTACTGTAGTTATGAAATACCTTGGCTATATCGGTGTAGCACTTATCATTATTTTGCTTTTGGCAATTCCTCAATTACAATACCGTGCTGATCCGGAAGGATACTTTATGATCACTGAAGATTACCCAGCATGGAAGAAATTAAATAATAAAGAAGAATAATTAAAGAAAGGAAGATTCAATATGAAAATTTTGACTGCCTGTGCTAATGGTTCAGGAACGAGCTTAATGTTACTGCGGACCGTTAAAAAGACGCTAGAGAAAATGGGCTATCAAATAACGCAAGCTGATCATACTTCCATTTCGGAAGCTAAAGGTATTGCTCGCAACTATGACGTAGTATTTACCTCAATTCCGTTTATTAATATGTTTGACGAAGTAAAAAAACGAGGTGGCGAAGTGATTGGTATAAAAAATGTTATTTCAGCTAAAGAGGTTGAAGACAAAGTAAATGCCTCTGATATTCCCACAAAGTTTAAGAAGTAATAGGAGATAAAAATGGATTTACCAAAATTACAGGTTGCTTTAGATAGTGACAACACAGCTCAGGCAATAGAAGTTTTACGTAAAGTAGAAGATGTAATTGATGTTGTTGAAGCAGGAACTATTCTTATTTACCGTGATGGATTAAGTGCGGTCAGAAACTTGCGTGCAATGGCACCAGATAAAATTTTATTGGCCGATGCTAAATGCGCTGACGCTGGAACTAAATGTGGTCAATCATGTAAGGATGCAGGCGCGGACTGGATGACATGCATTAACGCTGCGACTGTTCCCACTATGAGCAATGCCCAAAAGGAAATTGAAGTTCAAGTTGAACTCTATGAAGGTTGGGACAATAAAGATAGAATGCAGGAATGGCTCGATCATGGTATTCACCAGGTAGTTTATCATCAAAGTAGAGATGCTAAATTTGCAGGTCAAAAATGGTCAGAGCAGGATGTTGAAAACGTCAAAGATTTGATTGCTATGGGCTTTAAAGTTTCAGTAACTGGTGGCGTTCATCCCGAAATCCTGAAACTATTTAAAGGAGTTCCAGTTTATACGTTCATTGCTGGTCGTGCAATTAGAGAAGCTGACGATCCTCATGCTGTTGCTAAACAATTTAAGGATGAGATCAACAAAATCTGGGGTTAATTATATGTTAAAAAGGGATAAATGAGCGATTGTTCATTTTTCCTTTTTTTATTAATTATGAGGAGAAAAAATGACAGTTAATGCTTTAGGAATTTATGAAAAAGCTTTGCCTCAAAACTTGTCGTGGCGTGAAACTTTTGAATTAACACATGATTTGGGTTTTAATTTTTTAGAATTTTCAGTTGATGAGAGTGACAAGAGACTGGCAAGACTAGACTGGACACGTGAACAAAGAAATGAAATTCGTAATTTGATGTGGGAGACAAACACACGCATTAATAATTTAATGCTGTCTGGTCATAGACGTTTTCCTTTGGGATCAGCTGACCCAGCGATTAGAGAAAAATCTTTATCAATGATGCAGAAGGCGATAGATCTTTGTGTAGATTTGGGTATACATAACATTCAAATGGCTGGTTACGATGTTTATTATGAAAAAAAGTCTGCAATGTCTCGGGAATATTATGTTGAGAATTTGATCAAGTGTGTTCATATGGCAGCTAGCAAAAATATTATGTTGTCAATTGAAACAATGGATGATCCCTTTATAAATAGCTTACCTAAAATTGCACATTATCACGACTTAGCCAAGAGCCCTTGGCTCCAAGCTTATCCCGATTTGGGAAACTTGAGTGCCTGGCCGGAAAATGATGTGCCGGTACAACTTGAAAAATACATTGATACTATCTGTGCAATTCACCTAAAGGACAGTAAAATGGTTACTTCAGCTTTTAAAGGGCAATTTAAGAATGTGCCTTTTGGTGAGGGATGTGTTGACTTTAAAGGCCTGCTTCGAACGCTAGTGAGATTAGACTATAATGGCAGTTTTACCATTGAAATGTGGTCTGGAGATAATGGTGATAAAAACGCGCTTGACGAAGTGAAAAGTGCGAAGGCATTTTTTGACGATATTTTTAAGTGTGTGGGAATAACTCAAGAGAAGGTTAATTAAAGGAGAAAAAGAATGCTGGAAAAATTGAAAAAGGAAGTTTACCAAGCAAATATGTCATTACCTAAGTTGAATCTAGTCACTTTCACTTGGGGAAATGTTTCAGGAATAGACAGAAAAAAAGGACTATTTGTTATTAAGCCTTCTGGTGTTCCTTATGAAGAATTACAGCCAGAAGACATGGTAGTTATTAATTTAAAAGGAGAGGTTGTTGAAGGTGATAAGAATCCATCTTCTGATACTCCAACTCATACATATCTGTATAATCATTTTCCTAAAATTGGCGGAATTGTTCATACCCATTCACCATGGGCAGTTTCTTTTGCGGCAGCCAAAATGGATATTCCCGCTTTGAATACTACTCATGCAGATACTTTTTATACTGATGTACCGGCTGCAGATGCTTTGACGAAAGAAGAAATAGAAGAAGATTATGAAGGTAATACTGGTAAAACGATTGTCCGTACCTTTAAGGAGCGTAATTTAGATTATGAAGCAACTCCCGCTGCACTAGTTAGTCAGCACGGTCCTTTTACATGGGGAGAAACACCTGCAAAAGCCGTTTATAATGCTAAAGTATTGGAAGTAGTGGCTGAAGAAGATTTCCATACTTTGGAACTAACTCATCAAAGTTCTGAACTGCCACAGTACTTACTTGACAAACATTATTATCGTAAACATGGTCCTAATGCTTATTATGGTCAAAGATAAATATTAAAAACTAATTCATTTAAAAAACTGATAAATCTTATAAAATATGCTACTTGAAGAAAAATTCAGCTAGCATTTTAAAATAAAGATTTATCAGTTTTTAAGTTGGGTTTTTACCGCTTGCTAATATTTTGTTTCTTTAATATCATCTTCTGGCCGATGCCCTTGAATCCTGATCACTTGCCAGGTAAAATCACTTTTAGGTGCATTTTTTAAGTTGATAGTCAATTGGTTATCAGCAAAAGTGAAATCAAGTTCAGTTCTTTGGGCGATCATTTCAATGCGGTTGGGTTCAATGGTCAAGCCGTGAATTTTTATTATTTCAGGCAAGGGAGCCTTGATGAAGATATACTTCTGAAAGTGCATGTGTCTATTTTGCAACACAAAGCCATTATCTTCATTAACATTGCTGATAGTAAGATGACACGGCTCGCCTTCATTAAAGGCATGACCAAAAAGATGCATCCAGTTATTGATTTGCGTAAGCAGTGCTTTAGTTTCTGCCAATAAATTGCCGTCATCTGTGATGGGAATATCAATTATTGCTTGTTGTCCTGCTTTGCGCTGCGAAACTAGTTGCTCTACCACATTCGCGGCAGATAATTCATAGTTAGCTTGAATGGGTTCAGTAGTGACTAAAGCAATAGTATACTTTTTGCAGGCTTTTGCAAAGTCAGTTTTAAATGCATCAGCAGCAACGGCGCGAGCACCAATATTGCGTGCAGTTTTTACTAAAAAATCAGCATCTACACCTTTAGCATTTTTTAGTTTAAAATTTAATACGATGGCAAAATCAGGATTCATTAATTTTTCTCCTCTAGTAAGTATCAGTAATAAGTTTAACCCAAAAGGTGGTAAAGATGAAAATTATTATTTCACCAGCGATGAAGATGATAGTCGACCGCGAATCTTTTCCTGCTAAGTCTCAGCCGCAGTTTTTAGCCCAAGCTCAAGCATTAGCTGCTTTTTTAAAAAAGTGTAGTTTTAACGAATTGCAAAAAATTTGGCAGTCAAGTGAACGCACGACCAAGGAAGGTCAAAAACAAATTAAGGAACTTAATTTAAACCAAAAGGATAATCTAACTCCAGCCGTTATTTCGTATTCTGGTATTCAATATCAATACATGGCTGCTGACCTGTTTACTGCTCCTGCTCTATCTTATTTACAAGATAATGTACGGATATTATCGGGACTGTATGGTGTTTTACGGCCTTTTGACGGTGTATGGCCCTACCGCTTAGAAATGAAAAATAAAGTTTGGGGGTTTAGTCAGCCCAACTTGTACCAATTTTGGGGTTCAACAATCGCTGATAATCTTTTTAATGAAGATCAAGTGTTAATTAATTTAGCTTCAAAAGAATATTCGCGCAATATTACGCCCTTTGTAGCAAATAACAGACAAATGATTAGCATTGATTTTCAAGAAAAGAAAAATGGTCAGTGGCAGACAGTTGGTGTACATGCCAAAATGGCGCGTGGAGAAATGGTGCGTTATATTGCAGAAAAGCAATTGAGTAAGCCGCAGCAATTGCAGGACTTTCATGATTTTGGCTTTAATTTTGTACCAAATATTAGCACCGACAATACTTACATATTTCGGACAGAGTATGATTTTAGGCGGCGCTGAAGAATTTAGAGTAAAAGAATATATTTACGACATAGAAATGTGAGGTTATTATGGAAATTGTTTTTGTTCGTCATGGTCAAACTGATTTAAATAAAACTGGCCGAATTCAAGGTTCAGTCTATGATCATGATTTGGATGAGGTTGGCCGTGCAAGTGCTGAAAGAGCCGCTGCCAATTTTGATCCTTCTGGTTTTGACGTGGTCTTTTCAAGTCCCTTAAAGAGGTCTTTGACCACCGCTAAAATTTTCACCAAGGGACAAAAAGAAATTAAAATTGATCAGAGGTTAACAGAAATTAATTTTGGCGAGTGGGATGGTGAATTTCTTTCCGAATTAGGACAAAAATATCCTGACGCAATTGATCCTTGGGGTAAGGCCGCTGCTGCTTACATCAAATATGCACCTAGTGGTGAATCATTTGAGTCATTAGATGAAAGATGCGGCAGCTTTTTAGCTGATATGAAAAAGAACTATTTAACTAAAAAAGTTTTGGTATTTTGTCATGGCACTCTTATCAGAATGATGTTTGCTCATTATTTTACGCAAGGTGATATGAACTTCTTTGAAACTATGGACAATTGTGCGTTAGCAAAAGTTTCTTATCGCAGTGGCATTCCGCGGGTAAACTACTATAATCGTATTTTGACACTAGAATAAAAAGCAATAGACCTCAATAAGAGGTCTTTTTTGCTGGCGGCAATTAAATGAGCATTATAATTGACGATTAATCGTCAGTGAATTATTCTTTTTAAGTGACACAGTGTCACCGAGAAGAAGAGGAGATGAATCAGAATATGGTTAAGGCGACTTTTATTAACTTGCCACAGGATAAAAAGCAAAAAATTGAAAGTGCATTACTGAAAGAATTCAGTCAATATCCTTTGGCAAAAGCACAGGTAGCGCGAATAGTTAAGGCGACTGGGATTGCGCGTGGCGCTTTTTATAAGTATTTTACGGATTTAAATGATGCTTATCACTATATATATGATTTAGCTCTAAAAACTGTTCATTCACCAGTGAAAATATTGCCGCAATTTCAAGCACAGCAGTATTACGATAATGTAACTCATTTCCTGGAAGAAACAAAAGAAAGTACATATGCAGGATTAATTAAAATGCATATTTTGTATAACGAGAATACATTTGATCATCATTTTCCGGCAAAAATACTGTCCGCATTAGATCCGCAAAATTGGAGTGCTATGGTACTTAGTCATGCAGCTATTAGGATGGTTCTTGAGAATCCAGAACAAAAAGCAGCTATTATGAAGCCCTTGAAGGCAAGTTTGGAATTGTTAAACAGAGGGAAAAATTAATGTTTTTAGCAATTAAAGAAATAAAAAGAGAAAAACTTCGTTACGGCTTAATTATTTTAATGATCTTTTTGATTAGCTATCTAATATTTATTTTGTCAGCACTGGCAACAGGTTTGGCCAGTGAAAATACCCAGGCACTAGAATCTTGGAATGCACAGAAAGTAGTTTTAAACAAAAATGCTAATGTCAGTATGAGTCAATCGATTTTAACAAAAAGTGACTTAAAAAAGGACGCATTAACTAAAGATGAAGCCCTAGTTGGACAAATTCCGGTAGTAGTCAAAAACTCAAAGCGACCACAAATTTCAGCGCAGTTCATCGGAATTAAAAAGGAACAGTTTATTTATCATGATCAGGAACTGATTGCAGGTAGAAAAGCAAAAAAGAATTATGAAGTAACTGTCGATCAGGCTTTTAAAGCTAAGGGTTACCAGTTAGGCGATAAATTAGCGCTAAACGGATCTACTAAAAAGTACCGCATTGTTGGTTTTGTTAAAAATGCCAAAATCAATATTGCCCCAATTATTTATGGCACGCTGCAGTCTTGGAAAAAATTACGCCAAGGAATGCCAACTTTGCGGGCTGCGGCAATAGTTTCTCGTAATCCAGATTATAACTATAATTATCAAAATTGTAAGACCTACCCCATTAACCAGTTTATTAAAAAACTCCCGGGGTACACTGCCCAAAATATGACTTTTGAATTAATGATTGGTTTTTTATATGTTATTTCATTAATTATAATTGCAGTTTTTCTCTATATTTTAACAATGCAGAAACTGCATAACTATGCGGTTATGCGTGCACAGGGGATTCCCAGCAGTACGTTGGTTAAAGCGACTATTAGTCAGGCACTGATATTAGTGCTTGCAGGTTTAATTATCGGATTAATAGCCACGATGATAACAATTAAGGTTTTACCGCCTGCTGTTCCGATTAGTTTTACACCCCAAATTATTTTGACTGGAACAATCGGCTTATTGGTAACTGCAATTATCGGCAGTTTAATTCCAGTCAGATCAATATTAAAAGTAGATCCGGCACAGGCGATAGGTGAATAACATGGCAATTATTGAATTAAAAAATGTTCAAAAAATTTATGGTACAGGGGCGGCACAAGTCGTCGCACTAAAAAATATTAATTTTAAGGCAAACCTAGGTGAAGTTGTATTAATTATGGGCCCGTCAGGGGCTGGTAAAAGCACCTTTTTAACAATTGCCGGCTCTTTGCAAAAACCGACTGCGGGCAAAGTTATTGTTGGCGGTCAGGACATTGCGCATATTTCTACTAGAGAAAGTGACCGTTTACGACTAACACAGCTTGGCTTTGTATTGCAGGCTTATAATTTAGTACCGTTTCTAAAAATTAAAGAGCAATTTGAATTAGTTAATAAAATAAAAAAAGAGGGCAATATCAGTGCTGCCGAATTGCAAGAATTACTCAAGCAGCTGGGAATTAATTCTTTAATTAATAAGTATCCTAATGAACTTTCAGGTGGGCAACAGCAACGCGCAGCTATTGCCCGTGCTCTTTATGCTAACCCGCAAATTTTGCTGGCCGATGAGCCTACCGCTTCTCTTGACAGTGAGAATGTGGCTGAAGTAGGTCAATTGTTTAAAAAATTAGCTAAAGATTATCACAAAGCCGTCTTGCTGGTCACACATGATCCGCGACTAGAACAATACGCAGATCACATTTATGAAATGATGGATGGAAAAATCAGGCAAAAGAGTTAATTGTTAATTTTTAAGAATAAAATAACTATTAGCAATGTTTTTTAAAAAAATGTCAAAGTAACTAAATTGTTTTATCAATAGTAATTTTTTGTTTGTAATTTTTTTAACTAGTTCTAATTATTGTTATTAATTGAAACCGCTTATTAAAAGTTAGAAAAATCCTTTATTCTTTTGTGTTAGGAAAAAGTACTTTGTCCTTGACAAAGTACTTTTAAATTTACTATTCTTAATAATAGTAAAAAAGATGTTATTTTTAAGCAAAATAACAGAAGTAATTAAAAATAAAATTATTAATTTTTAAGCTGTTTGAAGAATTGATTGAGAGATGGATTCTACGTTAAACTGACTAAAATATTTTATTTCATGTTTTTATTTGGCAGGATTTTTGTCTATAGCTTAATAGTGTAATACTAAATTTTTGCTAAATAAAGCTTTTTATCTAGAGGTACAATGATGAACGATATTCCCGAAGACAAATCTATTGAATTAACAACTGACTACCAGAACCATAGCATTAATATGGCTTTTTCGGATAATCTAACAGATGATTCTGAACGTGGCTATATACTATCAGCTGCTTTCTTTTCATTTTGTGCAGCTCAAGGCTTAAGTAAAGAAGAATTAAGTGATATGGTTTCAACTTACTATGATGAGTTTTTGAATAATGAGGATTAACTGCTCATTACATTTGTGTGCTTAAATATATTTCACCTGTGGCAATACCAGTTCTAGAAGCTGGTCTAAAAAATACGTTTAAAGTTAATCAAGGAAAAAATCAAAATGGCTAGAAAAAAAGAAATAGGAAAAAGTAAGATCTTAAATATTGCTTATAAAATGGTTGTTAAGGATGGAGTTGAAAGCTTAACGGCCCGCAGCATTGCTAAGGCTGGCCATTTTTCTACTCAGCCTTTGTATCTTGAATTTGATAGTATGGACGATTTACGCCAAGAGGTTTTGCGTAAAATTGCAGACAACTTAAAGAATAAAATTTTACAGAAAAGCTATATTGCTGAACCATTGATTGACATGGATTTATCGTATATTGATTTTGCCCAAGAACAAGAGAACCTCTTTAAAGCAATGTTTGTTGAAGGTAAGTGTGGCAATGAAATAATCGCTGATACTTTAATAGATTTTGGAACTGAGAAATTTAAAGAGCAATATCCGGATAGTAAGTATTCTGCAGAAAAAATCAGAAGTATTATTATTGCTAACTGGATAACTACTTGTGGAATTGCTTCATTAATAGTTAATAAAATTGCGACTTTTTCCCAAACACAAATTATCAACGTTTTAAAGGCACAAATTAATGATGCAATTTTAAACGATTGGCTTAGCAAGAAAAGTAATGTTTCTCTGTTTAAGACAGAAGAAAAATACAGTTAAAGCCCCGAAATAGTTTTTACTACTTACATAGTGTAAGCAAGATAAGCTATACGAAAGTATTAAATTATTAAAGCTATCTGAAATCAGGAACATGTTAAAAAGATACGGATATGCTATAATTAACAGTGAAATTAGTTTCCTGAAAGGTGGTTTTTATGAAAATCCTTGCATTATCTGGCTCAAATGCCAAAAATTCATTTAATGAGGCATTGCTTAAATTTATTTCTAAGCGTTTTGCCGACAGGTATGATTTTAAGCTGACAACAGTTAAAGGGTTGCCAATGTTTAAAGAAGGTGAAGATGCCCCAGAAGCAGTCCAAGCCTTGAGTAAAGAAATTGAAGATGCCGACTTGGTATTAATTGGTTCTCCTGAACAACAACACTCTGTTACCAGTGCTTTAAGTAGCGCGCTTGAGTGGTTATCTTGTGTAACTCACCCATTTAAGGGTAAGCCAGTTGCTATTGTTTCAACTTCACCAATGCCACAAGGTGCTTCTCGTTCACAAAGTCGTTTGAAGAGTCTGTTTTTAGCACCTGGTTTTGGCGCTAAGGTCTTCAATGGTGATGAATTCATGATGGGTGTTGCACCAACTCAATTTGATGATAATGGTGACTTGAAAAATGAAGAAACCGTTAAATTCTTAGATCACTTTTTCGATGAAGTTGATAGTTGGTACGCACAAGTAACTAAATAGGAGGGCTGAGAATGAAAATATTAGCAATTGTTGGTACAAATGCACCTTTTTCATATAATCGCTTTTTAGCACAATTTATTGCCAAGCATTATAGTGATAAAGCAGATATTGAAGTTAAAGAAGTCGACAAATTGACACCTTTCTGCAGAACAGAAATGGCTGATGATACTATCAAGGCTTGGATCGAAGACGTTAAGAGTGCTGATGGTATTGTAATTACTACTCCAGAATATGATCATACAATTCCTGCTGCTTTAAAGAGCAGTCTTGAATGGTTAGGCTCACACGCTGGCCCTAACGTTATGAAAATGAAGCCCGTTGCTATTGCTGGTGCATCATATGGTTCACAAGGTACTGGCCGTGCCCAAGAAGATATGCGTGAAATTTTGCTTTCACCTGATATGAGTGCAAATGTTTTACCAGGCAATGAAGTTTTAATTGGTCAAGCTCCAGATAAATTCAACAAAGAAACTGGTGAATTGACTGATGAGGCAACCATCAAGCAATTAGATGGCATGATGGACAACTTCTTTAAGTTTGTTGAGCAAGCACATAAATAAACTTTTGCTAGATTAACTGGCAGAGAGTAAAATAACCGGATAGGGGGTATCCTATCCGGTTATTTTTTTGAAAGGAAGTTGGCATGACTGAACCTGTCATTTTACCTGTAAAATCTGTTCGTAATCCGCGTGATTTGGGTGGCTATATTGGCTTAAACGGACATCAGATTAAGTTTCATCGCTTACTACGCACTGGTAACATAAGTAAAATAACGCCAGAAGATGAACAGTTTTTACTTAATTATGGTCTGACTAAAATTATTGATTTACGCTCTCCGGCAGAATGCAAAGCTAATTCTGATAAAAGTATTCAGGGCGTTGCTCATTATGAATTCCCCTTATCGGCTGATGATAATACCGGTGGTAAGGGTTTGGATATGAGCAGGGAATTTGAGCAATACCGCAAGGATCAATATGCCGGCTTTTATATGATGTGTCAAAGATATCATGATCATATCAGTAATCAATTTTCTCAGAATAATATTCATCAAATTGTTAGTTTAATTGCTGCTACAACTGATGGCGCAGTTTTATATCATTGTTCAGAAGGTAAGGATAGAACGGGATTAGTCACAGTAATACTGCTTTACATTTTAGGCGTGGATTTAGAAACAATTCGCCAGGATTACCTTTATTCCAATATAATGCTCAACGATTACCGTAAAGTTCGCGATGCCCGATTTAAAAAAGCCGGTGAAAATGATAAGTTTCGGGCTAACATGCGTATTTTGGGTTCAGTTGCCAATGCATATTTTGATACCAGCCTGATTACCATCAATGAGGATTTTGGTGGAATTGATTCCTATATTGCTAACCAGTTAGGAATTGACCAGCAAATGCAAGAGAAGATAAGAAAGAATTATTTGGAAAATTAGGGATAAAATAATGATTAAAAATTTGGCTATAGAACAAGAAGTAGGACAGCATCATGCCTTGGGTACAGCAATCACTTTACAGGTTTTTGGTGCTCGTGATAAAAGCGTGATTAATGATTCCTTTACTTTGATTGACCATTATGAAGACTTATTGACAGTTAATCGTGATGAATCGGAAGTAATGGATGTTAATCATGCTGCAGGTAAGCACCCCGTTCAAGTTTCAAGCGGTACCTATGATTTAGTTAAATTGGCGGTAGAAAAAAGTCGGGAAAATTTTGGCTTCAATGCTTTGATAGGCCCGGTTGTTAAGTTATGGGCAATTGGTTTTAAAAACGCTCACGTTCCTACTGCTGAGCAAATTAAGGAAAGAATGGCACTGATTGATCCG
Source organism: Lactobacillus melliventris (assembly GCF_013346935.1). GTDB lineage: Bacteria > Bacillota > Bacilli > Lactobacillales > Lactobacillaceae > Lactobacillus. The sequence goes on from NZ_JAAEEB010000003.1 coordinate 178,671, forward strand.
TTTAAAGTTGACCTAAACGATGCTGATCAAACCATTTTTTTGCAAAAAGAGGGCATGGAATTAGACTTAGGCGGTATTGCTAAAGGCTGGATTGCCGATCGTATCAAAGATTACTGGCGAGCTTACGGAGTTCACGCCGGAATTATTAATCTTGGTGGTAACATTTTACTTGTTGGCGACTCACCTAAAAGGACTAGTGGTCAGTGGTCAGTAGGAGTACAGGATCCCAAAGAGCCTCGTGGCAATAATATTGCTTCGGTGATGGTACCGGAATGTTCTGCAGTTACCAGCGGAACTTACGAACGTTATCTAGAAGTTGACGGTCATAAGTATCACCATTTAATTGATCCGCGAACTGGTTATCCGGTTGAAACTGATTTGGCTGGCGTGACTACTTTTACCAAGTATTCAGTTGAAGCTGAAATCGAATGTAAGAGATTGTTTTTTGCAGGTAAGCCGGTTGCTGGTTGGCATGATGATCCTGACCGCATTGGAGCAGTTTTTGTTTATAACGATGAACACGTTGAGTATGATAACTTTCAAAAGTAATAAAAAAGTGCCTCTAAGGCACTTTTTTAATTACAATTTAAATTTGTAAGGTAAGTATATTATTTTAACGAGAGAGCTTTATGGCAAAATTCTGCTTGAATAGCACTCTTTGGTACCCAGGCAATTGCACCATGATCATAATTCATGTTCTTGCCACCAGTACCCGCTTTATCAAACTTGGAGTAATAAAGGGGATCATAAACCAAGAACTTGTCTTTCTTGTAGCCGGTGATAACTTTGCAGTGATTGCGCTTGTAATCGCCAGCTTTTTGATATGAAGAAAACCCATAGTATAACACTGGCTTGCCAGCCTGAATATACATTTTAAGATCATCAACAGTTAGTTTTTTACTGGAAATATTAATAATCTTTTTGCCCTTTTTAAAAGTCCGGGCATATTTAGCTAGAGCACCGGGGCTAATTACGTAGCCAAAGCCGACGCCAGTGTAAACATTCCCTTTTTGTCCGCCTTTAACTGGTTGCATTGGTAAATTATTTTGAATTTTTGTAAGCAAGCTAGTGGTAATTTTCTGTCCCTGAGAACCTAACAACATTGCCATTGATGCTCCTGCACAGCCCCACGGGGTTTTAACAGGAACATATTGACTGACATATGGCGTCTTCTCAATTGTTTTAGCCTGATTAGGAGTAGCTACGGCTTTTTTATTAATGTAGCCAATTGATTTTTTACCCTTTTTGTTAAGCCAATAGTATGTTTTGCCATTGTGGGTAAATTTTTTATTGACATTAAATGTTTGGTGAAAATAATTCTTGGCTGCCTTCTTCTTGGTAAAATTATCAAGATAAATACCATAATTCTTTTTAACAATTGCTACTTTGAAAGTTTTGACTTTTTTGGCAGTGGCATTAGCAGGCTTTTTATTCTGGGTCGCGGCAGCCGGGACATTGGTTTCGGTCTTACCTGTTTCTTTGTCTGTCTTTTGGTTTTCTTGCGGCTTTTGTGTCTCAGACTCTTTATTTACTTGATTATGGTCCTGCTTTAATTGCTTATTTTGAGATTCCGTTTCTGCGCTAACTGTTTTGGTCAGATTGTTACTGAAAACAGGTGCTGCAAGAATAACAGCTGCAGAAATAGTTGCAATTTTCTTTAAAGTTAATTTACTTTTCAATTTATCCTCCTAATTTTTCTTATTCAAAATACCTTCATAACAAGTTTACTACAACAAATGGCAAATATATGCCAAAAAATTATGTGGATTTCTATTATTAGTAGAAGTGTATATAACATAATTACTCAAATTATTTTAGTTAAAGATCGAAGTAAACTTTTGCTAATTGATAAACAAAAACAGCGTCTAAACTAACAAGTTTAAACGCTGATGACTATTTTATTTAGGCAGCAGTTCTACTGATACTAAAGATACTGTTGAACAACCCGTTGGATAAGCCAGGTGTGTTATAAATGATGAAACGAATAAATGATGAGTCTAAAGTTTGCTGGATAAACCACGGATTTTGCAAAGCATTAAGCATTGACAAGATAATGTAAACGAAGAAATAACTGGCAAAAAAAGATACGACAGCACCTAAAACACTATCTAGTAAATTGCCAAAGTTAGTTGCATGGGGATTTTTATTAGGTACCCAGCCTTTAAAAATCTTAACAACCATTTTGCCCAAAAAGACAATGATAAAGAATGCCAAAAAACGAAAGAGCATTAAGTTAGTTCCGGGAGTTAAAGTGGTTTGAATATTTTGCCCGGTGATCTGACTGTAAAGCCAATTGCCAACAGGATTTTGAAACAGAATAGCTGTAATGAAGACAATGGCAGCAAATATCAGATTAATAATTAATCTGGTGAAGCCCGTTTGAAATCCTTTGTAGGTTTTTAGTGTCAAATAAGCCAGTACAATTAAAGTAACAATCATATTTATCTCCTTTGACGATATTATAGCTTAATTTATGCGTTTAGACTTTGACGACAGTCGAAAAATATTTCATAATTAAAGGGATGCATTGACTTTACATTAAGCCAATTTTAGCGTTAAATTTAAAGGGTGTGAAACAAGGTTTCACGGGTGAAAAATGAATCCTGAACAGTTCGTCCAAGAATTATCAAAACGTAATTTTAAATTAAATGAAAAACAAATCAACCAATTTAACCAATACTTTACCAGTCTGATTGAGACTAATAAAAAAGTTAATCTTACGCGGATAACAGAAAAAGATGAGGTCTATCTAAAGCATTTTTGGGATAGTATCACACCTCTTTTCACATTTGGTTCAGTATTAAAAGGGGCTGATACTTTATGTGATGTTGGTGCCGGTGCCGGTTTTCCTTCTATTCCTTTAAAGATTATGCTGCCTGAATTAAAGGTTACAATCGTCGATTCTTTGGGCAAACGGTTGAATTTTTTACAGGGCTTAATCACCCAGTTAAATTTAGAAAATGTTACCTTGGTTCATGGCCGTGCCGAAGACGTGGGGCAAAATAAACAGTATCGTGAACAATTTGATGTTGTGACTGCCCGTGCTGTTGCTAACATGGCCGTTTTAAGTGAGTATTGTTTGCCGTTAATTAAAGAAAGTGGCAATTTCATTGCTCTCAAGGGACCAAAAGCTGAAGACGAACTGAAATCAGCTCAGAAAGCCTTAAAAGTTTTAGGTGGTAAGGTCATTGCAGTTAAAGAATTACAATTACCTCGAAGTACCGAAGAGCGCACTTTGATTCTGATAGAAAAAGTGCAGGCTACGCCTAAGAAGTATCCGCGGCAGGCGGGAACTCCGCACCGCAAACCAATTCATTAAACAGGGGGACTCAAAATGTCATTATTTTCTTCTTTACGTCATCATGAAGAAATACCTAAAAATAAACAAATTCAGGATATTGAGCTAAGTAAAATAAAACCCAATTCTTTTCAGCCGCGGCACCAGTTTTCTGAAGAATCAATTCATGAATTGGCATCAACCCTTGATAAAGATGGGTTACTGCAACCAATTGTTGTACGTGAAAAAGAGGGCAATTATGAAATTATTGCTGGTGAACGCAGACTGCGAGCTGCAAAGCAGCTCGCTTGGACAAAAATACCGGCAATAGTTAATAACATGGATGATAGCCAGGCTGCATCATTGGCTTTAATTGAAAACCTGCAAAGGGAAGATTTAAATCCGATTGATGAAGCACAGGCTTATAGTAATCTTATGAAACTAAATAGCCTGACTCAAACTACTTTGGCCCAAAATATTGGCAAGTCACAATCTTATGTTGCTAACAAGTTGCGCCTTTTAAAGTTAACACCGAAGGTACAAAGTTATTTGGCCAGTGGTAAAATTTCGCCACGTCATGGTCGCTGCTTGGTAGGACTGAGTGAGAAAGATCAGGGCCGTGTCTTAGATGAAATACTTGCAAATAACCTGAATGTTAGCGACACCGAAAAAATCGTTAAAAATGTTGACCAGTATTTTGCAGGCAAAAAAGTTAAGGATAAAGAAAAAGAGCAGGCAGAACAAACAAGACGAGCAGCCAATCGTATCCCTAAAGACTTAAAAGTACAAATTAATACAATTAAAAAGGCAATTAAACTTGCTCAACAGTCTGGCATCAAGGTTAAGTTCAAAGAAAATAATGATCCTGATGATTATATGATTACGATTGAATTGAAAAGAAAGTAGGAAGGCATGGAAAATATGGTGAGTGTAATTTCAGTTGCTAACCAAAAAGGTGGCGTCGGTAAAACGACAACAACTATAAATTTAGCGGCTTCGATTGCGGAACGCGGTTATCAAGTCTTAATTGTCGATATTGATCCGCAGGGTAATGCGACCTCTGGCCTGGGGATTGAAAAATCTGCTATTGATCAAGATATTTACAGCGTTTTGATTAATGATGTTCCCCTTAAAGATACGATTTTCCATACTTCAACTAAGCGGCTGGATTTAGTTCCGGCAACTATCAATTTGTCTGGAGCTGAAACAGAACTAATCAGTATGATGGCCAGAGAAACGCGCTTGAAGTCAGCTTTAGATTCAATTAGCGACAATTATGATTTTATTTTTATTGATTGTCCGCCTTCATTAGGACAATTATCTATCAATGCTTTTACGGCATCTGATTCAATTTTAATTCCCGTTCAAAGCGAGTATTACGCTATGGAGGGGCTTAGTCAGCTGCTTAATACGATCCGCTTAGTGCAAAAACACTTTAATAAAGATTTAGGTGTTGAGGGCGTTTTGCTGACCATGCTGGATGCGCGGACTAATTTAGGTGCAGAAGTAGTAAAAGAAGTACGTTCTTATTTTTCTGATAAGGTTTATAAAACTATTATTCCGAGAATTACTAAGTTAGCTGAAGCACCTAGTTATGGAGAAGCAATTACTGAATATGCTCCTAATTCACGTGGTGCTGAAGTTTATGATGATTTAGCTAAGGAGGTGTTAAAGAATCATGGTAAGAAACTCAAGAAATAAAGATACTAAAAAACATGGTGGTTTAGGTCGGGGGATTGAAGCCTTGTTTGAAGACGAACCGCAAATTGAAGATAATGAAGAAGAAATTCAGGATTTAAATTTAAGCGATATCAGACCTAATCCTTATCAACCACGTAAAAACTTTGATGACAAGTCTCTTAAAGAATTGGCTGATTCGATTAAAGAAAATGGTGTTTTTCAGCCAATTATTGTGCGTAAGTCGGTGAAAGGCTATGAAATTATTGCTGGTGAGCGCAGATTTCGTGCTTCAAAACTAGCAAAAAAGACTACTATACCTGCCATTGTCCGTGACTTTAGCGAAAGCCAGATGATGGAAGTTGCCGTTTTAGAGAATCTGCAACGTGAGGACTTAACGCCTCTTGAAGAAGCTCAGGCATACGAAATGTTGCAAAAAAACCTGGGCTTGACCCAAGAAGAAGTTTCAAAAAGAATGGGTAAATCCCGTCCTTATATTGCTAACTATTTGCGTCTTCTGACACTTCCTAATAAAACTAAGCACTTGTTACAGCACGGTGAACTGTCAATGGGACAAGCCAGAACGCTTTTAGGCTTAAAGAATAAGGACAAAATTGATGAAGTAGCTAAGCAGGTGGTTAAGGAAGGGATGCCAGTACGCAAAGTTGAGGCACTGGTAGCCAATCTTAATTCTAAAAAGCCGCGCAAAAAGACAGTGCACAAATCGCCCTTTATTCGTGCTACTGAACATCAATTAGCTGATAAGCTGGGTTCAACTGTCAATATTTCCGCCAGCAAAAAAGGTAGCGGCCATTTGTCAATTGGCTTCTCTTCAACAGAAGAGTTGAATAGAATACTCGATGTGCTGGGAGTCGACCTTGATGAATAAAGAAATTGCTTATGGTTTGGCAGATACGGTATTGATGAAAAAGCCACATGCTTGTAAAACTAATGACTGGGAAGTTCTGCGTTTAGGGGCTGATATCAGGTTAAAGTGCATGGGGTGTGGCCATATCGTAATGATGCCGCGTTCAAAATTCGCGCATAATTTTAAAAAAGTTTTAACTAAGGCTAATGATCCGGTTAATATTAAAAATACGCTTTATGTGCCTAAAAAAGAGATAGCACGGCCGGATATTAATCAAGAAAATAACTGATTTTGTCAAAGAAAGAGGATAAAAATGTCATTAACTGCTGGGATTGTTGGATTGCCAAACGTGGGCAAGTCAACTTTGTTTAACGCAATTACTAAAGCGGGTGCGGAAATGGCCAACTACCCGTTTGCAACGATTGAGCCTAATGTCGGAATGGTTGAAGTTCCGGACAAGAGACTGGCTCGAATACAGGAACTGATTCCGGCTAAGAAAATTGTTCATACTACTTTTGAGTTTACCGATATTGCCGGACTAGTTAAAGGCGCTTCAAAAGGTGAAGGTCTGGGTAATAAATTCTTGGAAAATATTAGGCAAACGGATGCTATTATCCATGTTGTTAGGGCCTTTGAAGATGATAATATTACTTCTGTTACTGGTAAAGTAGATCCGGAAGAAGATATCAACACTATCAACTTGGAATTGGCAATTGCAGATCTTGACGCCGTCAACCGCCGTATTAATAAGGTAAAAAAGATTGCCCAGCAAAATGACAAAGAGGCTAAAGCAGAGTTCAATGTTTTACAAAAAATCAAGCCGGTTTTAGAAGAAGGCAAGGCTGTCCGTTCAATCAGTTTTAATGACGATGAGCAAAAAATTGTCAAGGGCTTGTTCTTGCTGACTGATAAACCCGTTATCTATGTAGCGAACATCGCTGAAAGTTCAATGGCCGACCCAGAAAAAGACCAGTACTATCAAGTGGTTAAAAAACATGCAGAAAGTGAAAATGCGGAATGTTTAGGTATATCTGCTGCAACCGAAGAAGAAATTGCCGGCTTGGATGACGATGAAAAAGCTGAGTTCCTAGAAGCAGAGGGCGTAACAGAGTCAGGTCTTGATCGTTTAATCCGTGCAGCCTACCACATTTTAGGCTTAAGGACTTTCTTTACGGCTGGTGGTCCTGAAACACGGGCATGGACTTTTCATAAGGGAATGAAGGCTCCGCAAGTTGCAGGCGTTATTCACTCTGATTTTGAGCGGGGATTTATTCGTGCTGAAGTAGTTTCATTTACTGATCTTGATCAGTATGAAACCATGCAAAAGGTTAAAGAAGCGGGGAAGCTACGTCTTGAAGGTAAAGATTATGAAGTTCAAGATGGCGACATTATTGAATTTAGATTTAACGTTTAGGAAAAAATAATGGCAGAAAAGAAAACTGAAGAACAAGCTAAGATTGATACTAATAAGCAGGAAAAGTTAAAAGAAAAGGTAATTAATCAGAATAAAGATGACGAGGTCAAGCAAATGCAGCCTGCTGAATTGCGTAAGCAGCTCAGTAATAAGAACTCTGACTATGTTTTTCGTTTGCAAAAAGAACTGGAAACACAGGGTAAAATGAGTCATGAAGATGCACAAAAAAGAGTGGATGAGCTTTTAAATGACTTGGTAATTGCACAACGTCATGGTCAACCAGCCAGCACGTATTATAATATGTCGCCTAAACTTAAGGCTGCTGACATGTTAAAGCCCAAAAAGAAAAAAGCCTCAGATATTCCATTTTGGCAATACGCTACGGATAATGCCTTGTTTTATGTTGCTATTTTCTTTGGTCTTTTTGGCTTAATCGGCTTGTTCCAAAAGAATGACAAATATAATTCACAGATGGGTGTATTAACATTATTGATTGTTGGTGCTTCACTAGGTGTTTTCATGACCAAATATAATGACTGGGTTTTACCTAATGGCAGTAAAAATCGTAAAATTCCGTGGTCAAAATTAATCTGGGGTTTTGTTTTACTGATGGGAATGCTCTTTATCTGCTTTGGCGTATTAGGCCTTCCTGCATTACAAGTGATCAACCCGGCTTTGCCAGGAGTATATAACTTAATTATTGCAGCGGTAGCGTATGGCATTCGCTGGTTGTTCCGCCGGCATTATGAAATTATTGGTTCGGCCTTTTCACCAGCTGATAAGAGCAAATAGGTGCTTTTTGTCAAGAAAAGCGCTATACTTAGATAACTATATGTTTTAAAGGATAAATAGATTTATTATGAATCTATTTATCCTTTTTAAACTGAAAACACGTAAAAAAGAAAGCATTAATAAATTAGAAAGAGGTATTTAATGATTAACACGCTGCGTAAGTCAATCAGGCAGTATAAAAAACTGTCGTTGCTGTCGCCATTATTTGTTACTGGTGAAGTTATCATTGAGATGTTAATACCGTATTTAGTTGGTATATTAATAGACAATGGCATTATGAAGGGAAATATGTCATATATCACTAAGACTGGTGTTATTTTACTGGTGCTAACAGTTGTTTCACTTGTTTTAGGTTCCGGTGCCAGTTATGCCTCTGCTCACGCTGCTTCTGGTTTTGCGGCTAACCTGCGTAAAGATATGTTCTATCATGTGCAAGATTATTCTTTTGAAAATATTGACAGGTTTTCCAGTGCGAGTCTAGTTACGAGGATGACTACTGATGTTAATAACATTCAGATGTCTTATCAAATGCTGATTAGAATAGCAGTTCGGGCACCAATGATGTTGTTAGTTTCAATTATTATGTCAATAATAGTTAGTCCACAGTTGTCACTTGTTTTTGTCGTGATTGCACCGATTTTCGTAATTCTTTTAGGCTTAGTAATTAAAAGTGCCAGCAAGTATTTTCCTAAAATTTTCCGCGGTTATGACCGCATGAACCAGGTTGTCCGGGAAAATGTTCGTGGTATTCGCGAAGTCAAAACCTATGTGCAAGAAGAAGCGCAAACTGTTAAGTTTAAAAAATCGGCTGGTTTTATTTATAGACTTTTTGCTACAGCTCAGAAGATCATGTCTCTTAACTCCATGATTGTCATGGCTGTTTTGAATATTTCTAATTTAGCTATTTGCTGGTTTGGTGCTAAGGAAATTGTGGGTGGCAGTTTACAGACTGGTCAATTAATTTCAATGTTCTCATATTCCAACTCTGTCTTAGGCAGCTTGAATATGCTGGCTATGATCATTACTCAGCTGGTAGTTTCAGGAGCCAGTGGTCACAGGGTTGCTGCGGTTATTAATGAAAAGCCCTCAATTGAAAATCCACGTAAACCGTTAAAGCATGTGAATAATGGAGAAGTGATTTTTGATCATGTCAACTTTAAGTATGACCCAGATGATAAGGAACTGGCTTTAAGTGATATTAACTTAAATATCAGGCCGGGTGAAACAATAGGAATAATTGGTCGTACGGGGTCATCAAAATCTACATTAGTTTCTATGATTCCGCGGCTTTATGATACTGATTCCGGAGCGGTGCGTGTATCAGGACATAACGTTAAGTCCTATGATTTAAAGACATTGCGTGATAATGTTGCCATGGTTTTACAAAATAATGTCCTGTTTTCAGGCACTATCAAGGAAAACCTCAAATGGGGCAATGAAAATGCAACAGATGAAGAAATTATCGCTGCCTCAAAAATTGCTCACGCTGATGACTTTATTCGTGAAATGCCAGATCAATATGACACTATGGTTGAGCAGGGCGGTAATAATGTTTCTGGTGGCCAAAAGCAAAGGATCACTATTGCAAGGGCATTGCTCAAAAAGCCGAAAATCTTGATACTTGATGACTCTACTTCAGCAGTAGATACACAGACTGAGCGTCAAATTCGGGAAGCCTTGGCAAAGGATATGCCCGATACTACCAAAATTATTATTTCTCAAAGAATTGTGTCAATTAAAGATGCAGACAGGATAATTGTAATGGATGAAGGCAAGATTCAGGATATCGGGACACATGAAGAGCTATTGCAGCGTAATGATTTATACAGCTCAATTGCTAAGTTTCAAGAAGAACAGAAGAAGTAGGTGATTAATTTGGATAAAGCAGTAGAAAATAAAAATAGCCAAAATACTGGTAAACGTTCCACAATTTTATGGCGTCTGCTTAAATTAGTTGCCAGTACAAGTCCTTGGATGCTGATTGCTTCAACAATTGCAATAATTTTAACAGCTGCAGCAAACGTTTTAGGTTCACTATTTATTGAACGTTTAATTAATGTTTACATTATTCCCTTAACTAAAGAAGCGCAGCCAAATTTTGGTCCGCTTTTACATGCAATTGCAGTTATGTTTGGTTGCTATGCTATCGGATTTATTTCTAATTATCTTTTTGCTGTGTTGATGGCAGTTTTGGCCCAGAAAGTACAATATAGAGTACGACTAGAAATGTTTGAGCACATGGAAATGTTGCCAATTTCCTATTTTGACGAAAATGATTATGGCGACATCATGAGTTGCTATACTAATGATATTGATACCTTGCAACAAATGATTTCACAATCAATTCCGCAGTTTATGAACTCTGCGTTGAACCTCATTTTTGTTTTGGGTGCCATGCTGGCTTTAAGTTGGCAATTAACTATCTTTACCTTGATTGTTTTTGCACTCTCTATTATAATCGTCCGTTTTTTAACCGTTCGCTCCGCTCATTATTTTCAATTGCAACAAAAAGAATTGGGTCAAGTTAATGGTTACAATGAAGAAATGCTTAATGGTCTTAAGGTAATAAAGGTCTTTAGCCATGAACCTGAAGTTGAAGAAGACTTTGATGCTTATAATGAATCTTTAAAAGTAGCCTCTGGTAAAGCTCATACGTATGCCACAATTTTGTTCCCTATTATGGGTAACATGGGCAATTTGCTATACGTCTTAATTGCTATTTTAGGTGGAGCAGTTGCTATTAACCATATTGCCCCACTTTCATTAGGTGTCATTGGTGCTTTCTTGCAATTATCTAAGCAATTTGCAATGCCAATAGCCCAGATTTCACAACAATTAAATTCTATTGTAATGGCTTTAGCGGGCGCAGAAAGAATCTTTAAGTTAGAGGATCAACCCGTTGAAATTGATGATGGTGATGTCACTATTACCAAGGATGAAAATGTTAAGGGTGCCTGGCATTGGAACGTACCACAAAAAGATGGCTCTGTTAAGAAAGTCACAGTTAAAGGACATATCGTCTTTGATCATGTTAATTTTGGCTATACGCCGAATAAACAAATTTTGTACGACATTTCTATTGACGCTAAGCCAGGTATGAAAGTAGCCTTAGTTGGTGAAACCGGTGCTGGTAAAACGACGATTTCTAATATGATTAATCGTTTTTACGAAATTAATTCTGGTACGATTACTTATGATGGTATTCCCATTAGTAGAATTAAGAAGGATGATTTGCGTCAGTCTCTGTCAATTGTTTTACAAGACACGCATATGTTTACCGGTACGGTGATGGACAATATTCGTTTTGGTAATACCGATGCAAGTGATGATGATGTATATCAGGCAGCACACTTATCTCATGCTGATGAATTTATTCATCATTTGGATGAAGGTTATAAAACAATCATTGATGGCAATGGCGGAGACTTGTCTCAAGGACAAATGCAGCTGCTCAGTATTGCACGAGCAATGATAGCAGATGAACCTGTGATGATTTTGGATGAAGCCACTTCAAGCATTGATACCCAAACGGAAAAACTGGTACAAGCTGGTATGGATAACTTGCTTGCAGGTCGCACTAGCTTTGTCATAGCTCACCGCCTGTCTACGATTGTTAACTCGGATTTAATTCTGGTGCTTGATCATGGCCATATTATTGAAGCCGGCAATCACGAACAACTTCTAAAGAAGAAGGGTTATTACTACGAGTTATATACTGGTAAAAAAGAAATAGAATAGATGTACTTAAAATATTCCTGGTCCTATAGACTGGGAATTTTTTTGCTTTAAATAATGGTGTAAGCAATAATTACTTTTCAACCATTAGTTTGTGTTATGGTAAAATAAATGAATTTAGTTGGTTCGACACTATTAATATAATTTGGTGATAATTCAAATTTTAAAAAAGTAATAAAGGAATTAAGCGATGAATCAAATTATCCAGATTTTAAGCCAGCGCAAAGGCGATTTAGGAGTTGCTTTATTGCAGCATCTGCAAATATCGTTAGTTTCGTTGCTGATTGCAATGCTGATTGCCATGCCTTTGGCCTTTTGGACAGTAAAACACACTAAAATAGCAGAGATATTATTGCAAGTTGCCAGCATTTTACAGACCATTCCGTCACTAGCACTGCTAGGTTTATTAATTCCACTCGTTGGGATTGGAACAGTGCCTGCTGTGATTGCTTTAGTGGTATATGCACTATTACCGATTTTTCAGAACACATACCTGGGATTAACTGAAATTGATCCGGCACTAGAAGAAGCTGCTGACGCATTCGGTATGTCACGCATGCAAAAATTACTTGAGGCGGAGTTGCCTTTAGCTATGCCGACAATTATTTCTGGTATTAGAACGGCCTTAGTTTTAATTATCGGTACTGCCACCATGGCAGCTTTAATTGGTGCTGGAGGCTTGGGCAGTTTTATCTTATTAGGAATTGACCGCAACAATACCGGACTAATTGTAATTGGTGCCGTTTGCTCTGGCGTTTTGGCGATTACGTTAAGCGCGCTCATTAAGTGGCTGGAACATGCATCAGTTAAAACAGCTTTGGGAATATTAGGAGTTAGTGTCATCTTCTTAGCAGGAAGTGGAATTTATCAAGCTGTTGCCGGTCAGAAAGAAACAGTTACAATTGCCGGTAAGTTAGGTTCTGAACCAGAAATTTTGATCAACATGTATAAAGAGTTAATTGAACAAGACGATCCACACGTCCAAGTGACCTTGAAACCTAATTTTGGTAAAACTACCTTTTTATATACTGCTTTGAAAAACAATAAAATAGATATTTATCCAGAATTTACGGGAACTGTTTTGGAAACCTTTGCGAAGTCTCCGGTTAAAACGGCTGGTTTGTCTGAAAAAGAAACCTATGAAAAAGCAAAAGAATTAATGAATAAACAGGATAAGCTTACTTTGCTTAAGCCTATGGCGTACGATAATACATATGCCTTAGCAGTTAAAACTTCGTTCAAAAAGAAAAATCGTTTAAGAAAAATCAGTGATTTGGCTAATATCACCAATCAGCTAAAAGGAGGAATGACATTAGAATTTATTGATCGTGGTGATGGGTTCAAGGGTATTAAGAAATTATACAAGATTGATTTCCCTGTTAAGTCAATGGAACCGGCTTTGCGTTACCAGGCAATTAATCAGAATAAAGTTAACATCGTTGATGCCTATTCAACTGATAGTGAATTGCGCCAATATCATTTGACTATATTAAAAGATGATAAGCATAATTTTCCTATTTATCAGGGCGCTCCCTTGATGACCAATGATTTTGCCCGCAAGCATCCGCAAATTGTTCGCAGCTTGAATAAGCTGGCTGGCAAGATTTCCGAAAAGCAGATGCAGGAAATGAACTATGAAGTTAATGTTAAAAATATGGATCCTGGACAAGTCGCACGTCACTTTTTATTAAAACAGCATTTGCTTAAGGAGAAGTAAGATGACTTCAGCAATTAAATTTGAGCATGTAAATAAAACCTTTGCTAAAAAAGTAGTAGTTAACGATCTTAATTTGGATATTCAGCAAGGCGAACTTTTCGTTTTGGTAGGAAACTCAGGCAGTGGAAAAACTACCTCGATTAAAATGATTAACCGTTTGGCAGATCCTAGTGCTGGACAGATTTTAGTCAATGAGCGGCCTACGACTGATTATAACGTTCAGAAATTGCGCTGGAAAATTGGTTATGTTCTGCAACAAATTGCTCTTTTTCCTAACATGACTGTCGCTAAAAATATTACTTTGATTCCGGAAATTCAAGGCGCTAAAACTGATCTTACGGCAATGGCCGCAAATTTATTGGAAAAAGTGGGACTAAATCCCCAAGAGTATGCTCACCGTTATCCTCATGAACTGTCTGGTGGTGAACAACAAAGAATTGGCATTTTACGCGCGATTGCGTCAAAGCCTCCGATTGTTTTAATGGATGAACCCTTTAGCGCTCTAGATCCACTTGCGCGCACAAATTTACAAGAACTGGTTATTAATTTGCACAAGCAGCTGCATAATACAATTTTATTTGTGACGCATGATATGAATGAAGCTCTGCACTTAGCTGACAGGATTGGCGTTATGAAGGATGGCAAATTATTACAGGTCGATCAGCCACAAGAAATCTTACGCCATCCGGCAAACAATTTTGTCAGGGACTTTTTTAAAGGCAGCTTAGGGAACAATTTATATGAAACACCATTAAAGCAAGCAGCCTTATTTAATGAATTTAAGCAAACTAGTTCTAATTCGCTGGCAGCAATGCCTGTAATTAATATTAATGAAAAAATTGCTGCATTACTGCTACTTTTGAGCCGTCAAAATGAAGTTGCCGTACAAAATAATAATGGAGAATATTTAGGCTTCATTGATCGCCAGTGGCTGATTAAATATTTGAACAATATTAATAGTTTAAAATAGGAAATAAGCTGGGAACTGTCCAGCTTTTTTAATAAAACGATAAAATTATGCTTGAATATTAGTAGTTTATTACAAAATTGACTAAAATATTAGACATAGATTCTGCTAAACTATATTTAGTGGAATAATGAAATAAACCGAAAATAATCAATAGATAAAAGAAGGGAAATTAGCCCTATGAAAATTTTAGTTGTTGACGATGATAAAGAAATCGTCGAGCTGTTAAGTATTTATCTTAAAAATGAAGGTTACACTCCAGTTGTTGCCTATAGCGGCAAAGAAGCAATTACGAAATTAACTACGACGCCAGATATTGCATTAATGATCTTGGACATCATGATGCCTAATATGAGCGGAATTGATGTTATCAAGGAAGTACGCAAAGATTCTGATATCCCAATTATTATCGTATCAGCCAAGACTGGTGATATGGATAAAATTCAAGGCTTGATTACTGGAGCAGATGACTATGTTTCTAAGCCATTTAATCCTTTAGAAGTAATGGCACGAGTTCGTTCACTTTTGCGTCGTAGTCAAAAGCAGGTTAAGGATGATGAACCAGATATTTTAGAAGTGGGACCACTGATTATTAACCGTGATTCACATGAAGTTAAGACAATTGATGGTAAAGACATTCAGTTGACTGCCTTAGAATTTGGCATTTTATACTTGCTTGCCAGTCACCCTAACCGGGTATTTTCAGCGGATGAGATTTTTGAACGGGTTTGGCAACAGGAATCGATAGTTTCTGCTAAAACCGTTATGGTGCATGTTTCACACCTGCGTGACAAAATTCAATCGGCAACGGGTGGTGAAGATGTTATTCAGACCGTCTGGGGAGTAGGCTATAAAGTTGAGGCTTAACTAGATGAAAAAAGAAAGGGTCAAGCTGACAGCCGCGGAAAAAAGTGAGCTGTTTGCTGAAGGCGTTATAACGGTAGTTTTAGAGCTACTATTGAACCTGTCAGTGATTATTTTGATCAACTTGACAATTTTACAAGATAAAAACCTGGTTAACGGGATTTATTTTCTAAAAAAGACCATTACTTTTGCTGGCGGGCGCCACTTATGGTCCTGGCAGAATACCTTTATTATTTTCATGGGTATTGGTGATTTAATCGTTCTGTACTGGCGCTTAATTCGGCGCTATCATCAAATGCAGTTAAGACATGTTATTTCTGAACTGCATTATATTGCTAAGGGACATTTTGACCATACAATTTCTTTTAAAGTCAAAACTGATTTGCAAAAAGTAATTGATTCAATTAATTCGTTAGTGGATAGTACTGTAAATGCGATTAATGAAGAAAAAGCGATTGAAAAGTCAAAGGACGAACTGATTAGCAATGTTTCTCATGATATCAGAACGCCTTTAACTTCTATCATCGGCTATTTGGGTTTACTGAAATCGGGGGTGTCAAATCCAGCAGATCAACAAAGATACCTTAATATTGCATATATGAAGGCTGAACAAATGAAATCGCTCGCTCATGATTTGCTTGAGTATACAACGTTAAAATCAACTAGTACCAAATTAAATTTATCTTCTTTACATATTTTTTCTATGTTAGAGCAGGTTGCCGCGGGCTTTGAATTCGAGGGTCAGGAAAAAGGGATAGTATTTAATATAGAAGCAAGACCTAAGAATTTAACCATTCAAGCTGATGCGGAAAAGCTGGTACGTGTTTATAATAATCTCATCACTAATGCGCTAAAGTACGGTACAGGTGCAACACAAATTAATTTAATTGCTAATTTAGTTAATAACAATGAAGTTGAGTTACGAGTGGAAAACAACGGTGCTCAAATTCCCGAAGATTCGTTGAAAAAAATATTTGAACGTTTTTACAGAGTCGAAGGCTCCCGTAATACCCAAACGGGTGGTACGGGGCTAGGTCTATCGATTACTAAAAGTATTGTTGATCTTCATCAGGGCAAAATCCGCTGTGAATCTGATAAAGATTGGACCCGTTTCATTATTTGCCTGCCTTTAAACTTAAAGAGTGAAAAAACTCCAGCATAGCTGTGGTATAATTTTGACTGAGATAATAAATAGAGGAGTATAGCATGAGTATTTCTTTAAATACCTGTATTTTAATTTTAAAAGAACACCATTTGCTTAAATCGAGTGCGGTCCAAGATACTATATCTTCTAAGATGGAATATGTGTCGTATGATTCGCGTGACGTCCATACTGATACACTATTCTTTTGTAAAGGTGCTGGTTTTCGTCCCACTTATTTGTCAATGGCGAAAGCTAATGGTGCTAATTGTTATGTAGCAGAACAACCATATCCAGAAGGTAAGGGAATGCATGCACTGATTGTGCGCAATGTTTCCAAAGCGATGGCGTTATTGTCTGCGGCATTTTTCCGTTTCCCGCAAGACGATTTATATTTAATCGCTATTACTGGTACTAAGGGCAAGACTACAACGGCCTACTTTTTAAAAGGGATGTTAGATCAAGTTAACGGCGGTAAAACGGCGTTAATTTCATCAGTCAATACAGTTGTAGGACCTAAAAAAGATGATACTTTTAAGTCAAGCTTGACCACACCTGAATCGCTTGATTTGTTCCGTGATATGCGAATAGCTGTAGACAACGGAATGACGCATATGGTTATGGAAGTTTCCAGCCAGGCCTATAAGAAGAATAGGGTATTTGGACTGACCTATGATCTGGGCTTTTTCTTAAATATTACACCTGATCATATCGGACCCAATGAGCATCCCAATTTCGCTGATTATTTACATTGTAAGTTGCAGCTGCTGGTTAATGCCCGTAAATGTATTATTAACGCTCAGACTGATCATTTTCCTGAAGTTTATGCTGCGGCCATGACTACTACAGATCCAGACAGTATTTACTTATTTGCTGACGAGAAATTTACTAATCCCGATCTGAAGCAGACCATCGATTTTCGTTTTTCGACCCAAGAACTTGATATGTCACGGACCAGGTTTCAGGTGTTGTGTGTTACCAGCAAAGCAAAGCAACTCAAAATAGCTGGCGATTACCAGTTAAAGATGTTAGGTGATTTTAACGAATCTAACGGTACTGCCGCAGTAATTGGTGCAGGACTGGCCGGGATGAATTATGACGATGCTGCTAAAGGTATCAGTCAAGTTACCGTCCCTGGAAGAATGCAAACAGAAGTTACCAAGAAGCACGGAGTAGTGGTTGTGGACTTCGCACATAATGAAGCTTCAATGATGGCTCTTATGGGCTTTATGCAACGCGAATTTAATAATCCCAAAATTATTGTCGTTGTGGGGGCACCTGGTGACAAAGGAGTTTCTCGTCGTCCCGGTTTTAGTAACAGTCTAAATGCCTACGCTGCTAAAGCCTTTCTGACAACAGATGATCCTGGCTTTGAAGATCCCATGGATATAGCACAGGAAATTGATGCAGGGATCGATCATTCTAAAGTTGATGTCACAATAGAACTAGACCGTAAGAAGGCCATCCATGATGCAATCAGTATGTCCAAGCAGGGTGATGTTGTTCTGATCTGTGGTAAAGGTGAAGATAGTTATCAAAAGATCCGGGGAGTAGATACTCCTTATCCGTCTGATATTACAGTTGCACAACAGGTAATTGATGAACTTGAAGGGCAAAAAGAACATTTTAACGGTTAGAAAAGCAGGTATTAATGAAACATTTTTTTAGTATTATTGGCGGTATGGGTACGATTGCAACGGAAAGCTATGTCCGCATGATTAATCACCGTCTAAAGATTACCAAAGATCAGGACTATCTGAATTATATTTTGGTTAATGATGCCCAAATTCCTGACCGCACGGCTTATATCAAAGACCATAGCCAACCTAATTTTTTCAATGCTTTGCGTGATGATGTGCTCCAGCAAGCAATGTTAAAGCCCGATTTTTTCGTGATGCCATGTAATACTGCACATTATTTTTATGACGACTTGGCTAAACTAACTGATATTCCTTTTTTACATATGATGCGTATTGCCGTTCATAAATTTGCAAGTGACTTTCCGCACGAAAAAAAGATTGGCTTGATTGCTACGGAAGGTTCGATTTATGATCATCTGTACGAAGACGAAATTAAACAGGTAGGTTGTGAAGTAGAACTGGGTGGTCCTGAGATTCAACCACTGGTTACTGAGCTGATTTATTCTAACATTAAAGAAAAAGGCGTAGTTGATGGCGAACTTTATCACCGCATATTACGCACCATGCATGATCAATATGGTTGTAATGTAATTTTACTTGGATGTACTGAATTATCTTTAGCTCAGGAAAAGGCGCCAGAGCATCCGTATAATGTTATTGATCCGCAAGTTATTATTGCTGATGTGGCAATTGAATTAGAACTAAAAATTCGTGCAGGAATGGATCCTAAAACTGCTATAGAGAAATATATGTATTAAATAAAGCGTAAGGTTTAATGCAAATTAAATAGACTAGTAATCAATTTGATTATTAGTCTATTTTTTCTCAAAAAAGGTATTGACAATGTTTCTACTTGGTAGTAGTGTATTAGAAAAGTAATACAGTTGAAAATGGGAGGGTTAAAATGTTATATCTTTTATATATATTTATTGGCATACTGATAATTCTGACTACTAATTTAGCAGTAACAGCAATTTTGAGCATTAGAGATGCTTATCGCAATCATCTTAAAGATCAGTTGTCATTTGGCACTGCCTTTAAGAAATATTTTGGTAAAAATAATAATATCCCTTTCCATCTGTCTGATTGGAAGTTTTAAGAAATTACTTTATTTAAGTTTGAGCTTATCATATATATAATTTTATAAAACAACAAATTGCTATTGCCGATATAGGATATCTATATTATACTGGAATAAGTTGAATACGGTTTCTTCGGGGCAGGGTGTAATTCCCTACCGACGGTGACAATTAATAATTGAAGTCCGTGACCCGCGTTTTGCGGTGGAACTAGTGTGAGTCTAGTACCGACAGTTAAAGTCTGGATGGGAGAAGAACAAACAAGATTAGACAGAAAACTCGCGTCGTTATTAAACTTCGCTGAAATCTTATTTGATGAATATAAAATAAGCCTCGTTGATTGAATCAACGAGGTTTTTTAATGCTTAGGAAGTGAAATTAGTGCAGGATAAGGATTATATGCAAATGGCAGTTCAAGAAGCATTGAAAGCTCAGGGAATGACTTGGACAAATCCTTTAGTTGGTGCAGTTTTGGTTAAAGACAATCAGGTTCTAGCGACCGGCTACCACCATCAATTTGGTAAGGAACACGCAGAAGTGAATACACTCTCACACTTAGCTGATCCCCAGCAGGCACAAGGTGCAACTTTGTATGTCACGCTAGAGCCTTGCAGCCATTACGGTAAACAACCTCCTTGCTGCAAAAAGGTCGCTGAGGCCGGAATCAAAAAAGTTGTTATTGGTCAGGTTGATCCTCATCAAATTGTAGCTGGCAAGGGTATTGAATATCTAGAAAGCCATGGGGTGCAAACTGAGATAATCGGTGGTACAGAAAATTTAAATGTTGCTTATAATTTCTTTTATCACAAAAAGAGACCCTTTGTGACACTTAAATATGCAATGTCCATTGATGGCAAAATTAATGCTGCAGGTAAAACGAGAACAATTTTGACTGGGGAAGCAGCTCAGGTGGATGTGCAAAAGTTGCGCTTGCAAAACCAAGCCGTTTTAATTGGAGCAAATACTTTGCGAATAGACAATCCGCTTTTAACGGTCAGAATTAAGAATTTACCCCATAAACCTATTCGAATAGTGCTGACTAAAGATGCTAATCAATTAGATTTTAACAGTCGCATGTTTAAGACGCATGGCGAAATCTGGCTATTAAGTAGAACTGAACTGACTCAAAAAGTTGCTGAAAACGTCCATTGCTATACTGTAGCTAAATGGACACCTTCAAAAATTGTGCAGCTTTTAGCCGACCATGAAATTCAATCACTACTAATTGAAGGTGGCAGCAATGTCCAAAGTCAATTTGTAGCAGCTAATTTGGCTGACGAAATAGTGACATACATTGCCCCTTTAGTTTTAGGCGGTACTGCATTACCCGCTGTGTTTGGCCAGGCTTTAGCAGAAAAGAGTGATTATCAACTTTTGGATGTTAAAAGATTCAATCAAGATGTCAGAATTCGTGTGAGGAGAAAAGAATGTTTACAGGAATAATTCAAACTACGGGTACAATTACTCGTTTGGAAATTAGTGAGCAACATGCAAGACTGGGTATTTGCGCTCCTAAATTGGTGCAAAAAGATTTGCCTTTAGGGGCAAGTATTGCCGTTAACGGTATTTGTTTAACCGTTACCGCTTGGAGTGATAATGATTTTGCAGTAGACGTGATGCCGGAAACAATGAAAAGAACTAATTTGGGCAATTTGCAAAAAGGTAGTTTGGTAAATTTAGAGCCATCACTGTCTTTGAACGGTAAGCTTGATGGTCATATTGTTGCGGGACATGTTGATACCACAGCTGAACTGGTAAAAAGGGATGAAAACGAAAATTCTATTGAGTTGGAATTTCAAGTACCACATAAGTATGCCCCATTTATTGTTGAAAAAGGGTCAATCGCCATTGATGGTATTAGTTTAACCGTAACAATGGCGCAAAATGATCATTTCGGAGTGAGCTTAATACCTTATACCATACAAAATACTACTTTGGCTCACTATCAAGTGCATGACAAAGTCAATATTGAAGTGGATATGATTGGTCGGTACGCTGTCAAACAAATTCAAGCTTGGAAAAAGGAATTTTAATGGAGGAAAAAATGACGGAACAACTGAATGAAAAAATGCAAAAGGTATTGCAGCATATGCTGACAGGTGGGTTGGTCATTGTGGCTGATTCGCCGCAACGTGAGTCTGAAGGGGATATGATTGGTCTGGCTGAAAAGGTTACACCACAAGCAGTTAATATGATGATCACTAAGGCGCGCGGACTTTTATGTGTGCCGATGAGTAAGGCATATGCTGACCGTCTGCAACTAAAACCAATTGAAACTGGTTCGAACGATACTTTTGGCACGGCTTTTACTCTTAGTGTTGATTCTACTGAAACCACTACGGGAATTTCAGCTTTTGACCGTGCTAAAACTATTAAAAAATTGGCTGATCCTAATAGCCAGTGGACTGATTTTTATCATCCAGGTCATGTTTTTCCTTTGGTAGCTAAAGAAGGCGGTGTACTGGAGCGCACAGGTCATACTGAAGCTGCTTTGGATCTGGCTAGATTGGCAGGAGTTGCACCTGTAGGCTTTATTTGCGAGTGCATTAAAAAAGACGGAACAATGGCCAGACGCAAAGACTTGAAATCTTTGGCAGAAGGACTCGGCATTCCTTATTTGACTATTGAAGAGTTAATTGCATACCGCAAGAATATGGCAAATAAAGATTTGGCGATTGAATCTTTTACCAAGGTTGACTTTCCCACAAAATATGGCCACTTCCAGCTTGAAGGTTTCAGAGATACAAAGCACCCTGAAAAGCAGCCGACTTTATTAATTAGCAAGGGTGAAGTTAAAAAAGATGAGCCCCTTTTGTTGCGACTTCATAGTGAGTGCTTAACGGGGGATGTTTTTGGCTCTAAACGCTGTGATTGTGGCGCTCAATTGGCTGCAGCGTTAACTAAAATTGAAGAAAATGGTTCAGGAGCGGTTTTATACTTGCGTCAAGAAGGTCGCGGAATTGGCCTGGAGAATAAATTACGTGCTTATAAGCTGCAAGATGAAGGTATGAATACAGTTGAAGCTAACCAGCATCTTGGCTTGCCGGTTGACGCACGCCGCTACAATGTCGCTGCTGAAATTTTAAGACAAAAAGGCGTGAGCGAAGTTGAATTAATGACCAATAATCCGGATAAAGTAACGCAATTAGAAAACTATGGTATTAAAGTTACTAAACGTATTCCAGTTGAGGTCGGAATGACTGCAGAAAATAAAAATTACTTGGCTACTAAAAAGCATGAAATGAATCATATTTTAAACGAGGTAGATTAACATGAAAGAAATTATCGGCAACATTGCCCAAGGACAGGATAAAAAGATTGGTATTGTCGTTGCTCAGTTTAATGGTGTGGTAACCGATCGTCTCCTTTCTGGAGCAGTGGCACAATTAAAAAAATCGGGCGTGAAAGATGAAAATATTGTGATTGTGAGAGTACCCGGTGCCTTTGAAATTGCTCGTACAGTCAATTGCCTGGCAAAGAGTGGCAAAGTCGATGGCATTATTGCTTTAGGAGCTGTAATTAGAGGCGAAACAGCTCACTTTACCTATGTTTGTGAAGGTACTACTTCTCAGCTAGCAGCTGCATCAGCTAATGGACCGGTTCCAGTCATGTTTGGTGTACTCATGACCGACACGGTTGCACAAGCAACCGATCGTGCTGGTGGTAAAGCGGGCAATAAAGGAGCTGAGTGTGCCACAGATGTGTTAGAAGTCTTAAATATCGAAGAACAAATTAAACAACTATAATTTTTAAGTGTATTTCCTTAATAAAGAAATAGCAAGTCATTTTTAGAAATAGAAGTGGCTTGTTTTTGGTCTTAGTGGCTTTTAGCGGCTTGCTATTAGTTTTTATTGTTAGTTGATTGATATTAAAATTATTAAATCTAATTTTGAAAGCTTATATGCATATACTAGCCATTAATAGTAAAAATGTTATTTTAATTTGTTATTAATATTAATTTTCTGGCTCTTTTAAGCATTTTTATGAAAATAATTCTATTTGCAATGTTATTAAATGAAGTATATACTGAAATTGTAATAATATACATACTTTTTTAGTAGCAAAATTAGATTAATTTTATCATTGAGGTGGAAAATGAATAAAGGATTAGATCACAATAAGCGTACTGGAGCACTGCTTTTTAGCAGTTTAACGGCTGCGGCGCTGGGTTTAACAATTTTAAATACTAATGTTGTTAAAGCTGATAGTAATTCAGGGGCACAAGAAACTGCACAAAACTTTGACAAGAATGATAGTCATGTTAAAACCCGAGTAGCAAATAATACTGTACCTCAAGGAAGTAATCAGGGCACTACTGATAATGCGAGTGCCACTGCACCAGAAGGAAATGCCAATGGTACTACAGATAATGCAGATGAAACTCAAAATGGGAGTGTAGAATCGCCTCAGGGCAACAATAAAGAATCAAATTCTCAAACTTCTGCTGGTAATGATCAACCAGAAACAGACATCACTAAGAATGAAAATAAAATTAGTACAAAAACTATTAAAACAAGTAAGTGGGGTAATGCTGACGAAAGTTATGATAGTGATACTAACGTATTAACTGTAAGTGGGAGTCAAGATAAGGATAATCCGACTATTGTCAATACAACTAAAACCTTAGCTGAATTTCTAGATCAAGGACGCAACCCTGATATTGCAAAGGTAAAAAAGGTAATCTTTAAGGGTTATTTTAAAGTTGTCGGCGATGTTAAGTCAGTTTTTATTAGCCTTAGTGGCCTAACTGATATTGAAGGCTTAGAAAACGTTGATACTTCGGAAGCAACCACCATGTATGCTTGGTTTAGTCAATGCAGTAGTCTTAAACACGTAGATCTTTCTCATTTTAATACCTCAAATGTTCAAAACATGTCTTATATGTTTGACCGCTGTACTAATCTCGAAGATCTTAACCTAAGTAATTTTGATACTTCCCAAGTCAGAAATATGTCACATATGTTTGTTGGTTGTGAAAGTCTCAAAGAATTAGATTTGCAGAAATTTGATACTTCCCAAGTCACAGATATGTCATTTATGTTCACAGAGTGTAGAGGTCTTGAAAAACTAAATGTTACCAGCTTTGACACCTCTAACGTTAAAAATATGGAGTATATGTTTAATTGTTGTGCAAGTTTACCTACCGTTGACGTACATAATTTTAATACCAGTAATGTGACAAATATGGCGGCAATGTTCTGTATGTATTATTTTCATATTAGCGGTACAGGCCAAGTCTTTGGTTGGGATTCTAAACTTACGTCACTTGATCTTTCCAACTTTGATACTAGTAATGTGACTGATATGGGTGGAATGTTTTTCAAATGTACAAAATTAAAAGAGCTGAACATTTCTAGCTTTGATACTTCTAAAGTTACAACTATGAATAGTATGTTTGATTCATGTAATAAGTTAACAGAATTGGACTTGCATAATTTTAACACGTCAAATGTTACAGACATGAACGACATGTTTCGAGATACGAATAGTTTAATCAGTTTAAACGTATCAAGTTTTGATACAAGTAATGTAACTAACATGGGGGAAATGTTTTATCTCTACGCTGATACTTACCATGGCAAGAACTATCCTGAACTTTCGAACTTACGGACTCTAGATATCAGCAATTTTAAAATTAACGATAACACGTATTGTGGCAACATGTTAAAAGGTCAAGTAGGATTGCTAGTTTTGAAATTAGGAGACAATGTCAAAAACTTTTCACAAATGGGTCTTAATACGCCAGGAATTTGGCTAAATGTCGGTCCTCGAAAAGACATACAGCATCCTGAAGGCAAAGATCAATGGCGATCAGATGAACTGATGAAAAAGTGGAATGGCAAAAAGGAAACGTATGTGCGCCAAGCTACAATAACAGCTCACTATCAAGATGAAGAGGGTAAGCCGCTTGCGCCTGATAGGTCTTTCACTGGTACATGTGGCACTAATTACGAGTTTAAAAAAGATATTCCAGGATATACTTTAATAGCCACGCGGGGAAAGGTGTCAGGAACCATTGGAAAAGAACTGGATGACGTTACATTTGTCTACAAAAAGGATGATTCCGGCTCAAATAGTTCAGGTTCAAACGGTTCCGGCTCAAACAGTTCCGGTTCAAACAGTTCCGGCTCAAACAGTTCCGGCTCAAATAATTCAGGTTCAAACGGTCATGGAACAAATTCAGGAATAAATGATAATAATACTATAGCAAGAGTTGAAGTTCATTATCAGGATGAGAATGAAAATGAAATTGCTCCGTCTAAGATTTTAACTGGCGTTGTTGGTGAAGGCTACATTACTAAGGCTGTGGATATTACAGGTTATACTCTTAAAATTAGACCTGTTAATGCTACCGGCTTCTTTAGCAGCCAGCCACAAACTGTTACTTATGTTTATTCGAAAAATGGTGTTATTCGAACTGTTCGTCATAATTCCTATCTATATGACCAAAATGGTGGCCGTAAAGCTGGCGAATACTTTATTGGCAAAAAAATTAAAACCTATGGCAGTAGGCTTATTCAGAATAAGAAATATTACGAACTTGGAAACGATACTTTTGTGAAGGCTAATAATGTTACAGGTATTAAACGCAAACTTAAGCACAATGCTTATATCTACACCAAGAAAGCTAATAAGAAAGTAAAGCGTTCTGGTCGTAAAGTATTGAAAAAGAAACAAACGATCAGAACATATGGTGGAGCTATTAAAATGCATCATAAGTTGTACTACATTGTTGGTAAGAATCGTTATATTAAAAAAGCTAATTTTTAGCAATTAAAAAATAATAATTAGAAAAGTTCTATCATAGTAAAAACGACTAGATAGAACTTTTTTATGTTTTGCTAAATTGCGGTATAAGGAAGAAAAAATTTAATTAAAGCTGTTGCTTTTACCTAAGCGGTACTTTTGCACGTTAATACCAAGAGTGACAAAAACTAGTAATAACGAAATTCCGCTAGCAAGGAGCGTAAGAGCAGGTCGCTGTAGCACATTGGCAATTGCCGAAACTCCAACTGTAAAAAAGATATTTAGTAGTGAACTGCCTAACTGCAAAAAACTTGATTGAGCAGACTGGACATTTTTACTGGTCCGTTTAATTCTAACTTTGCTGCACCAATTACCGATTGGTAAAGTTTCTGCATAAATTAACACTGTACTAATGAACATGGTAGCGATTGTTTGTTTTAAAAAGAAAATGCCTAATGCTATTGTGGTGGTTAGAGTTAAGGTGCAAAGTAACCAGAAGTAGTTGTCAAAGCGAATAAGCACAGCTCCTAATAAGAGGCCACTGACCACGGCAAGTAGCAGCCAGTATACTTGACTGTATGTAGGATCAATTGCTTTCCAGAAGTAAATCATCAGTCCGTTAAATACAGATTGGAGAGCACCATTAAACATGGCCACAATAATTGTTGCGCGTAAGCCTTTATTAGTAATAATATTGTGCCAGACTTTGACCAGATGGGTTATGGTTTTAAAATTGCTTTTATCTTTAACAAAATGCCTTTGGTGCAAAGCTAGAGCTAGGAAAATGTTAATGAAAAAGCTGCTGCTTGCTACTAGGAGAAAATATAAATAATTGCGCGTAGTCAAAATCAGAGCTGCTATTGCAGCTATACTGGCAATATTACCGATCAGACCAGCAATAGAATTGCAGTTGATGGTTTTTTCGAGGGAAGTATCTGTCAGAAGAGATTTTAAATTTCCCGTAAATGATAGTCCTTCAACTAAACTGAACATTGTAATGCAAAGGTCAACCAGAATATATAAGGGAACAAAGTATTTTTGGGGAAAAGTAAACGGCAGTAATAAGAATAAACACAGAAATATATATATCCAAATTAACATGCGGCGTTTGTCGACATTATCAAGCCTTGATCCAATAAACAGGACACTCAAAATAAGTGCCAAGGAACTAATACTTGATATCAAGCCATTAACAACGATATTATCTGAATATTCACGAATAATTAGTGTACCACCTATTCCAACTAGAATACTGCCAAAATTCGATAGCAGATTGATTAGTGGTAATAATATTTGATTGCGCTTGAGAAATTTATTACTGTCCATTTTTATCACGCTTTCGTTTGCTATAATGAGAAGCGTAACATGTAGGAATTTTGCTGGCAGCAAAAGTAACATAAACGGCCATTTTCATTAGTTGAAACGGCCTTTTTCACTATACAAATTCTTAGACCTAAATGTAATTGTTAATTTTATAAAGTTTATTAAGAGTAATGTTTTTTATGCTGCCAAAGCCATAAAATACATAGTGTTGTTCAACCTTTTAGAGTATTATATAAATATTAGTTGAAACTATCAAAAAAGAACATTTCAAAATTGCTGCTGGCGACATTATTTGTGTAGCGTCTAAAATTTGCTCCATCGCGGAGGGAAATATTGTGGATTTAAGCCAAGTAGCGCCATCTTCTGTGGCAAAAAGAATTCATCAATGCATACCCAGAAAAGATGCCCGTTTAATTCAAGTGATTATTGACCAAACAGCTGACCCATCTGGTAGTAAATTAGAAATAAGTGGAAATCATATTGGTGCTTGGCTTCCCAACGGTTTGTTTTTAACTAGTGGTGGAGTCGACAAGGGTAAAAATAATACAGCAATAATTCTGCCCCAAAATTGTGATTTAACAGCTAAACGCATCAACAATGCTTTTTACCAAGAATTAGGAATAGAAACGAGTGTAATTATTACTGACAGTGATGGCAGAATAGATAAAAAAGGTGCTAATCAGATAGCGGTGGGCTTATACGGGTTAAATGGACTAAGAATAAATAAAGAGGCTGGTACAGCTGAAACGCTTTGTGATTTGCTGGCAGCAGCTGGGGGTTTAGTAATGGGACAACGTGGTATTAATATACCATTAGCATGTATTCACGGTCTAGAATATGACCAAAATATTGATTCTGGTATTGGCGATACCGTGAATTAGAATCAATCTGACTTTTCCAACTCGAAAGCTAAGATTAGCAATTTTAATAAACAAGAATAGGAGAAAGAATAAATGAGGATTATTTGTTACGGCGTAATCAAAATGGAAGAATTCCGTATTGAAAATTGGGCTCAAAAAAATAATGTTGAAGTAAAAATTGTCCACGATGATTTGTGTGCTGAAAATGCGGAACTGGCTGAAGGTTTTGACGGCGTAAGCTCTGAAGGCAATCTTCCTGTAGGTGCTAGTGTATATGAAAAATTTAAGCAGTATGGCATTACGCAACTAGCCATTCGGCAAGTTGGGGTTGACAACCAGGATTTAGCTGCAGCAAAAAAGAATGGCATTAAGATTACTAACGTTGCAGCGTATTCACCAAGAGCTATTGCAGAGCTTGGCGTAACTGATGCAATGTACTTATTGCGTAAAATTGGTATTTACCAAGACAGAATGGCACATGGTGATTTCACTTATGATGAAAGTACAATTAGCACAGAAATTTTTAACTGTACTGTTGGCATAATTGGAGCTGGCCATATCGGTGGAGCCAGTGCACACCTATACAGCGCATTAGGAGCTAAAGTTTTGGCTTGTGATCCGGTTTATTACGCATCTTTAGAACCATATCTTACTTATACTGACTTTGATACGATTCTTGCTGAATCCGATATTATTTCTTTGCATACCCCGTTATTAGCAAGTACCGAAAACATGATTGACAAAACTGCTTTTGATAAAATGAAGAAAAAGCCTATTTTGGTTAACGTAGCTCGTGGGGGCTTGGTTGACACACAAGCTTTAATTGCGGCACTAAAAAATGGACAAATTTCTGCCGCTGCTCTAGATACTTTGGCTGATGAAACTGATTTTTATAATAAAAAGGAAATGCTGAACTCATTGCCGGCAGATTACAAGGAATTAAAAGCAATGCCTCAAGTTTTGATTACACCGCACATTGCCTTTTTCACTAAACTAGCCGTTAAAAACAGTATTGAGATTGCTTTGAACGATGCCAAAACAATTATTTCCGGTGGAGAAGTAAAGAGCGTGGTTAACTTGTAGAAAAAGCAGTGCAACAACTAACTTTAATTTTTCGGGATACATAAGTCACAACTTTTAACCACAGTTGTGACTTTTTATTTACTATGATTAAATATTTGATTAAGATAAAGAAATAATGTGATAGATTTAAAATTGTTTGAGGGATATGAAAATATGAAAAATAAAAAAATACAAATTCTCAAATTAGTGCAAATGCAATCTAATATTTTCTTGCAAAATTATGATTTAAACAATGCCCCAACAACTAACTTTATTGCTAAAAAACTTGATTTAGATCGCTCTGTAGCTAGTAAAAATTTAAATGAGTTATTTAAAAACGACAAACTAATAAAAATAAATACTAGACCAGTAATTTATCTAAACGTTAATGAAAATCTAAATGAAAGTAAAGAATACCGAAACATTGCGGATTTTAAGAATAATTTTCAAAACCAAGCTTGGCAGAAGATTATTGGCTGGAATGGCAGTCTTAAAGAAATTATTGAACAATTAAAAGCCGCTGTAATGTATCCACCAATGGGATTACCAGCAATCCTTTTTGGTGAGTCGGGAACTGGAAAGACTTTTTTAATCAGAACCTTGTTTGAATTTGCCAAACAACAAGAAATATTGGGGCAAGATGCACAACTTGTAGTAATTAATTGTGCTCAATATGCAAATAATCCTGAATTATTATCCAGCGTTCTTTTCGGCTATACCAAGGGTTCATTTACCGGAGCAGATTCAGATACTCCAGGAGCTTTGCAAACCGCAAATAACGGAATTTTGTTTTTGGATGAAGTTCATCGTTTAAGTTCAGAAGGGCAAGAGAAATTATTTACCTATTTAGATACTGGACTTTTTACTCCAGTTGGAAATAATGCTAAGAAAATAGCTAGTAAAGCCAGGCTATTTTTTGCAACCACTAAAAAAGAGCAAGACTTTTTAGAAACTTTTTTACGTAGAATACCTATCAAAATTAAATTGCCTACTTTAGACGAGAGAGGTGCATACGAAAAAAGAATGTTAACATACAATTTGATAAATCAACAAGCAAAGAGAATTAATTGCAAGATTAAAATATCTAAGCAATGTATTAGTCTAATTTATCATTATCATTTCAAGGCAAACGTTGGTGAATTAGAAAATCTGATTCAAAATATTGTGGCGAGGAAATTTTCACAATTGGCAAGTCCAAACGAAGTTGAGATAAAAATAGGTGATTTGCCTGACAATATTTTGCAACAGATGCATCCTAATAATTTACCAGTGGTTTCTTGTAAAAATGAAATAATTTTTCAGCCAAGTGATTCATATAAGCCATCAAATTACTTAAGTAATAAGGAATATATTTCTAAGATGCAATTTTCTTGGGAAAAATTGTTTCAATTACAAGTAAAGGGAGAAAAGGATAGAAATTCATACTATAAAATAGTGCAGAAAGAAACTCATGAAATATTGTATTCTGTCTATAATACAGAACGCTCTTTAATTAATAGCTATGCTGCCGCTTTAACAAACATTTTTTCTCTAGCCCAAGTAGATTTTTATAATTTGGAAAATTCAACTGTTTATGATTTAGCCATTTATATCTTTTACTTAATGAAAAATGAATTTACAGCGGATTTTACCGCTCAGCAAGATTTGACCTTGATGACACAACTATTTGCACCAGAATTGCAAATGGTGGAAAAATTAGCTTCATTGATTGAAATGCACTTCGAAGTTAACCTAAGAACCTGTGATTGTTTGTGGCTGGCTATTTTAAGCTCAAAAGATAATTTAACTTCTTTACCTCAAATACCCGCAATTGTAGTTGCTCATGGCTATGCTACCGCGAGCAGTATGGCAGATACTTGTAATCATTTTTTACAAGCAGCCATTTTCACACCAGTAGATTTAAAGCCTGATGTTTCAAAATCAGAAATGATTACTTATCTTAAAAATTTAATTAAAAAAATTAGTCCTCAAGATGGACTGTTAATTTTAATGGATATGGGATCTTTGAAATCAATTATGGAGCCTATTCAGAATGAATGTAATTGTGATTTATTAGTAATTAATAATTTTAGTATGGCCGTGATGCTGGAAATTGGTAATCAGTTATTATTAAAAAAAGATCTGCCAACAATTCAAAAAAAGCTCCCTCAAAACATTATTCAAAGTAAATTTTATAAACAACATAGTAATTTTCCACCAGTAATTATTACGACATGTATGACTGGAATGGGCAGTGCTCAAAGAATAAAAAGCATATTAACACAAAGCTTTACTGGCTTGGTTAAAGTCCAGGTTGAAGCATACGATTTTAAGGAATTAGTTAATTATCAAGAGTCACATCTTCTAGAAAATAAAAATGTAATTGGCATAGTAGGTATTGACAATCCAGATGTTGAAGGCATCCCATACTTTGGTCTTGAATAAATTATGACTGGAGAAAAAATTAAGTCATTGGAAACTGTTTTAAGACCATACTCGTCAGACGCTGACTTAAAACAGTGGGAAAGTCAATTAATCAAGAACTTTTCATTAGACAGAATTTTAGATTCATTAACTATTATTTCCCCAAATAAAGTAATGAATGTGATTAGTAAGTATATTAAAGATATACAACATGACCTTGAACAAGAATTGTCTTACCGCATACAAATATCTTTATACGTTCATATAGCTAATATGATTGAAAGAATTATTCGAGGAAATGAAATCAAACTATATAACGGCAATAATAAAAGTATTTTGAAAGACAAGTACTTTAGTGTTCTAAAAAAGCATAATAGTGTGCTCGAAAATAATTTTTCCATAAAAATTAATGATCCGGAAACAGCTTATATTAGAGATTTGCTAGTTCGCCACTAAGTTGTGGCACAGTATTATGGCATGATTTTTGCTAATAGATAATTGAAGCTTTTACAAGATAAAAAGTGAGGAGGCTGTTATGTGAAAAATATTATTTTAGCAACTCACGGTAACTTAAGTTATGAATTCAAAGCTACTGCTGAGTTGATAGTTGGATCTTTACCAAATATCAAGTGTTTTGGGATGACTAAAGATAAGTCAGCTACTCAGGGAAAGAAGGAACTGGAGTCATTAATTAAATCTATGGATGAATCCAATTTAATTATTTTAACTGATATGTATGGAGGTAGTTCCACAAATATCTGTACTGAGTTGTTACTTTCCGGCCATGAATTTTCTTTACTTACAGGCCTAAACCTGCCCATGCTTTTAGCACTTGTCAGTGGTGACTCTAGTGATAAATCGGTTTCTGAATTAACAAGTGAATTAGAGGAAGCAGGAATTTCCGGAGTTATTAATGTTGGTAAAAAGATAAAAGAAAGGATTAAAAATAATGCTTAAGTTAATTCGGGTTGATGAAAGACTTTTGCACGGTCAAGTAGCGATCGGCTGGACTTCAAATTCTGGTGCAAATACTATTTTAGTTGCTAATGATGAGGCCCAAAAAGATAAAGTTAAGGCTATGGCTTTGGATTTGGCGAAACCATCTGGTGTCAAGCTTTATATTCGCAGTGTTGCTGAATCGGGTCCCATAGTTGAAAAATTTGCCAGTGCTAAGAAAGCACAAGTTCTAGTACTGGTTCGCACGGTTCAAGATGCGTTAAAACTTATCCAGAACTCAAATGGAGTTATTAAAGAATTAAATGTAGGCGGTCTAAAGTTCGAAGACGGCAAGAAAAAATTGAATGATTATGTTGCTGTTTCAGACCAAGATATTGTAGATTTAAAAACTATTCAAAAATTAGGAGTCAATCTTGATTTTAGAATGTTACCGCGGGACAAGAAACTAAGTCTCGCTGATTTACTAAAGGAGTGATAAACAAATGGTTCAAGCTTTATTAGTAGGTCTTATAGCAGGTATTGGTATGTTGGATGAACGCGTCCTTGGTGCAACCCCGTTTGGCCGGCCAATTGTTCTTAGTGTTTTTGTTGGATTAGCTTTAGGTGATGTCAAACAAGGTATTATTATCGGTGCACAATTGGAACTTATCTGGATGGGAATTGCCGGTATCGGTGTTTCTACACCTCCTGATTATGTCACAGGTGGTGTAATCGGTACGGCTCTGGCGATTATTTCACATAAGGGAATAGGTGTTGCGTTAACAATAGCAGTTCCAGTAGCTGTTTTGGCTTCATATTTAGGAACCTTAGTAAGGGTTGTCAATTTATGGTTTTCCCACAAGGCCGACAAATATGCAGAAACCGCTAATTTTAAAGGTATTAACTTGATGCTGCTTTTACCAACTATTCTATTCTTCTTTAGTGCCTTTATTCCCACATTCCTGGCCATGCTTTTGGGTGCTTCAAAGATCAATTTGATTATCAATGCAATTCCAAAAGTCATTTTAGATGGCTTAACGGTGGCCGGTAATTTACTTCCAGCAGTTGGTTTTGCTTTACTATTGGATATGTTGTTTTCAAAGAAATTATTTGTATTCTTTTTCCTGGGTTTCTTACTTTGTGCATATTTAAAACTGGACATTACCGGAATAGCTGTGATTGCAATTTGTATGGCAGTCATTATTGTTTTGTTTGGTAATAATGGCAAGAATTCTACAGGAAGTGGGCAAAATAAGTCGGAGTCAAAAGAAGCAAAAGATAATTTGACCGAGGGGGAGATTGATTTTGAATAATAAAAAATTAACCAAAAAAGACTTACGTTCAATTTTTTGGAGAGCTTTTGCTTTACAAGGCGGCTTTAATTACGAAAAAATGCAAAATATTGGCTATGTATATGCAATGGGGCCAGTGATTAAAAGGCTGTATTCTAGTACTAAAGACCGTGCTGCTGCTTTAAAGCGTCACTTGGCCTTGTTCAACTGTACTCCGGCTATGACACCAATGATTATGGGGATTTCTTCAGCAATGGAAGAACAGTATGCCAATAATCCTTCTTCTATGGATCCTGACTCTATTAACTCAGTTAAAGCTGCTTTGATGGCACCTTTCTCTGGAATTGGTGACTCCATTTTGTTTGGTACATTCCGAGTAATTGCTGCGGGAATCGGAGCTTCTTTTGCTAAACAAGGAAGCATCTTAGGTCCAATTCTTTTCTTTGTTTTATATAACTTGCCAGCAACTTTAATTAGGGCTTTTGGCTTGAAATATGGCTATAAATGGGGAGTTGAATCTTTAGACGAGGTCCAAAAAAACGGTGTGATGGATCAAATAATGCAGATTGTAGGAATTATTGGGATGATGGTAGTAGGAGGAATGGTAGCAACTATGCTTCCGGTAACTACTACACTCAAATTTTCTATGACTGGTGCCACTGTAAAACTACAAACTATTTTCGATCAAGTTATGCCGAAGTTACTGCCTTTATTGGTTACTTTATTGGTATTTTGCTTGATTAGAAAGAAGGTAAGTGTTTCAAAGCTAACTGTCGGGGTGTTAATTTTAGGTATTTTATTACATATAATTGGAATTTTATAAGGAGTAAATATGAACTTAATTCAACAATATATTTCAAGCACACCAGATCAACTTAAAAAAATAGTAGCTGGAAGTAAAGAACTCTTTGCAAACGTTGCAAAAAGAGATATTAAAAAAATCATCATTACAGGTTCTGGAACAAGCTATCATTCCGGACTGCAGATGCAATCCATAATGCGTAAACGTTCGGGAGTTGAAGTTTTATCTCTTTATCCCTTTATGTTTACACCAGACTTTTTCGTGGGAGATAATTCGCACACTTTGTTTATCGGCATTTCTCAAGGA
Source organism: Lactobacillus melliventris (assembly GCF_013346935.1). GTDB lineage: Bacteria > Bacillota > Bacilli > Lactobacillales > Lactobacillaceae > Lactobacillus. The sequence continues at coordinate 213,573 of NZ_JAAEEB010000003.1, forward strand.
GGAAGCAGCTTTAGTACATTTGATGCCATGAAAACAGCTAAAGAGTCAGGTTGTATCATTGGTACAATGGCTGGTGAAAAAGATGCCTACATTGATCAGATTGCTGATGAAGTTATGACTGTTAATATTGGTGAGGAAAAAGCTGGAGCTAAAACCAAGGGTTATTATTCAACCAAATTGAATCTGCTTATTTTGGCTGAGTACATTGGTTTGGCAAATGGTAACCTGAATCAGGCTCAATTTGAGCAGGATTTACAAGATCTGAATACTACTTTAGATCTATTTCCACATGCATATAAAAGAGCATATGACTGGGTTGAAGAACATAAAGAAAAGCTGGCAAAGATGGATAATCTGCGTGTAGTAGGACCAGGAATGCTTTATGGAGATGTTTTGGAAGATGCTTTGAAAGTATTGGAAACTTGCAGGCTCCCAGTAACGGGATATGATTTCGATGAATTCATTCATGGTATTTATAATGCAATGAATGAAAAGTCAACCGTAATAATTTTAGATAATGGCACTGAATCACGCTGCCAAAAAATGCTTGAAGTATTGGGAGATTGGACAAATAACCTTTATTTAGTTGACACATCTGCTGCCAATTCGGGGAATCATTTTGGTTATGATGTTCAAGTGCCGCAGGATTTTGAAACTTTCATTTTTCCAATATTGTTACAGGTAATGGCATCAATCGTTCCAACAGAATTAGGCTATGACCCTAACTCACCTAAGGACCCGAATTTCCATATGAAATTAGGTAGTAAAAAATTTAATCAATAAATAGTTTTATTTATTAGAACATTAGCTATTTTAAAAGCCAGTTTATCAACAACTGGCTTTTTGCTTTATCCAATTTCATCTTTTTCTTGATGTAAGTAACTATGGTTGTAAATAAATTGATCACCACGCGCAACACAATAGGTATATTCAATGGGAATGTGTCTGTTATTAAAAGATGTTCTTTTTACTTTTAAACATGGTGCATCGTAACTGACTTTTAATAGTTTGGCGTCTTTTGCCTGAATTAAACTAGCTTGAATTGCCTCGTTAACTAAACGGACTGTTTGATGAAAATTTGTTTTCATTATTAAATACAAAGAATTTTGTGTTAGTTGTTCGATGGTGAGAGTGGAAAATTTTTCGTAGGGAAGATAAGTTCTTTCTATCATCATCGGCTGTTTATCTGCAGCTCTCAGAAATTTTAATTTGATAACTTTTTCACCCTGGTCAATATTAAATTTTGAAGCCCAAAAGCTATCTGAATTAAAAATTTTAAATTCTAACAAATCAGTTTGAGGAGTTTTCCCTAAGGCTTTCATATGATCAGTAAAACTATAGATGTCATTGAGTGGAGTTAATGACGATTTTTCTGAAACAAAGGTGCCTTTGCCATGAATCTTATAAATGTAGCCCCTCTTTTCGAGCTCGTCTAATGCCCGTCTTACGGTATATCTGCTTATTTTCAGTCGTAAAGAAATATCCCGTTCACTTAAAAGTTTTTGGTCTTTTTTCATATTGTTTTGAATGTAATTTTTTAAGAAAGCTACTAATTTTAAATAAATTGGTTGTTTTGAATATTTTTCCATAAAAATTCCTAATCTATGGTCCGAACCACTACTAAATAAATTTAGAATTAAAAGATCCTATACGTATAAGTATTATAACAAAGATTTACAATAATTGTACTGTTGACAATGTCATCGCTTTCAATTATTATATTTTTATGATGGTCCGGACCATAATGGATTATAGGAGGTAAAACATGAGTGAACCAAATATTTTGTTGACAAGAATTGATAACAGACTTGTTCACGGACAGGTTGGAGTTATTTGGACTAGTTCTATAGGAGCTAATCTGTTATTAGTGGCAAATGATGATGTAGCCAACGATCCTTTGCAACAGAAGTTAATGAAGAGCACTTCGGAAACTTCTGGAGCTCAGATAAGATTTTTCTCAATTGAAAAAACAATTAAGATTATTGGGAAGGCAGCACCAAGGCAAAAGATTTTTATAATTGTTAAAACACCAAGAGACGCTGTTAGACTGGTTGAAGGCGGAGTGCCAATAAAAGAGATAGATGTCGGTAATATGCATTTTTCAGCTGGTAAAGAAAAAGTTACGGATAAAGTCTATGTCGACCAAAATGATAAAGACGACTTAATGAAATTAGTACATGATAATGTCGACATTTATATCCAAGACGTACCTGGTGATAAAAAAACAACAATTGACTTTTAAGTAGTCAGAATCTGGAGGAACAAATGCAAATAACTTTTTTACAGGGGATTTTGCTAAGCATTTTTGGTGCTATAGCGGGTCTAGACTCCTATACAGAAGCTTTATATATTTTTAGACCAATAATTAGTTGTGCCGTAACTGGTTTAATTCTGGGTGACCCTGTAACTGGACTTTTAGCAGGTGGAATTGCAGAACTTACCTTTGCTGGCCTAACAAACGCAGGAGGAACACAACCGCCCAACCCGGCAGTTTGCGGAATTATGACGGTAGTTATTGCTCATACAACCAATGTTGCGCCAGCTACTGCAGTTGGCTTGTCATTGCCTTTTGCCATGCTTATGCAATACATTATTTTGATGTACTATTCATTGTTTTCAGGTTTCATGCCTACTATGGATAAAGCAGCACAAAATGCAGACACTGGAAAATTTAATAAATTTATTTACTTTTCAATGTTTGTAATGGCTGCAACCTTCTTTGTAATTATTTTCTTATCCGCTTATGCTGCTCAGGGTCCAATGGCCGCTTTGGTTAAAGCAATGCCTAAATGGTTAATTCACGGTTTTGAGTTAGCAGGGGGCGCATTACCAGCAGTAGGATTTGCTATGCTGCTTAAGGTTTTATTGAGGGTCAATTATGTTCCTTACTTACTTTTAGGATTCGTAATTGCCAGCTTTATTAACTATTCCAACGTATTGCCTGCAGCTGTAATAGGTGTTGTGTTTGCTATGATTGACTTCTTTAACAATAAGCAACATCAGAAATTGCAAACACAAATAGATGAAGTAAAGGAAAATGGAGGTAGTGAAGATGGAATCTAACTCAAATAAAAAATATACCAAAGTAAGTAAAAGCGATATTACTAAATTAGGATTGAGATCTTCACTATTTCAATTAGGATTTAACTATGAAAGAATGCAGGCACCTGGATGGACCTGGGCTCAAATTCCTGTTTGGAAGAAAATATTTGGGGATGATAAAGAGGCTATGTCGGAAGCCATGGTCGATAATATGAACTTTATCAATACTAGTCCGCCCCTTGTGCCAATTTTGTTAGGATTACTAACAAGTATGGAAGAAAAAAGGGTTGATCGTAAAACGATTAGTGGTTTGAAGAACGCCCTCTTTGCACCCTTAGCTGGAATTGGTGATGCAATTTACTGGTTTACAATTATGCCAATTGTGGGCGGAATCTGTGCATCTTTTGCTTCAAAGGGTAATCCACTTGGGCCAATTATTTTCTTCTTGGTATATCTGGGAATATTTTTATGCCGCATTCCTTTTGCGCATCTTGGCTACGACATGGGAACTAAAGCAATTGATGTAATTCAGGAAAATTCGACCATTATTTCTAAGTCAGCTTCAATTATGGGACTGACGGTAATTGGGGCTTTAATTAGTTCTTACGTTACCTTGTCTTTAAAGGTGAAAATAGGCAGTGTTTCTCTTCAAAAAGACTTTTTGGATAAGGTATTTCCTAACTTACTGCCATTAGGATTTACATTTTTCCTATATTGGCTACTTAAGAAAAAGGAAGTCTCTCCAATTGTCTTAATAGTTGTTGTTTTTACTTTATGTATTGCCTGTTCATTTTTTGGAATTATGTAAGTGAGGAATGATTGTGAGTAATATCAAAATAATCATAGTTGGACATGGTAAATTCGCATCTGGCTTACAAAGTTCTCTTGAATTGTTTGTAGGTAAACAGGAAGAGCATAATTTTATTGATTTTACTAAAAAAATGAGTGAAATTGACTTACAAGAAAAAATTGCCGCTCAAATTGGAAAAGAAGAAACAATTATTTTTACTGATATGCTGGGTGGAACGCCGTATAAAGAAGCAGCTAAGATAGCCTATGATAACGATAACGTTGGTGTTGTATCAGGTTGTAACTTGAGTTCACTGCTTGAAACTACTTACAAGGAATATCCTAGTAAAGAAGCGTTGATGCAGGATCTAGTTAAAATCACTAAAGAAACAGCGCAAGTTTTTGATAAAAATGATTTAAATAATGAGTCTGATGAAGATGATTTTTCAGATGGTATATAAAAAGGGATTGTAATTATTATGAAGAGTATGGAATATTACATTAAGTCTGAGGCCGATGCATATAGTAAAGTCTTTAAAAACTATCAGCAATTATTAAGGCCGTTAGTTGAGAAGTATAAGACAAATCAAGCGAAATATAATTCAATTGTTTTATTTGCGACCGGCTCCAGTTCTAATGCAGCTTATGGTGCTGTACCTTATATGACTGAAAGATTAGGTATACCTGTTTATGTTGAGGAGCCTTCAATTGCCGCTAACTATCATAGCAAGTTTAGAGACGATATTCTTTATGTTGCAATTTCACAAGGTGGTCATAGTGCATCAACTATCAAAGTAGTTAAAGAATTAGTTGCCAAAAAAATTGATGTCTTTGTTTTGACCAGTGACCCAGATAGTCCAATTGCGCAAACGGATGCGCAAATAATTCTCATGGGCATGGGAATCGAAGAGATGCCATATGTAACGTTAGGATATAGTGTTACTATTTTATTATTGATTCTCTTTGCAGTAGAGTCATCTTTTCAAACCGGAAAAATTGCGCAAACAGATTATAAAAATGATAAAAACGAAATAGGTTTAATAATCAATAACTTGCCTGAAGTTGTTGCAGTTTCTGAAAAGTGGACTGATCAGTACTTAGCACAAAATTCTGATATTAAGAGAATATTTTTTATAGGTTATGGTGCGGCATATGGTGTAGCACGCGAAGGTGAAACCAAGGTAACAGAAACGGTGCACATAACGGCTCAAGGTAAAGAGCTCGAAGAATATATGCATGGTCCGTATATTGGACTTCACAGTTCAGATCATTTTGTCTTTATTGAGCCCCAAGGAAAATTGGAGCAAAGATCGCAAAAGTTGCAGAAGTTTTTACAGCTTCATTGTAAAAATCTAGCGCTTATAGTTAAAAAAGCTGTTTCTTCTGCAGGTCTTAACGTGTTAAATTTAAACACAGATGTAAATGAGTTGCTCACAGCTTTATTTATGACTATTCCTGTTCACTTGCTGGCATATAAACTATCTAAATCCAAAAAAATTGATTTGGAGCATCCTACCTATCCTGAATTCGATGAAATTACTAAATCAAAAATATAAATAAAAATTTTTCATTTAGACCTGATCCCATATTTAATTAGGATTCAGGCCTTTTTGTTTTGGCTTTTTTTATAGTTAGCAAAAATACTTTTGTCTAGGTAGGGACTGTAAGTATACATATCTTGTTATGAAAGCGAATTTGTTGGCCTAAAAATTACCCTAAAATAGAATCTGAAAGGGGGAGAATTGAAGTGAATGAGAGGATCCAAGAAATAATTTCCCTTTTATTAGAAAAACCAGATATTAAAGTAACGGAGATGATGGATAAATTAGCTTTAACAAGAAGACAAGTAAATTATACTATTGGTCTAATTAATGAGGATTTAAAGGCGCATGGGTTAAGTCCTATTAAAAGGCACAGCAATGGTACATTTACCTATACTGATAAATTGCAAGAATTACTCATTGCAGACAAAAATTTAAATAATAATTTTCCCAATAAAAATCGAGCGGAAATGATACTGCTTTATCTAATTTGTAACGTTGACTATGTTTCGTTAGATGATCTGACCGCAATTGTTCATTATAGCAAAACGACAATTCTCCAGGATCTTAAGATTGCAGAGCAGACAGTGAATAAATGTCACCTCAATTTAAAATACAATCGCTCTAGAGGATACTTTTTGCAAGGTTCTGAAGAACAGATTTTAAGGTTGGCTACCAACATAATTTTGCAAAGTTCTGATAATTTAGCGGGAAATTTACTGGAAAAATTTGCTATTAATAAAGATATTGTAAAAATATCGTTAAATTTGATTACAAAATTTGAAGCTAAATTTCAAGTCTCATTTTCTGATAAATATTTCAATAATTTAAAACTTTTAGTACAAATTATTGTGTCTAGAGGATTAGTTTGCAAAAGTGATCTTCAAGTTGACGGGTTTATTGCAAAAACAAAAGAATATCAATATTTGAGGAAACTAACCGAGTTAAGCAATATTGGCGACTTTTACATAAAATGGATTGCCTTAGAAATTTTATCTTCTAACGTTTTCGATAAAAATAATTCAGAATATAGTCCAGATGAAATTGAACTATTTGGCTTTGTCCATCAGATTGTGGAAGGCTTTAAGTCAAGAACACTGGTTAATATCCAGGATCAATCACGATTTGAAAAAAGACTGTTAAATCATTTGAGACCGGCATGTTTTCGGGTTAAGTATCGCTTGCCAAGTATTGAGACATTGAACCTTGATAATGACAAGGATGAGCAGCTTCTTGTAGATATTATAAAGGATTTAATTAAGCCCCTGGAGCAATGGATCGGAACTAAGTTTTCCGAAGACGAAGTTAAGCTGTTAACTTACTACTTTGGTTATTTGCTTTTCGATAATGCCAACTCTCAAAAAATCAGTAACGCCAAGTATAGTGCCGTTGTGGTTTGCTCCAATGGAATAATAATGTCTAATATTTTGATCAAGATCTTAAAAAATATTTTTCCGGAAATAAGTTTTCTGGGCACTATGTCTTCAAGGGAATTTTTCGAGTCAGATCATGACTTTAATGTTGTTTTTTCAAATATGCCCTTAAAAACTAAATTACGCAATTATATTGTAAAGCCCAACATGACTTCCACTGAAAAAACTACTTTACGCTATCGGGTATTGAAGGATTTGGGATTAGAAAAGGTTGATTATCAATTAAATGCACTTTTAAATTTAATAGCAAAATATGTCAAAGTTGATAATGAAGCAAAATTACGTAATGAAATTATAAGTATTTTACTGTCAGATTATGAAAAAAATGATAGGAAAGGAGAAGATGCTGGTGAGCTACCGAATTTATTAAATTACATCAAAGAGAAATATATTAAGGTAATTAGTTCTAAAAAAACAGACTGGAAAGATGCTCTGTATCAAGCACTGGAACCTTTAATTGAAGACAATAAGGTAGAAGACCAATACTATTTCGAACTGGTTGATCAAATATCTAATCGATATAACTATAGTTTTTTAGGTCAAGATATGGCTATACCGCATGCGGTTCCTGAAAAAGGAATAAAGGATGATGGCATTTCTCTATTAATTTCGCATTATCCTATTAAATTACCGTATGGTAAGAAAGTTAGAATAATTGCTCCCATTGCTTTTTTTCATATGGACAGGTATCTAAATGCAATTAATCAGCTAGCAGATTTGTCTACAAATGATAGAGAAATTAATAAATTACTGAATACTAATACTTCTGAACAGGCGTTTACAATCCTTAAAGAATATGTAGAAAGAGGCGATTGAATGTGAAAGTAGAAAACTATCCTAAATATACTATTATTATGCGCAATTATTCTTCCATGCAGTCTGATGCAGTACTTCAAGCTCTAGAAGGTCTGGAAGATAAGTTTGCTGTTGAAGTAACGATGAATACTCATCAAGCCGTTGAAGAAATAAAAGAATTGAATTCAAAGTTTGGTAAAAAAATTTTAATTGGCGCTGGTACTGTCCTGACTTTTTCAGAGGAAATTGCTGCAATAGATGCAGGTGCAAAATTTATTTTAAGTGCCTGCCAATTTACTAAAGCAATGATTGAATATGCTAAAAAGCGCGAAGTAGTAACTATTCCAGGTGTTATGACGCCTACTGAAGTTTTTAGAATGGATAGTTATGGTGCTGATATCATTAAAGTTTTTCCAGCAGTTGATATAGGACCAAGATTTTTCAAGGATATACAAGCTCCTCTGGGGAAATTACGCTTAATGGCGGTAGGTGGAATTTCAGAAAAGAATATCCACGAATTTTTTGAAAATGAAGCTCAATATGTGGGTATTGGTTCTAACGCATTTAATAAAGAAGATTTAAAAAGTTTAAATATTGCCAATTTACATCAATCATTAGTAAATCTGGTAAAAAAATCATAAGTTGGAGAAGCGGATTGGAAAATATTATTTTAAATGAAGATTTAATTTATAGAAATATTGATTTTAAGACTAGTAGAGAAATTGAAACTTTTTTGGCCGATCAATTATATGAAAATGGGTATGTCAAAGAAGGTTATAAGAAGGCTTTACTAGAAAGAGAACAAAAATTTCCAACAGGATTACCTTCTTCACAACCAGCTATTGCAATTCCGCATGCGAATGCTGACTTGGTTAATAAAACTACTTTAGCAATTGCAACACTGAAAGAGCCAGTGGAATTTAAAAATATGGGAAATACAAAGGAAGATATTCCTGTAAGAATAGTAATCATGTTGGTTATCGCGGAACCGCACAGCCAGGTAAAAATGTTGCAGAAGGTTGCGGATATTGTACAAAACGAAGAATTAAGAAAAGAGTTTTTGCAGGCTGAAACAAAGCAAAAATTATTAAAGCTTATTCAGTCAGCTATAGGAGATAAAAATGACTAAACATATATTGGTTGCATGTGGAAATGGCATTGCAACATCAACAGTAGTTGCCAGCAAAATAAAAAAATATTTATCTGAAAATGGTATTGATGTTCAAACAACGCAAACCAGGTTAACAGAGGTATCAAGTAAGGTTGCAAACTATGACCTTTTGGTAACAACTGGTCAATTCAGTGGGGATACGCATGGCACCCCCTACATTCTAGGATTGTCCCTATTAACAGGAGTTGGCGCTGATAAAACTTTGAGTGAAATAAAAGATGCTTTAACAAAGCAAGAATCCTAGGAGGAAAATTATGTGGTCACAAATCGCCAATGGATTTATGGCGGGTTTCCAATTTATCATTAATTGCGGCCCAACCGTTATGCTTCCGATAATTATTACAATAGTAGGGTTAATATTTGGTTTGAAAATATCGGCAGCTTTTAAGTCAGGCCTTACGTTGGGAATAGGCTTTGCCGGCATCAAGCTGGTGCTAGACTTTATGACGACTAATATCGGCCCTGCAGCAAAAGCAATGGTGGAAAGGACGCATGTTCACCTGAATGCTTTAGATGTTGGCTGGGGATCAATTGCTGCTGTTACTTGGGCATCACCTATTATTGCAATTTTAATTTTTGTAATTTTATTCATTAATATTATTTTATTGATTTTAAAAGCTACACATACTCTAGACGTTGATATATGGAATTACCATCATATGGCTATAGTAGGTATTATGGTTTACTTTGTTACCAAAAGCGTTTTATTGGCTGTTGGTAGTGTTGCCGTCATGGCAATTGTCACTTTTAAAATGTCTGACTGGTCACAACCGATGGTCCAAAAATTTTTCAATATTCCAGGTGTTTCATTACCAACTGTGTCGGCTCTATCATCACTTGTAATTGCCGTACCTTTAAACTGGCTTCTGGATAAGATTCCATTTTTTAGAAAATCAAAGTTTAGTATTAAAGATGCGCAAAAATATCTAGGATTTTTTGGTGATTCCATGATTATGGGTCTACTAATTGGTCTGGCTATCGGCATTTTTGCTGGATACGGTTTACAGCAGATTTTGCAATTAGGTGTTAGCATGTCTGCCGTATTGGTGCTTATCCCTAAGATGACCTCAATGTTCATGGAAGGGTTAATGCCTATTTCTGAATCAGCTCAAAAATGGTCACAAAAGAAATTTAAGGGTAGGAAACTCTTTATTGGGTTGGATGCAGCTGTTATTGTCGGTAATCCAGATGTAATTACAACTGCTTTAATTATTATTCCATTAACTATTGCTATGGCTGTTGTTTTGCCAGGTAACCGTGTTTTACCATTTGCTGATTTGGCGGTTGTTCCATTTAGGGTAGCCATGGTTGTGGCACTAACTAATGGTAATCTGCTTAAAAATATAGTTATTGGATTGGCTGTCACTGCTTCACTACTATGGTGTGGTTCAGCAACTTCACCGGTTTTAACGGCTATTGCTAAATCAGTGGGGATCAAATTATCTACTGGTGGCAGTCTGTTAATTTCATCTTTTGCTGCCACTTCAATGATTCAAAGCTTTATAGTTTATTTTTGCTTTACTTGGCATCCTGAGTTTTGCGTTCCCATTTTATTAATTGTGATTGCACTGACCTGGTACTACTTTGATAAAGTTAAACACATCAACAAAGAAGCCGAAGCAGCAGAAAATGCTATGAAGACAAAAGATTAACTTTAGATATGAGGATAAATAATTATGAAGATTTCTGATTTTGTTGTTTATAAAGTAAAGCCCAGATGGATTTTTATTAAGATTAATACTGATGAGGGTATTTCCGGCTGGGGAGAACTAGTTTCTGGCACTAAAACTGAAACTGTTGTGGCTGGCGTAAAAGAAATGTGCAGCAAGTTAATTGGCAAAAATCCTTTTGAAATTGAAAGAATATGGCAACGACTTCATCGCTCATTCTTTCGCGGTGGTCCAATTAATGGCACTGCAATTTCAGGTATAGAAATGGCTTTGTGGGATATTAAAGGCAAGGCTTTAAATTTGCCTGTTTACGAACTTTTGGGCGGAGCCGTGAGGGATAAAATTAAAGTCTATTCTTGGATTGGCGGAGATCGTCCATCTGATGTGGTAGCAATGGCTCAGAAGCGCTGGGATAAAGGCTTCAGAGCGGTGAAAATGAATGCCACGTCTGAAATGCATTACATTGATTCACTGGAAAAGGTAGACGCTGCTGTTGAAAGGGTTGCTTCTATTCGAGAAAAGTTTGGCAATGCCATGTCTATTGGAATTGACTTTCATGGTCGCGTGCACAAACCAATGGCAAAAGTTTTAGCTAAAGCTTTAGAAGAATATCATCCAATGTTTATTGAAGAGCCAGTTTTGCCCGAAAACGAAGAGTATTTTGCTCAAATTGCAAATGAAGTCTCGACTCCAATTGCAACAGGAGAAAGGCTATATACTAGATGGGGATTTAAAAATATTTTCAAACAAGGTGCAGTTGATATAGTTCAGCCAGATATTTCACTTTGTGGTGGTTTACTGGAAGAGCGTAAAATAGCTGCAATGGCAGAAGCATGTGATATGGCCGTTGCGCCTCATGCTCCGTATGGTCCTGTAGCGTTAGCTGCCACTTTCCAAGTTGACGCTTGCACGCCAAACGTGTTTATTCAGGAGCAGAGTTTAGGAATTCACTATAATCAAGGATTTGACTTGCTTGATTTCGTAAAGAATAAAGAAATTTTTCAGTATAAAGACAGTTTCGTTGATATTCCTAAAGGACCAGGTCTTGGAATTGAAATGGATGAAGATAAGATCAAAGAAGTAGCTCAAGAAGGACTAGTGTGGAATAATCCATCTTGGGTTAATTATGATGGTACTATTGCTGAATGGTAAGATAAATGGACGAAACAGTGATAATACTAGGATTCGTTCTGATTATAATTGTTAACGGTCTTAAAAATGCAAAAAAAATTATTGTTAAAGCCCGTACTAATTATGTAAGAATGACAATGGCAGTGATTGTTTCAGTCATGATAGTTATCTTGTTTTGGTCACAGGCAAAATATGCCAAGTTAGAACTGATTTCAATAATCTTGCTAATATTATTTTGTGGCTTTGCTCCGGAAGGCTTAGGTAATAATCAGGTTTTTATGATTGGCAGCCTGAACAGTAATTTAGCTAAATATCAAAAAATAGAACTTGAGCCTGAAGATAAGAATGATAATTTTACTAGAATTCACTTTTATATCAGAAAAAATAATTCAACCTGCTTGGTTGTTAAAGGCAGTGTTGAAACCACCAAGAAATATTTCCTCACAAAAACAAATTGCTCAGATAAAGTTCAAGTTAAAAGCTAATCATCACAATTATTTATATGAAGTATTCCTATTAAATGTTAGTATATTATTAAAGTAGAGAAATGCAAATTGGTTTAAAATCTTGGAGGGATAATAATGATTATCAGAAACACGGCTTACGGAGAAGAATGGGGCTTACTGGACCCAAAAGTTTTAGAAAGAACTAAAAATAAACCAGCTCTTTCTGACAAAAAAGCCATGGCTTCTATTGATTTAAGCACTATCAACTTCCAAAATGTAAGAGATGGCATGGGTTCACCCAATAAAGATTTGACCAACTCACAAATTAGTGAAAAAAGCATTTTGATTCAATGTCAAAACAGGTATGTACCTGCTATAGTTTGCAGACCTGCCGGTGAGCAGCCAACACTTAATGCCTGCTTATATCTGCATGGTGGCGGATTTATTGGAGGCAATAGTTCCACATTACTAAATCAGTGTCGGTTAATTGCGGAGCAAGCCAACTGTACTGTTATTTCTCTTGATTATCGTTTGGCTCCTGAAACTCCCTTTCCAGGTGCATTGCATGATTCTCGTGAAGCAGTGGAGTGGATTGTTAGCCATCGAGAATATTTAGGTTTTGACAGTTCACAAATCTTTGTTGCTGGTGACAGTGCTGGAGGCAACTTAGCCGTTGGATGTGGGCTGCTTGATGAAAATCATTACATAAAGCATGTAATTTCAATTTATGGTGCGCTTGACTTACAGAAAATTTCTCAAACACTTTACCATTGGGATTATTCGTTATACGAAATGAATAAAAAACATAAAAATTTTATTCATACCAGATTAAACAAAATAATGTATATTACCAACTTAATGAGGCCTCTTTATATTGAGAGTGAGTTAGTTACAGACCCACTAATTAGTCCAGTATATGCACAAGATTTTAAGAATCTGCCAAATATCACTTTAATAGAAGCAGAGTTTGACTACTTTTTACCAAGTAATAAATATTTTGCCAGATTATTACAAAAGTATGGCAAAGAATATCAAGAAATTTTGTATAAGGGGCTTGATCATGGCTTTTTTGACCGTTTAGGTTATTTAGAGCAAACTAAAGAAGCCTGTTTGGACATTGCTCGGATTATTAAAGATAAAGGCGCAAAAATATAAAATATAATTTAACGTGACAAGATTAAAAATGGCAAGATTTTCAATTTAGAAAGTCTTGCCATTATTTAATTTAAATTTAGTTATATTGTTTAGGCTATGCCTAATGCACTTAATAAGATGCAGAAAACAATTAGGCCCAAGATAACAACCGTGAAATTAATGTGTTTCTTTGCTATTAACCAGTAGCAGCCTAGAGTTATTAGCAATGGCACTAACCCCTTAAGAAGAGAATCCAAAATATTTTGGACGTTGATCACTTGACCGCCACCAACATGAAATACTAATTTTGTCTTGAATTGGACAAGGCTGCTTGTCATCCCTCCAAGCATTATTAGTCCTAGCGTTCTAGCGGCTTTTGTAAAAATTGTCAACAAACCAGATGAATACATTTCAGTGATATATTCAGAGCCTACTGAGAATCCTAGTTTGGTCATTTCCCAGCGACACCACTGTGCAGGGATATTGTAGATCAATAAAAAGACGAAAGGAGCTAAAATGTTGCCTTGCATTCCAAACGTCATTGCGACTCCAGCGGCAATAACCCTTAAAATACCCCAAAATAAAGTGTCTCCAATACCGGACATTGGTCCCATTAAACTAGCCTTGACGGCACTGATTGAAGAAACATCATAATCTTTATGCTGGGAGGCTTGTTTTTCCATTGAGGCAACTAAACCCTGGCAAAAAGTTCCCACATATTGAGTGATATTATAAAAAACAATATGTCTTTTTAGTGCCTGCCGTTTTTCTTCAGAGCCATTTTTATAGTAATGATCAATAAATGGTAATAGTGAATACTCAAATCCTGAGCCATACTCGTTGGCATATTGTAAAGGTGCACCGATTGTTAAAGACCTAAGATAAAGTTTACGGAGTAATTTTTTATCAGTAGGTGAAATTTTATTATTAGTTGCAGATTCTTGTGTCATGATAGAAAGTCCTCTTCTTCTTGCTGACTGGCTGATTTATTACTGTTTATGGCAGTTTTGCTGTGCTTAAGATCAAAAATATCTTTATCATAAAATGCAAAGACTACTGCAAATACCAAGCCAATGATTCCGACAACCAGCAGTGGCAGTTTTACATATTCAACTAAAATAAAGCCTAGAAAATACCAAACTGCAAGTTTCTTTTCCCAAACCATGCTGAGAAGCATTGCGAAACCGGCAGCTGGAAGCAAACCACCTGTCAGACCTAAGCCGTTTTCCACGAAAGAAGGCAAGGATTTAATAAATGCTGCAACAGGTTTAACACCAATTACAACGGTAATAAATACAGCTACAAAGAAAACTAATGATCTGGCAAACCAAACACCATAATGAAGCCAGACTAATTTCTTTTCGTTAGCTTTGTCTGCTGCGTCAGTCCAGGAATCTTGAAACAGTGAAAACAAAACATAGGTTCCAACTTCAAGCAAGCCACCTAATAGTCCCATTGGAATTGCTAAAGCTACAGCAGCTTTTGTGTCACCGCCACCGATTATGGCATAAGCAACAGCCAGTACAGTTGCTACTGAAGGGTTTAAGGATACAGCACCGCCTACATTTACAGCACCTATAAATGTTGCTTCCAGCATGGCGCCTAAAATAATTCCGGTTTGTAAATCTCCTAAGAGCAAGCCGACTAATGGTCCCACAACAATAGGCTGGTCTGCCATATTTTGTCCTAATAGCCAGTCACCACCGTAGCAAATAAATTCGGCTAAGCCACATAAAAATGCGGCTAAAATTATATTATTCGACATCTCATTACTCCTTTAATAAATTAGAGAACTTTTCTGCCTTATCTGTAGGTATAACTTGGTGTACGACGTTGGCTCCAGAATTTAACAGCTTTTTAGCTGCGTCTTTATCAGCTGTGGTTAATAAAATCGAACCATTTATTTCTGTTTTGAGATTTTTGTCGACACCATCAAAGCGGCCAACATTTGCAATATTAATTCTTTCAATTTGTTGACCATTTAGTCCCGAATAGATTCTTTCCGCGTCTTTTACCTGGTTGACAACAACAAACATTGGAATACTTTGAGCTTTAGGATTTTGAAAAAGCTTTATTGCTCCATCTACGTCTCTTACTAGAACTTTAGCTGTACCTTGAACAGACATTTTTAATGCACTTTGCTGCATTTCATTTTTACTTGCTGCATCGTTAGCTACAACTATGTGGGAAGTTCCTAAGTGTCCGGGCCAGGTTAATGCTACTTGGCCATGAATTAAGCGATCATCAACTCTCAATTCTTTAATCATAATTCAATACTTCCTTATCAACTTAAAAAGTCACTATCAGTTTCATTACTGTTCGATTTGATTGGTTCAATAATTTGTAATTGTTTTCTGGCTTCTTCAACCAGATTCTTACATTTTTCCTTAGTTAAAGGTTGCGTTTCTAGTACTAGTGATAAAACTAAAGGAAGATTAACTCCCGTAATCAAGATAAAGTGATATTTTGCCAGCATTAAAGTCATTTTTTGATTAACGCTTCCGCCATAAATATCAGTTAACACAATCAGCTCCTTGTCTTTATCTTGGCTTGAGATAATTTCTTCTGCTTCCTTAGTCCAATCGCTTTCATCAACGTATGCATTAATAAATTTAACGTTAGTAGTTAAGCCGCTAAGAAATTTGGTACTATTATAAAAGCCTTCAGCCAGAGTACTATGAGTAATAATTAGGAAATTATTCATTATTTATGCCTTGTTGGCTGAGCCAAAAACTTCAATTTTATTTTTGATGTCATCTTTTACCAACTCCATAATTTTTAGATCAGCATCATATAAGAAAACCTGCTGCTCTTTTTTACTATCAAGGTATTCTCTTAAACCGTTAGTGACATTAAATGACATAACTGAATAATAGTTAATTTTGCTTATGCCATTTTTAATTGAGTTGTGGTATTCTTCATCCGTTAATCCGGAACCCCCGTGAACAACTAATGGGACAGGAACTGCTTCAGCAATTTCATGCAGTCTATTAAAGTTTAATACAGGTTTTTCTCTGTATATTCCATGAACTGTACCATATGAAATTGCCATTGCATCAATTCCGGTCTCTTCATAAAATTGTTTAGCTTCACTTACAGTAGTGTAGTTGTCAGTTAAGTTATTGTAGTCAGGCTTACCGTTACCAGCATCTCTGGTCATCACGCCAACTTCACCTTCTACACTTGCTCCTAATGCGTGAGCAAAATCAACAATTTCTTTTGTCTTACTAATGTTTTCTACAAGAGGCTTTTGGGAAAAGTCGAGCATCACAGAACTGAATCCCATTCTCAGTGCCTTAATGCAAGTGTCCATGTCTGTACCATGGTCAAGGTGAACTACGACTGGAACGTTGGCATTTTCTGCTAAATCCAATGCCAATTTACCACCTTCTCTTAGTGGCAAATAAGGAAAATGTGATTCAGCTATTTGCAACACAACAGGAGCCTTTTCTTCTTCGGCGGCTGCAATTATTCCGCGCGCAGTGTTCATATCTGCGTAATTAAAAGCGCCTATTGCATACCCCTCTTTTTTGGCTTTTGGTAAAATATCATTTAAAGTTACTAATGTCATTTTTTTAACCTCCATTTTGTATTCGCTTACAAAACTAATATTAAAGTATTTGTTTGCTTTTTCAATAGATGGTAGCTTTATTGGAAAAACGGCAAAATTTGGTGATTATTTTCCAAGTTTTGACACTTTTTAATCATTTTGTTATGGAGGTTAAAGATGAAAGATAGACAGAAATTATTATTAACTACTTTAAAAGACAGAAATTTTTTAACAATTAATGACCTGGCAAAAGTAATGCATTATAGTGCCAGTACTATTAGACGAGACTTGAAAGAACTCGAAAATAATGGCCTTGTGCAACGAATTCATGGTGGAGCGCTGGTTTTAAAACCGAATGAGATTGAAACTCCAACAACAATCAAGCAACATCTTAATTTAAACGAGAAAAAATATATCGCTGCATTAGCTTCTGGCTATGTTGAAAATAGACAAAGCATCTTTTTAGACAGTAGCAGTACAGCCAACGTATTAGCCAAAAGTCTTGATGCTTTTAACGACTTAAACATTGCAACTACTAATTTAGAAACGGCAATCTATTTAAATTTGCATACGCAAAATAAGATTAATGTAATTGGGGGAAGTATGATTGATACATATTCTAGTAGTATGGTTACTGCCAGAAATTTACGTAATTATGTTTTTGACATTTCTTTTATGTCATGTAGAGGATTTAGTCTGGAGTACGGTGTTACTGATAAGGTTGAATCCGAGTCTAGCCTAAAGCATACTTTAATTGAATGCAGCAAAAAGTTAGTTTTATTGATTGATAGTAATAAAATGGGTCTGATTTTTCCTTATAAAGATTGTGAATTAAGTCAGATTTCTGCAGTTGTAACAGATAAAAAGCCCGCTAAAAAGTACAGTAAGTTATTTGAAAAGAATAATGTTGAAGTAGTTTACTAATCTAAAATATCAATTTGTAATACTTGATTCAGAAGATATTAGCAAAAAGGCCTGCTGGTGATTTTTAATCATTAGCAGGCTGTTTTATTTTTTCAATGGACTGTCAAATTTTTCTTAAATGGATAATAGGATACCCATTTCAATTTTTAATTGATTTACTGTTTATACTTTCCCAACATTTCAATATAAATTGTTGGTTGTTTATCTTTTCTACATCAATATAATTAAAACAACTTAAATTGAAAGAAGAGAAATTCATGAGTGGAAAAAAAGCTAATTTGATTTTTGGAACTCTTTTGACTGGAACAATTGTCACATCGTTTCTTCAAACTTCATTAACAACGGCCTTACCACAAATTATGCATGAGTTATCATTGACCGCACTAACTGCCCAGTGGTTAACCAGTGCTTTTAGTTTAGCTATGGCAGTTATGATTCCAATATCAGCATATTTGATTAAACGCTTTACTACTAGGCAAATATTTTTATCGTCAATGCTATTATTTACATTCGGCACATTGCTTTGTTGTGGGGGAAGCAATTTTCCAATTATACTAATAGGTCGTATATTTCAAGCCTTTGGTAGCGGCATTATTTTACCATTAACTCAAGTAGTAATTATGATTCTTTATCCGGTTAACAAACAGGGAATGGTCATGGGGATATTGGGATTGGCATCAGGAGCAGCACCTGTGATAGCACCAACTTTAACAGGCTTCCTTATTGAAATATGGGGTTGGCGTAGTGTTTTCTTTATTTCAGCAGCTATATCACTTTTTATTATAATTTTAGCAATCTTTAGCGTTGAAAATGTTTCACCAGTTGCAAAAAATCATCTAGATTACTTTTCTCTATTATTAAGTACTGGTGGCTTGAGCAGTATGTTGATAGGACTAAGCAATATTACTACTAGATTATTTACAAGCTTAATCTTGCTGGTTATTGGAACAGTATTAATAATTATTTTTTGTAAAAGACAGTTACAAGATGATGAACCATTACTAAATCTAAGAATTTTTAAGAATTCAAATTTTCGTTTGGCTGTATTAATCAGTATGCTTCTTTATGCAATAATGATGGGTAGTTCAACTATTTACCCTATTTTAATTCAAACTGTAATGAAAAAATCAGCCCTTATTTCGGCATTTATAATGTTGCCCGGATCGTTAGCTATGGCTATAATTAATCCTTTTACAGGGATGTTTTATGACAGATTTGGAATAACTAAATTGGCAATTTCAGGAAGCTTGTTATTAGTAATTAGTTGCTTGGGAGTAACATTTATCAATTCTCCAAAAGAAATAATTTTGTTAGGAGTTTTTTATTTTCTCCGTTTATTAGGGGTTGGCTGCTTGATGATGCCAATCGTAACTTGGGGAATGCAAAGTTTGCCTAAAAATGAAGCAGCAAATGGTACAGCTCTTCTAACTTGTTTAAGAACATTAAGCGGTGCTATAGGAACTTCTTTATTTATGGAAGCCATGACTAGCGCAACCCACTTTATTGATACCAAAGTGACGGCAAATTATATAGGAATTCAATTCACATTCGGTATGATGTCATTTTTGGCTTTAGTTCAATTATTTATTAGCATATATAAATTCAAAAAGCTTTAACAAAAAGATTTTTATATGTCATAATCATTTCTATGAATAAAAAAAGAAATCGCACTGTATCACGTAAAAAAATTCAAAATGCCGTCGTAGAACTTTTAAAGAATAGTAACTTAGAAAATTTAAAAGTCACTGAAATTTGTCAAAAGGCACATATTAACAGGTCAACTTTTTATGATAATTACACAGATATTTATGATATGGCAGACAAATTAAGAAAATATCTTGTTGATGAATACGCACTAACGCAAAATAATTCTAAAAAACCATGTTTTTCAAAATTATTACAACATGTTAAAGACAACCAAGATTTATATCGTTTATTTTTTAAACTAAGTTTACAAGATGGTGTTGCTGAAAAGTTTATAGATAGTCATGAAGAAAAAAATCATTATGATGAAGTATTTTTTCGCAATGGTATAGTGGCTATAATTACAGAGTGGCTAAAAAATAATTGTTCAGAACCAATAGATAACGTTGTTAAAGTAATTGATGCACATCAAAATTGTTTGCAGAATAATAGTAATAAATATTAAGATCTACCTAAGAAAAAAAAAAAAAACAATCTGAATTGCAGATTGTTTTTCTGTTTTTATGCCAACAAAATGGCATCATCTTCAAGACCTGTACCTACATGTTTTTGGAATAATTCCATTAACTTAGGCACAGTTAAATTTTGTTTATCTTCACCAGCCAGATCAATTGCTACACGACCTTGATGCAACATGATCAAACGATTGCCGTAGCGAATAGCATCTTCCATGTTATGAGTGACCATAAATGCTGTCAAATGCTGTTCAGATATCAACTTTTCAGTTAATTGCATGACTGTTATTGAAGTTTGTGGATCAAGAGCCGCAGTATGTTCATCCAGTAAAATCAAATCTGGCCGTTGCAGTGTTGCCATTAAAAGGGTAATGGCTTGTCTTTGACCACCAGAAAGTAAGCCAATTTCAGTTTCCAAGCGGTTTTCTAGATTCAAATTAAGTTGCGCAAGCTGCTTTTTGAAAAATTTTCTGTCTTGACTTTTAACACCAGGACGAAAGCCTCGGCGCTTTCCGCGCTTCATGGCTAAAGCCAAATTTTCTTCGACGGTTAGTCTGACTGCTGTTCCCATTTTAGGATCTTGAAAAACGCGACTAATATTTTTTGCTCTTTTAGTAACAGGCAGTTTTGTAATATCGGTACCTTTTAGAATAATTTGTCCTTCTTGAATAGGTAACGTTCCGGCAATACTATTGAGCAGGGTAGACTTACCAGCACCATTACTACCAATGATAGTCACGAAATCTCCGGCTTCTAAACTAAGGTCAATTCCGCGTAAAACACGGTTTTCATTAACAGTTCCTTGTTCAAAAGTTTGATGTAAATTTTTAATCTTTAGTACTTCTGGCATTTTGCTTTCCTCCTTTAAGATTGCGTGGTAAATGGAAATTCGGCAAAGTTAAGCACACAACTAAGACTAAAGCTGAAGCTAATTTTGCATCAGACGGTTCTACATTCATTTGGAATACCAAAGCTAAAATCAGTCTATAAATGATGGCACCTACGACTAAAGTAAGTAAACGACCACCAATTGACAGATTGCGAATAAGTACTTCTGCAATAATAATTGAAGCTAGTCCGATAACAAGAGTACCTACACCAGAGTTAAGGTCGGCAAAGCCGTTATTTTGTGCTAACAGTCCACCTGACAAAGCAATACAGCCATTAGAAATCATATAACCTAAAATTTTCATTCCTTGAGTTTTAATGCCGTTGGCAGCACTCATTTGCGGGTTATCACCAGTGGCTCTCATAGCCAAGCCTATTTCTGTTTTGAAGAAAACGACTAATAAGAAGATCACTAAAAGTGCAATTATCAGTCCCATTGCAATTACAGCATTGTTATGACTTAAGCCCCAATTTTGTGCAATTGTAAAAACCGTATCTTTGCCTAGCAATGAAACATTGGCAGCGTTTTGCATCACTCTGGAAGTAATGGAGTATAACCCAGTCATAGTGATGATTCCTGCTAATAATGAAGGAATACGCAATTTGGTATTCAAAATACCAGTAACTAGTCCGGCAATTAAACCGCCAATAAATGCGGCAATAGTTGCTAATATCGGATTAATTCCTTTAATAATGCACATCGTCGCAACAGCCCCACCTAAGGGGAAACTGCCTTCAGCCGTCATGTCGGCTAGATCTAATATCCGAAAAGTTAAATAAACACCGATTGCCATTAATGACCAAAGTAGTCCTTGAGAAGTAGACGAAAGTAATAACTCCCAAAATGTATTTAACATAACTATTGATTCACGCTGCCTTTCTTTAATTTACTTAGGTGCTTTAATTGAAGCAGGGTCAATTCCAAGTGCCTTTGCCATTTTCTTGTTAACCACCAATTTCAAATCGGTAGCTTTTTCAACAGGCATGTCTTTAGGTTTAGCTTTACCATCTAAAATCTTAGCAGCCATTTTACCGGTTTGTTTACCAAGTGCCTCATAATCTATTCCAATAGAAGCCAAGCCGCCAGTTTTAACTTGATCCGTTGAACCAGCTACTAGTGGGATTTTCTTTTCCTTAACGACCTTACCAATAATTGAAGAAGCAGAGGCAAAAGTATTGTCTGTTGGTACGTAAATTCCTTGTACTTTTCCTGCTAAAGTTTCAGTGACTTGTTGAACATCATTTGTTGTGTTGGCCGTCTTAATTAAAACTTTGACTCCGGCTTTTTTAAGTGCCTTGACAGCTAGATCAGCTTGAATTTTGGAATTGGCTTCGCCCGCATTGTACATAATGCCAATTGTTTTAGCCTTAGGCACAATTGATAAAAGTAATTTGATTTGTTTATCAATTGAAACCATATCAGTGGTTCCTGTGACATTTCTGCCAGGTTTAGCGTTTGAATTTACTAGTTTGGCAGCTTTTAGATCAGTCACAGCAGTCACTACAATCGGGATATCCTCGGTAGCATTTGCTACGCTTTGTGCTGCTGGGGTGGCAATACCTAAAATTAAATCTGATTTTTCGTTGACTAGTTTTTCACTCATGCTCTTCAAATTGTCTTGACTATTTTGCGCATTTTGGTAATCAATCTTTAAATTTTTGCCTTCAACGTAGCCTTTTTCTTTCAGTCCTTCTTTAAAGCCCTTGTTGGCTTCATCTAAAGAGGGATGTTGTACTACTTGCAGTATACCCACATGTTTGACAGTCGCTGTACTGCCTGATTTTTTGTTATTGCAACCACTTAGTAGTAACAAACCGGTTAAGGCCATTCCCATAACTAATTTCTTAATTCGCATTTTTCTTCCTCCGTAAATCTAATCTTCATAACGTAAAAACACCCACTTATTCTAAGTGGGTGTACAAGCATTATTTTCATTAATAATTATTTGTGATTAACCACTTAGAAAGCTATGTGGCTAACCGCAACTAAAGGACTCTAGCCATCATAGATAAATTCAAAACTTGAATCTGGTTTGAATTCATCTAGATGAACCCAAACCCTATCTAAAATAGCTAAAGTAGTAACGATTATTCAGTTGTGAGATGTGTTTAATATAATATTTCATTTAAGATCAACCTCCAACCTTAATGAGAAGATTATAAAAAATAAAGAAGAAAAAGTCAAGGAATAATAAAATTTGGTTGCAATTGATGTGCAACCTAAGGGAATTTTTCAAATTTATTTTGCCAAAATGTTTAAGCTAGTTTTTTTGTTTTACATAAAAAAACTGCCCTTGTGGCAGTCTGTTTCCCGTTTATTTTGGAGCTTTAATTGATTTAGGATCAATTCCAAGTGCTTTGGCCATACTTTTGTTCACCACTAATTTCATATCGTGTGCTTTTTCGACTGGCATGTTTGCAGGTTTAGCTTTGCCAGATAAAATTTTCGCAGCCATTTTCCCTGTTTGTTCTCCCAATAATTCGTAATCAATTCCGATTGAGGCTAAGCCGCCAGTTTTGACTTGATCAACTGAACTTGCTACCAGAGGAACCTTCTTTTCTTTGACAACTTTACCAACTACTGAAGCTGCTGAATCAAAGGTATTATCTGTAGGAACGAAAATACCGTCAACTTTCGAGGCCAGAGTTTCTGTTACTTGTTGGACATCGTTAGTCGTATTTGCAGTTTTGATCAAAACTTTAACTCCTGCTTTTTTTAGTGCAGCTGTTGCTAAGTCAGCCTGAATTTTGGAGTTTGATTCACCAGCGTTGTACATGATACCGATAGTTTTAGCCTTGGGCACAATTGACAACAGCAACTTGATCTGGCGTTTAATTGAAACCATATCTGTTGTGCCCGTGATATTTCTACCCGGTTTCTCATCTGAATTAACTAATTTAGCGGCTTTTAAATCAGTTACAGCAGTGACAACAGTTGGGATTTTCTGCGTTGCATTCGCCACGCTTTGCGCTGCCGGTGTAGCAATCCCTAAGATCAAATCTGACTTTTCGTTGACCAGTTTTTCACTCATACTTTTCAAATTATCTTGATTATTTTGAGCGTTCTGGTAATCAATCTTAAGATTTTTACCCTCTACAAAGCCACTTTCCTTTAAGCCCTTTTTAAAGCCCTTGTATGCTTTATCTAGAGAAGGGTGCTGCACTACTTGCAAAACGCCCACGTGTTTCACGTCTGGACTTTTACTAGCTTTCTTACTGCTGCAGCCTCCTAAAGCCATTAAACCAACAATTGTAATTCCTGTAATTAATTTTCTAAAACGCATTTTGTGCCTCCATAAAAAATACCCACTTACTTCTAAGCGGGTACACAGAAATTAAATTGCCAACAAATAATTGGATTGTGGTTAGCCACTTAGAAAGCTATGTGGCTAACCGTACTAAAAGAGTCCTAGCCATCATAGATAAATTCAAACTTAGTTTCGTTTGAATTCACCTAGATGAACTCAAACTCTTATCTATAGTAGCTAAGATAATAACGATTATTTAGTTGATTCTCTTTTTGACTAAACTGAATCATTATCCTTACCTCCAACTTTGATAACAAGATTATAAAAAAATAACAACTTAAAGTCAAGGATTAATTTAGCTTTTATTTTTATAATTATTAAGACTAACAGTTAAAAAATTTTGTTAATCAGTAATTCGCTCAATTTTAATGGTTTTAATAATTTCGAGTACTTTGCTGAGCTGTACAAAGCCAGTTTTGGTTTCCATTGCATTAGCAGTTCCAGATGCAATAGCCCATTTGATGGCTTCTTGAAATCCATAGTTTTTACCTAAGGCATATAAAAGACCACCAACAAGTGAATCACCTGAGCCCTCGGTATTAACTACTTTTACTGGTTTTAATTTAATACTATAAAAATCATGTTTATGCTTAAAAAGTGCCCCTTTTTCTCCTAAAGAAACGATTATATTTGGAATTCGTATTAGTTTGCTCTTTAATATTTCTTCTTTTATTACTTTGTAATTCTTAGTAACAGGAAAAGATAATAATTCTGCTACTTCTGTTTCATTAGGCTTTATGAAGTCTGGTAAAAAGTGGCTGTTTAGGACGTCAGCTAAGGCTTCTCCAGAAGTATCCAAAACGATTTTAATATTTGGGTTAAGTTCACGAACTTTGGCAATTATTTGCGGATAAAAATTATGAATCTCACTAGGAGGGAGACTGCCATTTAGAGAAATTGCTGCAACGCTATTTTTAGTAATTAATTGTTCTATAGTCTCTAATAATTGATTGAAATATTGTAGAGAAATATGGTCTCCATACTCGTTTATTTCTGTTTTTTCACCGTTACTTTGAATTATAGTGTAACAATTTCTAGTGTTACCGTTAGTTTCAATAAATTTACATTTATACTGGTCATTTTTAGCTTGTTCTAAAATATATTTGCCATTTGAGCCAGCTAAGAACCCTGTGGCTACAGTTTTGGCTCCAAGATTAGCAGAAACTCTGGCAGCATTGATGCCTTTACCACCGACCATTTTTTTGATCAATTGAACCCTATTTAATTGTCCTACTTTCAGCTGCTTTAACTCGTATAAACGATCTACTGAAGGATTAACTGTAACTGTAATTTCCATTTTTGTTCCTAACCTATAAGTTAATGTATGATTTTAATATATTTTGAATATTTTTTAACATCTTCAGGAGTAACTTTCGGATCCGTAACCAAAAGATCAAATTTATCGAGATCACGAAAGGTGATGATATCAGAATGATTTAGTTTGGTATGATCTGCCACTATGAAAGACATTTTTGCATGGGAAATTGCTATATTTTGAATATTTCCTTCGGGTATTGTACTAGTAGTTACACTATTATCACAGATCCCATTAGTTGAGCACAATGCATAGTCGAAATTTAAACCCTCAAAGATGTTTTCAGCTTTTTCACCCAAAAATTCTTCTGTGTTCCTATGTAGTTCCCCACCTGTCA
Organism: Lactobacillus melliventris; assembly: GCF_013346935.1. Taxonomy (GTDB): domain Bacteria; phylum Bacillota; class Bacilli; order Lactobacillales; family Lactobacillaceae; genus Lactobacillus. The sequence continues at coordinate 239,206 of NZ_JAAEEB010000003.1, forward strand.
AAAATAGACGACATTTACTTTTATTAATTTCATTAAATGCCGGCAAACTATTAGTTACAAAAGTTAAATTCTTCGAAAGTAATAAAGGAACAGACATTAACAAAGTTGTACCGGCCCCTAAAAAAATTGTTGAATTATTAGTTACTTGCTTTGCTAATAATTTAGCAATCTCTTTTTTTTCAGAAATATTTTTTTGCAATTTTTCATTTGTAGTTGACTCAGTTCGAGAGTTACTTTGTGCACCGCCATAAATTCTTGTAATTTTTCCTTGTTCTTCTAAACGCTTTAGGTCACGTCTTACGGTCATTGAAGAAACATTCAAACTTTTAGCAATGTCAACTGTTGTCATAAAACCGGTTTTACGTAACAGAATGTTTATCTCTGTTAATCTTTTTTCTTGTAAACTCAAATAATCACTTCTTTTTACCGATTTTATCATTACTTTAGTAGTATATCAAACATTTTATAACATATAAAGTTCAACTTTGTTATACTTTGTTAAATTAAGGTTGACATTGTTCAAACTTAGTATTATATTGAAAACGTATTCAAAGTGAAAGGAGGTCTTGCAGTGTTTTATCAAAAATTAATTGATTTAAATATTTCAGTTGAAACAGAAGAACAACTTTTTGATTTAGTTGGTTCTCGTGCAATTAAACTTGATTTTGCCAGGATTGGATACATATCAAATTTGGAAAAGAGGGAGCTTTCATATCCAATTGGACTTAAATTTCCACAGGTTTCACTAGCCTTACCACATGTTGATCCACAATATGTTGAAAAGCCATTTATTTATATTGGTCGTACCATTAAGCCATTAAAGCTTAAACAAATGGGAGATAATGCAGACATGGATGCTAATGATTTCTTATTTTTAGGCCTTAAAAACGGGTCAAAACAACCTGAACTATTAGCACAAATAATATCTGCATTTCAAGATAAGGATTTTGTCAAACTTTATATGGAAACAAGAAACACTAAAGATATGCTTCAAATTGTCAAAAATAAATTTAAAGAGGTAATAAAATGAAGACTATTTTGGTTTGTTGTGGAACTGGTGTTGCTACCAGTCCCCAAGTAGCAAATAAAATTAATGATTATTTGACAGAAAATGGTTTAGATCAATTGGCGAAGGCTACACCTGAGCCAATTGGTGAGGCCAAGACAACAATTGAAAATGATAGCAGTGTCATTATTTATGTTGGTATAGCACAAGCTGATGCTGAACTGCAGGAAGTCCTTGACGCCAACAACGTTGTAGGAATGGTGGGTTTGCCCTGGTTGACCGGAATGGGGCAGGAAGAAGCCAATCAAAAAGTGGCGGATATTGTTAAACAGGCAAAATAATCTGTAAATAGAGGTGAGTTAAATGGATTGGAACGGTATAGTTCAAGGAATTTTGGGAGTTGGTGCTCAGGTTTTGATTCCAATTTTAATTATAATTTTGGGATTAATCTTTGGGATGAAACCATCTAAAGCGATACTTTCAGGTCTTTATTTAGGTACAGGATTTATTGGGATGTCAATGGCCATTAATCAATTGACTGAAACTGTTAGTCCAGCGGCTAAAGCGTTAGCTAAATATACTGGTATTAATCTGCCAGCAGTTGATTTTGGCTGGACTGGTGCTGCTGCTATTACATGGAGCTGGACATTAGCTTTTCTGTTTTTTGCAGTAGAAATTGTAGTCAATCTGGTCATGCTATTGGCTAAAATGACGGATACAATGAATGCCGATATGTGGAATGTATGGGGTATCGCCTTAACTGGTTATATGGTTTATCAAATTTCTGGCAGTTTAATCTGGGGTTTCATCTGTGGAGCTATCCAAGTTGTAATTTGTTTGAAATTAGGTGATATGTGGAGTAAAGAAATTGCCAATATGCTTGGTTATGAAGGAGTTACTGTAACTCACATTGAAGCGTTTACGGCAATTATAATGTCTCCTATTAATAAATTGATGGATTATATCCCAATTTTTAATCGTGAATGGGATGCTTCTTCATTAAAACGTAAAATTGGTGTATTCAGTGAACCAGTGACAATGGGAGCAATTATTGGATTAGTTCTTGCGCTAGCAGGTCGTTACAGCATAGGTGACGCACTTAATCTTTCCGTAACTGTTGGTGCTGTCATGGCTATTTTTCCAGTTATGGCAAAATTTTTCATGGATGCTTTAACTCCATTTGGTTCTACTATGAGTGACTTTATGAAAAAACACGTTAAAGGTAGAACGTTCTCAATCGGACTAGATTGGCCTATTTTGGGACAAAGTACCGAGTTATGGGTAACTATGGTGTTAATGATCCCAGTATCAATTGTTTATGCAGCGATTTTGCCTGGTAATACTATTCTCCCAATTGCAGGTGTCATCAATTACTGTATTGGTGTAGGTGGATTGCTTCTTACTGGTGGTAATCTTTTGAGAATGCTTGTTTTAGGTGTTATCTATGAACCTGTTTTTCTTTACGGTGCATCATATTTTGCTAATATCTTTACAAAATTAGCAAAATCCAGCACTTCTATTAAAGTACCTGCAGGATCACAAGTATCATGGAGTTCAATTGAAGCTCCCGAATTGAGATTTGTGATGGCATGGGCAGGAAGAGGTAATATTTGGGCAATTATTGGCTTAATTGCATTACTTGCTCTTTTCTGGTTACTTTATCGTTCATTTAAGAAAAATCCAATTCCATCCCTTAAATACAGTAAATTAAAGTAGGACTAAATAATGGATAAATTAATGAACAAAAAAGTCTTTTGGACTTGTTTAAGTTTTTTAACATTTGGTTTATTCAGTTATGCAATTATTTCTAAAATTTATTGGATAAATGTCTTCGTTATTATTTTAGGATTACTAATTAACAAGAAGGGAAGTGATACCCTTTTTACCAAAAAAAGTATGTCAACTAAAAATAAAATGAGGAGGAAAAATAATTTATGAAATATCCTGCAGGAAGAATTCCTTTTGAATACGAGCGAAATGATTTAGCAAAAGTTGTCCGTGAAGTAATGGAACGCAGAGACACTAACATTGTTGGTGGCAATATCAGTATTAAGGTTCAAGATGAAACTGGAAAATTCTTTTATGTGATGACACCAACAATGATGTCAGAAGCTTATATGGGTTACTTGAATGCAGATCAAATTCTTGTCATTGAACCTCATACACGTAAAGTGATTTCTGGCACCGGTAAGGTTACCAGAGAAATTAATATGCATGAAGCAATATATGATGCTAATCCTGAAATTAAGTGTGTTTTTCACTCACATGCTGATCAATGTATGTTTTGGGGTACGAGTGGCTTAAATATGCCAAATGTAACCGAAGCAACTCAGAAGTTAAAAGAAATTCGCACTTTAAATTGGCATCCAATGTGCACTGAAGAACTGGCAGAATATGTCTCCGCTGAAATAAAGAAATTAGGTGCTAAGGCTTTAAGAAATGGGTTCATTTTAAATTCTCACGGTACTTTATTTACCTCCGGTGGTAAGGACATGGATCCATTGACTGCTCTGCATAAGTCTTTAGCGGATGTTGATATTACCGAATATAATGCTAAAGTTGCTTATAAGCAGACTGTTTTCCAACAAATAGGTGTGCTAGACGGTTATTACTCAGAAGGAACCAAAATTGGGACATGGGAAGATGTTAAAGCTGGTAAAGCCCTCTATAATAAAAAAACTGCGCAAAATAAAAAGGGCGACTAAATAAATAGTACCCTTCTTACAAAGTTTGACCACTTTGACAATATAATACTTTTGCGTTGAATGCAACTATTATTCAAGATTTTTGTGTAAGCCTGATCATTTTGATCAGGTTTTTTCGTTAATAAGATGTAATTTCAGGAAGGCAAAAATGGAAATTGCAAAAAATCGAGTTTATAACAGATTGGTTAGAGAATGTGTTAATAATAAGGCTATAACAACTCAACAATTAGCCAAAAGTTTAAGTTTATCAAGATCGGTAGTCAGTCATTATTTAAACATACTATTAAATGAACATAAGGTAATCAAATTGAGCAAAAAGCCAGCACTATGGAAAGCTACCGGAGCGATAACTAATTCAAAAATATTTGCTGACTTCATTGGCGAAAACGGCTCTATGAAAAGTATTATCAATAGAGCAAGATCTGCAGTCATTTACCCACCTAATGGCTTAAATATTCTAATCACCGGACATTCAGGAGTGGGGAAAAGTTTTTTGGCTAAAAAGATCTATCAGTTTGCTAAAAGTAAAAATGTAATTAGTGTAACAGCACCTTTTGTCGTTTTTAACTGTGCCAATTATGCTGATAACCCTGAATTAATTTCTAGTACTTTATTCGGCTACGTAAAAGGCGCGTTTACCGGAGCTGATGAGAAAAAGGAAGGTTTGCTAGAAAAGGCTGATGGTGGAATTTTGTTTTTAGATGAGGTTCATCGTTTAAGTAGTAAGAGTCAAGAAAAACTTTTTAATTTTATTGATAGTGGTACTTTTTACAGGGTGGGAGATAATGTTCATACTATTAAAGCATCAGTTCGAATAATAATGGCTACTACGGAAGATCCACAAGATGTTTTGCTAACAACGTTTCTTCGCAGAATTCCTGTAAAAATTAATTTGCCAAATTATATTGAACGGCCAATTGATGAACGATTACAATTGTTAAATCTTCTGTTTTATCAAGAGGCAAAGAAAATTAATAAAAAAATTAGGGTTGATGAAAAAGTTGTTTCTGCTCTTTTACAGATCAATCATTCAGGAAATATTGGTTATATAAAAAATGCTATTCAACTTGCATGTGCATCAGCTTATGATGAAAGCAATAATACTAATGAAATAAAAGTTACAATTGCTAATCTCTTGTTAACTAAATTACCTGCATTTAAGGGCTTTGGCGATATTGAAGTTGATCCGGAAAAGAAGATTAATTATAAAAAAGCCGAAAGATTACAACAGCAAAATTATTATTTGCAAAAATCAATAAATCATTTATCTCATAATTTTACAGATAAAAATCTACATATTTGTCAGTCAGATATATTAAAAGTAAGTATCACTGCTGATATTAAACGAGCTAATTCCGGATTGCACCTACAGCATAAAATGATCTTTTTAAAGACTATTCAAAAGCAGTTTGGCTTAAATAATGCCCAGGATTTAGAACCGATCATGTTCAAGCTTTATCAAGCGCATTTTAAAATCCCCGCTAGCACTATTAATAACTTAAAAAATATATTCTCACGAAAATTACCTCGTTCATTGCATGTAGCAACGACTTTTTATTACAAATTACCAATACTTGATAAAGATAGTCAAATAAGTTTAATTATTGTATTTACAATTCTGTTAAGCCAGTTTGTAAATGAAGATATTAAATTGAGAACTTTAATTGTGGCTCATGGCGAGAGCACTGCTACAAGTATTCAAGCAGTTGTTAATTCTCTTTGTGAAGACTATATTTTTGATGCAATTGATATGCCAATCGAAGCTGATGTTGGCTCAATTATAGAGGAAGCAAATAAGTTAATTGATCAATTTAACACGGTTGAAGGCTTTATTTTAATGATAGATATGGGGTCTCTTGAACAACTTTATACCAAAATCAGTTCACATTTACAAGGTGATCTGCTAGTAATAAATAATTTAACTACGTTGACTGCCCTTGATGTAGCAATTAAAGTTAAACAAAATACTCCTTTTAAAGAAATTGCTGAAAAAGCTGATAAGGACTATACAATAGAAGCGAAATATTATGAAGGATTTTCTCAATTACCAAATATTTTAATATCCTGTGTATCTGGTTTAGGTATTGCTGAAAAAATCACTGAAATAATACAGCCCTATATGCCGACAAATATTAAATTAATACCAATTGCTTATAATTCTTTAAAAGAAAAAATTATTGAGAAAGATTGGGCCTATTTTGACCGAACAATTTTAGTACTAACAACAATTGATATCACTTATCCAGTGAAATTTAAGTATATGAATTTATATGATCTTTTAGATGCTAGTGGGGAAAAGAAAATGACACAATGGTTGCTCCCTTATTTTACCCATGAACAGATCAAAAATTTTACTAATCAAATAATTCGTTTCTTCTCTAAAGAAGGAATATCTGAAAGATTAAGTTTCTTAAATCCTGATGTGATTTTAGGTGAAGTTGAAACAATAATTAATAAATATGAATTATTTTATAAAGTTTCCTTTGATGGTAAGTTTAAGCTGAATTTATATATGCATATCGCTTTAATGATTGAGCGCTTGATGCTGCAACACCCATCATTTTCAAAAAATAGAGTTACATCAGAAAAAGAAGAAAAATTTATCCAGGTTACGAATAGTATTTTTCAACCTCTCGAGATTAAGTACAACATAAAGATTACACTGTCAGAAATGACAACCTTATATGAATTATTCAATCAATTCATTTAACAAATACCAAACTGTAAAAGCTGATTACTTTTAAGTTTGGTATTTTGTCTTGAAAAAATCTAATAGTGTTTAACGGGCTTTTATGTTTTAAACAGTTTTTAAACACTTGGAGGGCTATAAAGGCAGTAATTTAAAGGTTTGCTTGGCATGTTATTTGCTGATCATTAGATAGAGGAGGAATAAAATGAAAAGAATTTTATTAGCATCACACGGTAAATTAGCAAGTGGCATAAAAAGTTCTATCAAGATTCTAACTGGTAAGGAGGACCAAATTGAGACAATAGATGCATATTTAGATGACGCTGATTTTACAGTTGAGGTTGAAAAATTTTTAAAAGGTGTAAAAGAAAATCAACAATATTATATTTTTACGGATATCTATGGGGGAAGTGTTAATCAAAAAGTTGTTTCTAAAGTGGTAGAAAAGTCCTTTAAAAATGTTCAGATTATTACCGGAATGAATCTTCCTATTGTTTTGTCAGTCTTATTGGAGACAGAAAAAATCTCTAAAGAGCGCTTAAAAAAACTTATTACGGCAAGCCAAGTTAAGCTTGTTACTGTTATCCCAAATGATAATTCTGAAGAAAATTTCTTTGAGTAGCTAAAATCATGATTAATACAATTTTATTTGATTGGGACGGTACGTTACTTGACAGTAACGAATTGATTAATGAGTCAAACATTTATGCACTAAATAAATTTGGCAACCGGATTTTCACTGAAAATGATGTCAAACCTTTTAATGGACAGAATTTGCGAGATGTTTATCAAAAATTATACCCGGGATTAGAAGATAAAATACTAAAAGCTTATAACACATATAGTGATGAGCGTCATGATCAAAATGTACGTCTTTTTCCGGAAGTTAGGCAAGTTTTATTTAGTCTAAAACGGCAAGGTTGTCATTTAGGGGTAGTATCAATGAAAAGAAAATCTATGGTTAAACACGGTATTGAGTTATTTGATTTGGATTCTACGTTTGATGTCGTTATAGGTGGGGATGAATGTAAAAGAAAAAAGCCAGATGGAGAACCAATTTTGCTGGCAATGAAAAAGGTAAAAGCAAATTTTAAGTTGACTTTAATGGTCGGTGATAATTGGCAAGACATAGCTTCAGCAAATAATGCAAAAGTCAAAAGTGCCTTTGTAAATTGGTCACAAAAAAGTTATAAGCAAGTTCAACAGTATCACCCTACTTATTGTATTGATAAAATGACAGATTTGGTTGAGATAGTTACGGAGGAAAATAAAATATGATAGTACAAGTAAGAGTTGATGACCGCCTAATTCATGGTCAAGTAGCTTTGGTCTGGACTAAAGAATTAAATGCATCTGCAATTTTAGTGGCAAATGATGGCGCGGCAAAAAATGAAGTAGCACAAATGACAATGAAAATGGCTATTCCTAGTGGTAAAAAGCTATTGATTCGCAGTATCAAGGATTCAATTAATATTTTGACCGATCCTAGGGGCAAAAATATGAGAATATTTGTTATTACAAACTGTGTTAAAGATGCTTATGAAATTGCTAAAAATGTTTCCCAGGTTGAACAAGTTAATGTGGCAAATGCGGGTAGATTTGATCAAACTGATAAATCGAAGATTGTTCGGTTTAATTCTGCCATAGCATTGAATCCTGAAGAGATTACTAAATTAAAGGAATTAGATAAGTTGCCTGACGTCGACGTTTTTTCACAAGGATTACCTACCTCGGAAAAAGTTTCAATACCTCAATTAATTAAGGGTAAAGCATAAAATTTTTGTTGAAAGGGGAAAATAATATGAAAGTAGCATTAATTGCTATGCTGGTCATGTTTATTTGCTATGCAGGAAGTTATTTAACCGGCAATAGTTACATTGATAGACCAATTGTTATCGGTGCCGTCACTGGATTATTTTTAGGAGATCTAAAGGCGGGCTTAACAATCGGAGCTACACTCGAAGCAGTTTTTATGGGTGCACTAAATGTTGGTGGGGTAATCTCTTCAGAACCAGCAATTGCAACCGTCTTAGCCGTAACTTTTGCGGTATCAACTAATATTAGTCAAAAAGCAGCGGTGACTCTAACCATTCCAATAGGTGTATTGGCAGCCTTTGTTTTATTAGCATTAAAAAATGGTGTCATGATTGTCTTTGCACCTATTCTTGATAAGTTTGCAGCTAAAAATAATCAAAAAGGAATAATTACAATCCACTTTTTGTCTTGGTTTATCTATTATGGTATTTATGCAGTTATTGCCTTTTTAGGTGTAATAGCTGGGTCTTCTGCTATTAGTGCCCTAGTAAAGTTTATCCCACAAAATCTGATGGCTGGTCTTAATGCAGCAGGTGGTTTGCTGCCAGCTGTTGGGTTTGCAACTTTAATGAAAATCCTTTGGGATAGTAAGTTGGCAGTATTTTACTTATTGGGCTTTGTTTTAACTATTTATTTGAACTTACCAGCTGTTGCAATTGCTTGCATTGGTATTGCGATTGTAGTGGTAATGGCGTTTCGCGACAAGGATATCATGAACTTAAAAATGAGAAAGGGTACAACAGAAGCTAATGTAACTAGTAATTTGAGCAAAAAACAACAAGAAGAGGAGGACTTTTTCGCATGAAAATAACCAAAAACCTGTCTAAAGAAGAGAAAAGGATGTTAAATTCGATGACACTTCGTTCATTTGCGATGCACGCTGATCGTATGGGGCCATCAAAATTTCACGCTAGTGGTTTTACTTTTTGTATGATGCCTGCCATAAATCGCTTTTATCATAATGTTAAAGATAAAGAGGCAGCATTAACCAGACATGTTCAATGGTTTAATTGTACTCCACATGCTGAAAATTTGATTTTAGGAATAGTCGCATCAATGGAAAAGGAAAAGAGCAAACGTGGTGAAGATTTTGACGACCAATCAATTACGGCTGTCAAAACTTCTCTTATGGGCCCATTGTCTGGAATTGGTGACACATTCTTTCAGGGAATTCTGAGAGTTATTGCTGCTAGTATTGGCATTGGCTTATCAATGCAGGGATCAATTATGGGGCCGATTTTGTTCCTACTGATTTATAATATTCCAGCCGTTTTCTTATCCTTTTACTTTACATATGTAGGCTATAATTTAGGATCAACCTTTATTCAGCGTGTATATGAAAGCGGAGGAATGAGAATATTAACTAAGGCCGCTAGTACTTTAGGTTTATTAATGATGGGCTGTATGACAGCTATGAATGTCAAGTTTAAGACAACTTTGGCTTTAAGTATTGGTAAAGGAAAACCGATCTTGCTTCAAGGATATCTTGACCAGTTATTTAAAGGTCTAATACCTCTTTTAGTAACCGTAGGTTGTTTTTACCTTTTACGTAAGAGGGTAAACATTAATTGGGTTATGTTAGGAATATTTGTATTGTCGATTTTTTTAGGACTGATAGGTGTAGTATAATTAAATAGTAATTACTTCTTAATAAAAAGGGAGAGAAAAGCCGATGACACGATTGCAAAAAATGGTATTAAAGCCGAAAGAGCAGTTAGTAACACGGCTTTTCTTGTCGCCTAAATTAAAGCAAAATCTAACTGTCCTCTCATACAGTACCTATGACTTAATTAATGCCATGAAGGAGTTGAGCCTAAGCAACCCGTTTGTGTCTTTGCGTGAACCCAAAGGTGAAATGCAAAATTTGGAATGGTTGCGGGCGCCCGAAGGTGAGAATCTAATCGATCATTTATTAATGCAGGTTAATTTAAGCGGCTGGCACAATTGGGAAAAAAGTGCGGTTAAAGTTTTAATTTATCTGCTTGATAAAGATGGCTATTTAAGGGTAGACTTAGCTAAAATTGCCGAACAAACAGAGTTTTCACTGGAGAAGTTGACAAGGGCAAAGGATTTACTGCAAAGTCTTGATCCCTGTGGTATCGGTGCCGCGGATCTAACTGAATGCCTGTTGCAACAAGTAAAGCAAAAAGCAGATTTTAATCCTGTAGCTCTTGAAATTTTACTTGATAATCAGCTGGAAATGCTGGCTGATCCCAAACAATGGCCTAACTCTAAGTTTTCAATATCCGAATTAAATGATGCCCTTGCCAGCATCCAAACACTGGATCCTACTCCAGCTAGTGATTATGTTGTTGAAAATAATACACAGTATTTATTTCCGGATTTAATTTATCGGGTGACGGACGGACGCCTAACAGTTGAAAGTTATCAAACGCAAATACCAGAGATGGTTTTTGACGAAAAAGCTTATCATGAGTTAAAAGAGCAGTCAGATGAAAATAAATATTTTTCTGAGCAAAAGCAACACTATCTCGAACTGAAAAATGCGATTGCAGAACGGCAGAAAACCATCATGCGGCTGGGTAAGTACGTTGGTAAATTTCAACGTAACTTTTTAACCACAATGCAAAGACGTGAATTAAAGCCACTTGGTTTAAAAGAAACTGCTCAAGCTTTGGGTCTAGCACCAAGTACTATCAGCAGGGCGATTAAAGACAAATATATTCAGTGTCAGAACAAGATTTTTAGTTTGAAAATGCTTTTTCCACGGGAAGTGACGACCGATTTGTCTCAAGCGCGTATAGAATATGACCTGCAACAGATTATAAAAAAAGAAGATGCCCGTGCTCCTTTAAGTGATCAGCAACTGGTAGAAATATTTGCCAAACATGATGTGACTTTAAGTCGGCGCGTAATTGCCAAATATCGTAAAAAGCTCAATATACCGAATAGCTACAGCAGAAAAGCCAAGCCAACAGATTAAATTTTGCAAGCAATTTTAATTTTCAAAGCGGTCGAATATTTAGTGATGAAAAAGTGCTCCTAATAGCCAGATTAATGTCTAACTATTATGGAGCACTTTATTTACGTCAGGATTTTTAAAATTTATAAATTACTTTTACGGTAAATCATTCCCTGCAGCCAGGTAAATGTCATACCACTCTTGAGCAGTAAGGGAGATATCTGCTCCTTTAGCACTGTCAATAATATGGGCTGGCGTCATAGTCCCAATAATAACCTGTGTATTTGCCGGGTGTCTTAAAATCCAGGCAGCCGCAACTGCATTTTTAGAAACGCCTTTTTGGTCAGCTACTTTTTGTAAAGCCTTGTTGACTTCTGGAAACTTAGGATTGCCAATAAAGTTGCCCTCAATTTGACCATACTGGAAAGGTGACCATGCCTGAACAGTCATGTTGTGTAAACGTGAGTAGTCTAAAACGCCCCGGTCGTGGTCAATGCTACGTGCATCCGTCATGTTGGTGTGAATATTAAAATCAATTGGTCCTGTGTGCATCACACTTAATTGCAATTGATTAATCAACAATCTTTGACTGACTCCACTTTGCAGTAAGTCAACTTGCATCGGATTAAAGTTTGAAACTCCAAAATGGCGCACTTTGCCGTCTCTTTGTAATTCATCAAAGGCAGCGCCAACTTCAGCCGGATCCATTAAAGCATCTGGTCTGTGGAGTAGCAAGCTGTCTAAATAGTCAATTTTCATCCGGGAAAGAATACCATCTACGGCGTTAATCAAATACTTTTTAGAAAAATCATACCTGGTTGTCTTGTAGTCCAATTTAGGATTTTCATAAATACCCGTTTTAGATTGAATATAAAAATCATCTCGAGTTAACGCTGACTTTTGAAAAGCAGCTCCGAATACTTCTTCGGATTTACCATGACCGTAAATATCAGCTGAATCAATATAATTAATTTCTGCTTCGTGAGCAGTTTCCAACGTTTTAACAGCTTCATCAACGCTCAGTTTGTTCATGCGCATAATTCCCAGTGCAATGGCCGAACCGGTGAAATTAGTATTACCAATTTTAATTTGTCTCATAATGTACCTCCTTTCTTTAGTATACGCTTTCTTTACCTATAATTTTAAAAAAGTGTGGGTTTTAATTTACATTTAGCAATGATAACTAAAAACTAATATTTTTTTAAAAAATATTTTATTTTTATCATAATTTTGTATATAATAGATCTTACATAATTTTTTAATATTTTTAAAAACAATAGGAGGGAAAAATTATGAGTAATAAGATTGGAATTATCGGAGACGGTCACGTTGGCAGTACGGTAGCGCAACAGCTGATATTAACGGGATTGGTTGATGATCTTGTTATGATTGATGTTAATGAAGCAAAGGTTAGAGCAGATCAGCTTGATTTTCAAGATGCCATGGCAAATTTGAAGCACCACACTACTATTACTATCAATGATTATTCGGCCCTCAAAGATGCAGATATTGTAATTAGTGCTTTTGGAAATATTGAGTTGGAAGCAGGCGGTGAACGGTTTGCCGAATTGAACTATAACCGTGAGCGGATTGGAGCTATTGCGGAGGCAATTAAGAAGAGTGGCTTCAACGGTATTTTGCTTGCTATTACCAATCCAGTAGATGCAATTACTAATATGTATCAGGAATTAACTGGTTTACCGCGTAAACACGTCATTGGCACAGGTACTCTGTTAGACACAGCCCGCATGAAGCGTGCTGTTGGTGAGCGCATGAATGTCGATCCTCGTTCAGTGGAAGGCTTTAACTTGGGTGAACATGGTAATTCACAATTTACTGCTTGGTCTACAGTCAAGGTTTTGGAAAAACCAATTACTGAAGTAGCTAAAGCAAAGCACTTAAAGCTTGAAGACTTAAATGACGAGATTAAGTTTGGTGGTCAAACTGTATACAAGGGTAAGCAATATACTAACTATGGAATTTCAGCAGCTGTGACTCGTTTGGTAGAAACTATTCAAAGCGATGCTCATACTGAAATGCCAGTTTCAAATTATCAGGAAAAATATGGTACTTACTTATCTTATCCTGCAATTGTTGGTCGCGACGGTATTATTCAAACTGTTGAATTGACACTGACTGATGAAGAGGAAAAGAAATTACAGGCTTCTGCTGCAACAATTAAAGAAAAAGCCAATAAATAATGAAATAAGTCCCAGGAGTTATATATCTTCTGGGACTATTTTTGATTTATTTATTAAAAATTATGGTCAAAATAGTCAACATTTTTATATTATTTTAAAAATTGTAGTGAATTCTATGGTTATAAGGGGTATTCTTATAGTAATAAATGATGTAAGGAGAAAGAATATGAAGAAAAGAATAGATGACTATATTCTGGGTCTCGATATCGGGACCAATTCTTGCGGCTGGGCCGTGACTGATAAGAAAAATAATTTATTAAAGCTCAGAGGAAAAACAGCAATTGGCTCACATTTATTTGAAGAAGGACATTCTGCTGCTGATCGTCGCGGTTTTAGAACCACCAGAAGACGCCTTAAGCGCAGAAAGTGGCGCTTAAGACTTTTGGAAGAGATTTTTGCGGAGCCGATGGCTGAAGTGGATCCGGGATTTTTTGTGCGCCTGCATCAATCTTGGGTGTCACCACTAGATAAGAATAGGAAAAAATACCACGCTATTGTCTTTCCGACAGCTAAGGAAGATCATGAATTTTATCAAAAATATCCGACGATCTATCATTTGCGCGACGCACTAATGAGGGAAGATCGTCAATTTGATTTGCGTGAAATATTTTTAGCCATCCACCACATCGTTAAGTATCGCGGTAATTTTTTGCAAGACACTCCTGTTAAAGACTTTGAAGCTTCTAAAATTGAAGTAGGTCCTATTTTATCGAAAATCAACAATGCTTTTGCGGAAAAAATAGTTGAAGATCAAAGTCCTATTGAATTAAATGTGGCAAACTCTGCGGATATTGAAGCTGTTATTCGCGGCAAAGATAAAGACAAAACCGTTTATAAGATGGACAAGGTCAAAAAAATTGCCAAGTTATTAACAGATTCAACTGCTAGGGAAGAGAAAAATGTGGCCAAGCAGATTGCTAACGCCATCATGGGTTACAAAACTCAATTTGAAACTATCTTAGGCAAAGAAATCGATAAAAGCGACAAGGCGCAATGGGAATTTAAACTTTCGGATGCGGATGCCGATGATAAGCTGGATGCCTTACTGCCGGATCTTGATGAAAATGATCAGACTATTGTCGCTGAAATTCAAAAATTGTTTAGCGCGATTACATTAAGTACCATTGTTGATGAAAACAAGAGCTTATCACAATCTATGGTAGAAAAATATAATAAACATCATCAAGATTACAAATTGTTAAAAGCGTATATCGACACTTTGCAGGATCGCAGTATAGCTAAAAAGTTACTTTTAGCCTATGATCTATACGTTAATAATCGTCATGGTCATTTGTTGGAAGCTAAGACTGAATTTAAGCAGGATGGCACTTTAACCAAAGAAGATTTTTATAAAACTGTTAAAGATAACCTAGATGACTCAGAGCTAGCTCACAAGATTGCGCAAGAAATAGCTGCAGATAACTTCATGCCTAAACAGAGGACGAATAGTAATGGTGTAATTCCGTTTCAGCTGCATCAAATCGAACTGGACAAGATTATTGCTAATCAAAGTAAATATTATCCATTCTTAGCTGCAGAAAATCCAGTAGAAGATCACCGTAAACAAGCACCATACAAGTTAGATGAACTGGTTAGATTCAGAGTGCCTTATTATGTAGGCCCAATGATTACAGCAGATGAACAGGAAAAAACTTCCGGTAAGAGTTTTGCATGGATGGTCAGAAAAGAGCAAGGCCAGATCACACCCTGGAATTTTGAGCAAAAAGTGGACCGGCAAAAATCCGCCAACAGGTTTATTAAGCGCATGACAATTAAGGATACTTATCTTTTAGGTGAAGATGTTTTGCCTGCTAATAGTTTGCTTTATCAAAGGTACGAAGTATTAGATGAACTTAATAATATTAAAGTAAATAAAAGACACTTAGATCCAGAAATAAAAAAGGATATTTATAACAAACTATTTAAAACAAAAAAATCAGTTTCTAGAAGAGATTTAATTAACTATCTAAAGGAAGAGCAAAATATAGAACATGTTCTAATTGAGGGTTTGAAAGACAAGGAATTAAATACCAAATTTAATTCAAGTCTGTCAAGCTATTATTATCTAAAAAAACTACATGTGTTTGATAAAGAATTAGTAGACCCACAATATCAAAAAGATTTTGAAAAAATAATTGAATATTCGTCTATATTCGAAGACACGAAAATTTTTCAAGAAAAATTAAGGGACGAATTTAAGTGGCTAACCCCTAAGCAATTTAAAGCAATATCAACGTGGCGCTTGCAAGGCTGGGGCAGATTATCGCGTAAGTTGCTGGTGGAATTGCATGATACTAATGGCCAAAACATTATGGAGCAACTATGGGATAGCCAAAAGAACTTTATGCAAATTGTGACTGAGCCTGATTTTAAAGAAGCAATTGCTAAGGAAAACCAGGACGTTACACAGGAAAATGGTGTTGAAGCAATTTTGGCAGATGCCTATACTTCTCCTGCTAATAAAAAGGCGATTAGACAGGTAATTAAGGTTGTTGATGATATCGTTAAAGCTGCTGGTAAAGCTCCAGCGCAATTTGCAATTGAATTTACAAGAAAACCACAAAAAAAATCAGAGATACTACATATTCGCGGTACTAAGCTGCTTAAAACATATGAAGAAACTGCTAGTGAATTGGTAGACCAGAATCTAATTGATAGCTTAAAAGATGCGATGACTAGCCGTAAATTGCTAAAGGACAAATACTTTTTATATTTTATGCAGGCTGGAAGGGATGCTTATACAGGACAAAAAATTAATTTTGATGAAATTATAAAGGTTTATGATATTGATCATATTTTGCCAAGACCATTTATTAAGGACGATTCTTTTGATAATCGGGTTTTAACGGCTAAAGTTTTAAATGCGAAAAAAGCAGATGATGTGCCGTATAAGCGCTTTGCTAACAACTATGTTTCAGACTTGAAAATGACAGTTAGCGAAATGTGGAAGAAGTGGCAAAGAGTAGGTATTATAAGTAAATTCAAATTAAATAATTTATTGCTTAATCCGAATAAACTAGATAAATATCAGAAGTCAGGTTTTATTAATAGGCAGCTGGTAGAAACAAGTCAAATTATTAAGTTAGTATCAGTTATTTTACAAAATAAATATCCAGATGCAGAAATTATTACAGTTAAGGCTGGTGACAACTCTGCTTTGCGTCAGCGTTTAGATTTATATAAGAGTCGTGAAGTTAATGATTATCATCATGCTATTGATGCCTACTTAACTATAGTTTGTGGGAATTTTTTGTATCAGGTGTATCCTAAACTTCGGCCATATTTTGTATATGGTCAGTTTAAAAAATTTAGTCAAGACAAAAATTTGGAAAAAGATATTCTTAAAAATCTAAAGTTACAAAATTTCTTGTGGCCTTTACTGCAAAAAGATAATTCTAAGCGTAAAGCCCTAGAAGAAATTAGGGAAAATGTTAGCCATCGGATAGTCTTTTACAAGCATCCAGACATTTTTGACAAATTACGTAAAGCATATAATTATAAATACATGCTAGTCTCGAGAGAAACTACGACTGAAGATAGTAGTATGTTTAACATGACTGTTTATCCTCGCGGGGAGCGTGATCGTAAGAAAACTAGAAAGCTAATTCCTAAAGGTAATCGGCTCGATACCAAAATTTATGGTGGCTATAGCGGCAACACTGATGCATATATGGTAATTGTCAAGATTGAGAAAGCAAAAGAATCTATCTATAAGGTTATTGGGATTCCAATGCGCGCTCTTGCAGGTTTAAAACAGGCTAAAAAGCAAGGCAACTATAAGGAAGAACTCCACAAAGTGCTAGAACCCCAGATTATGTTTGATAAAAATGGTAAACCTAAGCGGGGAGTTAAAGGGTTCAGAATAGTAAAAGACCATGTTCACTTTAAGCAAGTCGTCTTGGACGGCGATAAAAAATTTATGTTGTACTCTGCGCGTTATTTTGCCAATGCTAAGCAATTAACACTTTCTCATAAAACTATGAAAGTAGTGACTGATAATCTAAAAAAAGAGGATTATAAAGATGAAAAACAACTTCTTATAAATGCTTATGATGAGATATTACAAAAAGTCGATCAATATTTGCCATTGTTTGATGCCAATAAGTTTAGAGCAAGCCTTCATAATGGTAGAACTAAATTTATTGATTTGACTGTTAAGGATAAAAAAATTGTTTTAAGTAAAGTATTAGATGGGTTACATGATAATATGGTTAATCCAGATTTGAAGAACTTGGGAATTAAAACTCCATTTGGTAAAATGCAATCGTCTTCTGGTATAACTTTGTCACCCAATGCAGTATTAATTTTCCAGTCGCCAACAGGACTTTTTGAAAAACGGGTTAGGATAGCCGATTTATAAACTAAAATAGGGAAGCGCAATAATCCGATTCCCTATTTTTGTGCATAAAAAAACCTCCGCTATAGAGCTGAGGCAGGACGGTAATAACCGCGTTGAAACTTAGTATCTTAAAGATACATTGTTTGATTTTAAATCTGGTTGTTAGATCAATAATGATTAGATCGTTGGTAGCTAACCAACAATTATAGTATAACATTTATTTATAAAAATACAAGGAGGAAATATGGGATGGAGATCAGTAATCATCACGCAGCATGCGAAATTAACGTATTCAATGCAAATGATGATTGTCCAAACTCGTGATGGCATTAACCAAATTCCAATTGAGGATATTAATCTGTTGCTTGTTTCAACTACACAGGCAGTGATTACCAGCGCACTCATTAGTAAATTGGCGCAAAATCAAACCAAAGTTATATTTGTTGATGAAAAGGACAATCCGGTAGTTGAAACGGCTGTTTATTATCCGGGAGCCAGAAATATGGCTAAGTTAAAAAAGCAGTTTAATTGGGATGAACATTTAAAAGAAGTGTTGTGGACAAAGATAGTCAGTTAAAAGATCAAAAATCAGATTGCAGTTTTAGCTAATTATCATTTGAATAAAGATGAAGTTCAAAGTGAACTGGACCAACTGGAAATTAATGATGAAAGCAATCGCGAAGCAATTGCGGCTCGTAAATATTTTATGCTTTTATTCGATAAAAACTTTGTTAGACGTGATACCAATGCCATTAATGCAACACTTGATTATGGTTATGCTATTTTGCTATCAAGCTTTAATAGAGAAATTGCACTGAATGGCTATTTGACTTATTTTGGTATTCATCACTGCTCACAAGAAAACCAATTTAATTTGGCTTCAGATTTAATGGAACCATTTCGACCGTTTGTTGACTATTGGGTTAAGGCTCATGAAAAAATTAAAGAGCTGACACCAGATATTAAGTATGGCTTAGTTGAACTTTTAAGCTTGGAAATAAAGTTTAACGGTAAAAAGACACTTTTAACCAATGCCATTACAGTCTATGTACGAGAATGTTTAAAGTTTCTTAGTGGTGAAAGTAAAAAATTACCAGAAATGGAGATGAGTTTGACAAATGAGGTACCGAATAATGCGCTTAATGATAATGTTTGATTTGCCGACGGAAACAGCCCAAGAACGAAAAGAATATCGCCAATTTCATAAAAAGTTGATTAATGAAGGCTTTTTAATGGTGCAATTTTCAGTATATGTGCGAGTCTGTGTTACAAGACAAACGGCTAAGTTTTTAGAAAATCGTATCAAAAAGTTCTTGCCTCGTGGAGGCCTAGTCCAGTCATTAATGGTTACGGAAAAGCAATATAATGACATGCATTTTTTACTTGGCAAACCAATTGACGATGTGCGTAATACTTCAGATAGGACGATTATCTTATGATTTTAACTTATGTAACTCACAAAAAATGGGTCTTCAAGGATCCAGGTATAAAAATCATTGGCTTACAGAGCCCAATTGCATACTGTGATATAATTCAAGGCTTCCAAGGAAAGAATAAAATGTTGCTTTGTTCAGAGGATGATTACAATCCTTTTGATATTGGTAAAACATTTGATTTCATTGACGATCCATTACTTGGTGGCGATATCACTAAAAAGTATATGCCTCATATTGTGAACAATTATCTGAAAGACTTAGATGAAGAAAATCGCAACAAAATGATTAAATCATTTTATAGTTTAGAGTCAATTTTACAGGATTCACTTTTACTTGAAGACTTACCTTTAGCAATTAATTTTGATGAAGATTTAAAAAAGCTACTTAAATTAACGGAGATACATTTGGATAAATCAATGTTGCTCAGTCCGTATGGTATAATAGAAACAGTTTTAAAAATTCACCAAACATGTGATTTAAAAACTATTCCTGTTGTTTGTAATGTAGCTCATTACTTGGAAAAACAGGAATGGCAAGAGTTAGCTAGTCTTGTCAAAGAAATGAATTTGATTTTGGTTGTAATTGAATTCACGACAAAAGAAAATTTAACAATACCTAAAGACGTACCTTTTTATTTTATTGATAAGGATCTAATCGATTGGTATTAACAACAATATTAAAATCAGATTGTTTTAGATGATTGTTAGATCAATGATGATTAGAACCCAAGTATCATTGGGTGCATGAATATTGGGGTTTTAGATGATTGTTAGATCAATGATGATTAGAACTATTAGGCTAAGAATACAGGTTCCAATCTTGTTTTAGATGATTGTTAGATCAATGATGATTAGAACTAAATTTATACAATTTTGGGAAAATTTTGCGTTTTAGATGATTGTTAGATCAATGATGATTAGAACCAAAACCTCCCACTAAGTAATAACAATAGTGTTTTAGATGATTGTTAGATCAATGATGATTAGAACAACTACGTAGGCAAGCTTGCCCAAAAGAATGTTTTAGATGATTGTTAGATCAATGATGATTAGAACCTGTTAGATCAGCTAAGAAGTAGAGCAGTGGTTTTAGATGATTGTTAGATCAATGATGATTAGAACTAATATTGATCTTTATTTTGCTTTCCCTCTGTTTTAGATGATTGTTAGATCAATGATGATTAGAACAAATTAGCTTGACACCTTACCCAGCATATAGTTTTAGATGATTGTTAGATCAATGATGATTAGAAAAGTAGAGCAGGCACACAGACTATCCACCTAGTTTTAGATGATTGTTAGATCAATGATGATTAGAACTGGCTACTACAGCAGGCTTTGCGATTGGTGGTTTTAGATGATTGTTAGATCAATGATGATTAGAACTGCCAGTGTGCCATATTTGGCTTCTATTTTGTTTTAGATGATTGTTAGATCAATGATGATTAGAACAGATGATAATGACCTTAAAGCAAACATGCTGTTTTAGATGATTGTTAGATCAATGATGATTAGAACGACTATCAGGAGTATCATAGATTTCAACTTGTTTTAGATGATTGTTAGATCAATTATGATTAGAACACACGAAGTTCAAACACTTTGAAGAGGTAAGTTTTAGATGATTGTTAGATCAATGATGATTAGAACGTGCCTTCTCAATGAAGGAAACGACGACGGGTTTTAGATGATTGTTAGATCAATGATGATTAGAACTAAGGTGTTTCTTAATCCAGGCAATAGCTTGTTTTAGATGATTGATAGATCAATGACAGCCCAAGTATTTACTACCACTATGAATGCAACTATATAAAAATGGATAAAGTAACAAGCATTTTCTCATAGACTATTTTATAAAGATGACAGAAACTTATTGTCAGTAAACCTAGTCTTTATTATTTGAACTAGAATGAAATTTATATATTTTTCTACTCTGTGTCAAATCAAGGCAAGATTAACAATCATCTAGTTGACTATTACTACAAATTAAAAGAGCCACCCTATTCCAAAAAGGATTTGGTAGCTCAAATAGCCTACGTTAACCATTTAAATCGTACAATCATGCATTTGGCTCACATAAATCAAATCTATGATTATCAACAAGCTGTACATTAATAAGGGTTATCTGTTAAACAAATATTTAACTTGTAAAAAGGCGCCTTTTTAAAGTATCTTTAGTATATCCATTTTTAAATCTTTTTGATACTTGAAATTCTATAAGAAATCATATTGATAATGCAAAGATAAATAGTAACAGATAATAAATCTGCTAATTAATCACACATGATAATAGCGACAAAATAGACAGGTATATTTTATTTCCTTATATGTGACTTCCACTATGCAGATATAAACTAAACTCCCATTAAAAAGGTAAGCTTATTCATATGAAAAACATACTAAAAAGTAGAAACAACAGACTATATCTTCTATCAGTAATTACTGATAACTTCGGCAGTGCGTTAATGGCCTTTGTGTTACCATTGATGGTACTTGATATCACTAAAAATGGAATTCATTTGTCAATAATTTCTATAATTCAAACACTGCCTTTTTTGGTTCTTGGTCTTCCTGCAGGCGCACTCACAGATAAATTCGATGTCAAAAAAATTCTAATTTTCAGTGATTTAATCCGACTTATCAGTTATCTAGTTTTTGCTACCGCGATTGCATTGCATTTAACAATAGATTGCACGATTTTTATTATCTATGCAGTTTCACTCGTTGTCAGCGTCACCAATACACTTAATACAGTGTCAGAAATTACCTTTGTTTCTTTTTTGGTTGAAAAGAAAGATTTCTCTGAACTAAACAGTCTGGTTTATGGCATACAATATGCAGCTAATTTCGCACTGCCTATCGTAGGCGGCGTCTTATATCAATTTGTTTCGCACAGTATTTTAATTCTTATTTGTGCCGTTTTCTATTTAATTAGTCTTTTACTGGAAAAAATGATAAATCTGCGCTCCCAGAACACTTCCTTTACTGGACTAGCAGACCTGAAGCCAGCACTTAAAACAGTAAAAATGGATATAAAAGAGGGCTTGAATTATACTCTTAGTCTTCACTCTGTTTTATATCCATTAATACTGGCCGCACTGGTTAATATTGCTTCAGCAAATTTTGATAACGATAGTCTCATAATATTACGCACGCAAATAGGCCTTTCCTCTGGAAATATCGGAATTGTTTCCGCAATTGCAGCTATTAGTGCCTTAATCGGTACTTTGATTGTTAATTGGTTAAATAAACGAGTTGGTTTTAATTTGTTGTTTACACTGTTAATTTTTACAGGCGCTCTTTTTCGTGCTGTTTTTGCCTTGTCTAAGAACGTATTGGTATTAGTTTTAGCTATTGCAGTTATTGCAATTATTGAATCCATCATCAATATTAGTATAATCACGAATAGGCAACAGCAAGTTGAGCAAAAATATCTTGGTCGAGTTACAAGTATCTATAAAACAGTATTAATCGGAGTAAATTCTTTAGGCTATCTTTTAGGAGGGCTTATTGCTAAGAAAATAGGCTCAAGATATGGCGTAGGGATTTCTGCAGTCGCACTCTTGACAGTCACAGCGCTTAGCGCTTATCTGCTTGCGCCTAAAAAGAAACGTAATGAGTAAAACTTAATAAGAAACTGTAAAGCAGTTCTTTTGAGCTAATCATATCCATAAAGAGAATTTAACCTTTCACAGTTGGTATAGGTCACTAGGATAAATATTAATCATGAGCAGTTTTTGACCATGATTCATCTCCAGACATAGCCCGTATTATAGCTTTATACGGTACTATTGCCAGAGACCATCTATAGACATCAAACATGATAATGATTCTGACCAAATAAGAGAATCTTAATGGGAAGTCAAGCCTGGCTTGTCGCCATTGTTTTATAATTAACAAAAAATTTGTCAAGACTTCAATGAAAAGCAAACCGCCAATAACTGCTAAACTAGCCCAGACGTTAGTTTTCATATAAATTAGTAATATTATTAGTGAAATTCCTGCGGCTGGCGTAACTAAAAGGGAAATTGCGGGAATAGTCAAAAACGCTATTACAAAGACTTTAAACATTGATGGAATGGCAGATGATTTAATTATCTGCTTGCCATATTTGTTCAAGCATTGAAATCCGCCCTGGCACCAACGTGTGCGCTGGCGAACTAACTTCTTATATCCAGTAACGCCTTCTTGTGCAATACTTACTTTATTTATAAAAGTACCACGATAGCCTTTAAATAGACCTTTTATTGAAAATTCGCAATCTTCGAGTAGTGATGATGACCAACCAACGTCATTAGTCATTTTTAAAGTCATAAATTGGCCATTACCTGAAGCTAAAGATGAGCCCCAGCTAGTTCTTGCCATTTGTAAAAGAGAATTATAAACAGTGAATTCAAAATTTTGCATCACCGCAATATTTTGTTGCAAATTGTAAATATTCACACGTGTTTGCACTAAATCATAGTGGGAATGATTAAAGGCATATACAACTTCCTTTAAGTACTTTTTTCCTGGAATACTGTCAGCATCGATAACACCAATAATTGTTTTGTCTTCGGGGTAGTTCATCTTAGCAATGCGCTTGACTGTATATTCTAGTGCTGGCCCCTTTCCTTGTTGCGCATTAGGTTTAGTGCGATGTACAACCATGACATCAGGATGGTAGGCATACTTTTGCAGTAGAGTAGTGGTCCCATCGCTTGAATCATCATCAATAAATACTAGCTTAAGTTTGATAAAATCGTCACATTGTTTTTGTACATCTAATAATTTTGGTATATTTTTGCTTAGAGTTTGAAATTCATTCATCGCAGGGATTAACAAAAACATAGTATCAAAATCGCGGCAGCGCTCGCCATACCTATCCTGTCGAACACGACTGCTAAATGTCAGACACAGCGTCCAGATTAAATCAAGAATGTATGAACAACCACCTATAATTAGTATGATGGCTATCAATAATTTCATTTTATTATCCTCCAGTTATTTTTTTGATACTATCAATAACTATAAGTTTATAATAACATGAATTGGTCTATACTTAAAATATTATTTTTATATGTTTGTTAAAAATAATATATTTATAAAGCAATACGTATACCTTTATTATAAAAGCCCATGGTTAAAGCTTTTAGCTTAATTAAAATAAAAATTTAGTTATTATTTTTTGGTCTAATTACTTTCCCTAATCCACTTATTAATAATAATATAATAAGTGGATTAGACAATGGTATTGTTATTTAAAAACATATTTTTTCTTTACATTGTTATTTTATTTTAATTATAAGCATAGTGAAATGAATCGCTAAAATTTTCAAAACATGATTTTTAAAAATTAATGTAATTTAAATCTTTATTGTTGCATGTAAAAAACAAGCAACCATTTGCTTGTTTTCTTTGCGTTGGTATTTGACTTGGGAAGATGTTGTTATTCTCCTTTAAAGGTGTTTTCCTCCACTTGACGAATAAAGTCAGCTAAATGTTTGTAATAAACAGCAGGATTATCAACCATGTGGTGGTGACCGCCATCAGGAGTTGTTACTAGGCGAGAATTAGGAATCTCTTTTTGCATAATTTTGGCGGTGGCAATCGGCATTGTTTCATTTTCACCAAAGGTTAGCAGTGTCGGCACCTTAATGTTTTTAAGTTGATCCCTAAAATGCCAGTCTTTTAGTTTTCCGGTAATTACAAATTCATTGTCACCTTGAAATGCCTGGTAAACGGCAGTACCGCCAATATCTTTTAGATGGTATAGCTTAGACGGTTGTTTACGATCAACGAAGTTAATGTTTAGAATATTAACGTCTTCTTGATAGCGTTCATTGTCGTAATCATTATTCTTTTCGCATTCATGCATAAAGTCAATTTCGGTTTGGGGCAAAACCTCTTGGCGCCGGCGATTAACGGCTTTAACGTAGTCATCAATATCATCAACCATTGAAGAAATAATTGCGCCTTTTAAATGTTGACCGTATTTGACGGCGTATTCTTGGACTAGAAGGCCACCCCAGCTTTGACCGATGAGGTAAAAATTGTCTAAACCTAGCTTTTGCCGTACCTCATCAACTTCATCTAGGAAATACTCATAGGTCAAATATTTTTTAGCAATAGCAGGGTCAGAATAATCAGGTTGATCAGAATAAAGGGAACCCAATTGATCATACATAGTTACTTGTACGTCCAACCCCTGTTTTTTCAGTTGTTCAGCAGTGTCCTCCCAGTATTCATGATTGCCTCCGGGGCCACCGTGTAAAGCCAATAAATGGATATTTCCGTGGCCTTGAGTGTTCGTCCACAAATGATATCCATTATCTAATGTAATAATCTTTGTCCCAGTTTGCATAATTCTCTCCTTTAAACTTTATCTATTACTATCTATTTTAGCTCATTATGATAGAAAGAAAAATAAATCTCAGATAAAGGATAATTTAAAAAGATACCTAAAAATAAGCGCTTCCGTGATACAATTGGTTTACTATTGTAAATAATGATAAAGGAGAATGAAAAATGGCTGAACCCAAATGGTTAAAAGATATGAACTCTGATGAATATTTGAAAGAAGACTTTGATGCTACAGGCAAAAGCCGTTATACAGTAGAGGGGCTTAAAAAAGAAGATCCAGATTGGCTTGATAAAGCAGCAGAAAAGACCCAAGCTGCCACAGGAGACGATTATGTTAAGCTTGACAGTGGATTATTAACAGTCAATCAAATTAACTGGATGTTGCGTAACACAATTGGCGAACTAACTTTTGTAGATGATAATAACCAATTCTTATGGTATAACCGTCCGGTTGATCCTAACGCCAAGATGAAGGCTAAGAGAGTTCCCGCACAAGTAGGAAATACCATGGGAGAAGTTCATCCTGATGTTCGCGATGTCATTCCCGAAGCTAAAAAAGTTGTTCATGCTTTGCGAACCAAAGAAGGCGGACACGACGCTGTTTATATGCCTGTACCAACGGGAAACCTTAAGCAACTTGTTTTACATTATTACAAGCGTGTTGAAGATGATGAAGGTAACTATGCCGGTATTTATGAATGGGTACAGGACCTATATCCACTAGTAAAATATTTCTGTGAAACAACCGGACAAAAGTTGGTGGTCGATCCGGATGCTACGACTGGAGCTACGTACAGGCGTAATTCTGATCCTGATGCTCAAACTGGAGCTTCAACTAAAGCCGAAGCGGCCGCTGCAGAAGAAGAGGTCAAGAAGGAAATTGAGCCGGACACGGCCACAGGTGCATCCCAAAACTAAGTTTAAATTAAATATTTATAAGTAGTAGTTAGACAGGTTCTAACTACTTTTTTGTTATACTAATAATATGTAGGCTTATAAACACAGTTAAGGTAAGCTGGTAGGGAGGAAGCGAACAATTTTAGCTATATTTGATAATATTTAATTTAGTTAATATGTGATTTTGCTATTGCTATTAACTTATGAAAACTAGAATAAATTATTTTTGATAGAGGTAATTATGTTATGACTTTTTACACACTTAAATATATTGAGCAAAATCAAAATACTAGTAAAACCATTCTCTACATCCTGATTGCAGTTGCGGCTTTAACAATGATCGCGTTCACAGTTTTGTATCTCAGGCACAGATTCGATACCCGCTACCGTGATTTGGGGATCATTGCACTCTTATTTTTACTTTTATTTATGGGCACACAATACGAAAAATACGTGCAAACGAACGTAGTAAAATCTCAGTCTGAGCAAATTGCACCATTTATAAAATCAGTTGCTAAAGATCACAATGTACCGGTTTCAGATGTGATGGTCAGTTCTACTACATTGCAAAACGGTTTAATCGTCAGAGTTGACTCAAAAGATATTGACTATCAGCTGGAATTAAATGATGACAACAATTCATATTCTTTAAAGCAGGCTCATGTGATTAACCACACGGTCGACATAAAGAATTAGGAGGGAAATAATAATGAATTATACGCAGCTTTTTATTAAATTCGTTTTAGGTGTGTTAACTTTAATTTTTCAAATAAATGTGTTTGGCAAAAGCAACATCGCTCCCACGACCGCTTTGGATCAACTGCAAAACTATGTTTTAGGTGGTATTATCGGTGGCGTTATTTACAATGCCAACATTTCCGTCTTGCAATTTCTGCTCGTTTTGATCGTTTGGACTCTGGTGGTCTTTATCTTGAAATTTGCGCGGGAGCACAGCAACTTTATTCGCGGCCTGATTGATGGCAAACCAATTCAAATAGTTAAAAACGGTCAGGTTTTACCACGTAATTGCTTGTCTGCTGGGCTGTCAGCTAATGAATTAATGTTCAAATTACGCAGTCAGGGTATTTATTCTGTTGATCAGGTGAAAAACTGCATCTTTGAAAAGAACGGTCAACTAACGGTTATTAAAAAAGATGAGAAAAATGTCCGTTTTCCTTTAATTAATGATGGTCAAATCAACCAAGATGTGCTTGAATCTATTAATAAGGATGAAAATTGGTTAAAAGAGCAGCTCAAACAAGCCGGCTATAATGACCCTAGTGATGTTTTCTTAGGAGAATTTGAGAATGGCCAGGTTTCGTTTACTGGCTACAATCAAAAATAGGAAAGAGAATTAAATGGAAAATTTGAATAAGGCAAAGCAGTTAGTCCAAGAGGCGGAGGCTGTGGTTGTAGTTGCTGGTAATGGTTTGGCAAAAGTTGAGGGACTTGATCTTTTAGGTCAAGCAGATTTTGAACGTGATTTTCCCAGCATTGTCCAAAAATATGATGTTCATTCAGTCGGATATGCACTGGATCAACATATTCCTTCATGGTCTGAAAAATGGCAACTGTGGTCAAGCCTTATTCAAAAATACTCCTTTGATTACCGCCCAAGTAGTACATTAAAAAATTTGTTACGACTAATTAGTCATAGACAGTATTTTGTTGCTACCTCAGCATTTGGCCACTTTTTCGAAACTGCCGGTTTTAACGAAAACCGCATTTTTAACGCATTTGGCGATTGGACTAAAGCACAATGTGCGAGTGGGATTAATCATGGTCTTGCAAACATTCAGACTGCCGCTGAAAAAATTATTGCGGCCAAGCCAGGTACTGATTTAGCAAAATTAGTACCAAAATGTGAGGTATGTGGTCAGCCATTGGAAATTCATCTGCCGCTTAATGACCATTTTTATCCCGACACTGTTGCCAATTCCCGTTTTCGCTGGTTTTTAACAAGTAATGAAGAGAAAAAGACTGTCTTTTTGGAATTGGGAGTTGATGAAACCAGTCCGCAACTGCGCGAACCAATTGAACATTTGGTTGCAGAATACCCGCAATGGTCTTATGTCGCTGCAGATTATCCGCAGGAGACGTTGTTACCGGAAATTCAGGAGCGCAGTGCCGGTACAAATGCAGATACAGTTAGTTTAATTAATAATCTTGTAACGGAGTAACTGATTCTCAATGAGTATTTATGTAAAAAATGGCGTGCTCCATGTTTCTGGCGTTCAGAATAAAATCCGGGGCAAAGGGCAGGAATGGCCCGACTTTATTTCCGACTATACTATGCTGGATATCGAAACCACAGGTTTAAATCCCTACCGTGATCATGTAACCGAAATGGGTGCAGTTAAAGTCCGCAATAACAAAGTAGTGGCTGAGTTTAGCCAATTGGTTGTTTATCCGCGATCGAACCGGGTACCCAGTTTTATTACCAAGCTAAATGGCATTACTGAAGAGCTGCTTCTTAAAGAGGGAATACCGGTAAAAGAGGCAATGACAGCTTTTCGCTCATTTATTGGCGCGGATATTATCATTGGCTATAACGTCAATTTTGACTTAAATTTCTTGTATGATTTGGCCAAAAAGTTTCATTTACCAGAATTAAATAACGACTATGTCGATGTGTTGCGTTTGGCTCGTGTTTACTATCCCATGCAACATAATCGCTTGCTTGACTGCATTCAGCGCGCTGGTATTGCCCAAGTTGAGCAGCACCACGGCTTAGCTGACTCCCTTGATACTAAAAAAGTTTATGATGATTTTCGCCAGCATTTTACACCTGAACTTTTGCAAGAAGCACAAGGCAAGCTCAAAAATATGGATTTACTGCATGCGGAACTGGAAGCCTGGGAATTGGGCTTTCGCAATCCGGTTAATAATAAAAAGATTGCCTTTGCTCCTGAAGTAGAAATGGATAGGGCGCAAGCAGCTCAAATGGTAAATAATATGAACGGTCTAGCCCAGACTGGTGTTAAGCCAGATACAGACTATTTAATTATGAGTGATGACGGCTTTTTTAGTAAAACTAATCCGGAAACTCTCAAGGCCAAGGAATATAACCGTGCTGGCAGCAAGATTAAGCGGCTGTCTGAAAGTTATTTTTTAAATATGCTTGATGAATGGGCCAGAAGTTAGAATTTAAGCAAGGAAATTGTTCAGCCTTGCTTTTTTATTATTTCCTGTTGCAAACAACAGTTCGATTAGCTATACTTAATTATTATTAACTAAGGAGCAATGTGAATGGCACGCAGGAGGAGCAGACGAAATACTAAGACAACTAACGCGGATTTTTGGGCAATTGTCATTATTATCTTGTTTTTATTCTGGTTTGTTGCAACTAAAGGTGGGTCAGACCCCAGTGGCCAACAAACGAGGAATAGAATAACTCGCAATGACCAGCAAAAGGATAATAAAATAGAAAAAGCTAAACCCGCTGCAAAAGTTTATGGTGGCTTATCCAGCCAGGACTATCAAAAATTGGCTGATTTAGATTTTAAAAGCGGCAGTTCTTCTTATATTACAGTTAATAATGACCATTCAACTTTAATTAAAAATGCCTGGCGCGTTAACCGGGTAATATATTCTGACTTGGACAGCTTAAACCGAACTTCCCATTCCAATACGGCTTTTTTGCAAAAACGTAATGTGGCTAATGATAGCTTAAGAGAGCGGCAGTTTATCGAACCAACGGGTTGGCATTATAACCGGCGCAATGGTACTCAAATTTATAATCGCGGCCACCTCATAGCTTATTCTGTTTCGGCAGGTATTGATCTTGACGGCAATTTTAATCCGCGTAATCTTTCTGGTGACCAAAATAATCCGAAAAATTTGTTCACCCAGTCTGCTTTTTCAAATCAGAGGATTCAGACAATGTTTGAAAGCCGTATTCGTGTGGCGCTCAGGCAGAATAAAAAAGTAATTTACCAGGCCACACCCATCTTTCGCGGCAATGAATTAATGGCGCGGGGGATTAATTTACAGGCTGTGTCAACTGATGGCACACTGGATTTTAACGTTTATTTATTTAACGTCCAGCCAGGCTATTCTTTTAACTATAATAATGGTCGGGCTAAAGTCAATCATGAAATTTATGTGAAAGAAAACTATTAATTTAGCTTTCAAGGCAAAATTTCCCCACTAAAAATAACCAAATGTTCGGATAAATTAATAATTAATATATAAAGAGATTAACTAAAGCGGCAGCAAGTTTTACTGCCGCTTATTCTGTTTGCAGCAAAGTAATTAAAAAAGAACAATAAAAGTTATTTGTTGATAATAATTAGTAATTTGTGCAATAATTACGAATATTTAGCTCTTATGCGATGGTATGATAAGAAAATTACGAATTTTAATCAAGCAAATTAGGTTGTGTTCTCAAGCTTTTTATCTTAAAATTAGGAGAGTAGAAAAAGAAGAAATAAAGATGATAGTGGTGCGAGTTAATGGATAACAATAAATTTGTTGAAGTGAAAAACCTGCGGAAAGTTTATGACAACGGTCATGAAGCGATTAAAAATGTTAGTTTTTCTGTTAAAAAGGGCGATTTGGTGTGTCTTTTAGGACCTTCTGGGTGTGGCAAAACAACCATTTTGAATATCTTGGCCGGTTTACTAAATCCCACAGAGGGAGATATTTTATTTAACGGTAAGTCGGTCGTCAAAGTAGCACCCAAGGACCGCCATATTGGCTACGTTTTTCAAAACTATGCATTATATCCACATATGACTGTTTTGCAAAACGTCATGTTTCCGCTAATTGTAGGAGCTAATAAGAAGCCAAAGGCGGAAGCCAAAAAGATTGCTACCAAATATATGGAGTTAACCCAAATTACTGAATTGGCTGATCAAAAACCTGGTAATTTATCTGGTGGACAGCAACAACGTGTAGCAATTGCACGTGCATTGGTGCAAGAACCACAAATTTTATTAATGGACGAGCCATTGAGCAATTTGGATGCCAGATTGCGCCTTAAAATTCGCGAAGAAATTCGTTCATTAGTTAAGTCTGTTGGTATTACTACCTTATTTGTTACCCATGATCAAGAAGAAGCATTATCAATCGGAGATAAAATCATTCTCTTTAATGACGGTGTTATTCAACAAGATGATTTAGGGCAAAACTTTTACCTGGAGCCTAATAATTATTTTGTAGCCAATTTTGTTGGCAATCCTGTAATTGATAACTTTAAAATAACTAAAACTGCAAATGAATTAAAGTCAAGCCAATTTACGATTAATCTTGCTGATCTGGAACAGTCCCGTTTTAAACGCGAAATTCCAGATGGTGAGTATATCTTGTCTGTGCGACCCGAAAATATTGTGCCCGACCCTGATGGTCTGTTTGAGACGAAGGTCGACGATATTGAATTAATTGGACGTGAACGTATTTTGAAATTTACATTTGATAATCAGCAAGTCCGTTCACTAATTAATCTGGAGACTCCAATTAAAAGGGGCGATCAAATTAAACTCAAAATGCGATTTAATAGGATATTTCTATTTACGCCTGAAGGAGAGCGAGTTTACTAATGAAGACTAATCAAAAGAAGGCTTGGCTTTTTTTAGCACCAACTATTATCTTTGTCACGTTATTTAGTATTTATCCCATTTTGCGCGCTTTTGGGATGAGCTTTCAGAGTGGTTCGCTAATTGACCTGCGCTGGAATGGCTTTAGCAACTATCAATATATTTTTAAAGACCCGGAGTTCTGGTTAGCGATTAAGAATACTGTACTGTATGCCATTATTTCTGTACCAGTTGGTCTAGCTATTTCGATCATGCTGGCGTGGATTATTTTTGACAAAGTAAAACATAAATCATTCTTTGAAACTACGTTTTTTATGCCTTATGTCACCTCGACAATTGCCATTGGGATAGTTTTTCGCTATATCTTTAACGGTGATTACGGTATGTTAAATTTCGTGCTCAGATGCCTGCATTTACCAGCTCCCGACTGGATTGATGATCCAGCAATGTCGTTAACGACCATCATTATCTTTGGTATTTGGTCATCTTTAGCATTTAACATCGTCATATTAATGGGAGCGTTGCGTAATATTGATCCCAATTTTTACACCATAGCGGATATGTTTGGTGCCAGTGGTCGTGACAAGTTTTGGCGGATTACCATGCCCGAACTTGTTCCTACAATAGCTTTTCTGTTGACAATGAATGTTATTGGAGCATTTAAGATTTATACTTCTGTCTATGCCCTCTTTAACGGTCAGGCCGGAGTAGGTAATTCGGGAACGACTGCAGTGTTCTATATTTACAATAAGTTCCAAATTGTCGGTACTCCCGGTGTTGCTATGGCGGCAACAGTCATCTTATTCCTGATAATTCTGTTTGCGACATTCCTGCAACGCAAGATGATGAAGAAGATAGGAGAATATTAAATGAAACGAATTCGCATTGGGGTTTTATTCAGTTACATTATTTTATTTATCTTTGCCATCATTACCGTTTTTCCTTTTATTTATATGATTTTGGGCGGCTTAATGAGTTTTCAGGAAACCACTTCGATTCCGCCAACTTTGATACCGCACCATTTTGAATGGTCCAACTACGCCAAAGTTTTTGCACGTGCCCCATTTGGGCGCTACTTTTTCAACACGGTTCTAACAGCCAGCGTGACCACGATTGTTAGTTTGTTTAACTCTTTGCTGGGAGCTTTTGCCATGGTCAATTTGCGTTTTAAAGGTAAAGGTTTAATTCAACTGGTGCTATTGTCTTTATTGATGGTACCAGGTGAAGCAATTATTTTTACCAACTACAACACAATTGCTCATATGGGTTTACTCAACACTTATGTAGGATTGGTTTTGCCGTTCTTGACTTCCATTTTCTACATGTATTACTTGCAGAGCTACTTTGGTTCAATTTCGGATACGATTTATAAAGCGGCCATGATTGACGGTGCCAGCGATTGGGACTACATTTGGAAAATTTTAGTCCCGATGTCAAAGGGCGGTTTGTTTACCGTCGGCTTGCTTAGCTTTATTTCTGGCTGGAATTCATTTCTCTGGCCATTGCTGGTTACCAATGAAGATACGATGCGCCTTCTAAATAATGGTTTGTCGGCCTTTGCTTCTGACGCCGGCAGTGAGACGCAATTGCAATTAGCTGCTGCAACTTTAACTGTTTTACCAATTTTAATTTTGTACTTAATCTTTAGAAAGCAGATCATCAAGGGGGTAGTGCGTAATGACCTTAAAGGCTAAAACCACCATCACTTTTTACAACGGCTTAAATACTATTGGCGGGCCAATGATTGAAGTAGCTTATAACAAGTCTCATGTTTTGTTTGACTTGGGTGAGGTCTACAGACCGGAATTGAATCTGCCTGATGAAAAATACCAGACTTTAGTTAATAATCAGTTGATTGGGGATGTACCTAACTTTTATGATCCAGAATTAACTGGTAAGGCGCTTGATCATGAACGGTGGGAACACGCTGCTGCTTACATATCGCACCTTCATCTGGATCACAGCAAGGCCATGAATTTTTTGGCACCCGAAATACCTTTATATGCGGGACCATTAACGGCTAAGATGCTGCCGGCTTTGAATGAAAAAGGGGACTTTCTACTCCCAGCTGCTAAGCATGAACCCAGCTATACTCGCCCAATTATTGCGGCTGAGTACCAAAAGCCAATAGCAGTAGGCGATATTACGATGACTGTTTGGC
This sequence comes from Lactobacillus melliventris, assembly GCF_013346935.1. GTDB lineage: Bacteria > Bacillota > Bacilli > Lactobacillales > Lactobacillaceae > Lactobacillus. Next base: position 273,256 of record NZ_JAAEEB010000003.1, read on the forward strand.
CTAGCGACCACGATGCCTATGGTGCCACTGGCCTTATAGTTAAGACACCCGATTTAGCAATTGCTTATACCGGTGACATTCGCTTGCACGGTTATCATCCTGATTGGGTCAAAGAATTTTTGACAGCTGCAAAGGACTGCGACGTTTTAATTACTGAGGCAACCGGCTTTTCTTGGCCGGAAGAAAAGCATGACGAAAATAGCGAAGAATTTACCGGCCCTAAAAATGAGGATGAGTTAACCGCAGAATTTGTTCAGTTACAAAAAGATAATCCTAACCGGCAAATCACTTTCAATACTTATCCGACCAATGTAGAGCGACTGTTGCGCATTATCTCTGCTTCACCGCGTAAAGTTGTTTTACATGCCGCAAGAGCTCACTTGCTCAAGGAAAGCATTAATCAGGATTTGCCGTATTACTACTTGCCAGGGGAGCAGAAATTCGCTGATCTGAAACCAGAATTGGCTGTTCAATACAAAGAACTGCTAAACGATGATCACGAATTCCTCTGGCAGGCAGTTGCTGATTTTGAACATTTGCAAAAAGGAGGCTTATATATTCATTCAAATGCTGAGCCGTTAGGAGATTTCGATCCAGCATATCAGCCATTTTTGCAAAAGTTGGAGAAGCAAAATATTGCAGTTCAAATGTTGCGTTGTTCTGGTCACGCTGACGAAAAAGAACTAAGACAAATTATTGATTTGGTTCAACCACCAACACTGATTCCTGTGCACACATTGCATCCGGAGCTGGTAGAGAACCCTTATGGTAACAGGATTTTACCAAAGCGCAATCAAACAGTTACGCTTTGATTAATCATAAAAATGTTGTTTAGTTTTTATATTTGGGAGGTTTTAACCAAATGAAGTTTAGTAAAAAGTTGGCCGCTGCGTTTGCTATTGGCTTAACTCTTGTTGGTACTGCAGCTTGTTCAAATGGCGGAAGCAATTCTAATTCTTCCTCATCTTCAAGTTCAGAAAAAATTGCTAAAGTCAAGAAGACAACCAATATTGTCTTTTGGCATGGTATGACAGGTGTGCAACAAGCTACATTAAAGAAGTTGACACAAGACTTTGAAAGCAAAAATCCTAAGATCAAGGTCAAATTGGAAAATCAAGGTGCTTATAACGACTTACAAGCTAAAATTAATTCAACTTTGCAGTCACCTAACAACTTGCCCACCATTACTCAGGCCTATCCTGACTGGCTCTTTAATGCTGCCAACAAAAACATGCTGGTTGATTTAAAGCCATACATTAATAGTAAAGAAGTTGGTTGGGGCAGTAGTGAAGCTTCTAATATCAAGAGTGCACTTCTTGATGGTGCTAAGATTAATGGTAAACAATATGGTATTCCTTTTAACAAGTCAATCGAAGTTTTGACCTATAATGCTGATTTGCTTAAGAAATATGGTATTAAAAAAGCCCCGGCTACTATGGATGAGCTGAAGAAAGATTCACAAATCATCTACAACAAGAGTAATCATAAAGTCGTTGGTGCTGGTTTTGACTCATTATCAAACTACTACACTTTAGGCATGAAGAATGAAGGCGTTGACTTCTCAAGTAAAATTGACTTTGCTGGCGACACTTCAAAGAAAGTTATTAATTTTTATGCAGATGGCATCAAAGAAGGCTACTTCAGAGTTGCTGGTTCAGAGCACTATTTATCCGGACCATTTGCTAACCAAAAGGTAGCAATGTACATTGGTACTTCTGCTGGTGAAGGCTTTGTTAAACAAGGAGTAGGCAATAAGTTTACTTATGATGTTGCTCCTCGTCCTGGTAAATACACCATGTCACAAGGTACTGACATTTACATGTTTAAGCATGCTTCAGCTGACCAAAAATCTGCTGCATTTACCTACATCAAGTTCCTAACTTCAAAAGCTAGTCAGCTTACATGGGCTAATGCAACCGGCTATGTTCCAGTTAATCAAGCTGCTGCTGATTCTGCCGAGTACAAGGACTCAAAGAAGCTTAAGCTGCCAGCTAAACTTGAAGATGCAATGGCTAACCTGTATAGCGTGCCAATTATCAAGAATGCCGGTGCAGCTTACGGTAGCTTAAATCCAATTATGCAAAACATTTTAGCTGCTGCACAAAAGAAGCAAAATGTTAATGATGCAATTAAAACAGGTAAAACAAAATTTGATGCTGCTTGGAAACAATAAAAACTAAATAGCAATTTTTATCATAGAGCTTGTCTTTTCACGGCAGGCTCTTTTTTTGTGGCAATAAAGGCCAAGAGAATAATTTTCTAATAAATGTTCGTAATGTAGTGAACTATATAATTAAATAAAGTAAAATATACAAATAAAGCCGAATTTTTTTGGTTAATTTATTGTAATTAATCTATATCTGCTATACAATAAGTGAGAATTAATGCTCACAGTATCACTAGTGAGCGCGTAAAAATATTCTGGAGGAAAAAATAATATTATGAATTTCGGTAAAAAGCTGGCGGCTCTGGCAGTCGCGGGCTTGGCTTTAGTTGGAACTGCTGCTTGTTCAAATAACAGCAATTCGTCGTCATCAAGTTCAAACAAAATTCCTAAAGTAACTAAGAAAACTACAGTTGTTTTTTGGCACGGGATGCAGGGTGCTCAGGAAAAAACTTTGAAAAGTTTAGCTCAGGACTTCGAGAATAAAAATCCTAAGATTAAAATTAAACTTGAGCAACAAGGTGATTATGATAATCTGCAATCAAAAATTACTTCAACTTTGCAATCACCTAAGAATTTGCCAACCATTACCCAGGCTTATCCGGGTTGGCTTGAAAGTGCAGCCAAGAATAAGATGTTGGTAGACCTCAAGCCATACATTAATAATAAAGATGTCGGTTGGGGCAGCGTTGCTGCATCAGGCATTAAACAGGATATGCTGAATGGTGCCCAAATCAAAGGCACCCAATATGGTATTCCGTTTAATAAGTCAATTGAAGTTTTAATTTATAACCCCAAGATGTTTAAGGAGTATGGTATCACCAAAGTACCTACAACTATGACTGAGGTTAAAAAGGCAGCGCAAACTATTTACCAAAAGAGTAATCACAAGGTAGTTGGTGCCGGCTTTGATGACTTAGACAACTACTACGTTTTAGGAATGAAAAATCAAGGCGAGAATTTCTCCAGCAAAATTGATTTTACCGGTACTAAATCAAGAAAGTTGCTTAACTACTTTATAAATGGAGAAAAAGCGGGCTACTTCAGAATGCCTGGTTCAGATAAATATCTTTATATCCCATTTACCAATCAAAAATTGGCTATGTTTGTGACCTCTTCTTCAACTGAGACTTGGATTAAACAGGCGGCTAAGAAGGGCTTCACTTATGAAGTTGCAGCTCGTCCAAGTAAGTACACGATGTCGCAAGGGACCGATATTTATATGTTTAGCCACGCCAGTGCTATGCAAAAGGCAGCTGCTTTTAAATTTATGAAATACTTGTCTTCTAAAGACGGTCAGATTAAATGGGCAAAGGAAACTGGTTATATTCCAGTTAATGAAACAGCTACTAAGTCTGACGAATATAAGGCAAACAAGGACTTTAAGCTGCCGGCAAAATTAGAGGATATTCTCAATTCCAATTCACTCTACAGCGTTCCTGTAATCAAGGATTCAAGTGCTACATATAGTCAATTGACTCCTATTATGCAATCAATTTTGTCAGCTGCGCAAAAGAACCGTAATGTAGAAAAGGCTATTACAACAGGTAAAAACAAATTTGATGCTGCGTGGAAACAATAGTTAAGTGATAAAATATTAAAAAAACGGGCCGAGGCCTGTTTTTTTATTTGTCGTTTTTCACTTGAATGGTAAGATAATAATGGCATAAGAGAGCTGGTAATAATATCAACTAAATATAGCGGCCAGGGGTGAGAAAGTGATTAGAGAGCAAAAGTTTCCGGTGGAGACCAATTACAAATGGTATGACATCAGTAATTTGAGTGAAGAGGACAGCAACAAGCTGCAAGTAGATTTTAATTTCACTCCTGATATGATTACATATATTTCAGACAGACATGAGCGGCCGCACTATGACTATGATACGCACACGCACATTAATTTGCTTGTTTACGATGTACCTATTTGGCCTACTAAAGCGATTAAGCATTTTACAGCGCATCCTGTAACTTTTTTAATATCAGGTCAGAACATCTTTACTTTTCATACGCAATCAACCAGCTATGTCTTTGATGAATTCAATGATACTGCAACAAGACGGGAATTATCTCTTGCACAAGATGTCACGGAATTATTAATGAAGTTTTTGTTGTATTTATCACAGTATTTTCAACGGGCGGTTACGCAGCTTGACACTGAACGCAACAGTTTGGACCAAAAGCTTTCCGGTGATATTAACAATAAAGATTTAGTAGAGTTGTCCAATATTGAAAAAAGTCTGGTGTATTTATCTAGTTCAATTCAGACTAATTTGATGATGTTGCATAGTTTAAAAATGTCTAAACTAGATTTTACTAAGCCTGGTCGTGAACGTCTTGATGATGTCTTGATTGAATCGAATCAGTCAGCAGAAATGGTGAAAATTTCGCAGCAGGTTACGCAAACCTTATCAGCAACTTCCAATAATATGATGAACAATAACCTGAATGATACTATGAAGTTCTTAACTGTTTGGTCTTTGGTTTTAACTGTTCCCACTATCTTAACTGGGTTTTACGGTATGAATGTCAGTCTTCCAGTTGGCCATAGTTCATCTGACTGGATTGCAATCACCCTGATCACAATTTTTTTGATGGTCTGGCTAATTGTATTAATGAAACGACATCATTTCTTTTAAATTGAGGCATTTATATGAAAAACAAAGTTTTGTTAGGCTCATTAATTTCGGCTTTAATTGCTTTTATGCTATATTCTGCCAACCTCAAAAGAGTGGAGAATAGCAGTTTAAAAATTGTTGGCGAAAAGCAAGAACAGGTTGTGAGAAATAAAAAAGGACAAAAGTCAGTTCATGAACCACAAGTTGCTAACGTTGAATATCCTAATCATATTAAAATTGCCTCTGGTAGTGAGAAAAAATGGGCAGAAAGCATTGCCCAAGTAATGGGAAAAGAACAGAGTTATCAGGTTTGTGTGCAGGATCTTACTAATAATAAATTTGCCCGCGTTTCTAATACTACTCAACATCACGGGGTAAATTCTATTAGCCGTTTATTTTTGCTGATTGCAATGACTTATCAAGAGCAACACGGCAAGTCCATTGCCAATAAAGCCATCAAAATAAAAAAAGCTGATCGCGTTAAAGGAGAAAAGCTTTTGCAAAAGGGAATTGCTTACAATGCATCTTATTTAAAGCAATTAATGATGCAAGGTGACCCAACGGCGGCTAATGCCCTTCTTCGTACTGTTAAATCTAAAAAGGTAAACGCAGTTATTAAAAAAACAGGTGCTAAGGATACAGTAATAAAAAACAAATTTTCTAAGTCACCTGCAGCTTTAACTACTGCCAATGATTTAAATAAAATCATGGTGAGTCTTTACCATGATCAAATTTTAAGCAGACAATACTCCAATCAGGTTTTGGGTACGTTAAGTACGGCTAAAAATAAGCCCAAGATTGTCCGTGATCATAAAGGTCTGATATATGCCATCGGTGACAGTAAAGCAAACGTAGCGCTGGTCCAATCTAATGGCAATGCATACTGCGTCAGTGTGTGGAGTAGTAATGACCATAATTTTGTTAAATTAGGTAAAGTAGTTAATAACTTTTTTAAATAACAATATTGTTGCGAGCTTTACCAAATCTTTAACTTTTAAGCCCCGCTAAATAAAGGCTTTGGGGCTTTTTTTATTAATTAAAATAATTTACAGTTTGTAGATTGTATTCTTCACATTGTAGTGCTATATTATTCACTATGCTGTCAAAAGGAGGGGTGAAAATGATTAAAAAAAGAAGCCTTGATTTAGATAAGGTAATTGCGAAGGCGACGGAGCTGATTGGACGAAAGGGACTTTCCGCGACCACTCTGCCGAACCTAGCTAAGGAGTTAGGCGTTCGTTCGCAGTCACTCTATCACTATGTTTCAGGCCGAAAGCAATTGTTGTCGCTTGTAGGTGCAAGCAGAATTAAAATTTTAGGTAAAAAATTAGTTGATAATTTGATTGGAATTTCAGGTGAAGAGGCTTTACTTAAATTTGCTGATATCGTCCGCGACTTTATTTTGGACGATCCCGCATTAATTAGTATTCTTTATCATTTGAACGAATACAAAAAAGACGATGCTATTACTCAAGAAATTTTAAAAATAATAGCTTTGGCTGACAAACTAAATTTAAGAAGTGACAGCACGGTTTCGCTCCATTCCTTAATTGGGGCAGTATTAGGATACGTTTTCTTAGATGTATCAGATTCTTTTACAGAAGAAACTAGTGAAGAGGCTGACCAGGGTTATCATGAACTAATTATTCAATTGGTTCAGCCTAAGAAATTATTGCAAAAAAATAGAAAGGAAAATCAGAGTGCATAAACTAGTAAAAAATCATATTTTCTCGTTAATTGCATGGATTTTAATTTTAATCATTTCTGTTGTGGCTTTGCCGGACGTTACAGGGTTAACCCGTGAGCACTCAAATATTTCCTTACCGTCAGATGTTCAAAGTGAAGTTGCAAAGTCAATTCAAAATGACTGGGGTCCTAAACAAAAAGACACCTACCAAATTGCTGTAGTCTTTAATAAGCAAAAAGGTAAATTGACTGCTGATGATAAAGATGCCATTAACGAAACAGTTAGCAGATTAAAAGATGATCAGGACCAATACGGTATCAAAATGGTATTAGGTCCAGACGATAATATTGCTACGAAGAAAAAGCTGCAATCAAAGGATAATACTACCTGGATAATGCAGTTAAACGTGGCCAAAAAGCACGGACCGATTAATGATGTTGAGTCGCAGTTAACTAAAGCAGTTAAAACAGCTGGCATTAGAACTTATGTCACTGGTGCAGATGTTTTACAGAATGCTTTTTCAAATGCAATTCAAGAGGGGATCAAGAAAACAGAGGTAATAACTGTTATCTTTATTTTCATCGTGTTAGTAATTGTCTTCAGGTCACCAATTGTGCCTTTGATCTCATTACTAACGGTTGGCGTTTCCTTTATCACATCATTTGCGATTGTTACCAACCTAGTTAAATACCAGAACTTCCCGTTTTCTAACTTCACGCAAGTCTTTATGATTATTGTGCTGTTCGGAATTGGTACAGACTATAACATTCTTTTGTATGATAAATTTAAAGAAGATCTGGGTAAAGGGATGAATCGCTACGAAGCGATGAACAGTGCCTTAAAGGTTGCTGGCAAAACAATTCTTTATTCCGGTTCTTCCATTTTAATTGGCTTCTCAGCTCTTAGCTTAGCCAACTTTTCCATTTACCAATCAGCCGTTGGTGTTGCAGTCGGTGTTGCTGTTTTATTAATAGTGCTTTTGACACTCAACCCGTTCTTCATGGCTGTTTTGGGAGAAAAAATGTTCTGGCCGGTGAAGAAATTTACTGGTGAACATGAAGATAAATTGTGGCATGGTATTTCAAAAGGTACACTTGCCCACCCAATTATTTATTTAATTGTGTTAGCTGTAGTCGTACTTCCTTTTGGTCTGATGTATACCGGTCACTTGAACTATGATGACACGGATGAGATTGATAACAGCGTGCCGGCTAAAGCAGGGATGCTCGTTGTTGAAGACCACTTTTCAAAGGGAATGGCCGAACCATCAACTCTTTATATTAAGAGTGACCACAAACTTGATAATGAAGCCGACTTACGTCTAATTGATCAATTAACTAGACAGCTCCAGGCATCAGACGATGTAGCTTTTGTGACTTCTGTTACCCAACCTTATGGTGAAAGCATTGATCAACTCTACGTTAAGAATCAATTAGATACTGTCAATCAAGGAGTTGATCAGGCACGTGCTGGTTTAGGCAAATTAAGCAGTGCAAGTAAGAAGCTTACTGCGGGTGCAAGTAAATTAGCTGATGGTACTAGTCAACTGCAAAGCGGAACTGGCAAGTTAGCTGACGGTGCAAGTCAATTGCAAAGCGGAACTGGCAGATTGCAAAATGGTGCCAGCCAATTACAAAATGGTACTGGTCAATTGCAAGGTGGTGCAAGTCGCTTGCAAAACGGTACACAGCAAATGACTAGTGGCTTAAACCAATTAAATTCTCAGCTCAAAGGTGGTAGTGCCGGTATTGCAAGTGCGCAGAAAAATACCAAAGCTGCTTTAGAAAAGAGCTATAAAGCCAACTTGGCTAAGAGTATTGGCAGTATTCCTGGCTTAACCCAACAGCAGAAGATGGCGGCAATGCAGGCCGCAGGAGCTGCTCTAGAAAAATCATGGGCAGAAGCTTCTGCTTCAATGCCAGATGTATCTGGTCAAATGGGTCAGCTGCAATCTGGTGTCGGCAGATTAGCTACTGCTTCTGGCCAATTAAACAGTGGGGCTGCTACTTTGAACGGTGGCATTGGTCAACTTAATTCCAGCGCAGGTCAGTTAACTTCAGGTATTGGCCAACTTAATTCCAGTACAGGTCAACTGAGCTCCGGTATTGGCCAGTTGAATTCCAGCGTTGGCCAACTGAACTCTGGTGCTGGCAAGTTGGCTTCAAGCACACCTAAGATTACAAATGGTGTGGATCAAGTAAATAACGGACTTGGTCAAGGAGCGGCTTATCTTACTGGTTTAGCAAGTTCTTCAGCTGCAGATACTTTCTATATCCCACAAGAATTTATTAAAAACGATACTTTCCAAACTTCGATTAAGAATTATTTGAGTCCTGACAAGAAGTCAACTATGTTGATGATTGTCTTCAAGTCAAATCCAAGTAGTCTTAAAGCAACTAAGAAGGCGCAAGATCTGAGCTTAATGGCTAAAAAGTCTTTTGCAGGTACTCGTCTTAAGAAAGCCACAGTAGCAATGGGTGGCGAGAGTTCTAACATCGCTGACATTAAGGATATTGCCAACAGAGACTTTATTAGAACTGCTGCCATAATGTTGATTGGAATTGGTATTGCCCTGATTTTTGTAACTCGTTCACTTTTGCAACCTGTTTACATCTTGGGTACGCTCTTAATTGCTTACTTCTGTTCATTATCAATTACAGAGTGGGTAGTTAAAGCTACTTTAGGCAAAACTATGCTAACCTGGAACACGCCATTCTTCGGCTTTATCATGTTAATTGCCTTGGGTGTTGATTACAGTATCTTCTTAATGACACGTTATCGTGAACTTGAAGGCGGCAGTCCGAGTCAAAGGATGCTTAAAGCGTGTGGAATAATTGGAACAGTTGTAGTTTCAGCTGCCATTATTTTAGGTGGTACGTTTGCCGCGCTAATTCCATCAGGAATTCCGACTCTGATTGAAGTTGCACTGGCAGTGATTATTGGACTGCTAATTTTAGTATTTATTATGCCAATCACTTTGTCAGCTGCAGTCAAGTTGACCTATGAAGGTGTTCATTGGCACAAAAATAAGCGTGCTAAAAACTAATTGAAATTAATTAAAGGGTTGAAATTCTAGTTTAGAGGATTTCAACCCTTTTTTGATGCACTTTTTAGCGGGTTTACAAAAGCTGATTAGTTATAGTATAATGTTTTTTAATAAAATTTTAAGTAGAAAGCAAGGAATACTGGAATGTCAAGACAAGTAAATAATCAATAAGCTCTAGTTGCAGTTTTAAAGCAATAACCACTTCTTTAACTCAACGTAGGGCAATTCACTTTAACAGGAGAAATAATTTAGCAACTTAATATTGCAACTTATTTATGAATTACGCGTACACATTGAGGTCTTATAGTGGAATTAATTAAAATAGATTATTTACAAATTGGCGTGGCAGCTTCTACACTGCTGACGGTCTCAAATTTGAGCATCAATTCTGGGCAAAAAATTGGTTTGATTGGTAACAATGGTGCTGGTAAAACCACATTAATGCGAATCCTTGCTCAAGAAAAATTAACAGATATGTTTACAATTAAAGGTGAAATTACTAGAAACTGTAATTTTGCTTATGTCCCGCAACTACTTGATGCCGGTGATAAGAGTGGCGGTCAAAGAGAAAAATTGGCTCTCAGAGAAGCAATTGCTAAGTTAAAAAATATGCCTAACGGCTTACTACTTTTGGATGAACCTACTTCTAATTTGGATATTGAAGAGCAACAATGGCTAATAAAGTTATTAAGTAAAAGCAGAATTGCCTGCCTAATTATCAGCCATGACCAGAACTTTTTAAATAGCGTCTGTGATTCAGTTTGGTATATTCAAAATAAAGAAATCAAAAATTTTTCAGGGACTTATGAGGAGTTTTGCTGTTTTCGCCGAGATGAGCAAAAACGAGCTGAAACCAGATATGAGCAAAAGAAAAAGCATATTGAACAGTTAAAGAAAAGTTATAATCAGCATGTCAATAAGGCTAGGACTTTTTCTCATAATAAAAAAGGACTTTCTTCATCTGATTGGCGCTCAAAGTCGCTGGGCAAGCAAAAAGCTGCAAACAATGTTATCAGAGCTAGTAAAAGTCTCGCTAACCGCATCAATAAGGAAAAAGGAGAACTAAAAAAGCCGCAAATTCATCATGCAATTACCTTGAAAAATGGCAATAGCGCAATAACTGACCTGTCTATTTCTTCTAAAAGCAAAGCATTACGGCTAGAGAAACAACCGGTTAATGCTTATGGGCAAAAGCTCTTTACCATTGAGCAACAAGTTAACCTCGATTATATGGCGAAAGTAGTTTTAACTGGACAAAATGGGGTTGGTAAATCTGTTTTTCTGGAAAAAATCAAGAACAAACAGTTGGCTGGTTTTTATAATCCTAAAATTAAAATAGGGTATTTTAACCAAAACATTATGACAAGCCAAACTGATGAAAGTTTATTTGATTCTCTTTTTGCTACCAGTATGTTTGATCATAGTTCAACTATGCAAGTTTTAGGCGATTTGCATTTACGTCAGTATGGCGAGCATAAAATAAGTGATCTTAGTGGCGGTCAGCTCGTCTGTTTCAACCTAGCTAAAATAATTACTGGTCAATATAATTTATTGCTGCTCGATGAACCGACTAATTTTTTAGATATTGCATCGATTAATGCACTGGCTGAATTTGTTATTGCCTATCCATTTGCTATGATACTGGTATCACATGATCAGGCGTTTATTAAACAACTCAAAGTTAAAAATTGGCAAATCAAAAACGGACGTTTAATAACTTCCGCAGCACAGAAAAAGAAGCCTGCAAGTAGCAATAATAATGAATTAGAATTGCTCAAATTTAAATTGGATCGCTTAATGCTTGATTCGCAGGCTTCAATTGCTCAGATAAAGCAAGTTAAAGAACAAATTCAAAAATTACAGTAAAAAAATATTGTATTAAAATAACGATAAAGACGTTTTCCTTATCGCTATTTTTGTTTTATGATTAACTTATTATAATTATTGATTAAAGGAAGTTTCTTATGACTACTTGTCCAAACTGTGGTCGTCCCATTACTGATGCGGATGTTACCTGTCCTAATTGTCACTTTGATTTACAAAAATATCGTGAAACTTTTTTCACAGACCAGCACGAAAAAGCTCATTTTGAAGATGAAAAAACCGCTAAAAAAATTGCCAGTCGTAAAGTCTACCGGCAAGAATTTTATCCAGAAAAACAAAATTCAGTTATTGAGCGCATGCTGCAATGGATTCATGTTAACAGCATGATTGTTTTTCTGTTGGGAATTGCACTATTAATTATCATGAGTTTTTCCCGTAGTTTTGGCTGGATTTGCTTTTTTGCATTACTCGTTTGGCTCTACTTTGTTTGTAGTCGTGCAGAAAAGATAGAGCGCTATACTGTGGATCTACGGCTAACAGAAAAAGTAAATCAACTCGGGTCTAATATGTTTAATAATGTGGCTGAGTCGAAAGAAAAAGTTAAAGCGAAAAGCAGATTGGCCCAGAAGGGTAGCAGACATATGGAGAGTATTCAGGTAAACAAGCATTTTACCTTTGTCCAGCTTTTAGTCGTTTTACTAGCAGTTATAAACTTAATAGTTTTATTTACCGGGTCTGGTGCATCTGTCTTAGATATGACTTACGGTCAAAAAATGTCAATTACACGAGTCACTTTCGGACTTGCTGGCAGACTTTTTTCTTCCAATGCCACATTACTTTCTGGAGTTGTGCTTTGTGTAATTTGGCTAGTCATGGTTCTGATTCCGCTATTTATTATTTATAATACTATGAGGGATACTAAAAAGAATAGGACAATTGCATTTGTCCTTTCTCTAATTGAAACTGTTTTTCTAATTTACCTTATTTATAGAATGTCTAACAGCACACTGTCAAACCGAGGAATTTTACATAGCATCACTAGTCAACTACTCTTATATGCGGTATCAATCGGTGCGTCAACATATTTCTTGATTTTAGCCAGCGTAATGACGACGGGGCTAACAGGATACAATCTTTTACGCCACCGTTAAAGATTGACAACAAAAAAGCTGATGAATTAACGTTTAATATAAACGCTACTCATCAGCTTTTTTAATTTATGCTCTTATACTGATTATTTTGTTGGCATAGAAATTACTAAATGCTGGTTGACAAAAGCCATCAAACCTAAGTCACTAAGTTCACGACCATAGCCTGATTTTTTGACACCACCGAATGGTAACTCACCAGAACTGATCCATGTGCCGTTGATTACTGTCATACCAGTTTCAATTTGTGCAGCTACATTTTGTGCACGTTTAATATCGGAACTGATAACGGAGGAACCTAAACCATAACTGGAATCGTTAGCTAAAGCAATAGCAGCATCTTCATCTTCTACTTCGTAAATGATAGCAACTGGACCAAAGAATTCTTGGTCAAATGCAGGATTGTCACGATCAACATTGGTTAGAATAGTTGGACGGAAGAAAGCACCATCTGAATCAATTTCAGGATATTGGTAGAACACTTTTGCTCCTGCTGCAATAGCACTATCTACTTGTTTAGTCAGTTTTTCCTTAGCAGCTTGTGAATTCATCGGTGGCAAGGTAGTAGCTGGATCAAGCGGATCTCCTGCTTTTAAGCTAGAAAAGACCTTCTTTAATTCTTGCAATGTTTCTTCATAACGCGACTTAACGACAATAATCCGTTTGGAAGAAGTACATACCTGTCCGTCGTTATAGGTTCTGGCTGAACTAAGAGCCTGCTTCAAAACTGCAGGATCAGCATCGTCAAGAATGATGAAGGCATCGTTACCTCCAAGTTCCATAGTCGATTTCTTTAGATTTTTGCCAGCATTTTCTGCAACAGAAGAGCCACCACGTTCTGAACCGGTTAGAGCTACTCCTTGAATTCTTGGATCAGCAATCATTTGGTCAAGTTGATCATAACTTGGATACATATTAATCAGACTGCCTTCGGGTGCTCCAGCCTGTTTAATGATTTTAGCAATCAAAGCTGCAGAGCCAGGAACATTATGGGCATGTTTCAGAATGATAGGATTACCAACAATAAAGTTAGGTGCAAATACTCTGATAACTTGATAAAGTGGGAAATTCCAAGGCTCACATGCCATTACAACGCCAGTAGCTTGCTTTAGGTAATATGCATCACCTAATTGAGAATCAATTGGTTCAGGTTTTAGCAATTCGGGACCCTTATCAGCAAAGTAATCACAAATAGAGGCGCAAAGATCAACTTCACCTTCAGATTCGCCAATCATTTTACCCATTTCACGGGTCATGATTTCAGCCATTTCTTTTTTATGTTCACGCAAGCCATCTGCAACTTTGTGCAATGTTGCTGTTCGAGTTTCAGGCCCTTCATGACGCCATTTTTGGTAAAGTGCGTTAGTTAAATTCAGTGCATCTTCTATTTGTTCAGCTGTCGGGTTGTCGTAGCTGGCAAAATTTTCATTAGTGTAAGGATTAATAGATTGATATTTAGCCATAATGTTATCTCCTTAAAAATATTTGTAAGATAAGCTTATCAAAAATATAAAACGTTTTCATCAATTATTATATCACATACAGAATATTTTACTAATAATTAGTAAGTAAATAATAAAATTTATTTTATTGCTTGCAGAAGATAATTTAACGAACATTCTAAATATTGATTAGCGTAAGACATTGCATGCTTGGTGCCGGATATTATTTTTAAGTCAACTGCGTGATTATTTTGCGCTAAATAGTTAATAAAATCGAGTAAGTATGAAGTAGGTGATAGCTCATCTGCAGAATTAATCATTAATAACTGGTGTAAATTAGTGTAATCATAAGATTTAGCATCCATCTTTTTTAATATTGCTTCATCTTTTGAGCCTGCATAAGCCAAAGTAAAATATTTATAAAAAGCATTATTGATATCATGTAAATCAGATAAGCCCAGTTCTTTACGTCCATCAACTGCTGGTGTAACGTCTTGATGATTTTTCATCCAAGCTGAATAGCTGACAGGAGCAGACCAAGTAACAGTAGGGAAGCCATATTTACCTGCAATTTTAAGTGCCATTGTGCCGCCACTGCTAGCACCAATTTGGGTAATGCTGAGCTTTTTATGATTCACAAAGTCAGTTTTTAACAACCATTCAACAAAGTTAATGCTGTCTTGGTGCGCGGCCGGAAAAAGATGTTGTGGTGCAAGGGAATAATTAGGTGCAAAAACTGTAAAGCCTTGGTCAGCAATTTTACCGCATAAGTCTTTGAAGCTGCTTTTGTCTCCCCGAAACCAGCCTCCTCCATGCCAAAACAACAATATATCATTCGAATTACTGTTATCTGGTTGGTAAATATCTGTTTGCAATTTTCTCTGTTTATCATAAGTAACGTCAGTGATAATTTGGGTCATTAAGTTTTCCTCCAAAAATTATATTGTTAGTATCTATTATACTTTAACTGAAAGCTGTACTTGCTTTAAAACTAGCTTCCTTTTATTTTTATAAGCGAAATATTTAAATTATTTAAATATTAGTATTTAATGAATTAAAAACTAATCACGCTGCATATTTTTTGGTAAAATGAGGCTTAACATTGGAGGTAAGTTATGCATCTGTCTGCTAAAGCTAGTCGAAGATTAATAAATATTCTGACCGTTGTTAGTGGGATTATTATTATTCTTTTGTGTATTTATTGGTACAAAATAGGAATATTTACTAGTCAAGCTAAAATGAAAGCATATTTGGCTAATAAGAGAATAATCGGACCAATTATTTTTGTTTTAATCCAAATAATTCAAGTTGTTATTCCTATTATTCCTGGCGGGGTCTCACTTCTGGGCGGGGTTATTTTCTTTGGACCGGTAGCCGGATTTATTTATAACTATGTGGGAATTTGTGTTGGCTCGATTATTAACTTCTTTTTAGCGCGTTTTTATGGCAGACCGTTTATTCTCCATATCGTTTCTGAAAAAACTCTTGATAAATATATGAAGTGGACCAAAAATCAGCGTAAATTTAACTGGTTTTTTGCGATCTGTATTGTCGCACCAATGGCACCAGATGATGTCCTCTGCCTTTTAGCTGGTTTAACCGACATGAAGTTCTGGACTTATTTTTGGATAATTATATTGGGTAAGCCTTGGACTATCCTTGCTTATAGCTTCGCACTTGATTTCGGCATGGACTGGTTGCTCAAACTGGTTGGTCACTAATGGTCGGTCGCATTTATTTACGGCCATTTAATCTAGCCGATGCACCAACTATACTTAAATGGGGCCAAGATGAATATTATCAGCGTTTAGCCGGCTTTGGTCATTATCAAAATTTAGCAGAAGCTGAAGTTGCCGTGGGTCAGTATGCTGCCAGAAAATATAGTTATGGCATTTGTTTGAGAAATTCGCAGCAGTTAATTGGCTTAGTTGAACTATATAATAGGGGGACTAACGAAGAAGAACTGCTGCATACTAAAGAAGTTGGTTTCCTGCTTGATAAAGACTTTTCCGGTCACGGGTATATGACGGAATCTTTAAAAATACTTTTTGATTATGCATTCAAAAAGCTTAATCAGTCGGAAATCTGGGCTGGAACTTATCAAAATAATATTCGTTCACAAAATTTACTTGCTCGGTTAGGGTTTAAGCTGATTTATTCGGTCGATATGAGTAAAGTAAGTAACCTTTTTAAATATCAAGAGGATTTTTTCTTGTTAAGAAAATCAGATTGGTTTGATCTTGAGCAAAAATTTAAATTGTAAAAGCAACATGTTTTACTAAAATAATTCTAAAAAACATTAAAACTTATTTGCTAAAAAATGCATAATAGCTTAAAATAATATCCAAACACGGAATCCTAAGACTGATTAAGAGAGTTCGCATAGTGGTGCAAGCGAATAGAGGTCGTTTCCAGATTCCATTTATGTGGGTAATTAATAGTTACACGGCACGCGGCATCGTTATCGCCGACTTAATGAAGTGCAGCTTAATTAAGCTGAAACTGGGTGGTACCGCGAAGCCATGTATAAGCCAATTCGTCCCAATTTGATGGGATGAATTGGCTTTTTTTGTGGAGGTAAAAAGATGCTGGATATTAAGGTGATTCGCGAGAATCTTGATTGGGCTAAGGATAAACTTGGCAGACGTGGCGTTAAGCCGGAAGAATTGGATGAATTAGTCAAAATTGACGCTGACCGGCGTGAAGAATTAAACCGCAGCGAGCAGTTAAAAGCGGAACGTAATACTGTTTCAAAAGAAATTGCTGAAATAAAAAGGAATAAAGAAGATGCTTCTGCTGCAGTGCAAAAAATGCGTGAAGTTGGACAGGAAATTAAGGAACTTGATGACAAGGTTGCTGAATTAACTGAAAAGCAAAACTATATTTTGTTGAGACTGCCTAACTTCCCTGATGATTCTGACCCAATCGGACCGGATGAAAGTTATAATGAAGAAGTGCGTAAATGGCATGAACCAACTAAATTAGACTTTAAGCCTAAAGCGCACTGGGACATTGGTACAGATTTGGATATCTTGGATTGGGACAGAGGAGCTAAAGTCTCGGGTGCCCGTTTTGTTTATTATAAGGGTGCCGGTGCTTTACTCGAACGAGCTGTTTTTAACTTCTTCCTTGATGAAAACACTAAGGAAGGATATACAGAGATAATTCCGCCATATTTAGTTAATGATGAATCAATGCAGGGCACAGGGCAATTCCCTAAGTTCCGCGAGGATGTCTATACGATTGTTGATAATGATAATCCGGACAAACCACGGGATCTAACATTGATTCCAACTGCTGAAGTACCTCTTGTTAACTACTTCCGTGATGAAATTATTCATGGTGACAAGTTGCCGATCAATGTTACTGCTTTATCACCAGCATTTAGAAGCGAAGCTGGTTCAGCTGGGCGTGATACTCGTGGTTTAATTAGAATGCATGAGTTTAGAAAAGTCGAAATGGTAAAAATTTGTAAGCAGGAAGATTCATGGGATGAATTAGAAAAGCTGACTCATAACGCTGAACATTTACTGCAAAAACTAGATTTACCATATCATGTAGTTGCTTTATCTACTGGGGATGCCAGTTTTACTAGTGCCAAAACTTATGATTTGGAAGTCTGGATGCCAGCACAAGATAAATATCGTGAAATTTCCAGTTGTTCAAATTGTACTGATTTCCAAGCCCGTCGTGCACAAATTCGTTACCGCGATGAAGATGGCAAATTGCATTTAGCACATACTCTTAATGGCTCAGGTTTGGCTGTTGGTAGAACTGTTGCCGCAATTTTAGAAAACTATCAAAATGAAGACGGCACAGTTACTGTACCAGAAGTTTTGGTTCCTTATATGAACGGAATGACAAAAATTACTAAAGAAGAAACTCTAATTTAGAGAAACAATTATTTTTTGCGTGAGTTTAATAAACTTGCGCTTTTTTTGTAAAAAATTTTTGCTGCAATACTTGAAAAAATGATCAAATTACGAATAATTAGTAAATTGGTCTAGTCATAAAAACGAAAAATTGCAGTATCAGATATTAGACAAAACTAATTTGATTACTAATTTACTTAAATAACGAACAAAATGATTAAGTTGACGAATTAAGATAAAAAGAGTAAGGTATTACTTGTGTTTGAGCGAGTTACGACAAGTAACGAGTTCAAAACAAAATCAAGCAAAAGCAGTTGACAAAAGTCAGATGTTTTAGTAAGATAATAAACGCTGTCCGGTAAGATGGCAAAAATAAGTCAGAAAAAAGTGCTTGACAAAAGCAGATGAATCTGGCAAAATAAAAAAGCTGCTTTAGAGCAGCAGGTAGTACCTTGAAAACTGAACAATGTTTTCGCAAAAATGTGCGGGTTATCAAGAACCCAAAACAAAAGAGCGAAGTCAATTTCGCAAGCAAATAAATCCGAGATGCGAATCTTGGAACGAATGAGCAAACATTCAAACAAACATTTAAAAATGAGAGTTTGATCCTGGCTCAGGACGAACGCTGGCGGCGTGCCTAATACATGCAAGTCGAGCGAGCAATTTTAACGGAATACTTCGGTAGGAAGTTAAGAGCGCGAGCGGCGGATGGGTGAGTAACACGTGGGCAACCTGCCCTTTAGCTTGGGATACCACTTGGAAACAGGTGCTAATACCAAATAAGAAGCGAGAGCGCATGCTCAAGCAGTAAAAGGCGGCTTTCGAGCTGTCACTAAAGGATGGGCCCGCGGTGCATTAGCTAGTTGGTAAGGTAACGGCCTACCAAGGCGATGATGCATAGCCGAGTTGAGAGACTGACCGGCCACATTGGGACTGAGACACGGCCCAAACTCCTACGGGAGGCAGCAGTAGGGAATCTTCCACAATGGACGCAAGTCTGATG